>CAYOZN010000008.1:134942-184689 GCA_964408455.1 uncultured Planctomycetaceae bacterium
CCCTGATGATCGCGCTGATTCTGGCCGGACCGATCATGGCCATTGGCCTGGTCGTTGGATTGATGATCAGCATCGTGCAGGCGGTCACTCAGCTTCAGGAGCAGACGCTGACGTTCGTGCCCAAGATCGTGGGCATGGCGGTGGCCGCGGCGCTCTTTCTGCCGTGGATTACGGCGCGGCTGGTCGAGTACACGCAGAAGCTCTGGACCGCCGGTGGCTGACGGCGAAGCGCCGGCTGTCCACCACCCGGCTGTCGCACCAATGCGACCTGGACCGCGACGCACGCGATGCACCGTTGTTTGAGGAATGCCGGTCGATGCCGTTTGAATTGCTACGGTTTGAAATGCTGCTGCCCGCCTTCGCGCTGGTCCTCGCCCGCGTGGCCGGCGTGTTCATCGCGGTGCCCATGTTCTCCAGCTCGCAGATACCGGTGCAGCTCAAGGCCCTGATCATTTTCGCGATCTCGCTGGCCGCTTTTCCGGGCGCCATGCCGCACCTGCCCGCCGAGATGACGCTGGGGCAGGCGGCCGCGGGGATGGCCGGCGAATTCCTCATCGGCGAGGTCCTGGGCTTCGGGGCCGGCGTCGCCTTCTTCGGGGCGCAGATCGCAGGCAAGCTCGTCAGCCACCAGTCGGGCATGGCCCTGGGCGAAGTGTTCAATCCCGTGTTCGACTCCGAGGCCACGGTGCTGGACGAAATATGGTTCTTCACCGCGACTGCCGTCTTCCTGGCACTGCGCGGCCATCTGGCGCTGATGAGCGTGCTGATGGAGAGCTTCCGCGATGCGCCGCCGCTGATGACGCAATTCAACGGCACCCTGGTCGAATTCACCCTCGAAGTACTCGACGACACCTTCGATCTCGCCCTGCGGCTGGCCGGTCCCGCCGTCCTTGCGCTCCTGCTCTCATCCCTGGTCATGGGATTTCTCACCAAGACGATGCCGCAGCTCAACATCCTGTCGGTCGGCTTCGGCATCAAGGTTGCCGTCGCATTGTTCATGATTGCGATGACCGTCGCCGCGTCGGAAGGCGCACTTGGCGAAGCCATTTTGCGCGGGCTCGACAAGACGGGGGCGTTTTTTCAGTCGTTGACGAAGGGGGGCGCGCATGGCGGATGATGCAGGCGAACGGACGGAAGCCGCGACGCCGCGCCGCCGCCAGGAGGCGCGCGAGAAAGGGCAGGTCGCGCGCAGCACCGATCTCAGTGCCGCGCTGCTGCTGTTGGGCGGCCTCTTGACGCTGCGGATGTTCGGACCGCACATGACGACGGAGCTGGTACGCCTGATGCGGGAAAGCCTGGCCGCCTGCGATCCCGATGCACGGGCCGCCGCCGACGTCGCGCGCGTCATCGCTGCCGCGGGACTGGCCCTGCTTTATGCGATCGGTCCGCTGATGGGTGTGTTGATGCTCATCTCGGCGCTCTCGGGCATCGTGCAGGTCGGCTTTCTGTTCACCACGCAGCCGCTGATGCCGAAGCTCGACAAGCTCAATCCCATCAACGGCGTCAAGCGGCTTTTCAACACCCGCACCCTCGTGCAGCTTGGCATCAACCTGCTGAAACTGTCGCTCGTGCTCATCGTGGCGTGGCACGAGCTGCACGATCGCTCGAGCGACATCATGCTTGCGATGGCCGTCGACCCGTGGCGGCTGATCGTCGTGCTGGCGACAGTGCTCTACGAAGTGGGGCTGAAGCTGGCCCTCGTGCTGCTGCTGCTGGCCGTGCTCGATTTTGCCTGGCAGCGATACAAGCACGAACGCGACCTCCGCATGACGCGGCAGGAAGTCAAGGAAGAGCTGCGCAGGATGGAGGGCGATCCGATCATTCGCCAGCGCCGCCGCAAGATGCAGTTTGCGGCCGCCATGCAGCGGATACGCAGTGCCGTGCCCACGGCAGACGTGGTGGTCACCAATCCGACCGAACTGGCCATTGCCATCAAGTATGACTCGACCAGCATGGCCGCGCCGAAGGTGGTCGCCAAGGGGGCAGATTATCTGGCAAAAAAGATTCGCGAGATCGCCGCGCTGCACGGCATCCCGATCGTGGAGCGCAAGCCGCTGGCCCGCGCGCTGTACGCGACGGTGGACGTCGGCAGGGAAGTGCCGGAACAGTTTTACAAGGCGATCGCGGAGATCCTGGCGTACGTGTACCAGCTCAGCGGCCGCGGCAGGAGAAGGAACGTGTCGGCGGCATGACAAGTATTCACTTCTGGCACTGCTCACAGAGCAGTGGCACCCGGAAGGCACTGCTCTGAGAGTGGTGCAGCGAATTTTGACAGGCATGGAGGCTTGACAGACCCTGGCAACGGCAACGGCAACAACTGCAAACACTTCCCTCGCCCGCGCGATGAACCTCCTCCACGAGCATCGCGGCATCGCCTTTCCCATACTGGCGATGTCGCTGGTGTTTGTGATTCTCGTGCCGCTGCCGACGGGCGTGCTCGATGTGCTTCTGGTCGCCAACGTCACGCTCAGCGCCGTCGTGCTGCTGACCGTGATGTACATGAATGGTCCGCTGGAGTTTACGTCGTTCCCGTCGCTGCTCCTTTCGCTGACGCTGCTGCGGCTGGTGCTCAACACCGCCACCACCCGGCTGATCCTGACGAATGCGGACGGCACTACCGCCGCCGCCGGACACGTGATCGAGGAATTCTCCGCGTTCGTCGCCTCCGGTTCACTTGCCGTCGGCGTCATCATCTTCCTCATCATCACGGTCATCCAGTTCGTGGTCATCACCAAGGGCGCAACGCGCATCGCCGAAGTGGCCGCCCGCTTCACGCTGGACGCCATGCCGGGCAAGCAGATGGCCATCGACGCCGACCTGTCCGCCGGGCTCATCGACGAGGCCGAGGCCCGGCGCCGCCGCGAGAACATCACCAAGGAGGCGGACTTCTACGGCGCGATGGACGGTGCCAGCAAGTTCGTCCGCGGCGACGCCATTGCCGGCGTCGTGATCACGCTCATCAACATTTTCGGCGGCATCTACGTGGGCATGGTCGAGAAGGGCCTGCCGCTGTTGAACTGCCTCGACGTATTCACCAAGCTCACCATCGGTGACGGTCTGGTGACACAAATTCCCGCCTTCCTGGTGTCGATCGCCGCCGGCATGATCGTCACGCGCTCCACGGCCAAATCGAACATGGGCGAGGAACTGCTGGGGCAGCTCTCCTCCCGGCCCATCGCCCTGATCCTCGCCGGCGGATTCCTGCTCGTGCTCATGATGACGCCGCTGCCCAAGACGCCGCTCGCACTCATCGCCGTCTCCGTCGGCAGCATCGGCTACATGCTGTTCGGCAGCACCCGAAAGAAGGAACGTGCCGCCGAACAGGCGAAGACCGCCCGCGCCCGCGAGCCCGAGAAGATCGAATCACACCTGACTGTCGATGTGCTTCAACTCGAAGTCGGTTATGGCCTGATCAAGCTGGTGGACAAGAAGCAGGGCGGCGATCTGCTCGATCGCATTTACAACATTCGCAAGCAGATCGCCGGGGACATGGGCATCATCGTTCCGCCTATCCGCATTCGCGACAACGTCCGGCTCGAGCCCAACCAGTACGTCGTGAAGCTCCGCGGGGCGACGATCGCGAAGGGCGAGCTGATGCCGGGCTACCTGCTCGCCATCGATTCCGGCGCCGTCAACGAGCCCATTACCGGCATCGAGACGCGCGAGCCGGCATTCGGGTTGCCGGCGTTGTGGATCGGCGAGTCCGAGCGCTCCATCGCCGAGCATCGTAACTACACCGTGGTCGAGCCGACCAGCGTACTTTCGACGCACCTGACGGAGCTGATCCGCACCTATGCGTCCGAGCTGCTCACCCGCGAAGACGTGGGGCGGCTGGTCGACCACCTGAAGGAGACGAGCCCGCGCCTGGTGGAAGAGATCATCCCCGACGTGATGAAGGCGGGTGAAGTGCAGGCCGTGATGTCGCAGTTGCTGCGGGAGCGCGTGCCGGTTCGCGATCTGGCCACCATTCTGGAGACGCTGGGCGACTGGGCCCCGCGCACCAAGGACCCGGAAATTCTCGCGGAATATGTGCGCAATGCACTTGCGCGGACCATCTGCGAGCAGCATGCCGACGGCGATGGGATCATTCATGCCGTCACCCTCGATCCGGCGGTGGAAGATCTCATCAACGCCCACACCGAGCGCGGCGATCGCGGCTCCTATCTCACGTTGCCGCCGGCCGCCGCCGGAAAGATCGTTCAGGCGGCGCGATCCGAGATCGATCGCGCCGCGGCAAGGTCCGGCGGCCGCCAGCCGGCGATCCTCGCCTCACCCCAGGTGCGGCAATACATGCGACGCATTATCGAGACGGCGCTGCCGGCGGTGGCGGTGCTCGGTTTCAACGAAATCGTCCGCGGAATGAACGTGCGGACTCATGGAATGGTGACCATCAGCGATGAACCTGAAAACATTCCAGGCTAAGTCCATGTCCGATGCCCTCGCCCGCGTCAAGCGGGAGCTTGGCCGCGATGCGGTCATCCTGCACACCCGCACGCTGCGGCGCGGCGGCGTGCTGGGGCTGGGGGCACGAAACTACGTGGAAATAACGGCCACGGCCGACGAGGGCGTCATCGCCTTCCGCCGTGCCCATCGCGATGCCGCTTCACCAGCGCCGCCGCATCAGGCCGACCGACCGTCACGCATCGCCGACCGTCCCGTCGCACCAATGCAATATCGCGAATCGCGAGGGGCCGGGGCGCAAGACCCGCGAAGCGAGGCAAACCGCGGCGCGTCGTATCGTGCGGCAGCCGGCGGGGCGGCCATTGCTTCGCCAGCGCCCGCGTCCGCGGGCACCATGGTGACGGACGATCTCCGCGCCGAAATGATGGAACTCCGCGCGATGGTTCAGGATGTGCTCCGCAGCGTCGAGCATGCCAGGCATCCGGAGGCGCCTGCGGAACTGATCGAGCACTACACGCGACTGGTGTCGTGCCACGTCGAGCATGAGCTGGCCATCCAGCTCTTGCAGCACGCGCTCCGGCAGCTGAGCGAAGCGGGCGTCGAGTGCTGGGATGCCGCCGGCCGCCTGCGCGCCGAAGACCCGCAGGTCGCCGAACGAATCGATGCCGAATTGCAGCTCGCCCTTGCATCGATGCTGCCGCCCGCCGCGCCGCTCGAACTGAAGACCGACGGCCCCACGGTCGTTGCGCTCGTCGGTCCGACCGGCGTCGGCAAGACGACCACCATCGCCAAGCTGGCGGCCAACATGAAGCTTCGCGAGCACAAGAAGATCGCGTTGATTACGATCGATTCCTACCGCATCGCCGCCGTCGAGCAGCTTCGCACTTATGCCCAGATTTTGAAGGTGCCGCTGGTGTCGGTCCTCACGCCCGACGAGATGCGGGCGGCGGTTGCCCGCCTGCACGACGTGGACCTGGTGCTGATCGATACGGCGGGCCGCAGCCAGCGCGACGAACTGCGCATTGCCGAGCTGAACGAATTCCTCGCGGCCGCCGAACCCGACCAGGTCCATCTCGTACTGTCGACGACGGCCGGCGAAGAGACGCTGCGGGAGGCCGTCGAGCGTTTTGGCGCCGCCGGCGCGCGGCACCTCATCTTCACCAAGCTGGACGAAGCGGTGGGGCTCGGCGTCATGCTCAACGTGCTCAAGAGTGTCAACATGCGGCTGTCCTATGTGACGCACGGACAGGGCGTGCCGGACGACATCGCCATTGGCAGTGCCAGTCGAGTTGCACGACTGATTCTTGGCGAGCGCCGCCGTTCGCCGGCGCTGCACGATACTGCGCGGAACCAGGCGGCCGGCGGAGCAAAGCATTGAACGCGTCAGCAACATTGCACGACCAGGCATCGGCCCTGCGGCAACTGATGACCGAGCGGGCGACGCCCTGCGTCCCCGCCGCGGCCGTGCCGGCGCCTGTGCCCGCTCCCGCGCCCCGTCGCGCCGGCATTTACGCCATTGCCAGCGGCAAGGGCGGCGTCGGCAAGACCAGCATCGCGTTGAATCTTGCCCTCGTTCTCGCCCGCCGCGGCCGCCGCGTGGCCCTCATCGACGCCGATCTGGGCACCGCCAACGTCGATGTCATGCTCAACATGAAGCCCTTGTGCGATCTGGCCCACGTCGCCGACGGCCGCCGCACCATCGAAGAAGTCGCGATTCCCGTGCGGCCCAATCTCCGCGTGGTTCCCGGCGTCTCGGGCGTGGCATCGCTGGCCGATCTGGGCGATCTTCAGCGTGCCCGGCTGATCGACGGCTTCGCCCGGCTCGAGCGCGAGCACGACCTGTTGCTCATCGACTGCGGCGCCGGCGTATCGCGGAATGTACTCGGATTCGTCGAGGCCGCCGACGTGGCACTGGTCGCGACGACGCCGGAACCGACCGCGCTCACCGATGCCTATGCCCTGGTGAAGCTGCTCTGCCGCGGCCCGGCGCGGCCGGAGCCGGCCCTCGTCGTCAACATGGCCGCCTCCGACGCCGATGCCCGCCGCACGGCGGAACGTCTCGCCGCCGTCGCCGCGCGTTTTCTCGGCACGCCGGTGGAGTGTTTCGGGCACATTCCGCGCGACCACCACGTCGTCGAGGCGGTGCTGCGGCGCCGCCCGCTGGTCGAGGCGTTTCCGCGCTGCCCGGCGGCGGCCGGTGTGGCAGCACTGGCAACGCGGATTCTATCCGCTCCCGGCAGCCTGCCGGCCCGCCCCGGTTTCTTCCGCCGCGTCCTCGGCATTTTTGACTGAACCAAACCGCACTCTTCGCCGATGCCGATCATAAGCACGAGGACCGAAAATGCCTCGGGCCCCGGCCGCGGCGCAGATCGGAATACCCGGTACACATGGCGCGGCTTTGGCGATTCGACGGAGTAGTGACAGAGGCGTGGCAGAACTGTACGGCTCAACCTGCGGACTGTTGTTCTTCAGTGCCATGATTCTGCGCGGCCTGGCGGTGGGCAATCCGCCCGAATCGGTCCTCGCCCGCGCCCTGGGCGGGCTGGCCATGGGATTCGTCCTCGGTGCCATTGCCGGCGTGATTGCCGCCCGCGTCGTGCGCGAAAACGCAGCCGCGCGGACAAACGACGATAAGGATCAGGAAGCCGGGCGGGTGCCGGACCAGCGGCAGCAGAATGCCGCCCGCGCCGCGTAACAGGTTTCTCGATAAACCCGGAGGGCAAAGCCCTGCTTTGCCATCGGATCCGCAGGGCGGAGTCCTGCGTCGCCGCCGACAAAGCAGGGCTCTGCTCTCCCTCGATTGGCGTCGCGGGGCTCGCCCCCGTCGCCACCCGCTGAACACGCCGTCGCGCAGGACCCCGCGACGTTTGCAGACGAAGACTCGCCCCAACGCCGACAGGAGCCGCCCGCATGCTGGCGACGGACGTGGACATCACCAGAGTCTGGAAGAAGTTCAAAAAGGACCCCACGCAGGAGCTTCGAAACCTCCTCATCGAGCATTACCTGCCAATCGTCCGCTTCAATGCCGAGCGCATACACACCAAGCTGCCGACCGAGGTCGACGTCGACGATCTCGTCTCCGCGGGCATGTTCGGCCTCATCGACGCCATCGAGGCCTTCGATCTCGATCGCGGCGTGAAGTTTGAGACCTACTGCTCGCCGCGCGTGCGCGGCGCCATTCTCGACGAGCTGCGCTCCATGGACTGGGTGCCGCGCCTGGTGCGCAACCGCTCGCAGAAGATTCAGGCCGCCACCAAGGAACTCCAGAGCGAACTCGGCCGGATGCCCAGCGAACGCGAAGTCGCCGCCCGCATCGGCGTCGCGCCCGACGAATTCAAACGCATCAGCCGCGACGGCCTGGCCGTCACGATGACGTCCCTCTCCCGCAAGGCCTACTCGACCGATGCGTCGCGCGATCTGTCTGAAATCGAGATGCTCAAGGACGAGCGCGCCCAGAATCCCGTGATCGAAATTCAGAAGGGCGATCTCAAGCGGCTCATCCAGCAGGGTCTGACCGATACCGAGCGTCTGATCCTGGTGCTTTACTACTATGAAGAGATGACGATGAAGGAGATCGGCGCGACGCTGGACCTGTCGGAAAGCCGCGTCAGCCAGATGCACTCGGCCATCGTGGAGCGGCTGCGATTTCAGCTCAAGCAGCGCGACCGGGAGTTTCGCACATAACGCAGCGGCCTGGCGCTGGTGGATTTCCGGCGGCGTAACGTCCGCGAACGTTGAACCGGGTTCCGAATCGTGCGGTAAACTTCAGTAAAGCCATGTCCGCCATACCGCCCAATGTGATCGGCTCCGTCCTTCAATCAGGCGTTGCGCAGGAGATTCAGTCGCGCGACCGCGATCGCATCGACAACGAACGCAAGGATGCGACGCGCGCCCTCACCGGCAGTGGCGCGGACGACGTCATCGAAATCGAGCAGACTGACACCGACGACACCCAGGTTCACCCCGATACGATGGGGGCCGGCGGTCAGGGCCGGCAGGATGCAGAGCCCGACGACACGACAGACGACGCGGCTGAGCCCGACAACCGCGCCGATGGTCTGACCTTCGACGACACCGGGCAACCGCATCTCGATATCTCCGCCTGAATTCGTTTTCTCACCAGTTTGCGGAAGCGAAACCGACCCCAGACAGTCTGGCCGGCGAGCCCGCAAGGCAGGAATGCTCCGCGATCAGCGGAGACGCCGTAGAATGGCCAGGCACGACTGTCATGAACGGGGGGCGGTGCCACATCCGTGTCAGCAGTGCGAAGCCCTGGCAAACGCTATCACTACCGCTGCTTTTCAGCGGCGAAACCCGCAGCAACCATCAACTTCGATCGGCAACCGGCCTCGACAGCGTCCCCTGTACTGCGCGGCGTCCTGCGCAAAACACCCCGCGCCGGATCGCGTCGGCGCCAGGCCGCGAAACCCCCAGCGCATTGACGCCCCGCGCGATGGCCCGGAAGATGACCGCTCGTAGCGAAAGCGAACGCACGTATCACGGGTGAACCTCGATGGCCCTTGCCGACGACATCCGCCAGTCCATTGCCGCCCGGCGCGACATGCTCGATGCCCTCGCGGCGTCCGCCGACACGGTCGCTGCCATTGCCGAGGCAATCGCCCGCGCCCTGGCCGCCGGCCGCAAGGTGCTGACCTGCGGCAACGGCGGCTCGGCCGCTGAAGCGCTTCACCTTTCGGAAGAAATGATCGGCCGCTTCTCCCGTGACCGCGCACCGCTGGCCGCCATCAGCCTCTCTGCCGATCCCACCGCCCTCACCTGTATCGCCAACGATTTCGGTTTCGAGGCCATCTTCGCCCGCCAGGTCGCGGCCCTGGGCGCCAAAGGTGACGTGCTGGTGGCACTCTCAACGAGCGGCCGCTCGCCCAACATCCTCCGTGCGCTCGAGGCCGCTCGCCAGAAGGGCCTCAACACCATCGGCCTCCTCGGCCGCCCCGGCAATCCGGCCCAGGCACTCTGCGACATCGCCTTCACGCCGAATGTCGGCACCAGCGCTCACGTACAGGAGCTGCACCTGATGGTCATCCACCTCGTCCTCGAACATCTCGATCGCATCGCGAACTAGGTTCGTCGCCGTCGGCGCAGGTACATAGCCGAAAAGCGAAGGCCGCGAGTACTGCTTCTCGGTCCTGTACCGAATAAGCACCCGTAACCTCCGGCCATATCGTAGAGTAGGCGTGAAGCAGCACCGCTTCATGGTCTGCTTATCGGCCCGGCATCTGACATTTCAAATTCAAACGCGAGGGGGGGAAGACCCATGGCGGCCCTCAGACCGGCTGCGCTGCTTGCGCGCAGCGATGCCAATCCAAGATTGCTGTCCATCCTGACGATCGTCTTCAACGCGCTGCTGGTGATCTGCGGCGTGCTCTTTGCATGGGCCCAGCTTGAGGCCCTGTTCGACTGGTTTCGGATCAGCCTCCTGCTCATCCTGGCCAAGGCGGTGCTGGAGATCCGCTTCTACGTGCGAGATTCTACCGTGCCCTTTGCCAGGACTTCCCTGTTCGCGTGGCTGATCGGCCTGGGCGGCGCGGTCATGCCTCTCATGTTTCGCCCGAACCTGGGCGTGCCCGATTTCTTCCTCGGTACGGCAGTACAGCTCGCCGGCCTTGCCATGGCGATCTATCTCATCGTGACGCTCAATCGTGACGCCGGCGGCAGGACGGCGGTCTGCGGAATACAGCGGCGCGGTCTGTTTCGCATCGTACGGCATCCCCTGCTGCTGGCGTTTCTGCTCTGTCACTTCGGTTACGTGGTGAACCACACCACTTTTTACAACCTGGCGATCTTCGCGATCGTCACGCTGATCCAGGTGTTCCGCGTCAACGAGGAGGAACGCCTGCTGAATGCCGACCGGCGATACCAGGACTACGCCGACCAGACACGCTGGCGACTGATTCCCGGATTATTCTGAGGCGCACGCCGCCTGCGCGCGCTCGTTTATCGCCCGGCTTACAGATCGCCGCTCGCCTGGCCGAAGAAGAGGCCGCCTTCATAGGCGCAAAACACATCCACCATCCACTGCGTCGAGCTCTTTCGCAGATACATGATGCCGCTCACGCCCTTCGGCGGCCCGCCGTCTTCGTAAAGACTCGGCCCGCTCGTCGCGCCGGCCGGCGTCACCAGCCCGACGCGCGCCGTCTCCAGCTCGAACACCTGCGACGCGTGCAGCCCTGCTGCCAGCGTGATGAAATCGCCCGTCATCGGGTTCGTCGCTTCCACCTGGATCAGGCTCAGCCCGAACATGTCGCCGAAAGGCGTGTACGCCAGTGACGCCGTCGCGGCATGCGGATTGGGCAGCGTGCTGAACGGCTGGCCCGAGAAGAACCCGGTCCCCGCGATGACCTCGCCATCCTCGATCGGCAGATCGCCCGCCGGCGGCGGCGGATTCCACGGACGGTACGACGAAAAATGCGTGATCTCGAATGTCGCCGTCACGCCGTCCTCCGCCACGCTGGCGTTCACGCCCGACCATACCCAGTTCCCGCTCGTTTCATCGAGCAGCAATACCGGCAGCGTGTTCACCGCCGCCGACGACGACAGCGTCACCGTCACGGTGACGGGCCCGCTGAAGGTCGTCCCCCCGGGGCCGAACGTCACTCCCGCGTCGAATCCATCGCCTGCCGCCACGCCGTCGGGCAGATCCTCGTCGGCCCTGATTGTCCGCAGCGTGATGTCGGCGTTCGACGGCGTCACGTCCGGCGGCACGAAGAGCGACACGCCGCCATCGCGAAGCGTCAGGCCGTCCACATCGTTCCAGGTGCCCGACGTTTCAACGGCATCGGGCATGCCGGGTACATCTGTCGCCGGGTCGCAGGCGATCGTGGTCGTGATGAGCAACAGGAATGAAGCCACAAATCGCGCAGCGCGCTTGGTCGATTTCCCTGGATTGAGCGTGCTGGAACGCATCTTTTGCACCTCGTGGGCATTCAGGCAGTCGTTTCACTTCGCATTTCGAAACTGCGGTCCCCATCCGACTGCCGAACATTGGAGGAACCGCCACATACATAAAACGCCAGAAGCCGGCCGCGCGCTCCCGATTCGGAGGCGTCGCGCGCCGTGCAGCCAATGGACGAAGGCCCTGACCGATAACTGCTGCCGTTCAGGAACCTTGCAGCGTCGCGGACCGAGGGCCGAGCCGCGCCGTGCAAGGAGGTGCCGATCCGTCGTCGGCGGGATTTGAAAGAGAAAAATTTCCGGAAAAGTGCCCGTGCCCGAGTGAGATCGGTACCGGCGATTCAGTAGATGTGAAGCCGGGCCGCGCAGGATCGCCCTGGGCGCAGGCGGCAACGATTCACCTCTGATTTTTCATGAAGGGTCTCAAACGATGTGCTCGAAACGCTGCGTCCACTTCTTTGCCATTGCGTCATGCGTCGCCTTCACGACGTCGTGCTCAGAATTAGACTATCTGGACAGCCTGCTTCCGACGGTCGTCGACGTGGATATCTTCAATGACTCCAGCATGGCCGCGCACATTATGGCTCCTGAGGAAACGGCGTCGGCCGCCAATCTGGTTCAGCCGGGGGGCGGTCGTATTGCCTCTGTTCGCTTCGACGCGGGCGGAGACGTTACCTTTCGAGCGACCAATGAGGGTATGTTCATTCTCGCCACCTGGCGGTTTGGCTCGAAATCGACGGTGAGCGGAGAAGTCGTATTGACCGACGATCACAACCTGATCTGCAAGGGCGAGCTTTTCGCGGACGACTGATGGGATCTGCGTCACAGCCTGCCCGACCCGTCGCGCGTGCCGACATCCTCCCCACGTGAGTCGAAGCGGCAATAGCAAAATTCCCGGATTGACGAGTGGAAAAGACCAAAGTCTGTCAAATCTACGGAATGAACGCGACGCGGAATCCGATGTCGCTGAACTCATCCGACGAGTGAAACTCGATGGGCCGCGACCACGAACCCATGGAGTCGCTGCCCTGAGAATAGGACCCGCCGCGCACGCCGCGCCCGTTGAAGAGCGGAATGGACTCATTGAACTCCACGACGTTGCCGCCCATGTCGAACGCGCCATAGGGGCTGGCGCTGTTCTCATGGGCTCCCACTTCGGTGCGAAAGTACGGCGCGCCGATCGTGAAATCGTTGGGATTGCGGAAGTACGTGGCATGCCCGCCGGGATCGGGCTTTGTCAGATCGTTGCTGACACCGAAATCGACGCCCATCGGATAACTGAAGTAGTTCGCGCTTGCGCCGTCGTTGGCGTGATAGGCGGCCTTGTACCATTCGTCCTCGGAGGGCACGACCCAGGTGGCGCCGGGGTTGCGGAACACGTCTTCCAGCTGGTGGTCCGACGTCTTGCCCTCGACAAAGTATGAGCCGTCCTCGGTGGTGGTCAGCTCCTGCGCCCCCGCCGGCTGGCCGTTGTGCAGCCAGTTGGCAAATCGCAGCGCGTCGCCGAAGGACACGAAGTTGACCGGGCGGTTTGCCCTGTCGGGCGCGACGCTGTAGGCGTAGCTGCCGGGCGAGCCCGTTCGCTCGATTTTGCAGCCGTGTTCGTGCGCCCACATGTTCGCGTTGTAGAGACCGTGTGGATCGTCGGCTGCCACCGCGTTGAGAAACGCGGTGTACTGCCCGGACGTCACTTCGTATTTGCCCATCTCATAGACGTAGCCGACGGCGCCGAAGATGCCGTCGATCTGCGCTTCGCCGGGATTACCGGGATTGCCCACGGTGACGGTCTCGATCTGCATGCCGCAGTCGCCGCAGTTGCCACTCACCATGCATTCGACAAACAGGGCAACATCTTCCGCGTCCACCGTCAGATCGCAGTCGAGATCGGCGTTGGCCGGCGGGCAACCGGGATGGGCCGCCTGATAGCCCGCGGGATCGAGAATGGCCAGTACGAACGGGGCGATGTCGAGGCCATTACGCAGCGAATCGCAGTTTGCGTCGCCGACAGCGGCGATGGCCGGCGACGGGCCGCCGGTAGCCAACACCGCCGCTGCCACCGCGAATGCTGGAATGCTGCGCATGATGCGTCTCCGCGTTGAAGGATTGCCCCTTTCGTCATGTCACGCAAAGTAAGCTATCTTGCAATTTTCGCGTCGAGCAGGACGGTTGGACGTCGGCCGAGCACAGGTTGAAGATGTGCTCGCCCTGTGTGCCACTGCTTCAAGCGGTGCCGCACGGGAACGGCCACTCAACTTCTGCACTGCTCACCGAGCAGTGGCACCCCGGCGTACTTCACGCGGTGACGCCTCGCACGGGCACTGCTTAAAGCAGTGTCGCACGGGGAACGGCCACTCAACTTCTGCACTGCTCACCGAGCAGTGGCACCGGCGTACTTCACGCGGTGACGCCTCGTACGAGCACGCTTAAAGCAGTGTCGCACGGGAAGAACGGGAAGCCGTGGCACCCCCGTGTACTTTGCGCAGTGGTTCCTCGCTCGAGCACTGCTTGAAGCAGGGGCACAAGGCAAGATTGGTGCGCGGTGAACGGAATCGGAGGTGGGAACAGCCGGCACTGGGATTTGAACCCAGGACCCCAGCTTTACGAAAGCTGTGCTCTACCGCTGAGCTATGCCGGCGCGCGGTTGTATGGGCATAATATCGGCCCGCGGCCCGCATGCGTCAAGGCCGGCAGCCCGGCCGTCGGCATGCCGGCGCAGCAGGCAGTTATCCTCGGTACATCATGGACATTCGCGACGCGGGGTGCCGATCCGCACGACGCGTGAGCGACGTTGCACGTGCCGAAGTGAACTGCCATCCCCGGCGATGCGGCCGGCGCTCATGGAGGCGCCGCCGCCGCGTGTCACTTGCCGCCGGCCAACTCGCTACGGCGTCGGGCACTGGCACTGCAATTCGACCGACACGAAGCCCAGGTTCTGGATGTCGGCAGACGCCGCCAGGATGTAGTACGTCACGCCCGGTGTCAAACCGGTGACGCAGAGTTCGCCGCGCCCCGCACACTCGAGGCCGTTGTCGCTACAGCCCAACTCCGTCAGCGCTGCCGGCGGGCAGTCCCCGCTGTACACGGCAAGCAGCGTGTCATCCACCGGCGACAATGAATCGCACGTCGTGATATGGGCCTCGGTGCTGGTCGCTTCAAAGCTGAACCACACCGTGCCCACTCCCGGACCGGGCCCGCCCGTCAGGCACGAGAATGCCGGATCGTCCAGTGCCTCGCTCGCGTGGGTGTTGTCGATCAGCATGCGCTCGCCGCAGGCGATCGCCGGCGCCGTCGTGCATGCATCGGCCGCCGGGGGCGTGCATTCGCTGCCCGTCAACGCGATTTCCGTGAACGGCTGAACGTCGTTGCCGTCCAGCGTCCCGTCCAGGTTCATGTCTGCCCGGCAGAATTGCGGCGTGCCGGCAAGCGGCGGCGAGAGAATCGCCGCCACGAAGCCATCGGCATCCAGATCGTCGGTCACGCCATTGCCATCCAGATCGCCGGCGCAGCAGCTCAGGATCGGCGGCGGCGGACAGGGGTTCGGCGTGCACGTCACGTTGTCGCCATGGTAGGTGCCGCCGACCTCCAGGCAGGCGTCCTCGCGCGTCTCGCTGCAACTGCCATCCGGCAGGCAGCACGCGCCGATCGGGCACGGGCATCGCAAATCCACGCTGATGTTGCCGCGCGACAGGTTGTCGAAGGAGGCGATCTCGACGGTGTAGACTTCGTCGATGGTCAGGCCGTCGACGCACACCTGTGCCAGTTGCCCGCACGCGCCGCCGGGATCGTCGCTGCACGCAATCGGCGCCTGGCCGTCTGCCGGGCAGCCGCCCTCGTACACCGCGATGAGCGTGTTTGTCACGGAGCCGGTGCTGCCGCAGGTGCTGATGCGGGCGCTGGTATCCGTCGCGATGAAGGTGTACCACACCGAGCCGGCCCCCTGGGTGCCGCCGCCCGCGGCGCACTCGAAGCTTGGATCGCCCGGCTCCGTCTCGCCCAGGGTGTTGTCCACGCTCGTCGCCGAATTGCACGTCAGGGGCAGGGCGTTGACACACGCGTCGTTGACTGGCGGTTCCTGCGGCTGCGGGCACTCGTTGGGATCGCAGCCCGTGCCATTCCCCGAGTAGGCGCCGTCGAGATTGAGACAGTTGAGCTGCGTCTCCACGGTGCACGAGCCGTCGAGGGAACAACATGCCCCGGTCGGCTGGTTGATGGGCGGGCACTCGACTCCGCTCAGCAATCGGTCCACGAACGCCACGACGTCTTCGCCGTTGACGGCGTCGTCTCCGTTGACATCTGCCTGGCAGTAGCCCTGCTCGCCCGAAAGCGGCGGATTCAGCAGCAGCGGAACCAGTGCCGCGGCGTCGAGCTCATCGAGCACGTTGTCCAGGTTTGCGTCGCCGGGGCAGCACAGATCGACCGCCGTACACGTCATCGTGATCGTGCCACTGCCCCTGGCCCCGTCGTGACCGCCCACGCGGATCAGGTAGCACGCCCCCTGCGTGACCGCCAGCTCCACCTCGGCCGGACTGCCCAGGCCGCCACAGGCGTCGTTGTCGCAGGCGACCGGCGGGCTGTTGGCGGGACATCCACAGGCATCGTAGATGGCCAGTGCCGCGTCGAAGGCAGTGGCGCTGCACAGGCTGGCGTTGAGAATGCCCGAGCACGGCGCCTGGTAGAGGAACCACACGTCGTTGTCCACGTTCGTGCAGATGCCGCCGGGCGAATCGAGCGGGCCGTCGGTCGTGGCCTCGGTGGTGTCAAAGGGCACGGGATCGGCAAAAATCTCAAAGGCGCCTGCACAGTCGTCGTTTATCAGGGTCGTACACGGCAGCGGCTCGCACAACTCGCCCAGAAAGAATTCGCCGCCGGCGCTGGCGCACGTCGTAGCGTCAGCGAGTTGGCAATCCGTGGAAGTCGTGCAGCATGCGCCCTGATTGGCCGGCACGCAGCCGACGATGATCGCGCCATTGCCGGCAGCCGTCCCCGGCCCGCCGACACGTATGAGGATCTGCTGGCCAATGGTCGCCGCCACGCGTGTCCGGCCGGGGCCGCCCAGTGCCCCGCAGCCGTCATCGTCGCAGGCGACCGGCAGTCCGGCTGGCGGACAGGTGAAGCCGTCGTAGAGGGCGAGAGAGGCGTCGTAGCTGGTGTCCAGGCACAGGCTGACCACGACGTCGCCATCGCAGGTCGCCGTGTATCGATACCAGATGTCCTGGTTCACGTCGTTGCACAGACCGCCGGGGGAATCGTCGGGCCCGTCGGTCGTCGCCCGCAAGGTGCTGAACAGCGTAACGCCGTCGAGGATGGTGAAGGCGTTCTCGCACATGTCGTTGGGCGGCGGCTCGGGGCAGGTGGCGTCGGTGCAGGGTTGATCGGCGAAGAAGAGATCGCCGACAGCGGAACAATCAATCCCGCTCACCACGTCGCAGGTGCCATCGTCGTGGCAGCACGCGCCCTGCCCGACCGGGATGCAGTCGACGAACAGGGCGCCGGGGCCGAATTCGCCGTTGTTGCCGCCGACCCGGATCAGATAACACTGTCCGGCCGACGCCGGCACGCTGAGTTCGCCCGATCCGCCCGCCAGCCCGCAGCCGTCGTTGTCGCAGCCAATCGGCCCGGCCGCCGGCGGGCAGACGCCGCAGCCCTCGTAGATGGCCAGCGTGCTGTCGAAGGCCGACGGTCCGCACAGGCTCGCCACCAGTGTGCCGTCGCACGTTGCCGTGAACGCGTACCAGATGTCCTGATCGATCGTGCCGCAGTCGCCGCCGTGCGGCCCGGCGGGGCCGTCGGTCGTGGCGTTGGAGGTGTCAAAGGCGCGGCTTCCAGGTCCGATCGGCAGGGCGGCGGCACAATCGTCGTTAATCGGCGCGGGACACACCGCCGGCGAGCAGGGCTGCTGGCTGTGGAACGTGCCGCCCAGGTTCAGGCATTCGGCGCTGTCGGTCAGCTCGCAGCCCCCCGCGTCCATGCAGCAGGCGCCGAGATTGACGGGCACGCAGCCGATGGTCAGCGTGCCGCTGCCCGCCGCCGCCCCGACGCCGCCGACGCGGATGAGATAGCATGCGTTGGCCTGCACCGCCAGCGTGGCGGTGCTGCCGACACCCTGGTTGCAACCATCGTTATTGCACGTGACCAGCGGCCCCTGGTTCTGATCGCAGAAGCAGCCCTCATAGACCGCGATGACCGAATCGAACTGCGACTGGAAGCAGGTGCTCAGGAACAGCACGCCGTCGCAGTTGGCGATATAGCGGAACCAGATGTCCTGCTGCGGCGTCGCGCACGGCGGCGGCACCGGATCGCCATCGGTCGTCGCCCCCAGCGTCGAAAACGAATAGACGCCGTCTTGTGTCACGACGGTGGCATCAACGCACACGTCGTTCGATGGCGGGCACTGCGTGAGTTCGCACGTCCCCGCGGTCCAGTCGCCGTCCACGTCCGAGCATTCCGCCGGCGTCAGCTCGCTGCACACCCCCGAGGGCAGGCAGCAGGCGCCGAGCTCGGTCGTGCCGCAGACCGGATCGAGCTGTTCGCACGTCTGTCCGGCGGCGAAGCGCTGATCCGGCCCCTGGCAGTCGATGCCCAGTACGCCGTTTGAGCACAAACCCGTTACATCGTCGCAACAGGCCCCGCTCACCACGTCGCACTGAATGAACTGGCACTGCGTACCGAATGTGGCTACCTCTTCCGGGAAGCAGTCGTCGGGCGCGAGGATATCGCGACACACGCCGGTCGCCTCGTTGCAGCAGGCAATCCGGTCGATCGCATTCCCGCCGAAAAGCTGGAACGACAGATCGAGCGCCGTGCCGGCCGGTGGTGCATCGGGGCAGTTCGGATGGTCCACGTTGCCGGGAATCACCTCCCAGAAGGCGATGCCCAGTTGCTCGAAACCCCAGTGGCCGTTGAACCCGGTGTTCATGTCGGACAGGCACCAGAAGCTCTGTGGCGGCGCCGGATGCCGTGGAATGATCGAAAGCCAGTACTGCGTGTTTTTGGCCACAATCAGGTCTACCGGGATTTCCAGCACGTAGCAGGGGCGACAGATATCGTCGACCAGCGTCTCGGTCAGAAGCCCGAGCGGGACGTGATCGAAGTCCACGGCGTTGACGAAGACCGGCGTCGTCGCGGCCGGATTGGTGGGATCGATCTGCGGCAGGCCCTGCGGCGTATTGAGCAGCGGATTGTTCGGCCACACCACCACGTACACACCGCCGGTCCACAGGCTGAGCGGGCTGTCGTTCTCCGAATCCGGGAACAGCGCAAACGGGGCCCGCACCAACGTGATGTGCGCCGCCGAGTTCGGATTCACGAAGTCTTCGATGAAGAAGTCGTCGGTCGAGGCCGCCCGGAATTGCCAGAGGTCGTCCGCGCCATCGGCCGCCAGGCTCAGTTGCGACGCCGGGTCATTTACGTCCGCCAGCGGGGCGCCGTTGTCGTAGAGCAA
This sequence comes from uncultured Planctomycetaceae bacterium, assembly GCA_964408455.1. Classification (GTDB taxonomy): domain Bacteria; phylum Planctomycetota; class Phycisphaerae; order UBA1845; family UTPLA1; genus CAYOZN01. Next base: position 153,697 of record CAYOZN010000008.1, read on the forward strand.
AACGCCGCCGCCCGGCCCGCGCGGCGCGGGCCCGCCGCCATACCAGACCTGATCGCGCGGCAGGCCGGTGCCTGTAGGTGGTTTCACCAGTTCGGCCGGCGATGTGCCCCTCAGCGGGCTTGCGCCCGCATCGGCTGGCGAAGTGATGTCACTTGCTGGCGTAGACTGGCTGCCGCCACGAGACGTGCCCGCGGAAACCGCCAGAATTGCTGCGGCGGTGCATACGACGATTAGACAGGCGCTGGGGTGGCGACCGATGCGACGACCCATGCGGCGTGCTCCTTCCGTTTTCCTATGCGTTCGTTTCGTCGGCTCGCCGTTCTGGGTCCAGCGCGGATCCTGCTCGGCGGTACTGGCAAGCCTGCTTCTTTTCGCGCGGGAATGCCTCCAACGTGCCAGCGCCTTCGCGAATAATGCCCGGCCCATGTCCCAAAGTGGCGGGACGAACGGGCGCTTAGCGCGCGCTTGCGGCGATGGAATGTCCCTCCCATCGGCCGGCGGAGTGCCCACCCAGGCGTCGGCCGATTGCATCACCTCTTTCGACGGCTCACTGTTCGCGATGCACGCAGCGCCCGTCAGCCAAATCCGGGCGAAACGCGACTGGCGCGGAGGCGTCGACCTGCACTTGGGCGGCCCGTTTGGCGGGCTCACCGTTGTGGAGTGAGGCTGCGGAATGCAACGTCCATGATAACGCTGATTCTCATCCAATCATAGGCTGGCGCAGGACCCGGCGTGATTTCTGGACCGGCGAATCTGGCGCCAACCCGACCGGCCTGGCGCAATTAGCCGTGCCGACGGTGCATGCCCATCTCGGGCCTTTATGGGACGGCAGGGGGCCATTCACTCGTGCGTACGACGGGGCCTGCGGCGCTTGCGGGGCGGTGCATCGCGGGGCAGGACGTTGGGCGTCGCTGTCGCCGGGCCGGTGCGCCGCGTGCCGGCAGCCGGTCGCGCCGGGGAGCCGCCGGCCAACTGGCCCGGCCGGGGCCGCTCCACTTTCGCCCCGGGCTCGGCCAGTTCGGTCGATTCCTGGCGAAACAGGTTGCGCAGGATGGTGAGCAGCGTCTCGCCGTGGAAGTAATGATCGGGCAGCCGCCAGTGAAGCGTCTTTGCATCCGGCAGGCTGACCTTGCCGCTGGCGCGGGTGAAGTAGGGCTCGAGCTTGCGCACGTCGCCATCGAACCGGAAGATGACGTCCGGCTCCTTGCGGATGATGGTGTGAATGCCCGCCTTCGCCGCCCGCACGCGAATCTCGGACAGTGACAGGAGCGTGTCGACCGTCGAGGGATAGGGACCGAACGCATCGCGCAGATCGCGCGTCAGTTCCTCTACATCCTCCGGCGTGCGGCATGCCGAAAAGCGCCGATAGCACTCCATCCGCTGGCGATCCGAAGGGATGTAGGCGCTGGGGATGTACGCCTCGACGTCCAGCTCCAGATGGACGGCCGCGCGCTCGTCTGTCGCGGCGCCGGTCTCGCCGCGCATCCGCTTGACCGTCTTTTCGAGGAGCTGGCAGTAGAGTTCATAACCCACGGCGGCGATCTGCCCGGACTGTTCCGGTCCAAGCATGTTTCCCGCGCCGCGAATCTCCAGATCGCGCATCGCGATGCGAAAGCCGGCGCCCAGATCGCTGAACTCCTCGATCGCCTTCAGCCGACGTGCCGCGGCGTCGGTCATCGGCCGGTCCGGGCTGAGCATCAGATAGCAGTAGGCCCGATGCTTGTAACGGCCCACGCGACCGCGAAGCTGATGCAGATCGGCAAGGCCGAATCGTTCCGCCCGATCGATGAAGATGGTGTTGGCATTGGGGATGTCCAGCCCCGCCTCGATGATCGTCGTGCACACCAGCACGTCCGCCTCGCGGCGAATGAACTTCAGCATCACCTCCTCCAGAGGAGAGGGATTAAGCGATTGAGGGATTGAGGGACTGAGGGACTCCCGATCCTGCGTACCCACCACGGGTAAATCCCTCAATCCCTTAATCCCTGAATCCCTTGCTCCCTTCCCTCGTCCCATCTGCCCGTGCCCGACCACAAACCGGGCCTCCGGCACCAGCGCCGCCAGCTTTGCCGCAATCGCATCGATTGTCCGCACGCGGTTGTGCACGAAATACACCTGTCCGTCGCGGTTCAGCTCGCGGATGATCGCCTCGCGGATGAGCTGATCGTTCCACGGCACGACGCGCGTCGAGATCGCCCGCCGGTCCATCGGCGGCGTCGACAGGCTCGAGATGTCGCGCAGCCCGATCATCGACATGTGCAGCGTTCGGGGAATGGGCGTGGCCGTCAGCGTCAGTACATCCACGGTCGTGCGCAGCTTCTTGAGCCGCTCCTTGTGCTCGACGCCGAAGCGCTGCTCTTCGTCCACGACGACCAGGCCAAGGTCCGCGAAGTTCACGTCCTTCGACAACAGCCGGTGGGTGCCGATCAGGACGTCGATCTGCCCCTTGCGCGCAGCGGCGATGGTCTGCTTCTGCTGCCGCGGCGAACGGAACCGGTTCAGACATTCCACCTGGAAGGGATAATCCGCCATGCGCTCGCGAAAGGTGCGATAGTGCTGCTCCGCCAGCACCGTCGTCGGCACCAGCACCGCCGTCTGCTTGCCGTATTCCGCCACCTTGAAGGCCGCGCGGATCGCAAGCTCCGTCTTGCCAAATCCCACGTCGCCGCACAGCAGTCGGTCCATCGGCCGTGCCCGTATCTGGTCCGCCTTCAGATCGCGCAGCGCGCTGAGCTGGTCCGGCGTCTCGGTGTATGGAAACGCGTCTTCAAACTCCTTCTGCCAGTGCGTGTCCTGCGGATAGGCGATGCCCTCGCTCGCGGAACGCTCTGCCTGAATGCGCAGCAGCTCGCCCGCCAGATCAGTCAGCGCCTCTTCCACCCGCGCCTTGGTCGTCTGCCAGCGCGTGCCGCCCAGTTTCGACAGCGGCGGCCGCGTCGCCTTCGGCCCGATGTACTTCTGCACGAGGTCGATCTGCGTGATCGGCACGTGCATCGTCGCTTCGTCGGCGAACTGGAGCGTAAGGAACTCTTCGCTCTTGCGCGAATCGCCCTTGCGCATCGTCTTCATGCCGGCGAAGCGGCCGATGCCGTGGACCACGTGCACCACGAAATCGCCCTCGGAAAGATCGATGAATGATTCGATCGGCCGGGCCGAAGCGACCTTGCGAATGCGCCGCCGGATCGCGTAGCGCCGAAAGAGCTCGTGGTGCGCCACGACGGCGAATGAGCAGGGATTAAGGGATTGAGGGATTGAGGGACTAAGGGTCCTGCTTGCCGAAGTGCCAATGCTTCCCGGCGCGCCGGGACAGTGCGAATCACCGTGCGTGCCACTGCTTTGTGAGCAGTGCAGATCACCATTTCGTCGTAAAAATCCCTCGGTAATCGTCCCCAGCAGCGTCTCTATTCTCGGGGGAGTTGCCGCAGACAGATCTCGGCTGCCCGATTCCTCGCTTTGACTCGTCTGCTCCGCGATCAGTTCATCGAGCCGCTCCTTTTCCCCGGTGCTCTCGCAGAACACATACGTCTTCTGCTCGCGCGCCATCGCCACGAGCTGGGCCACTGCGTCCGTCGATTTCGCATCGAATGTGGGCAGTGCCTCGTACGTGTCGCTCAGCGTGTCGGCCTCCGGCACGCTCGCCAGCGCGAAGCGGCTCAGGTGCACCTGGGCAAAGGCCGCCGCCTTCTTCAGCACCGCCTCGATGGTGAAATGACCCACCGGATGGCCCAGCCGCTCCAGAACGATCCTCGCCGTCTCGATCAGATCGAGCGGCTCGTGCAGCACGATGATGGCATCGGCCGGCAGATAAGATAGAAAGCTGGTCGTCTCGCTGTGCGCGGCCCGTGCTGCATCCGGCGGCCGCGTGACGCGCGTCGTTTCCAGCTCGCGCATCGATCGCTGCGTACCGATCTCAAACTGCCGGATGCTTTCGATCTCGTCGCCGAAGAATTCCAGCCGCACAGGATCGGTCTCGGCACTGGCGAAGATGTCGAAGATGCCCCCGCGCCAGGCAAAGTCGCCGGCCTGCTCCACCTGGTCCAGCCGCGTGAAGCCGTGCGCAACCAGCCATTCCGCCATCCGCTCGGGGTCGATCGATTGCCCGCGGCGCATCACCAGCGAATGTGCATCCAGTGCCGCCGGCGTTGGCACCGGCTGCAACAGCGCCTGGATCGGCGCCACGAAAAGCGGCGCATCGACGGGGCAATCCGGCCTGCCGCGCGGCGCCGTCGCGGGCTCGTTGTCGCCGCCTGTCTGATACTCGCGCAGCTCCTGGCACAGCCGCGACCGCTCTGCCGCTATCTCGTCGGCCCCCGAGCTGGCGCCATGCTCGCCGGGCAGCGTCTCCCACGCGGGGAACAGCTCCGGGCATCGGCCCAGCAGCGTCTCCAGATCGTCGCGCGCGTGATCGGCCTGTTCCAGATGTGCACTGAGATATACGAGCGGCCGCCGGGCGGTATCGAACAGGGCGGCGGCCAGTGCGGGCGCGGAGCTTCCCCACAGACCGTTCACGGCAAGGGGGGTCTTCGCCCGCGCCAGTCGCTCCAGAAGGGCCTGACAGGTCGTCGTCTGCGCGATGCTGCGAAGCAGCGTCACAACCGGATCATAGGGTCAGACGGCATATCCGGTCGAGATGCCGCCTTTTGACCCGGTCGAGTCGATTCAGGTATTATCGTTGACGTGTAGTCGGCACGGCAGCTGCTCCACGTTGCTCGTGCCGCTGGAGGGGTGGTGGATGCGCCGTTTTCCGGCGCCCGGGATCAATTCAAACCAAATTGCCCCGTTTCCTGCTCCCGCCCCGGCAATCGCTCAATCGCCGCCAGTTTTTCACGGTGGCGAAACATCTGCTATCAGGAAGGGGTACGGAATCATGCGAATGAATATTCGGACTGGAATCGCGATGGTGTCGCTGTCGGCGTGCGCTCTTGTCGGCGCATGGATGAGCCTGTCCAGGCAGGCCGCGCCGGCACAGCATGAAGGCCCTTCAGACGCGACCGCACAGGCTCGGCCGGCGGATGATCGTCTCTGGCAGGCGCTGTCACAGGTAGCCTCGCGAAGCGTCTACGAAATGCTGACACCCGCGCAGCGCGATCTGGCGGCGCGTAGGCTCGCGCTGACCACGTCCGAGCAGCCGGTGCTCTTCTGCTTTGCGCCCGATACACCGCCCGAAATCGTAAGCCTGCTTTCGATTGGCCAGGATGGGCCGACGCCCCGATACAACCAGACCAGTCGCTGGTCTTCGACGGCCAGCGGCGGCACCGGCGGCGTGGGCGATCCCATCACGCTCACCTACAGCTTCCCGCCCGACGGAACCGTGATTCCCTTTCTCTCGGCTGCCGGCTTCCCCGAAGGCATCAACGACTTCAATGCGTGGATGAACAGCCTGTACGGCACGCCGGCCACCTGGCAGGCGTTATTCGCGCAGGTCTTCGCCCGCTGGAGCCAGCTCTGCGGCATCACGTACGTATACGAGCCGAACGACGATGGCGTGAACATGCACCAGAACCCGGGTGTGCTCGGCGTGCGCGGCGATCTGCGCATCGGCGGGAAGTTTCTCGATGGAAACAGCGGCGTTTTGGCCTACAACAACTTCCCCGACGACGGTGACATGTGCTTCGACAGCTTCGATTCGTTCTACGGCAATCTGGGAAGTAATTCGCTGCGTCTGCGCAACGTCGCCGCTCACGAGCACGGTCACGGCATGGGACAGTTGCACGTGTGCCCGGTCGAGCAGACCAAGCTCATGGAGCCCTTCATTTCCCTCGCCTACGATGGTCCGCGCCACGACGACGTGCGCAACGCCATGCGTCACTATGGCGATCCTTTCGAGCCCAATGAGACGATAGGCACCGCCACCGATATGGGCGCGCTGTCAGTGGGTGGCAGCCTCACGATCGGCGCCGTGCCCGCGCCCGCCATCCCCAATACACACCTGCTCGCGCTCGAGGCCGACGGTCAGTCCGACTATTTCCGTTTCACGCTCGAGGAAGCCGCCGAAGTGGTCATCACTGTCACGCCCCTCGGCCACTCCTACGACGACAGCAATCAGACCGGCGGGGGCTGCCAGAGCGGCAACATCATCAACAGCCAGAACATCGCGAAGCTTGCGATTACGCTGGTGGATACAAACGGCCTCACGGTTCTGGCGACCGCGTTGTCTCAGCCCCTCGGCTCGCCCGAGACGCTCGAATTCGTCGTGTCCTTTCCCGGCACCTATTACATCCGCGTGTTCGAAGTCGGCACGCCTTCGGAGTCACAGATCTACCAGATGCAGGTACAGGCGCAGGCGGTGCCGTTCCTTCCGCTGGCGATCGCCATTGCCGGCCCTGCACCCTCCGTCCTGTCGCCCGGTGTAGCGACGCCCTTCGATGTTGTCATTGCCTCCAACGATGAGCAGCTGGTTCCCGGCTCGCAGCAGCTGCGCTATCGCTACAACGGCGGCGCCTTCCTCTCCGCGCCCCTCGCGCATGACGGCGGCAACAACTACATCGCTACCTTGCCGCCCGCCACCTGTGGAGACCAGCCGGAGTTTTATGTCGAGGCCTCGGGGACCATCAGCGGCCTGCAGACCAGCCCGGCAGATGGCCCCGCCGCGCCGCTCATCGCCATTGTCACGACCGGCTTCGACGAATTCGTCGACAACTTTGAGACCGAACAGGGATGGACCGTCTCCGGCAACGCCACGGACGGCCACTGGGACCGCGGCGTGCCCATCAACTGCGATCGCGGCGATCCCCCTTCCGATTCCGACGGATCGGGACAGTGCCGCCTGACCGACAACAGCGCCGCCGATGGCTGCAACAGCGACGTGGATGGCGTGACCACCATCACGTCGCCGCCATTCGACATGATCGACGGCGGCTTCATCGCTTACGACTACTGGCTGTACGACGAGCCGAACCCCATCGGTCCGGAGGATTTTCTGCGCGTCGAAGTTGCCACCAACGCGGCCGGCACCAACTGGCAGATCGTGCGTACCTATACGAGCGCGGCAGAGATCTGGCAGACCGACACCATCGCCGTGGGCACCGAAGTGCCTGCCAGCGCCACGCTCCGTCTGCGCATCACTGCGGCCGACAACAATCCCGGCGACGTCCTCGAAGCCGGCTTCGACAATCTCAGAATTTCCGCCAACATCTGCGATCCCGTGGTTCAGGCGCCCGCAGCCCCGACCGGTCTGGCCGCAAGCGACGGCACATTCTGCGATCGCGTCGCCCTCAGCTGGAATGCCTCCGCGGGAGCGGATTCGTACGACGTGTTCCGCAACTCGGTTGATATTTCCGGCACGGCCGAATTGCTCGCGTCCGGGCTCGCCGTCACGCAGTTCGACGATCTCACCGCGCCGCCGGGCGCCAGCCGCTTCTACTGGGTAAAGGCCTGTAACGGCGGCGGGTGCAGCGACTTCAGCGCGAACGACACCGGCTTTGCCGACGCAGTCCCGCCGCTGGTGACCAATCTCGATGCAAGCGATTCAGAATGCGGCGTCGTTGAGCTGACCTGGACCGCCGCCCCTGGCGCAGACGAGTACGACGTTTTCCGCAACACGGTAAACGACGAAGAGACAGCGACATCGATCGGCACGACGCCGCAGACCAGCCTGGATGACGGGACCGCCGTGCCCGGCCAGACCTATTTCTACTGGGTCGCCGCCGCGAATACCTGCGGCTCAGGCGCAAAGGCTGGCCCGGCGACCGGCGTGAATATCGGAAATGTGCCGACGGCGCCTTTGAATGTCGCCGCCAGCGACGATGTCCCCTGTGCAGCCGTTCTGATCACCTGGACGGCGGCGCCCGGCGCGACCAGCTACAACGTCCACCGCAGCATCGGAGCCGATCCGCAGTCGTCGGATCTGCTCGGCAGCACGGGCGATCTCTTCTTCGAGGATTTCACAGGCACTCCGGACCAAGCGTACAACTACTGGATCACGGCGGCGAACGATTGCGGGACCAGCGGCTTCAGCACGCCCGATTCCGGCGTTCGGGATGCCGGCGTCCCCGGCGATCTGAATGGCGACCAGCTTGTGAACGGTATTGACGTCTCGTTCTACACGGCCGCGGTGTTGACCGATCCGTTTTACCATGCATGCGGCGACTTGGCCGCGCCTTTCGGCGTCCTGGATGATGCTGACACGGCCGCGTTTGTTGGCCTGCTGCTCGGGCAATAGCGATTGTGCTCGTGGCTTGCCCGGCGGCGGACCCATCCGAAGCGGCCTTGTGAATTGGAATTTTTTTTCGCTGGGAACCGAGCAGGTACGCGCCGATAAGTCCCGCCCGGCGCAGCCTTTTTCAAAGCCGGTTCGCCCCATGGAGCGGTAAAAAGACCCGAAACTCCGAAACTCAAGGGTTGCAATCGCGAGCGGAATTGATACACTCGTCTTTGCTCGGAAAAGGCGATTCGACGCCAGTTTTCCGGCATGGCGTAGGGAAAAACCTGATACTGGAATTCTGGCGCTCGGCTATCTAGAATCCGACGCTAGGACAGAAAGAACGACGGGCGTGCCAGCCCACGTTTGACCACGATCCTTCCTCTCTCCGGCCCGAACACTCGTGGTTGAACTATGGTACGCCCGTCGTTCCTTTTGTCCTTTCTTTTCTCTCAAGCCTTCTATTTCGTGTCGCCTGTTTGACAGTTGCGCGTGCATTCAGCGCCTGCGGCCTGCGCGCAACGCCGGTTGTCGAGGTGACGCGGCGAGTCCCAGCGTCCATATCTGCCGGGTCGCCGTACCCTTCTTCAGAAATGAACCATCGACGCTCACGGGCACGCTTGCCGCAGGTGCAAATCGCCCGCTGCCTCCTGCCGTTTGCTGCGAAACCTGCCCTGTCCGCCAGAAGGTCCGCGTTGCCGCGCATCCCCCGGCTGAAGGCGAACATCCCCCACGTCGAGGAGCGTTCGGCCGTAAAAAACGGCCCCTCTCGTGCGAATTTCACCCTTTGAAAATTCTCCGCGAAAATTATCTATCTTGTGAAGGGATATGATAATATGCTCCACCCGTGGAGGCCCATCGTCACAAAGGACGCAGCCGCCTTTGGTTCCGGCAGTACCAAACCCGAGACGTCGAACAGTCGCCTCGCACGCCGCCCCCGATGATTATGGCGGCCAAAGTAACACCTCGTTCCGATCATCGAAGGACCCAGCATGTCCACCCAGCCCTTCGGCACCGCCGAAACGTTTCAGTCGCCAGCCGTACGACAGATTTCCGTCTTCCTGGACGACCGCGTCGGCGCCCTCCTGCGCTTGTTTCAGGCCTTTGAGGGTTCAGAGGTCCGCGTTGTCGGCATGTCCGTCGTTCACGCCATCGATTGCGCCATCGTTCGCCTCATTTGCGACGACAGCGACGCCGCAGAAAAAATCCTCGCCGACCGCAACTTTGCCATCAGCCAGACCGAACTCGTCGTCGTCGAAGTCCCGCACGGTCACGGACTGCGGTCCATCTGCTCGGCCCTGCTCGCCGGCGAGGTGAACATCGACTACGCCTATCCCCTGCTCACCCGGCCCACCGGTCGCCCCGCCCTGGCCATCCACACCGAGGATCTGACGACGGCGGTCTCGCTGCTACGCAATCGCCAGTTCACGGTGCTTTCGGAAAACGACCTCGGCCCCGGCCCGCTGCGATGATATGATATGCGCGGCCATCGGGCTCATGGCGAATGCCATGCGGCCTGACATCATGGTGCCTTATTTTGACCTTTAACGCATCGAAGGCTTGAAGATTTGATTTTTTGGCGTGTCTTGATGACTCTTGGAGTGCTTGATTTTTTAAGCGTTTCGGCGTTTCGACGCGCTGACGCGTTGACGTTTCGACGCGATAACGTTTTGCTGTTTCGACGCGCTGACGTTTTGACGCGTTGCCGTTTTCTCAGGGCGTTTAGCTCAGTTGGCCAGAGCGCCTCGTTTACACCGAGGATGTCGGGGGTTCGAGTCCCTCAACGCCCACTTTTCCCCTTCCACTATCGCGCCGCTCGCGTCGTCTTGCGACTGACCCCCAACCGTTGCGCACAAACGCGGATCGCCGTTTTCGCCTCGTCGCGAAACGGCGGGTTCGGTAGGGCGCGTGGCACCGCTTGCGCGAAAAGTTGTCAACAAATCTGCAGCGCGCTGCACCGCCTTTTCGTAATCTTCGTCGCGAACCCGGAGGTAGTGCTCGGTCGCGATCGCCGTCGAATGGCCGAGCCAACTCGAGCAAACGTGAGCGGGATACTGGGCCGCGAGTTCGGTGGCGCGTGACGCCCGCAGGTTGACGAAGGCCTTCGGCCACATTTTCAAGCCCGCGCGCCGCACAATCTTGCTGAACGTCGTCCGCATGTTCTTGGTGGCGTTGGCGTATCGTGTGATGACCTTTTCTGATTTGTCGTCGGGGTCGTAGGCTGCCGCAAGCGCGTCGGCCAGTTCAGGAAAAAGGGGAATGATCCTCTCGGCTCCGCCCTCGTGGTGTTCAGTTTTTGAGCTCGTGATCCGTACGCGATTCTTGTCCCAGTCAACATCCGACCACTTCAGCGCCAGCACCTCGCTCGGGCATCGCACGCCGCCGATCCTCGCCAGCGCGATGATCACCTTCCACTGTGGGCAGGGGCAATTCTCGATGAGCTTCGCGAAGTCCGCGAGCGAGACGAAGTGAAATTTCTTCGGGTTGCCTCGAACGGAAGCGGGCAGGTGTTCAAATGGGTTGTGATCGATCAAGCGCCGCCGCATGGCTGCTCGGAAGACTTGGCGTGCGAGCCCGATTCTGCGCCGGACGGTGTTCTCGGAGAGCCTCTCGACGCCGACGAGGTGCGCCTTAAACGTGTCGCCATCGCCCGCAGTGAAACTCGCAATGGGCTTGTCTGCCGGAAAGCACGTCAACAGGTTGCGCTCAATATTCGAATATGTGACCAAGGTCGCCGGTTTGGAGTCGACCTTCTGGCTGATGAAGGTCGTGAGCCACTCCCCCAACGTCATCGCCTCCGGCACCTCCCGCGCCTGCACCAACCCGTGCTTCACGAGCTGCTTTTCGATCGCCGATCCGCGGATCGACTCGAGCCAGTCCAGCGTCGGCTTTTTCAGGGACAGCGCGCCGCCCGACTTGTAGGCCGCGATGATGTTCTCGATCTGCTTCTTGATGGGCACCACGTCGGTCTTGTCGAGCTTGCCCACGCCGATTGTGCACCGCTTGCCCTGGTGGACGAACTGCACCTGCTTGATTCCGTTTCGGTTGACGATCGATGCCATCACTTCACCTTCTTTCGGCGTACCTTCCTGAGCTCGTAGCCCAGCGCCTCGCACAACTTGCCGGTCGTGGTCAGGCCGATTTCGGTGCGAATCCCGTTCGCAAATCGGTTGAGGACGCTGTATTCCAGGCCCGCGTCCTTGGCCAAGGCGTACAGCGATCGCGGGTCGTCCTCGATCGCGTCTCGCAACATCTTGATCAGGTCCATGCCAGTACCTCCGGGTCCGGAGTATATGGCAATCAGCATAGTGTGTCAACTGACATAGTGCCCGATTTGTCGAGCCAATCTTTCAGCGCCCTGGGCGAAAATAGCAGGAGTTTTCCCATCTTCTTGTGCGGAATCTGGCCTGCCGCCGCCCAGCGCTGGACGGTCCTGCGGCTGACGCCGAGCAGCTTGGCCGCCGCCTTGGCGTCGAGGGCGAGGCGTTCTTGGGTTTCGTTCTCGTTCGCTTTCATCGATGTTCCTCCGTAAACATGGTTAGTCTTCGCTCGTCGTTTCGAAGACGTGCATCACTTGTCGCCGTACCGTGTCGAGGTACGCGGCGTCCTGTTGTTCGCGTTCGACTTCCGCGTTGAAGGCGTCGATGTCGATGACCGACTCGATGGACCGACGCAGGATGTTCTGGAGCTCGGTAGGAGGGATCGCCTCCAACTCGTAGACGTCGTCGCCGAAGCGCTCGACGAACTTGTCGCGCGTGGCCGAGCCGGCCTTGGCCTTCATCTGCGGCGGCAGCTCCATCTCGCGGACCTGCTCCAGCGTCAGCGCCACCTTGATGGCGTGGACCTCGTCGATGCCGAAGTCGTCGCGCAGGGATCGAGCGAACGACTCGGCGATGGTCTGGCCATCGGGATCGAAGTCGCTGAGGAAGAGCACCACCAGCTTCTCGCGGCCCGACTTCCGGAATCGCTCGGCCAGTTCGCGCCGCGGGTTGATCGAGCAGTAGCCGCGGCCGATCGTCAGCGGGACGGCGAATTCCTGGGCCACTGGCTTCACGATGCCCTGCACCGTCAACTTTTCGCCGACGATCTCAATGTGGTTGATCTGCGATTGCTGGTAGTCGCGCCAGTAGCCCTTGAGCAGGTCGTCCAGTTCGCGGCGCAGGAAGGGCTGCGGATCGGGATCAGTCTGCCAGATCACCACCGGACGGGTTTCATCGCCGATCGACTCCCACGGGATGCGCCCCGTCAGGCGGGCTCGGGTCAGCAGGTCGCAGAGATCTTGGTAGCTGGCCCGGTCGTTGGCATACACCGACAGCGGCTTCTTCGCATGACGCAATGGCGGGTCGTTCAGCAGGGCATAGTGCACCTGTCTGTCGGACAACGGCCAGAATTTCCGTCGCTGGGCGATGATGTCGGCGACGGACTGCAGGAACGGTTCCTTGGCCTTACTGATGGCATTTCGCTTCCGCGGATCGCTCAGTTCCAGCGTGCCCAGGCAAATCCCAGACATGTCCGACTTTTCGCGGCGATAGTTGAGCAGGGACTGGTACGCCTCCGCCGGATCGGCCGCGACCACCTCTTCCTTAAGCTTCTCGGCAAGGGTCTTCTCGCGTTGCCGGTTGCATTCGCGCAGGACGCGAACGAAGGCGTCGATGTCGTCCAGACGCCTGATCGGCCAGACACGGACTGGCAGCTCCTTCAGGCCCGCCAGGCGAGCGGCGGCGTAGCGCCGGTGACCGCTGAGAATCCAACCATCAAGGGTGACGATCAGCGGTTCGAGCAGCCCGTGGGCGGAGATGCTGTTGGCCATCGCGATGATCTCTGGGTCGTCGGGGTTCACGGGCCGGTAGAGCCGGTCGTTTTCCGGGCTGGGGTGGATGTCGTCGATGTGCCAGTTTGCTATCGAGCCATCCCGGGCTTTTGCAAACCGCACCGCGTCTTCGGCTGACATCGATTCTGCGCCAGTCTCACGGCAGCTCGTGATGTACTGTTCGAATGTGTCCCGAGGCAGCTGGGCGGCGGCCATCCACTGCCGGGCTTGTGCGGCGGTGATACCAAGCTTGGCGAGCAGTGGGTCCGAACTCTTCTTGCGTCTGCGTGGTCGTTTTGGCGTCCTTGCCTTCATGTAAAGTCCTCAATCCAGTTCGGGGTCGTATTCTGGTATCGTCTCGGTGGGCTCGCTCCACGGCTCGTCGCCCCAGTCGGAACCCTGGGGTGCAGAATCACCCCCCCATACCATGTCAACACAGGAGTCAGAGATCGTTGCCTGGAACTCAGGCGTCATGCGCCATTCGTAGGCCTTCCCCTTGCCCTCGCCCTGCCGCTCGACGATTCCCAAAAGCCGCAAGTCGCCAAGCCACGCATTTGCGGTGTCGGTGGGTAGGTCAGCGCCATCTGCGATGACTGATGTTGGTTCGAACTTGGCGCGATTCTTCCAGAGTTCGTTGAGGAGTAGGCCCCGGAGCGAAGGGATGCAGTCGTGCCCCACGCGGCAGACGATTCGATAGATGTCGTCGTCAACCGACGGTTTTCCCCGGGCCATCGCGATGCCTTGGGCAAACTTTTGAAGTTCCTTGCCGACGCGGGTGCCGACTTCGGGAGCAGGCGCGTATTGCATCACGCCTTGGCGGTCCCGGGCCACTTCTGAACGAGCAAGCGCTACGAAGTCTGCCAGGGCGATCAGCCGACGTTCAATACTTGCCGCAATGGCGGGTATTGCCGTGAATTTCTGCGCCAGCACACCATGAGCAGCCATCATCAGCTCTTCGCGCATGGTGGATTCGGCGCTTGAGTTTGCCAGCGCCCTTCTTACTTTTTCCTTTCGTCCTTCGGAGATGATGCGAAAGCGAAGAAATCGCTCGCCGAGCTGTGCGGCAACGCCCCAGTACGATTCGATGACCGGCGTGACTGCTGCCAGAAAGCCGAACCGGCTCTTGTACTTTCGCACGTCGCCGGTGCCAAACGCCTTGCCCGCCTCGCCGTCGTAGGCGTCACGGAGAATTCCAAGGATTTCCTGGCGGGCCTCGTTGGGCATCTGCAGGACGGCGGTGAAGTCCTTAACCACCAATATCTTTCCGTCCAGCTTGGGCAGCAGGGACGGGTCATCTTCTCCCTCGTCAACGATGTAGCCGGAAATCAGGCTTCCCGGTGTCAATGTTGAAAGAGCATAGATGTCGGGGCATTCGAAAAGGGCCCGCAGGGCCTCGGTCTTGCCGTCTCCTGGTGCTCCGATGATGAACAGCCAGACCGGGTCGCCATCGATGCGGTGCGCTATGACGACTCCGAAGACTACGTCCAACAAGTCGGGATCGGTGTACTTCAGCCACTTGCGAAAGACTGGCCGGGCGTCATCCAATGTGATTGGTGATACCCCCTCCGACTTTGCACCCCTCGGTTCCTCCTTCGGCTTTTCGCGCCGCTGGCAGTCCGCTGCCGCCTGCACGGCCGCTTGTCTGAATGCTTGCGTCAGCTCGGACTCGTCCAAATCAAACGCTGCCGACCAGCGTTTTACAATCTGCGGCACGGTCTTGACCGACTCCAGGTTGATTCCCTGCACGTCGGCGTCGTGATAGGTTCCGTCGCCGTTCATGATCTGCAGTGCGATCCGGCGACGCATTGACCCGGCCTTTTTGCCCGATCCCGGTCCATCGAGGAATTTCAGCTTGAACTGCTTCATTGCCGCACCGCCTTCCCGCGCAGGCGTGGTGTCGGGGCTGCGGCGTCGGGCCCGAATTCGTAGCAGGGCGTCCAGTCCTGGTACAGCTCGTCGTCGTGGACGTAATCAGGATCGACGGTGCGGCGAACATCGCGCCAGCGCCTGCCCGAGCACCTATTGTGAAAGCACAGGAACCCGATCCCGCTAGGCCGCCAGGTGACGATCACCGAGGTGTCCTTAAAGTCACCGCCGTGGTCCTTGGCGAACGGGCAGGTCGCGACGATCAGCTTTGCGCCGCCACCGTGCATCTCCTTGACGGCGGTGATGGCGATCCCGTGTGACTCGAGCCAGGCGCGCAGGGCCTCAGGTGATTCAGCGAAGTGCCGGACGTGCAGTTGTTTGGCGGTGTGGACGGACTCTTGGACGGGCTGCGCTTCAGGGACGTGCGACGCATCGTCGGGCTCAATGCGCAAGATCGCATCGACCGTCGCCTCCGCCGAAAGCCAGTCGCGTTCGCCGAAGAGCCTGGACCAGGCCGGGCGCTTGTAGTGCTTGCCGAACAGCCGAATCCAGTTTCCATAGCCGTCCTTCGGGATTGAGGCCTGCCTTGGGAAGGTTTCGACGCTGCTGTCGGCGGTGATGCGCTTCAATAGTGCGAACATCCTGTGGGATGCCACAGGTTGGTCGACGAAGATCCATGCGTGGATTCCACCGCGTCCATCGGACGAGAACAGGTGCAGCGTAAACCCCAGGTCGCTGGCGATCTCCCGCATTGCAAGGGCGCGCCGGAGATTCTCTCCCTTGTCCAGGCCGTCGTGGTCATCTAGATCGCCCGCACCCCATCGACAGGTGCCGGACTCCGGATCGATGGCATGCACGCCGACGATGTCGCGAAGATGCCGTGCCTCGAAGTGCCGGCGCAGTGCCTCCGTGTCGTTCGGCGTCCAGAACTTGTCTGTGGACTTTCGCGTGGTGACGTGAAAGCCGAACTTGTCTGACTTTTCCTGCCAGTATCCACCTCTGGCGTCGAACCGATTGAAAATCCCCAGACCATAGAGGTGTTCAGCCAACGGCTGCGACTCAGCGCGCCATGCAGCGCCGTCGCGAAGAGCTTGTTGAATGGAATTTTGCGTGTTAGAATTCATGTGGTTTCAGCACTAACCCGTCGCAGGACTCGACCCCTAGCGGCGGGTTTTCTCATTGGTGCGAGCCGCTACTCTCGCGGCGTGATTACCGATTCCGTTGGTGTACTCAGGGCGGCAAAGAACCGGTCAAGTGCTTCGAGCGACGTGCAGCGTGTGCCGCCGATTTGGACGGTTTCCAACTTCACTCCGCGGCAGCCGGTCTGGGCCCAGCGGTATAGAGTGGTGACGTGGGGCCGCGCGCCGCGCCTGCGGCGCGGTAGCCGGGCAGCGGCATCCTGGAGGGATAGGACAGTTTCGTTCTGGTAGTCGAGCATTCTTGCATTACTCCGCTAAGGCACGTCAGGCGTGCTTTTCGGAGTATTGCAAGTCACTTTGAGAAGATGGGAGCTATCTTCTTGACTTTTTCTGGACATGCTCCTGCACGGCGCGCCCACTTACCCGCGGATTTTGTTGCCTGCCCACGGCGCGGCAGGCGGCGGTGAAGGATGATTTCGGGTGATTTTCACGGTAGGCGTCGACTTCGCGCTGCCATCGGGCGTAAACATCGGCACGATTGCCCCAGCGATTCTTTGCACCCTTCTTGCCGCCGTCGCTGCGGTTACGGCCGAGCTTGACGAAGGGTTCAAATGGTGTGGTCAGCACAGTTCCGTAGTTGCCGGCCAGGTAATAGGCACAGATAGCGGCGATCTTCGCGTCGTTTTTCTCGAGAGCCAGCTTCAGCTGATCCAGAAAATGTAACGCGCTCGCCGCTCGTTCAGCCATCGGCGGGGCTCCCTTAGGCACGGGGCCTATCTCACGGGGCGGGGCACCCGCTAGCACGACACGAAAGTGCTTTTGGTATGTGATGGGGGATTTCTGCTTCGCAAGAAACGCCTTCAACTCCTTGGCTGCGGTCCCCGGCTCGGAGATACGAACCCCGAAGTGGTTCAGGCGGTTGACAAGATCCTGCTCGACAGCGGCGAGTATCCACTCAATGGAGTATCGCTCCGCCTTGGCAGCAAGCATCTCGGCGATGTCCTTGTCGCTGGCCTCGAATACTTGCTTGTGCCTTTTGAAACTTCGTCCCCACACGCGTCGTTTCATTTCCGGGGTTAGTGCATTGGATTGCTTGACCGCCCGCGAGCACTCCTCGAGAGCACGAGCCCGCGCGTCAGCAAGGTCAGACTGAATCACCGACTCGCTGTATATACCGGTGTCGCGGACGTGCACTCGCTGAACTGCCATACTTGCGGCCTCCATGTCGACGCCCAAGAACCCCAGCGAATTGTCAATCACGGTTCAAGTACTATCAACCCACGACCCTTGGCTGCCATTCGGCGCCCTGTGATTTGCGAAAGTACACGAACCGCACAAAATAGTCGGTGCGCTGCCACCAACTCGAGATATGATGTTGACTGAGCGCCTATGGGCTGCAACGCCAGAAGGAGGTGCCACCTGAAAGTTTTTCTGACGCACGCCCCAAAGACCCATTGAACAGCGGGATAACCACAAGGCCGGGGTGCTGGCAGCCCAGCACGGTGACCGCCCACCGAAATAGGCCGTTGAGATGTGGAATCGCGGCAAGGCAACGCAAAAAGGGGTCGCAGGCGGGTGCGACTCCTCTTTTCATCCATCAGTTCTCAAATAAGCAGACACGCCGCCGGTCGAGCAACGCGGGGATCAGCCGCACCCGACGGGGCGTATTTTCGGAGCGGGGAATGGAGGCTTCAAGGCTGGCAAATCACAGGGCGATGCCGGATGGTGGGGACGTGGAACGTGGGGTCGCAGGCCGGTGCGTCTCCACCTACTATTGGCATGCGATGGACGAGCCAACCAGAAGGCATTTTGAGCTAAAGGGTAAGAGGGCCGAGGAGGTAGTGCATAATCTGGCGGTTCAGTCGTTTCTGGCAGACTGGTGCTTCATATCGCCTCGGAAGCCCAACGGTAACGAGATTTGCGACCTATTAGTGGTCTTTGATGACCTGGCGATCATCTGGCAAGTCAAGGACCTGAAACTCAACAAAAAGGGTGAATATCGCGAGGCGGAAGTACTCAAGAATCTTCGTCAGCTGGCTGGCGCTAGACGGTACATTCTGGAACGAAGAGGACAAATCCACGTGGAGAATTCACGTCGCGGACGGATTCAGATTGATCCCGCTAGCATAGCTCGCATCTATCTGATCTCCGTGATGATGGGCGAGGGCGAGGCCGTGTCAGGATTTATGGATCTGGTCCGCGAGCAGTCCGTACACGTTTTCACACGTGAGTTCGCAGAAATAGCATTCTGTGAGCTGGACACCATTACCGACTTCGTCGGCTACCTCGCTGCAAAAGAGGCCTTCCTTACGCGAGACATAGAAATGATGATAATCGAGGGCGGTGAAGAGGAACTGCTCGCATGCTACTTACTTCACGGTGAGGGCTTTGGCTTTGAAAAAGCAAACGTGGTCCACGTTAATCGTGGTTTCTGGCGCTCGTTTCGCAGCGGAAAGACCTACTCCGACAAACGCAGTGCGGCACAGATTAGCTATCTTTGGGACCACATAATTAGTCGCGCGCATGAAGGATCATCGCAGTACGAGTTGCTGGCGCGAGAGTTGGCGCGGCCTGATCGACGGGAGCGTACAAAGCTCGCAAAGATCTTCGCCGGCGCTAGGAATCGAGCTGGGCAAGTTGCAGAAAAAGCTGACCTCCTGAGGGAAGTCGTCGGCCTAAACGGAACGACGTATTGCTTTCTATTTCAAGAGCCGAATGCAGGAAACCACTCCCGAGCCGAGTACCTGCAAGCAAGTTGTTTCGTAGCTCGCACAATGATTCCGGCATACCATCGCGTTGTCGGAATCGCAACAGACAGGGTTCGTCGCCCCACAGACGCTTTCGACTTTTGCTTTATCTCGATGCCGGAGCTCGATGACCAGGTTAGAAGCCGAATCAATGATGCCCGCCGCGCCCTCGGGATGTTCTTAGACGCGGAGTCATCCTAGGTCTTGCCTCTCACCTCGGAGTCGTCCGTTCACCTGCGGGTCGGCCGATTTCGCGACCGACTCTCAATTAGATTCAAAGCAGGCAACCATCACTCAAAAAACACCGCCCACCTGAGTGTGATTTGTGGATCGTCGTCTTGCGTTTGCAAGTACTCATTCCAACTCTCGTTATCACGCGGATGTAGGCTAAAGCGCACCACCCCCATCTTCGCCTGGGGCCTTAAGTGCACATACAGCAGTTTATTAAACTGTTCGCCCGCATCGGCGTCAGCATCAATCGCGATTAAAACCCTTGAAATTGCAGCCCTCCTGCGACAATTTATATTGAGTAATTTAAGCACATCTGAAGCTGCAACATGCATCTCGCCAAGCTCGTACTTCGCCGGACGCGATCGTGTTACGACAGAAAAATCACGCGCGGCAAGCATTTCGCTGTTTGACATAGCTTGAATCTTGATCAGCGCACTTGCATTTTGCTCTATCATAAGCTTATCGAGGTTTGCATTGTCACCGTCTGTTACGACTAACTCAACGTTACCACGTAGCCCACGTAGTTGTGTTCTGACTGATTTCAGTCTCACATAAGCGTCTACAAGCACTATGAGCAACGCAATACACGCTACACTCAAGAAAACTTGACAGCCCCTGCGCCTGGTTAGCCGCGTGAGCGGAATTGACGTGAGAGTGTAATCATGAGAAACGGGTGAACGCCAACTAATTGGTCGCTTGCTCATTCTTCTTTCCGTCTAAAGGTTGCGCCTCCTCCAGAAGCTTGGCTAGTAAATCCAATAGATTGTGTCCGGTCATCGCAGAGCCGTACCATTTGCAGACTGCCGAGCCAGCAAAGACCTGGCCCAGTCTACTTGCCAGGGTATTCACAAGCACATCCAATTGTGCTCTATTAACTTTGTAGCTATCCCCTGTTGCGCGTAACAGGTCGCTCTTATTCAAAAACACTCCCACAAGCCGTGGTGTTTTCCCATTAAGTAGCCCCTTAATTGCAGCAAGAGCATTTGTGCACCATGCCGCAGCGTGCTCCTGAATACGTGCAACGTCGACACTTGAAACGAGCTCGGGATTATTGGCCGGTTCTGGGGGTGGAATACCATCGACTACCAATATAATTGCAAGGCTGTAGTTCGTCTTTTGTGGGTGAGCACCGGCCTTAGCAAGCTGTGACGTCAGCGTGCCGACAAATTGCCCCATGTAGTCCCAAAAATCTAAATGGTATATACAGGATGTGGCATGAGAATCACACTGGAGTACCAGAGAGTGAATCGAGAATTTATCAGTCTTTGCCCTTGGATCTGCCAGCTTACTGCAGGTTAGGCTGCGCACAAGTTGCGTTTTGCCTGAGCCGCCTATGCCTAGGAAGATGACGTCAATTCCGTAGCGATTGCAGTGCATGGGCAAATCAAAGCGGCCACGAAGGCGGCCTTCAAGCTTCTTAGCCTTGCGCCTAATAATTGCAGCGACGGCCACGGCGCCCACGCCAGCAATTGACAAAATTGCCTCTTTTAGCTCAGCATGCTTGACGGCACTTTGAATTCCGTCCCAAATCCAGCTCCACAGGCCCTCGTCCGTTTCGGGGGCGGTGCTTGTTGGTGGCGCATTTTGGGCACCTTCGTTGGCAAATAGTGTGACCGGAACTACGCCATAGACTGACGTTGCCCAAATTCCGAGCAACCAATGTATAGACTGGCGAGACTTACGCATGGTAGAACTTGTGACCACAAACGGCGTCGTATTGCTTAATGCATCATGGCTGGGGCGTAATGTTTGGCCAGAATTGCTCTAGGTCCGGCGATCTAACTCATTTACGCTCTCTTCGGCTGAGTTGTCGTATGAGGATTTGATCACACACCAGCAGTCGTCAGCCAACTCGTCTTCAAAATACCGATAGGGCAGGTACCCGTAGCCCTTTTCTCCCCACCCTCGGCCCCAACTATTTCGAATGATGAAATGCTTCTTGGCATCGTCGTAACCGACGGCTATGACAGCGTGGCCGCCGACCGAGGATTCGTCTCCACCCGGAAACGGTATTTTGCCGGTTTCATAAACGTCATCGTCGTCAATTGACTGAAAGCAAGTGAATCCGAACGCGAATGGTACGCCTTGGGCGAGCGACTGTCTCAGCGCGGCTACTTTGGATTCGAGCCTGTAATAGACCACCGCGCGGAAGCTGCGCGCGAAGGAATAACAGAAGGCGGGCGGCTCGTCATCGAACTTGGATGCTTCGTATGGCCAGTAGTCTTCGGGGCAGACGCCAAAGAGCCGAGTTGCCTTAATGGCCGTACGTACAAAGGCACCGGTGTCGCCCGTCCAATTCAGTAAGTTGCGCGTTGCCTTGTAAAGGAATAGTCGCGAGCCGTCCATGTGCTCACCATGCGTTTGGCGCCAGAGATATTCAAGCAGCCCGACCACCGATTGGGCTGTACACGATCCGATTTCGCCTTGGTCTTCAATTGGCGAGCAATGCTTGCGCAGGTCGACAGCCTTTGGATCCGATTCTACGCGATCGCTTGTTATGACACCCTTTGAGCGCTTTTGCGTTGCTTTCAGGGCGACTTCGACTCGCTTGGAACTGCGTCGCAAGTCGCGATGGTCAAAGGGGTCAGGCAACCATCCAAATCGTTTTACACGGTATGCCATACCTTGCTCTCCAGGGCACGACTGTGCCGAAGTTGTGGTCAAGGAACAAAGGTAAAGGTGCCTGTGGGCTTGCCATTACTGCGGAGGTTGGGAGTAAAGTGCTTGTCTGTCAGTTGCTGGAGTGTCGCAATGACGTCGGCCTTGAGGGCCGCATCCAGCGTGTACGGAAAATTCGTAACCATCGACCGAACGATTTCCAGTATGCTCTCGTTGCGGAGCTGATTCTCCTTGGTTGTCGGCTCGACAAGCCGCGACAGAAAGGCAAGAGGGAACTGCGCGGTTTGCCGTACCTGGGAATCGCCACCTGTGGTCCGATTGACTTCTGCGACGACGCGTCTCGATTCAGCCAGCTTGACCAGGGCTGAACTCAGAGCCTCCACTCGCTGTTGAATCAGTTGAGGGGTTACGTCGGGCTGCAAGCTGGCTTCCAGCAGCTTGAGGTCAGCGTCGCTGAGTTCCTCAAACAGCCCCCGCTCCACAGGTTCGCCACCTCGCGAGACCGTCAGGATGGCGTACGACTTTTCTCGGTACTCCACCCGCTTCTTGAGCCGATATGTTGCATCCCGTCGGTCTCCCCGCACCGCCGAGAGTTCCTGGTGGTCATTGCCCTCGTACCTGTATGTGCGGATTTTGTATTCGCCGTTCGTGGGCTGTCGGCATGTTCCGGCTTCGTCAAGGACGATGCCATGGTCTTTGTGTTCGAGGATGGTCCACTGGAGCCACAACCGGTCACCCAGGGCGCGAAGCGCGGCCCAGGCGGTAATTGGATTCCCATCCGAGTACAGCGGGTGGTTGCGCTCGTCAGCACTGAAAAAGCGAAACAGCCCGGTGTAGTCCTCTGGCGATGCTGCAACAAGATGGCCGTACTCGTCTCGAACTTGGTCCGTATCATAGTTGGCGCGATTGTGGAGCCCGTTGCGAAAAATTCCCTTGTATCGCAGGGGATTCTCGGTCTTGATGATGACGTACTTGCCTGTCTCCAGGTGGGGGCCATGGCTGTGGGTGGCTGGGTAGAGCGTGAAGTCTGCGGTGAGTTCGCGGTCATCTTGATTCAGTAACAGGATCAGGTCACCGGCCGATGAAACAGTGGGGGCGAAGATGCCCAGCCCGGGCGCGAAGGCTCCTGCGATCTGAATTGCCTCGCGAATGATCGCCGATGCAATTTCGTTCTCCTGCCGATCAAGCTCTACGACGAAGAGGCGAATTCGGATTGGGTGCCCGTTGTACTGAATTGGCCCAAATGCGAGTCGATTGCGAAAGTTGATGAGAAAGCCGGCGGATTGGTTCACTTCCTTGAAAAGAACGCGGGTAAGCCGCTGGCGATCATCCGGCTGCACGTCGAACACTTCGACGTAAACGAGGAATTCGGAACCGGCGATTTCCCTGGACTCTCTTACGTAAACGCTGTCGAGCCGTACGGAAAAGACGTCGCCCTTGGTAAGCTGAATCCTCTCCTCGTGGTCCTTCTCACCGAGATACTCGAGGCCGCTGCCTGCACGTAGCGTGTCGACCTGCCCGGTGATCCAATAGTTCGGGCTCTGGGCGTCGGGTACGCACGATGCAAGAAGAAGGGTAAAGCAACAGATATAGCGCAACATCGCCTGCTCCGGAGAAAGCGGCCTCGTGCCTGCCTGTGCGCAAACGACTCGCGCTGACGCCTTGCTTCGCGTTTGTGCGAAACAGCTGCGCCTATACAGGCTCAGGCACTTCGATTTCGAGCTTTCTCCTACCAGGCGGAGGTCCGCCGGCCCTGGCGTCGAAGCGACGGCGTTGCCGACGCTCTAACACCTATAGAGCCAGTCCCGTTGAGACAGAATGTCGGGGATCTGGCCCTGCGAAGGGCAACTATATCGTCAGACGCGGTAAAAGCAAATGAATTTGCTCAAGAAAAATGGGGACGGGTGCCTCAGGGCTGGCATACAGCTCACGTCGCCCGGCGACGCTATTACCGCGAGAATCAGAACGACACACGCATGTGGGTTGCGGCATCCCTCTGACGTACGGCCGATCGGGTAGTATCTCGCGGGAGCGTGTAACTCACGGCCTGCACTTACCGCACGGCCCGTACTTCGCCCGTGCCTCGCTGAGCTTTATCGCGATCTTCGACCGCTTCAGAAACTCACAGCCCTCGCGGTGGTACTTCGACCCCGTTTTGGTCACGTACACGAGGACATCCTCAACGGGCGGTGCCCTGGGCTTGCCGGGTGCGCCGGCGTCCGCTCTCCCGCCTGGCCGTGCTGCCTCGGCGTTTCGGCCGACGTACTCGACCGAGTGTGCCCGATGGGCGCTGTAATTGGCCAGGTACTGCCCGAATAGGTCGTCGTGCCCGTTGATGACGAGCAGGTTTTCCGCGTTGGATTCCTCCGCTGCCTTCGTGAAGTTAAACGAACCCGTGATGATAGTGTGGTCGTCGATCAGGATGATCTTGTTGTGGGCGATGGCATGGGAATCATCCACGCGGACTGGCACGCCCGCGTTGGCGAAGAAGTCGAGTTCGCTGTACCTCTGCCCAGCTCCGATACAGGGCTCCTTGCGCAAATCCTTGCCGCGACTCGTGTAACAACAATAGTAGCGAAGACGTCTGTCCTCGGCGTCGTCTGCAAGCGGTGACTCGGTCGCCCACATGATTATTTCGGACCCGAAACGTCGTGGACAGGCCTCCTTACTTCTTGTAAGGAGAGAGAGGTTCCGGTATGGGTTAACCAAATAGAACTGTATGGCGGGGAAGCCGCTCAATGGCTCGGGAATGTCCGATGACCGTATTGCTCACCGCCGTCGGCCGAGGCGACGGCGCAGCGCGCGAGCGACTGTGGTCACTAGTATACAACGAATTGCATCGCCTTGCCCGCGCAGCAATGGCTGGCGAGTTCGGATCAAGAACTCTGCAGACCACGGCTCTGGTCCACGAGGCGTTCTTTCGCTTGGGCGGCGAAAACGGCGAGACCTTCAATCATCGCGGTCATTTTTTCTCGGCAGCGGCGGAAGCGATGCGCCGCATCTTGGTGGACGACGCACGTAAACGCGGGCGGCAAAAACGTGGCGGCGGGCTCTCGCGCGAGGGCATGGTCGAACCGGCGGATCAAGGAACGGATGGCTCGATCGATTTGCTCGCGCTCGATGAGGCGCTGTGCGGTCTGGCAGAGCGCGAGCCGCACCTGGCTAAAGTGGTCGAGCTTCGCTACTTCGGCGGGCTAACAGTCGACGAGACTGCTGCGGCCTTGGACGTTTCGCCACGGAAGATCGACAAGGATTGGCGCATCGCAAAGGCGTGGCTGTACCGGGCGCTCTCGGCCGAGTAGGCGGCGCTTCTGTTGCGATCGCGACGCCGCCGTCAATGAAACACCTGCATTCGAAGATACCGCCATGACTGACGTGCAATGGCGCCGAGTACGTGAGTTGTTCGATTCCGCCATTGAGTTGGACCGCCAAGATCGAGCGCAATGGCTCAATGATGTGTGTGGCAGCGATGAAGACGTGCGGCGAGAGGTCGAATCGCTGCTTCAGCATGAGCAGCGCGCCGACGCAGCATTCTTGCTGTCGCCGCAGGTCGACGGCGGACGATACGGACCGGCCCGAACTGCGCCCGATGAACCGGAACGGCTGATCGGCACCAGTATTGGGCCCTACAAGCTCATTCGCGTGCTGGGCTGCGGCGGCATGTCTGTGGTCTACCTAGCCGTGCAGGCCCGGCCCCGACGGCATGTCGCGATGAAGCTGATGCGGGCGGGGTTTCCGTCCCGTTCAGCGTGGCGGCGGTTCGAATTCGAGTCAGAGATACTTGCGCGGTTGCGGCATCCTAACATAGCGCAAGTTTACGAGGCGAACACTTGTCAACTTTCTAGCGGTGAGTTTCGCATTACGCCTCGCCCATTCCCGGCGGAATCGTCTGCTTCCCCGCATTCCGATCGAATAACGGCGGAAGCGATTGCCCAGGCCGATTGGCGGTCGGCTATGCTCTCTGTGCCTTACTTCGTAATGGAGTACGTCTCGAACGGCGGGACAATCACCAACTTTTCTCGCGAGCGCAATTTGTCGCTGCGCCAACGGGTCAAGTTGTTTTTGCAGGTGTGCGACGGAGTCGGCTATGGTCATGCCCGCGGCGTGATCCACCGGGACCTGAAGCCCGCGAATATTCTCGTGGGGGAGGAGAGGCCGGGAAACGCGGGGCTTTCAGATCCCCTCGTTAAGCTCATCGACTTCGGCATCGCCCGCTGCACCGACGTCGACTTGGCAAAAACGACGTTCCGCTCCGACTTGAATGCCCTGATGGGCACCGTGCAGTACATGAGCCCGGAGCAATTCGGCGATGACCCGTTGGACATCGACGTACGGAGCGACGTGTACGCCCTGGGCGTGGTGCTGTATGAGCTGTTGTGCGGGTGCCTGCCTTATGACATT
This sequence comes from uncultured Planctomycetaceae bacterium, assembly GCA_964408455.1. Lineage (GTDB taxonomy): Bacteria > Planctomycetota > Phycisphaerae > UBA1845 > UTPLA1 > CAYOZN01. The sequence continues at coordinate 179,650 of CAYOZN010000008.1, forward strand.
TCACACGTGCCGCTGGCGACGGCGGCGCGTGTCGTATGCGAGAACGTGCCGCCAGCGCCAAGCGCGGTGACGCGGACGAGCAAGAGGCGAGCAGCCCGGCGTACCTGGGGGTCGAAAGGAGTCTATGGCACCGGCATCCCGCCGGCGACGAGGGGTGGAACCGACGTCCCGGTGTGTATCAGCGATACCGGCCCGACGGTTGTCGACGGCACCGCCGGGTCACGCGATGGCTCGGTGCTCGCACCGGTGCGCGGCGATCTGGAGCGTGTGGTACTGAAGGCGCTGGAGAAGGATCGCGAGCGGCGCTATTCCAGCGCGGCCGCACTCGGCGAGGATCTGCGGCGCTGGTTGAACGGCGAGCCGGTCTCGGCACGGACGGCACCGATGTTCTCACGTTTGACGCGATGGATGAAGCGGCACCCGAGGCTAGCAACTGGGTTATCATGCGGCGCTGTAGCGATGAGTGTCACGTTGGCTATGGTCCATGTTGGCAATTTCGTGCCGTATCACTTGGTTGTTACCACGAACGGGCGAGAATTTGACGAAATAACGGAACAACGCCATACAAACGGGAACGTAGCCGAGTTAAGATCGATTGCGGGGAGGACGTTGCACTGCTGGAAGACACAATCCACCGATGGTATCAGGAGCCCAGCGCTCATCAGCCGCCCCGACACATTCGGCGGCGGCAAGCTGGTCGTTCTTGGAATTGACGATCCCAGCAATCCTGAGAACGCTCAATTGCACGGGCGGCTGTGCTACTTTGATGCAGATGGACCATACGACGAACCCATTGAGACGCTCGCGCTTGAGCAACATTGGCTGGACGCGATGACTGAACGCCAGGCCTGGCCCACTCCCGAGAGCGATTCGGACCGAGCGTACAGAACCGATTGCTTCGCGATAGCTGAGGCTTGGTGTTTCGATGTTTTCAGCGAAAAGAATACAGAAGGTAAAGACGCTTATCCGGGCATTGAAGTGGTCACGATTCACAAGCGGATTGCGTTCACACAGTCCGCCCTGCGCATCTATGACCTGCGCGGAAATCTGTTGTTTCAGACCTGGATGGATGTGAGCATTGCGGGAATGGAGTGGCTACCAAAACACCGGTTACTGGTTTGCTTGGGTTTGAAGGGCGATAAGCTGCCCAAGAAGCACGGTTGGGACATCGAAGGCACCCATCCTTACGTTGTTTTTGCAATCCAGCCCAAACCTGGCGAGATTGGCCTAAAGTGGATTCATCCTCACAAGCCAGACTGGGGGCCGAGAGCGACCGTCCCCGAAAGCCGGCCGGCTGGACCCGAGTGGTATCGGCCCAAATGGTACCGGCTTGTGTGCCCTCCCTTCCTGCCTCAACGGGGCCGGAACGACTCATTGGAACTCACCCCCCCGCAAAGCGATTTCCCCCGAGCCGATCATGTGGGCGTGCACTTTCGGTTCTTCAACGCGTCCGGAGAAAAAGTGGCATACGAATTCACCATAGCGATTCGCGCGCAAGACGGTGAAGTCGTGCCCGATTCTGGAATAGTGGACGACTTTAGCCAGCAATTCTTGGAAGCCAACCCGGAACTCATGGCCCCGGAGAGTGTGTCGCTCCGACTCTGGGACCCAAAAAGCTCACAGCCGCCCTGCGACCCGCCGTCGCCACCGACTGGCCCACGAGACTAAATTTAGATTGGAGAAATGCCGGTGCGCTCCTTATTCCAAATTGTCGCATGTTAATGCGGCCGATTGTTTAATGGAATGATACAAGGAGCACCGTATGAAGCGAGTACACGCACAACCGACCATCTTACTCCTGATTTTAGTGCCGCTAATGGCTCAGACCGGAGGGCCGTGCGAATCCATACCATGCGAGTGCCCGCCTGGGCCGCAGGGCGAGCTTGGCCCCAAGGGAGAACCGGGTCCCACAGGGCCGCAGGGCCCACAAGGACTGCAGGGACCGGAAGGACCGGAAGGACCGCCCGTCACGGCTGATAACATCTTAGTCGAAACGACAAACTTAGCAGATGCCTCGGTTACACTTGAGAAGCTTGCCGCATCGGGAGCACAAAATGGACAAGTCCTGAAAACAAACGGACAAGATATTATTTGGGGGAGTGTCGGCACACTAGAACTCGCGAACGCGGCAGTTGGTAGCTCAAAGCTCGCGATGAGTGCCGTCACTACACCAATCATCCAAGATGGCGCGGTCACGAGCTCAAAGATTCAAGACGGTGCGGTTGGCACTCCGGACTTGGCGAGCAATGCCATAACAAGCACGAAAATTGCAGCCGGGGCTGTTACCCCGCAAAAGATCAATTCGACCGGGGCGGCTCCAGGACAGGTACTAAAGTATGTGGGAACTGGCGTCGTGTGGGGAGAAGTTGGCTCTCAGGGGGGAGCCAATATCCAAGTCCAATTCGCTGAGCGGGACGGCCCCATGATAAACCTCACGGACATCTGGCAGCCGGTGGTCAGCGTGACGGTGAGTACTGAATCGAGTGGCGTCATTCACATCATTGCCAACGCAACGAACTATCATCTTTATACTGCGTTTGGAGCGGAGTGTTCGTACGCTATTGCGACAGACCCCGGCGGTCCGCCGAATACGACTGCTATGCGTGTGATGAATTTTCACGACGACCCCGGCGATGGCCCCGAGTACGTTGACTCATATGTGCCCGTTACGTGCCAGTACGTCGCCAATGTTGCCCAAGGCACCCACCAGTTTTATCTCATTGCGCGTCGATTCCCGTTTGAGACGCAGGGGGGTTCCGGTCCTACAAGCGCTCAAATCACGGCAATGTTCTTCCCAAACTGATCCGCTTGATAATTATCGCTGTATTGCTGTGCAGTGGCCGGGTAGCCTGGGTCGCGTATGTCAAGGGGGCTGTCTTTGGTTTCACTCCGGGTTGGCTGCCGATCCGAATGCTAAGAGCTTCTCGGCTAATTCGCGTATCCGATCCTGCGAGTCGACCTCCAGCAGCTTTTGGCGCTCGAATTCGACGATTCGGCCGACGAGGCGGAATTTCTTCATTCGGGCGGGCTTCCAGATGTTCATCCGTATCGCATCTCCACGCTTGAGGCTGGGCTTGATTCCGATATGTGCCAGATTGGAGATAGCCATGACGGGAGCCTCCGGCTGAACTGGTTCATCGGTGCGCTTTTCCGCGAAGCTCATGTTGCCGAGCGCACCAATGCACAGCGTCGGCGATTCCAGGGTCCGGGCCGTCGGGATCGTGTTCGGTGGAAACAAGGCAACATGAGCAAATGGTATGCGCAACTCCGGCGTGATTGAAACCTCTTCCTTGCCCCGCTTGACGGAAGCAGTTTCATCTCCTTCATCGTCGAGTTCTTCCTCGATGTCGCCTTCGTCGGCACTGGCGACTCCTCGTATGTAGAAAATGGTGGCGCTTGCGAGCAACCGCCGAGCGAGGTTTCTGGTCGTGACCGTTCCGGAACGGAGGCGTTCGCCGGTTGCGGAGAACCCGGCGCGCTCCATGTTCGAATAGAGAATATTGAGAAAGCCCTCGATCTCGTCGTAGAATTGGCCGAGCACTTCCATTGCGTTAAAGAGGTTTTTTTCGTTCTCCCCGATATTCGGCATCGTTCAATCCCCCGTCACTCTCTAAATTTAAACGCTCGCTCCGCACGACAGTTTGGAGCACCGTTGAGAAAGCCCTCGAATCTGGCAATGGACAGGAGCGCAGATGCGGGCGCTACGGCCCGCGCTTGTATTCCACGCAGCCATTCGAATTCGATGTTCAGGAAGATGCGATCGGAGGCAAGCACGAGTTGACTCGACCGTTGGAAGCCCTCGAACATGTCGGGGCAGAAAAAGCGAGTGGTTGAGTCGGCGACTGGTTCCTGGTTGATGAACGCAAAGCCAGCGAATGAGAGAGTTCGCCGTCGCCGCAGCGCCGCGTGCAGATCTGTTAACATTCGCCGTTGATCGCTGCGCAGCGGTTGGTTCCCGGCGCCATTCTTGATCCAGCGTTCGACGAGCGCCATGCATTGGAACCAGAACAACTGCGTTGTGCGAGCGAGCATACCCATGCGGACAGGATCGTGCTGCTTCGCAAAGGTGGAAGCGATGTCCTGCCGCCGACGGGTCACGAGTAGGTAATAGACGTCGTCGTCGCACAAGCCGCGATCGCGGGCTAAATCCCTGCCCGCGCAGTACTCGCGCCAGGGCTGATCATATCCAAGGCAACTGTCCAATTTGATCTCGACAACGATGACCCAGCGGTTCGAGACGATTACGATATCAGGTTCAGCCGATTCATTTACGTTTAGGCTCGCGATGCGTGGCCAAAAGATGAATTCGACCTCATCCCACGGGATGCTGTCACGTTGGGGATGTTTTGATTCCGTGTTGAACGCGGCAACCCAGTCGAGAAAGTCCCGTAGAAAGGGTTCGCGAGGTAGGTAGTCCAAAGCGCCGAAAAAATCGCCGGTTAGTACGTCCTCGACATCCTGCCAGTTTGCCAGCACGTTGATTTTTGATCTGAGCTGAACCTTCAGCACGTTGGAATACCTCACCATTGATTCGTATGAAAAGTCGGCCGAACGCCCGCTCTCGGGCCGGAGAGTTGAGAAATGGTATTTCAACGGGCGTCCGGCCGTGCCGACTAGGCTATCGCATGTCGCTGGGGAGAATCAAGAGAATTTCGGCAACGCTGCGGCATTAGAACTTCAGCCCCGGAAAGTGTGGAGACGTGGCGCCTTTCATACGAACCCCGGGTAAGTCCGGGTCGTGGCCGCGCTGCGCCTGCGCGATCGCCTGCGAGCCGAACAACTTCCGCCCTTTGATGTACGGCGAGCCGAAGAACTCGTCGTCCTCGTCGTACAGCGCCGCGTTCACGTCCACGTGCAGCCGCGCCCGGGCGCTGGGCGTCAGCCCGAACTCCTGCTCCAGCCGCGTGAGCATCAGCCCCATCTTGTTGTAGATGCCGATGTGCGGGAACTGCTGCAGCGATGTCACCCGACCAGATGCATCCTTCGTCGGATAGGCCATGCCGTTCTTCTGGATGAACTCGTCGGCCTCGCGCCAGAGCG
>CAYOZN010000009.1:0-16440 GCA_964408455.1 uncultured Planctomycetaceae bacterium
CCCGTCGAATTGTCTCCGAGCAGAATGCAGCTCGGGTACTTCCAGGTGATCGCCGAGCCGGTCTCGACCTGGGTCCAGCTGATGTGCGAGTTGCGACCCTGGCATTTGCCGCGCTTGGTGACGAAGTTATAGATGCCACCCTTGCCCTCAGCGTCGCCGGGATACCAGTTCTGCACCGTGGAGTACTTGATCGTCGCATCGTCCAGCGCGACCAGCTCGACCACGGCGGCGTGGAGCTGGTTTTCGTCGCGCATCGGGGCCGTGCAGCCTTCCAGATAGCTCACGTAGGCACCTTCGTCGGCGACGATGAGCGTGCGCTCGAACTGGCCGGTGCTCTGCGCATTGATGCGGAAGTAGGTCGACAAATCCATCGGGCAGCGAACGCCCTTGGGAATGTAGACGAACGAGCCGTCGCTGAAGACCGCCGAATTCAGCGTGGCGAAAAAGTTGTCCGAGTACGGCACGACGGAGCCGAGGTACTTCTGCACCAGCTCGGGGTGTTCGCGGATGGCCTCGGAGATGCTGCAAAAGATGATGCCCAGTTCGTTGAGCTTGCCCTTGAAAGTCGTCGCGACCGAGACGCTGTCGAAGACCGCGTCGACCGCGACGCCGGCGAGGGCGGCGCGCTCGTTGAGCGGGATGCCGAGCTTCTCGTAGGTCTCCAGCAGCTTGGGATCGACTTCGTCCAGGCTCTTCGGCTGGTTCTTCAACTTCGGAGCCGAGTAGTAGATGATCTTCTGGTAGTCGATCTGCGGATATGTCACGTTGGCCCAGCGCGGCTCAGTCATGGTGAGCCAGTGGCGGTAGGCCTTGAGACGCCAGTCGAGCATCCACTGCGGCTCCTGCTTCTTGGCAGAGATGAAGCGGACGATGTCTTCGCTGAGGCCGGGCGGGGCGGCATCGGCTTCGATGTCGGTGACGAAGCCGTACTTGTATTCCTGCCGGGCCCAGCGGTCGATGGTTTGTGTCGATGCGCTACTCATGATGCCTTTCTGTCGCCGACGACTCGTCCGGCGGTATCAATGTGTTCGGCGGCGGGGCTTCAAGCGATTTCTGCGGTCGGGCGCCCAGCATGCCTGCGCTGCGCTTTGGCATGGCACCCGTTTGCCACGCATCAGACGCTGAAGCTGCTGCCGCAGCCGCAGGTGCCGCTGGCGTTCGGATTGCTGAAGGTAAAGCCTCGACCCATCACCTCGTCCTTGAAATCCACCTGTGCGCCCTCAAGATAGATCTGGCTCTTCGGATCGCAGATCACCTTGACGCCATGAATGTCCCACTCCTCGTCGTTCTCATTGCGCGACTCGGTGAGATCGAGGGTGTAGGAGAAGCCGCTGCAACCGCCGCCCTTCACGCCGACGCGCAGATAGGTGCTCTCCGGGGACAGCTCCTGGTCCTTGATGATCGTCTTCACTTCAGCCGCCGCACGTTCGCTCAGATTGATCGCCATCGATCACGCACTCCCTTTTCCTGGATTGCTCTCTTCCGCGTGCCGAGTTGATCCACTCGAGCACGCACAACCACGCTCTTATTACCTGGAGCGATGTCGCGTCTTCACGCCTGTCCCGCCACGCCGGCGGTGCAGGGCGACTCGGTCCGCTGCACTGCTCCGTTGACCGAGACGAAGACGCTTCGCTCGGACTCTTCCAATTCGTGGACGATGTCGGCCAGCGACGTCTGGCGCAGCATGGCCTCCATCCGCCGATGAATCGACTGCATCGGCGTTCGCACCGGACACGTATGCGTCAGATCGCAGGCCGCCTCATGCTCGGCGCACTGGACGAAACGAATGGGGCCCTCCACCGCGGCAATGATGTCCGCAAGGCTGATCTCGCCCGCCGGCCGCGCCAGCGTGTATCCGCCCTTGGCGCCGCGATGAGACTGCAACAACCCCGCCTGACTGACGATTTTCAGCACGTTCATCAGCAGGGCCTGCGGGACGTGAAACCGATCGGCAATTTCCCGAGCCGTACACACGCAGCCGTTCTGCCTCGTCATGTGGCTGAGGGCAATAATTGCGTAATCGGTCTTACGGGTCAGTTGGAACATTCTGCCGCCACGCCTCACCTCGTCGCCGGATCGACCGCCGACGCCGTCGCCGGGGAAATATAGTACCAAACCGGTCCTGATTCAAGAGGTGTTAAGGTTATGTCGCGAAGCGACTTGTGCGTGGAAGCGGTTATTTCCATTGGACTGCTTACGGCGATTGGATGGCCACTTCCGACCAGGTCTGCACCCTCTTGCGGCCGAGGGGCTCGTCGACGGTGATCATCTGGGGAATCATCGTCGCTCCGATGGTGGTCGAGACGGCCGCCGGCACGACGGAAACGGTGTAAGGGGAGGCCATCGACCGGCTATGAAAATAGACCTTGAGCGTGTAGGTGGATGACGCATTCACGCCGCCGAAATGCTCCCATAGCGGCGTCGTTCCGCCGTAACCTCGAGCGAGGCCCAGATCGCGGCGCTGCAGGAATGTGGACCCGTCGGCACTCCAGAGTTCCACGCGAACACCGACGCCCGCTCGATTCGTGGCGCCACTCCCGCGGCCGACGACACGCACCTTGAGATAGTTCGTATCGTCGGTGTTATTGCGATACAGCAGCGCCGTCGCGCTTTCGCGCGTCATGGCCAGATCAAGATCGCCATCGTTGTCGTAGTCGACGAACGAAGCGTCCTGAAAGGTGGAGCCGGAAATGGTGACGCCCTCGTCGACGGCGACGAAGTCGTAGTTCGGAGCGCCCTGGTTCTGGTAAAGCACCGTCGCCTGGTTACTCCACTTCACAATGAACAGGTCAAGATCACCGTCGTTGTCGTAGTCGCCCCAGGTGCAGCCACGCATATAGCCCTGCGTGGTCAAACCCCGGGCCGCGGCAACGTTGGTGAACGCACCGTTGTCGTTCCGCCAGAGATAGGGACGCGTTCCGGTGCTGTCTTCCCGCGAGACGAAAAGGTCCAGATCGCCATCGTTGTCGAAATCGCCCCACGCGGAGCCCATTTTGTCGGCCTCGCCGGTCTCGACGAGGATGTTGCCGCGATTCTCGGTAAAGGTTCCGTCGCCATCGGAGAGGAACAGCTTGCCGCCGTTGTAGTTATAAAAGAAGTCGAGATAGCCGTCGTTATTCACGTCTCCGGACGAGCAGTAGTCGCCATTGCCGTAATCCGTTATGTCGTTCATGCCGTAGCTTGACGAATTGGCGCCAACATAGGCGGGCGGCGTCTGTTGATCGTTGTGGCCGATCCAGTTTGCGTTTTCCGCGAAGTAGATCACATCGCACCAGCCATCCCGGTTGACGTCGGCGGCGGCAATGCCTTCGCTGTTGCTCGGATTGCTGAAGCCGGCATTGCCAAAGTTGCTGAACGAGCCGCTGCCGTCGTTGAGATAAAGCCGTTCTGTGTCGTAGTGCGGCATGCACCAGATATCGAGATCGCCGTCATTCTCCACGTCAGCCAGCGCCGCCTGGCGATAGATGCTGCCGCCTCCGAAGGTGCTCATCGAAAAGCTCGATCCGTTGTTCATGCCAATGCGCGACGAGCTGTTCCCGGTCATGAGCACGTCGAGATCGCCGTCGTTGTCGAGATCGCCAAAGTGCAGGCCCGAACCCCACTCGAGGCTGTTGGAGGTAGTGACGTTGAAGCCCATCGCGGTCGTGACGTTGACGAATCGAGGCACGCCCGACGTGGCGATCGCGAATGGTCGCGTGCTCTGTACGCCGCTGATGCTGCCCACGAGCTGCGACGCCGAGGACATGGACGAGCCATTCCAGTAAGCCACGTTGAAATCGCTGCTGGAATCCGTCGATTGTACGAAAATGCCTTCGCCGCTGGACGCCGGCGTGAGCGAGATACTGCGGGGGATGGCGTTGATGTCGCTGCCGGTCTGCTCGGATGACCACGTGGTCCCCGTCAATGTGCGGTATCGGTAGCGGTCGATGCCGTCCTGCCCGTACACAAGAAGAGCCTGTCCGCCCTCTGCCTCGAACGCGACATCAAAAAAGCGCGTATCGTTGAAAATACCATCATTTTCCGCGACCAGATTGCTGCCCCAGCCAGTACCGCTCCAGACGTTGGCGCTGATTTGCTTGTTGCCGTCGAGCGAGGCGAAAACGATGCGATCGCTTTGCGGATCAGCGGCGAGCCGAACGAACGTCGGCGCGGAGCTGCCGGTGGCGGGCATGCTGCTTTCAGACGACCAGGAAGTACCGTTCCATGTTCTGTACCTCGGCTGGGTGTGGTTCTCGGCGTAAGTAACAAGTGCATGCGTTGAGGAATGCTCGAAGGCAACGCTGAAGCACTCGCTACTCGACGTGGAGGTGCCGGAAGTAACCGTCGTCCACCCGGTCCAACCGCTACCACTCCAGACGTTTGCATACAGCGCGCCGGAGTCGGCATGATAGAGCAACATCAACTCGTTTGAGGCGGGCCTGGGGCAGAGCTGAAGATAATGCGCCTTGGCGCCGGCGGGTCGGGCCAGGTCGAACTCGCCGGAGAGCGTCGAGCCGTTGTAGGTGTAATAACCGAGGTTTGATTCACCGTCGTCGTAATAGACCACGAGGAAATCGCCGGAGCTTTGCTCGTATGCCGCATCGACGGGCCGGTGGACCTCAGTGCCGGTGTTGGTGCAGAGCGTCGTGTTGCCCGTCCACGAGCCACTGCTGAGAAAGTTGACTCGCACGTCCTTGCTCTGGTCGAGAAACACGCAGGCGATTTCGTTTCGCTTCGGGCAGTCGACGGCGATGATCCAGTACGGCTCGTCGTTGAGCGCGGACAGGCTCGATGCGCTACTCCACGATGAACCGTTCCAGGTGCGGACGCGGGGCGACCCGCTTCCGGAGACGCCATAGAGAACTGCCGTGGGTGATGAAGAATCGGCGGCGGCGCGCGGAATGGAGAATACGTCGAGTCGCGTCGCCGCGAACAGTGCGAGCAGGATGAGAACACAGCGTCGGCCGACCACTTCCCCCTCCGAACGAGTGCCCGGGCGCGGCCCGGTCCACCTCAACGCGGGGCTTCTCCCTGGGGGCCGCATGGGCTGCTTCGTCCAAGGAAAAGGTGCAATTCAGCTCGGTCTGCGGCAATCGTGGTTTTCGGATGGCGGGCAGCTGAAAAGGCGGATCAAACAGTGGACGGTGCCAATCGCCCGGCCTGTGAACGGGGCTTCTGACGAAGAAATCGTTTGACACGGCCTTCAGGGGCGACTAGATTACGGGGCTCGAAATCAAATACGCGGAACGCTTCATTCTGTAACCCCAGAAATAACAAAGGGTTGTGGAAAGGACCAGTGTGGCGCGGATCGGAAGCGCACATGGGGCCGAACGGTACCGTTGCTTGCCGAATGGCGGCGAATTCCCGGCTTAGCCGATTTTTATCGCCACCACGGCCGCCCAACGCCCGATACGAGCGTCGAGCGGGCAATTTGCAGCCTCGAACTGACCAGACGATTCCCGGCGGCGCGACCGTCGAAGGCCGGGAAGCCAGCGCCTGAAACCGGAGTCGCAGGAACGATGTTACAGACAAAGGTGATGACCACGAGAGAACGTGATGCCATGAGCAACTCCCCGCTGTGCCGTTTGCGTAACGTCGGGATCTCCGCCCATATCGACTCGGGCAAGACCACGCTGACCGAGCGCATCCTCTTCTATGCCGGCCGCATTCACCGGATTTCGGAGGTGAAGGGCAAAGAGGGTGAAGGCGCCACGATGGACTTCATGGATCTCGAGAAGGAGCGCGGCATCACCATCACATCGGCCGCCACGCGCGTCCACTGGAACGATATCGACATCAACATCATCGACACGCCCGGCCACGTCGACTTCACGGTGGAAGTCGAGCGATCGCTGCGCGTGCTGGACGGGGCCATTCTGGTGCTATGCGGCGTGGCCGGCGTGCAGTCGCAGTCGATCACGGTCGACAGGCAGATGAAGCGCTACGGCGTGCCGCGCATCACGTTCATCAATAAGCTCGATCGCCAGGGGGCCGATCCCGTCAACGCCATCAAGGGGCTCGAACAGAAGCTGGGACTCAACACGGTCCAATTGCAGCTGCCGATCGGCCTGGGCAACGATCTTCAGGGCATCGTGGACCTGGTCGCCATGAAGGCGGCCTATTTCGATGGCCCCAACGGCGAGAAGGTGCGCTGGGAAGACATTCCGGCCAACCTGGCGGAGGAGGCGAGAAACGCTCGAACCGGTATGCTCGACGCCCTCTCGCTCTACGACGACGAATTGCTCCAGATGATGCTGGAGGAGAAGCCCGTTCCCGAAGAGTTGATCCACGCGATCCTGCGTCGCGGCACCATCGCCGGGCTGTTCACGCCGGTCCTGATGGGCTCGGCTTATCGCAACAAGGGCGTACAGCTGCTGCTCGATGCCATGGTGCGCTATCTGCCGTCGCCGCTCGATCGCGAGCTGTACGCCCTCGATCGCGACAACGCCGAGGCCGAAGTGCCGCTCGACGCCAGCCCCGAATCGCCGCTGGTGGCGCTGGGCTTCAAGCTGGTGGAAGAGTCGTTCGGCCAGCTCACTTTCATGCGCATCTACCAGGGCAAGATGACGCGCGGCGATCGATACTACAACACCCGCACCGGCAAGCCGCAGCGCTTCGGCCGCATCCTGCGCATGCACGCCAACGATCGAGAAGACCTCGACGTCGCCACGGCCGGCGACATCGTCGCGGTCGTCGGCGTGGACTGCATATCCGGCGATACGTTCTGCGGCGAAGGCACGAACCTGACGATGGAATCCATGCACGTCATGGACCCTGTCATATCGCTGGCAGTGGCGCCGAAGAAGACGGCCGATCGCGACCGCATGGCCAAGGCGCTGTCGCGATTTGCAAAGGAAGATCCGACGTTCCATCTGTCGACCGATCCGGAAACGGGTGAGACGATCATCAGCGGCATGGGCGAACTGCATCTCGACGTTTACTGCGAGCGGATTCGCCGCGAGTACAAGGTCGAGCTGGAAGTGGGCCAGCCGCGCGTCAGCTATCGCGAGTCGCCCACCGCCACCGTCGAGTACAACTACAAGCACAAGAAGCAGACCGGTGGTTCGGGCCAGTACGCCCACATCATCGGCAAACTGGAGCCGCTGCCGGAAGGCCACGAGACGAACTACGAATTCGAAAACAAGGTCTTTGGCGGCAAGGTGCCGACCGAGTACATCCCGTCGGTCGACAAGGGCTTTCAGTCGGTGCTAGCCAAGGGACCGGTGGCCGGCTACGAGATCATCGGCGTGAAGATGACGCTGGAGGATGGCTCGTCCCACGCGGTGGACTCGTCGGACATGGCCTTCCAGATCTGCGCCCGCGACGCCTTCAAGGAGACGTTCCTCAAGAGCAAGCCGGTGATCCTCGAGCCGATCATGAATGTGCAGGTCGAGACGCCCAACGAATTTCAAGGCTCGGTCATCGGAGACCTGTCCTCGCGGCGCGGGCTGATCGTCTCGACGGAGTCGAGCGGCCCGAACACCGTGATCACCGCCCACGTACCGCTGGCCAAGATGTTCGGCTATGCGACCGACGTGCGGTCGATGTCGCAGGGCAAGGCGGGCTTTTCGATGGAATTCCACTGCTACAAGCGCGTGCCGAAGAACATCCAGGACGAGATCATCGAAGAGGCACGCAAGGCCAAGGCCGGCAAGTAGCGTGACGTGCAGGGATAAGGGACACGGGGCAAGGTAAAAAGGTTCACCTGGCGTCCGATCGAAAGGCGGGCGCCGATGCGCCGGCGCGTACGGGAGCCTTTCCCGCTGTCGTGCGACCATGACCCGTTTCGTTATGATATTTGGCAACTGAGATCAGCACTCGATCCGCAAATCGCATTCTAGCAAAGCAAAGGAACGCCGCCGTGCACGAAAGATTCAGCGATCGATCCCGTCGGGCGATGGCCCTGGCCAACCAGGAGGCCATTCGCCTTCATCACGATTATCTCGCGCCCGTGCACATGCTGCTGGGCATTCTGTCGATGGAGACGAGCGTCGCTCAGATCGTACTGCGCAATCTGGATGTCGATCTCGACACGCTTCGCGACGAAGTACACAAGTACATCGAGCCGGGCACCAGGCAACATCAACAGACCAAGCTCGCCCAGAGCGTCGAGACCCGACAGGCCATCCAGTTTGCCATCGACGAAGCGCGCAAGCTCGGCCATAAGTACGTCGGCACCGAACACCTCTTGCTGGGCGTCATTCGAGAGGGTCACAACATCCCGGCCGAGCTGCTCGGCAAGCGCGGCATCAAGATCGAGAAGCTGCGCGAAGAAGTGCTGCACATCCTCCGATCGAGCACGCATGAAGACCACGCCGGCACGGCTCTCGGACACGATGCCCACGAATGGCTGCACCAGCAGGAACTGGCCAAGGCCTTTCGCTCGCCACGATTCTGGCACCGACTGGTGCTGGCGGTCGATTCGGCCAATCGCCTGGGGCACGGCGAAATCGAGGACGAGCATCTGCTGCTGGCGCTATTGCGCGAGCCGGAGACGTTCGTCGCACGGATGCTCGCCGAAAAGGGCGTGACGATCGACTTTGTGCGCGATCGCATTACGCGTGCCCAGGCGATCTGAGTCGGCCGTGTTGATCCCGAATGGAGTCATGGAAGCCGCCGTGCATCCCATCACGCCGGCTCGGCCAGCTTAAGTCAAAGCTCCGTGCAGTGGCGTCGCAAGAACGGAGCCCCATTTGCACAACGGAGCTACGCGAGCGGCACTCTTTGATGCGATATCCACATCGCGCGCAGGGGCAGTCCAACGTCCAACCCCGGCCACAGGCCGGGGCTCCGCTCATCAAGAATTCGCCATCAATGAAATTGACGACGCGTCGTGGCGCATCGCCCGCGGCGAAAGCTCGCGATTGCCGAGTTGCCCGCACGCCGCCATGTGTTCGCGGCCCTTGGTGATGCGGCGCTTGCAGTACTGTCCTGCCTCGCGTAGCGCGCTTAGAAACCCGCTCACCGACTCATCCGTCGGCGCCGGCCACGGCGAATTGAGCCGCGGGTTGTAAGGAATCACGTTCACGCAGCACTTCACCGGCCGAAGATAATCCGCCAGTTCCCGCGCGTGCACCGGCGAATCGTTCACGCCCGGTATCAGCACGTATTCGATCATGATGTACGTGTTTCGGCGCAGCGGGTACGCCACCATCGCTTCGCGCAGTGGTGCCATCGGCTCGGCCCGGTTGATCGGCATGATTTGCGAGCGGATCTCGTCGTTCGGCGCATTCAGCGACACCGCCAGTTGAACATACTGCCAGCCTGTCGCCGCCAGCCGGCGGATGCCATCCACCCGCCCCACCGTGCTGATGGTGATCCGCCGCTTGCTGATGGACAGCCCGGCCGGATCCGTCAACACGCGCACCGCCTGGAGCACCGCGTCGAGATTTTCCATCGGCTCGCCCATGCCCATGAACACGATCTTTTTCACGTCCGCGCCAAAGCTGCGACGCGCCGCGACCACCTGCCCCACAATGTCGGCCGCCGACAGGTTTTTGAGCAGACCAAGCTGGGCCGTCTCGCAGAATGTACAACCCATCGCGCAGCCCACCTGCGACGAAATGCACAGGCTGAACCAGGACCGCTCGCCCATCCGCATTGGAATGATGACGCTCTCGGTCTCCAATCCGTCCGGCAGGCGCTGAACGAACTTGACCAGCTCGCCGTTGCGGACGTGCCGCGCGACAGCATGGGGCTCGGCCATCAATGGCCCTTCGCGAGACCCGCCCGTCAGCGCGGCCCGATACGCTGCCCGCAGGGCCGGCACGCCGGCCGGCTTCGGCATGACGCGGCCACACACCTCGTCGAATGTGAGGCCCAGCGCGTCGATCGGAGGTTTCGTCTCCATCTTTCACAATATAACCGGCCGGGCGGCGTTTGGCCGGTAGAATGGTCGATACGGCCGGGCCGGGCCGCGGGAGGTTCTCCATGTTCAGCCTGACATGCCTGGTGCTGGCGGCCGGCCTATCAACCGGTTCCGGCGACGCCCTGCACGCGTCTGAAGACTGGTCGTACCGCCACGCCGCCCACCTTCTGCGGCGTGCTGGTTTCGGCGGCACGCCGGAGCAGATCGCCTATCTCCACGGCCTCGGCCGGCGCGGCGCCGTCAATTACCTGGTCGATTACGAACGCGTCGGCGAGCCGCCCGAGCCGCTGGCACTGCCGGAATACGAAGGCCCAATCCGCCGCGTGGCGCGTGAGGCCATGGAAGGGGACGACCTGTCGCGGGAGGAGCGCCAACGGGCGATCGCCCGCCTGCGTCAGAGGGACCGGATCCAATTCGCCCGCGTCGTCTCGTGGTGGATCGAGCAGATGATCGCCACGCCGCGCCCGCTGGAGGAAAAGCTGACACTCTTCTGGCACGGACATTTCACCAGCGGCTATCGCGAGGTGAAGAGCAGCTACGCCCTCTACTGGCAGAACGATCTGCTGCGCAGGCACGCCTCCGGCAACTTCCGCGAGTTTCTCAACGCCATCACCGAAGACGCCGCGATGGTCCTCTATCTGAACACGCAGCAGAACAGAAAAAACAAGCCCAACGAGAATTACGCCCGCGAGCTGTTGGAGCTGTTTACCCTCGGCGCCGGCCATTACAGCGAGCAGGACATCAAGGAGGCGGCGCGGGCCTTTACCGGCATCATGATCAATCCCTCCACCGGCCGGGCCTTCTACCACAATCGCCAGCACGACTTCGGCGAAAAGAATTTTCTGGGCGAGACCGGCGACTTCGAGCCGGCCGACATCATCGACATCATCCTGAAGCAGCAGCGCGCATCGGAATTTGTGGCCGCCCGGCTGTGGACATTCTTCGCTTACGAAGCGCCGGAGGCGGAGATCGTCGAAGCGCTGGGCGGCGTGTTTCGCGAAAACAACTACGAAATCAAGCCGGTGCTGCGAGCGATGTTCGCCAGCGACGCCTTCTACGGCGAACGCGCCATGCTGACGCACATCAAGAGCCCCGTCGAGCTGCTGGTTGGAACTGTGCGCACCCTGGAAATGGACGTCGCCGACATGACGACAATGGTCCGCGGGCTCGCATCGATGGGCCAGACACTGATGATGCCGCCGAACGTGAAGGGCTGGGACGGCGGCGAGGCGTGGATCACAACCAGCACCCTGGCCAATCGCTACAACGTGATCGGTCAGTTGATCGCCGGCACCGATGGTGCACAGTCGCGGCGGGAGATGGAGCGCATGCGCGAGCGGATCATCGCGACGCTCGGCGACGAAGGCGTCATGATGGACATGGACTTCGTCGCGCCGCAGCCGGCCTACGACCCCATGCCCAAAGTTCGCGAGTTGAAGCTGAACACGGCGAGCCGGATCGTGGACCACTATCTGAAGGTGCTGTTGCAGCGCAGGCTGCCCCGGGAACGGCAGGCGACACTGGTCGAAGCGCTTCAAAAGAGCCTGAAGAACAAGAAGAACGTCATGGCCGACGAGAATGCGGATGCGGTACGCGGACTGATCCACCTGATCGCCAGCATGCCGGAATATCAGCTTTCGTAGCCATCAGAGCCCCGCACGAGAGTGCGGCGCAGATCAGGACCCCGCACGGGAGTGCGGGGGACATCGGAGACGGCACATGAGTGAACCAACCATCCACACGCGGCGCGAATTCGTGCAGAAGGGCCTCACGTTGCTGAGCGCCTCGGCGACCGTGCCCTACTTTCTCGACCGTACCGCGTGGGCCATGACCGATCCGCTCGACGTAAAGCGCACCAGCGGCCGCGGCAATACCAACGAGCGCGTGCTGGTCGTGCTCCAGCTGGCCGGCGGCAACGACGGGCTGAACACCGTCGTGCCCTATCAGAACGACGCATACTATCGCGCCCGCCCGCGAATCGGCATTGCCAGGGACGAGGCACTCAAGGTGACCGACCAGCTTGGGTTCCATCCGCGGGCCGAGGGACTGAAGAAGCTCTACGAAGCCGGTCTGTTGGCCGTGGTGCAGGGCGTGGGCTACCCGAATCCGAACCGCTCGCACTTTGTCTCCACCGACATCTGGTCCACGGGCGATCCGAGCGAGGCGATGCACAACGGGTGGATCGGCCGGTACTTCGATTGCTCATGCGCCGGCACTCAACGGCCGGAGCCGAAATTGGGCATCGCGCTGACGAGCGAGGCCCCGCTGGCGATGGCAGGCTCGAAATTCAGCCCGGTCAGCTTCGCCAGCCCGGACGAACTCACGTGGCGCGGACCGGGGGCGAAGGGTCCGGGCCGGGCCGCGTTTGAGAAACTCAATAAGGTGTCAAAGCAGCGGCGCTCTAAAAAGTCGCCGGATGCGCCGATGAACGAGGCCGGGGCGCTGGCGTATCTGGAGCGGATGGCGATGGATGCGCGGGCCAGCGCGGCGGAGATTCAGGAGGCGGCGGGCCCGGGCGGCGGCGGTGGACGCGGGCGCGGCGGACGTCGCCGTTTGGGCCTCTTCGGCGGTCAGGGCCGCGGGGGAGAGCTGGGGCAGCAGCTGACGATGGTGCGCCGGATGATCGCCGCCGGCTTAAAGACGCGCGTCTATTACGTCTCGATGGGCGGCTTCGACACGCACGCCCAGCAGCCGGGGCGGCACCAGCAGCTCATGGGCCAGCTCGGCGAGGCGCTGGCCGACTTTATTGACGGGCTGAAGGCCGACGGCCTGCTCGACCGCGTGCTGGTCATGAGCTTCAGCGAGTTCGGCCGCCGCGTGGCGGAGAATGGCTCGCAGGGGACCGACCATGGGGCCGCGGCGCCGCTGTTCGTGATCGGCAGCCGCGTACAGGCGGGCTTCCACGGCGAACACCCTAGCCTGGAGCCGGACAAACTGGACCAGGGCGACTTGAAATGGTCGATCGACTTTCGCAGCATCTACGCGGCGGTGCTGGTGGATTGGTTGAAGGCGGATGCGACGAAGATTCTGGGCGGGGAGTTTGCGAAACTTCGGTTGTTTTGATCCATTCACAGTTGACCAAGCAGATAGAGTACGCGCGCAATCAGAATGCCGGAGAGCATCGCCTGCACGATTGCCGCGAGCACAATAATCCGCCGCCGCGTGGACACACTCCATAGCAACAGGATGGGAGTGCAAAAGGCGGTGCAAGATGATAGCTGCAAGAAGCGACGCTCCCCGCCCGGCAGCTTGTTCACGACCGAAGTTATAAGGCCGCTTGCCGGCAGGTGATCAAACGACAGGTACGCAGCAATGGCCGTGACGACGAGGGTCGAAAAGCATAGCGAAAAGACAACTTGCTGCCAGACGCCCCACGGGCGAAGCCATTTCCACTCCTCGGAATCATCGGCGCTGGTTGCGTAAGGCAGAGTGCGGGCAGGCAATTCGCTCATCGTCCCGCCGGCCAGATTCTCGTCTAACGAATCGCTCATAAGCAATCATGCTTTTGAATTGCATACGCCGGCTACAACATCCGGCACCACAGCGCCTTCAGATACTCCGACTCCGGCACGCCAAGCATCACCGGATGATCCGCCGCCGCCCCGGTGCGGTCGAAGAGTTGCACCGCCTGTCGATTGCGGCGGGCGGCGCCGGTGATGATCTCGGTGAATTTCTCCATCGAAATGAGCCCGCTGCAACTGCACGTCAGCAGCATGCCGCCGGGGCGGACGACCTGCATCGCCAGCGTGTTCAAATCGCTGTACTTTCGCTCGGCATCTTCCACGTCGTCGCGCGTGGGGGCAAACTTGGGCGGATCGCACACGACGCAGTCGAACTGCCGCTTGTTGGCGATCATCTGCCGCAGATACGTGAACGCGTCGGCGTGGACGTGGTTGATCCGCACCTGGTTGAGATTCGCGTTTTTCTTCGCCATCTCCAGCGCCGTCTCGTCGAGATCGACCGATGTCACTTCGCGGGCGCCGCCGAACACCTTTGCGCACAGCCCGAAGCCGCCGGTGTAGCAGAACAGGTCGAGCACCTCGGCATCGCGGCAGAGCATGGCGAACCGCCGGCGATTGTCGCGCTGATCGCAGAAGAAGCCCGTCTTGTGACCGGCCGCCACGTCGACGCGATAGCGCACGCCGTGCTCGCGAATCGTCACCGGGCCGTCGACCGTCAGTGCCGCGTCGGCGGCACGAAAACCCTCGATCTGCTCGATCCGCTCGTCGGCCCGGACGGCGATGCGCCAGCCTTTCGCGGCCGGATCGGGGCGATCGGGCGAGGCCGGCCGCTCCGGCGAGGCCTGCCGGCCGGTCGACGGCGGGCGATCGAGCGAAGTCGGCTGGTCGAGCTGTTCACCCAGCAGCCGGGCGAAGAGCTCGACGCGCTGGAACATGCCCAGTGAAAAAAGCTCAAACACCAGGCAGTCGGCGTAGCGTTCTACGATGAGCCCCGGCAGGCCGTCGCCCTCGGCGTGGACCATGCGCCACGCGTCGGTCACTTCGTGCAGCCGCAATGACGTGCGCAGGGCAACCGCACGCGCCAGCCGCTCGCGCCAAAACGCATCGTCGATCGCCACGTCGCCCTGTGCAAGCATGCGCAGGGCGATCTGCGACTTCGGGTTGAATAAGCCGCGGCCGAAGAACGAGCCGCCTCGTTCATAGACATTGACCACGTCGCCGGGGCGAGCAGCGGGGTCGGCCTCGGCGATCATGCGCTGGTAGATGAGCGGGTGATTGGTGAAGGAGCGGAGGCGGACCCAGGGGGAGAGGGCGTTCTGCAAAGGCGCGAGGGACGCGTGAGCGTCACGCGAACGAGGGCGATAAGCTCCCGATTTACTTTGGGGTCGGTGCATTCACGTATTGTACGTCTGGAAGCGATGGACTGGCAGCGGAATCGATATATTTCGGCGGTCGTGCCGCCACAGCTTTGCAAGAATGGAGTCTCGCGTTGTGCCGGTGGCCTCGTAAGAACAGAGCCCCGTGCTGTGCACGGGGTTGCGAGCAGACCTTCCATTGACGGGAAGTTCACAACGCGCGCATCGATGAAGATCAACGCTCAACCCCGGCCACAGGCCGGGGCTCCGTGATCACGCTTTCCCGGCGAGGATTCAAGTGGTGGCAAGGTTTTATTCGGGGAAGGCGCGGTTTCATTCGTTTGCGAGGTTTCATTCTTTACGCTCAAAACGCCGCGATTCCTCGCGAATCGACCGAAACAGCGCCTGCTCCGTCGCCGAATACTCCCGCTTTCGCCGGGCGACGACTTTCATCGCGACCTTGAGCGCCCGCTCGACGTCGTGCTCGGCGTGTCCCTCGTCCGTCAGCCAACTGAAGCTGGGCACAAACTTCGGGGCGTAGGCGCTGACGAACACGTTGCAGGCGTAGCCGACGACGCAGCCCGTCGGCAGTGCCACGCGGATGCCCGTCTTGCTGTGATCGCCGATGATCGCGCCGACGAACATCTCGCCGCTGTCCACCGGGCGGCCGTTCACGTGCACCGTCACCGGGCCGTAGGTGTTCTTCAGATCGCTGGTGACGGTGTCGGCGCCGAGGTTGACCCACTCGCCGACGTAGCTGTGGCCGAGAAAGCCGTCGTGCTGCTTATTCGAATAGGCGTGGATCGTGCTGCCTTCGACTTCGCCGCCGACCTTGCAGACCGGGCCGATGCTGCTGCCGGGCCGGATGTTCGCGCCGCTCTGGATGATGCAGCCGTCGCCGATATAGCATGGGCCGGTGATGGTCACATTGGGATTGATCGTGACGTTTTCGCCGACGTAAATCGGCCCATTCTCCGCATCCAGCACGCTGCACGGCTTGACGACGCTGCCATCGCCGATGTGGATGGCCGATTCGTTGAGCAGATGCGCACCGGGATAGACGAGCCCGTGCACGATCGGCGCGATCGAGCTGAACTGCCGTTCGATTTCGGCGGGGTTTTCGAGCACCGCCTGCCAGGGATAGTCGATGAGCCGGGCGGCGCCCTCCGGCAGGTCGACGCGACGCAGCGTCATGCTCCCCGTACCGGAGACCGCCGCGCGAATGGCATCCAGCCCGCCGCCCCCGTCGAACCGTGCCGCCAGAATGGCGTCGCCTTCGGTCGCTACGCTGCCGGGCGGCAGCTCGAACCGCCGCCGCACCAGCAGCCGGCCGTTGACCCACAGTTGATCGCCCCCTGCCTGCCCCCCGGCGAACAGCCGCGGAAACCGCTCGCGCAGGGCGGGCTCGATCGACGGCCGCACCTGCACCCCCGCCACCGGCCCGAAGGCCGACTCGATCTTCGCCAGCAGATTGTCGAAGCCCACGCGGATGTTGAAGACCGCGCGGCCATAGACCAGCGGCAGCAGGTTCGCAAAGCCGTCATCTTCAAAGACGATGATCTGCATGGTCGACGTCATCCATCTGCGCCAATGTCGGAGCCGGACCGTTTCCGGTCCGGTTCTCTTTCGCGCGGAAGCCCGCAGACACTCACGCGGCGACACAGCGCCTTTGACGCTGGTTTACAGCCTGATACGCCGGCTGGCAAGGCTGGACGAGCTTCAAGGTGTCGGTAATGAAGAGCCATGGGGCCGACGTGCCGCCACGTGTGCGCGATAG
>CAYOZN010000009.1:16540-42872 GCA_964408455.1 uncultured Planctomycetaceae bacterium
AGGTGTCGGTAATGAAGAGCCATGGGGCCGACGTGCCGCCACGTGTGCGCGATAGACGGGATTCCTGAAGATTGGCGAACTATACAGTGGCCGCCAGGAAGATCGGCAGGCACAGCAGTGCCGCGATTAAGCAGGGATGGCTCGGTCCTAGCCATCCAAAAAAAGGCGGCGAGCCAAATCGTCTCCACATGGCAGCGTTGTTGGTCCGGGGGTTGTTTATTGCGGCGTTACAAACGGGCCGCATCTCATCAAGGACCGTTCCGTGCCGGCAAATCGCTGTGAGGTTGCGCCGTGTTATCAATCAATTTCCGCGCTGCATCGCGCGTCAGTTTCAGGTAGTGATCCGCCGGCCTGCCGTCATACGTCAGAAACGGCGACGTGCCCACCGGCGGGTCCTGCGAGACGTTGAAGATGCAGGTGCCCTCGTCCATTTCGTCGAACATGGCCACGTATATCATCCCGGCATTGCCGGCGATGGCGGAGTCGAGCTGGGCTGTGTAGAAGTCGCCACCGCGACGGGGAATCTGGTCGAGCGGCTTGTCGGCGGCGCGGGCGTGCAGATTGTGCCAACTGAATCCGGGAAACACAACCGGGCAGTAGGCCACACCCTTGTCACCAAGCCACTTGCGGTCCGTCGTGACGTGCCACGCCATCGACAGGCGGGCATTCGCCGGCGTGTCGTAGCGGCCGACGCTCCAGGGGCTGACGATGTCAGCCTTCGCAATGAGCGTATGCAGGGCGGGATCGCCCACGGCATCGCGATGAAGCTCGCGCCACCAATATGGCACGCCCAGAAAGACCGCCCAGCCGCCGAGTTCGGCGTCCGGAGCACCGTCGGCGGCCCTGTTGCTATCATCTGACGCGGTGTCATCACCCGTTCGCAGACCTCGCTTTAAAGGCCCGGCGGCCGGCCGGCCGTGGAGCCGTTCGACCAGGCGATCAATCTCCGCGAGGCTGTATTGCCGCCCGTCGTTGAAGCCGACGCCCCAGATTCCGATGAGCGGCCGACCTTTGAAGTGAAGGTAATACCGGTCGTGGCGGAAATCGTGCCTTTCAAGTAAGCGACGCAGATCCGGCACCAATACGCCTTCGATCTCTCCGGCCGCGAGCCCGGTCAGATCGTACATCAGTGCCCACGGCACACCGTGCCGATTCGAACCGCCGCGGACATTCTCCAGCACCTTGTCCCGGAAGGCCCGCACCTTGTCATTTTTCGTGTCAACGGCAAACCGCTGAAGAAACGCCCCGCCGATGTCAAACTCGCGCATCCAGGCGAGGTGCCGGGCAACGGTCGCCTGGTTAAACGCGCTGTAAACGTGCGCCGCGGTTCCGTCGCGATGCTTGAACATGGTCTGGCGTTTCTCATCCTCGCCACATTCGGACACATCGGGCCAGTAGTCGATGCAACACTGACCGGGCCAGAAGCCCCACTTGCCCCGGTAATGGAAGAATCCGATTCCGGCGCCGTCGCCGTCGGCCGCGTACCAGCCCTGATAGCCGACGACGATGCGCCCGCGAATGTCCGGCGGCGCGACCGCCCGCGGATTTGCCGGTTCACCAGCTACGACAGGCGAAGCGAGCGCCACCGCGATGCACAGCAGCACGCCCCGCCACGGCGCGCGTTGCCCGCGCGGCGCCGTAGCACACCCGGCGAACATTGCGGCAACCAACTCCGTCATGCCCTGCACGCGGCTTATCACTCCCGCACGAGCCACAGGCGCGGCACATGGCGCTTCCAAGACTGACGCCGTCCGACGCTTCGGATCGAACTTCGACGAAAACTCACGAGCCGACCAGTTGATTCGTGAAGCCGGGCACGTCCTCGCCATCCACCTTTCCATCCAGCGTGAAGTCGGCGAGATAAGCGTCGCAGCCGGTGAATGTGCCGTCATCGAGCAGCGCGGCTACAAACTCTGGAATGTCTCCCACGTCCACCTCCGCGTCGCAATTCATGTCGCCCGGCGACGGCAGAGCGGGAATCGTGACCATCCACCCTTCAAGCACGTTGTCGGGGTTCAAGCCCTGACCCACGATGACCGTCCCATCCTGCGAGATCGCACGCCCTTCAAAAAGAATCCAGCCTTGCAGCTCCTCGTCGAGTCCGTATTCGTTGACCAGGACCGTCTCCAGGTGCCGCAGGCCCGTCCCGCGCGTCCATATGGTCGCCTCGATGAACGGGTCCACGAAGCTGCTGCCCACCACGACGCGCCCGTCGCCGGAGACGCCGAGCGACTGGGCCAGCGGTTCCTCGGAAGGTAGCGTCCCGATGCTCTCGATCTCGCCATTGACCCAGATGACCGCTTCGTCGCCGCTTCCGGCATCGCTTCGCCCGACGATGACCCGGCCGTCGTCGCTGATGTCGAAGGCCACGCTGGCCACGGGGCCGCCGGGCAGATCGCCCAGCGATTGCATGCCCTCCGCCTCGGTCCACAGAAATGCTTCGGACCCGGCGGCGGAGACCGAGTCGCCCACGATCAGGCTCCCGTCGGAGGATGCCGCCCGGGCGACACTGGCGTGCAGTCCGCCCGGCAGATCGCCCAGTCCGGTCATCGCGCCGGCGCCAACGATGCGCCAGGCTTCTATCGAATCGGGGCCCAGAATCGGATCCGCCCGCGACCAGCCGACGATGGTCGTGCTGTCGTCCGAGATGCCCGTGGCGATGCTGAGGATGTTGCCCGCGCAGGGGCACAGGCCGCCCAGGCCCTGCATCGGACCACTACCTTCATGCCGAAATGCCTCAAACTGGGAGCCGTTCCACGACTGCCCCACGACAATCGCATCGCCAAAGGGTGAGATGGCGACGCCGGTGGCCTCGCTGTTGGTCGAGCCGGCAGGCGGTATGTAGCCGAGGCCGGTCATCACGCCGCCGGTCCATGCAAATGCCTCGTTACCATTACTCGATTCGGCCCCGCCGGCCACGACGGTGCCATCGCCCGAAACCGCAACGGCGAAACTGCTGGGGACAGCGCCACCCTGGAGGGACCCAAGGCGCGTGAACGTGGCCTGGGCGGCGACGCGCGTGGGCGAGTTTGAGGCGAGCATGGAAACAGCCAGAACGCAGAATGCGTTTCGCTTCATCCCGGAACTCCTTTGAAATTGAGGAACCTTCCGAAATGCCCGCCGAACACAAGGCTAGCAGAAACGCGCTTCTCGCGTCAAACTTCCAGCAAATAGAGGCGACTCCCGACGAAAGCCGTCGAAAATGGCATCGCCGGGCCATCGTACCTCCTATTCTGATGTGTTCGAAGAAAGGCCCGCCCGATGCCGCGGGCGGCCAACTAGAAAATGAGCATCGGAGAGGGAGGGATTCGAACCCCCGCTGCAGTTACCCGCAGACCGCATTTCGAATGCGGCTCCTTCAGCCACTCGGACACCTCTCCATGCGCCAACGGCGCAAGGCCGTATTGTCTACATGATAGCGGCGGTGTCCAGTCGCCGGCGGCGGGATGGCGGCGGCGACTCGCTTTCAGCCCAGCTCGTAGGCCGCGATGGTGTGCAGGTCGCGGACGTAGAGCGTCGTGCCGACCAGCGTGGGCATCGTCCACGAGACCTTCTTCAGAATGCCGGCCCGGCTGACGATCTGCATGCCCACGGGGCTGACGAGCGCGAGCATCAGGTTCCCATCCTCGTCGAGGATGATCATCTTGGAATCGGCATACACCGCAGTCGCCTTCGACAGGCCGCGCTCCCGCCACAGGAAGTCGCCCGACTTCATGTCCACCGCGGCGAAAAAGGCCGGGCCGAAGTCGCCGCTCGAGCCATAGACCACGTCGCCGATGCGGATGGCGTTGCCGTGGTGAATCTTCATCTTGCGGTTGTACCACATCTCCTCGGCCTTGAAGGTGCCATCCTCGAGCTTGTTCACGCGGAAGCCGCGGCTGCCGATGCCGTAGGCGCTGGACACGAACAGCGTGTTGTCATCGCCCCACACCGGCGTGCTGATATTCGCCCCGTCGGCATGCTC
Organism: uncultured Planctomycetaceae bacterium; assembly: GCA_964408455.1. Lineage (GTDB taxonomy): Bacteria > Planctomycetota > Phycisphaerae > UBA1845 > UTPLA1 > CAYOZN01. The sequence goes on from CAYOZN010000009.1 coordinate 20,505, forward strand.
GGCGGACCAGAGGAGCCGGCCGTCTTTCGGGTCCAACCCGTTCACGCCCTTGTCGGCGAAGATGACGAGGTGATCCTCGCCGTGCACCTTCATGACAAATGGCGTGGCATAGGACGGGCCGAAGCTCTGGTTCTTCCAGACGACGTCGCCGGTCTTCTGATCGAAGGCAATCACGGCCTGGTTCTCGCCGTTCATCGGGAGGATGATCATGTCGCCAAAGGCGAAGGGGCTGGCGCCATAGCCGCGGCCCATGGGGCTGGCGTCGTATTCCTTGCGCAGATCGTGCGACCACAGCACGCTGCCACTGTCCTTGGCCAGACAGTGCAGTTGCACCAGGGCGCTCACGGTGTATAGCCGGTCGCCGACGATCAACGGCGTCGATCGCGGACCCTCACCGAAATCCGTCAGCATCTTGTCGGTGAAGGGCGCGTCGTAGCGATATTCCCACAGGGTGCGCCCGGTCTTCGGGTCCAGGGCGGTGACGACGTCCTGGCGAACCTGCTTCTTTTTCGCGGACGCGGCATCGTCGCCCTCCTTCTTCGCATCGCCGCCTTCTTCCTTCTTTTCACCTTCCGCGGCGTTCAGCTCCTCCTCGGTGGCGTCGCGCGGCACGCTGTACATGGTGTACAGCCGCTCGCCATCGGACACGATGCACGAATAGCCGTCGCCAAGCTCCCGGCTCCAGAGCTTCTTTGGGCCACTCGCGGGCCACTCATCCGCAAGCCTGGCGGAGTTGATCCTGGAATCCTGCCGCGGGCCCATGAACTGCGTCCAGTCACGGTCCACGGGGCCGGTCGGCCGATCCGCCTTCTCCAGCGATGCGATGATGGCAGCCTTGCGGCGGACGGCCTCTTCCTCGGCAGCCTTGCGGCTTGCCTCGGCCCGGGCAAGCGCCTCCTGCTTGTCCTTCCGGCGCTCGGCGGCGGTGGACCACGTCGTCGTTTCGCCGATCGACGCCGTCGTCGTGAGCGTCACCTTGCCCTGCGGCCCATCGCGCTCAACGGAGCCTTTCGACTTGAATTCCTCCTGCTGGTCCAGCGGCAGACCGGCGGCCACGTCAAAGCGCAGCGTGCCCGACAGGCTGACTTCTTCGATCGCACCCTCCGGCTTCTCGTCGCCTTCGGCCGGCGCATGCGACGCCGAGCGATAGCTGATGATCGCGATCTGGCGGCCATCCTTCTTTTCCAGCTTCTCCAGCTTGCAGCGACAGGTGAATGTCACCACGCCGGAGGGCTGGGCCAGGTCGCGCTCGATCTTCGCCTCCCACTCGTCTCCAACGGAAACGGGTTTCGCGGGCAGATAACCGACGAAGCCCTGATTGAACGTCCGCCGCGTCCGCTCATCGCTGACGCTGTCTCGCACCGACGGCAGGAAGAAGTTGTTCTCGCTGGCGGCGGACGCCAGCCTGGCCGCCAGCGCTTCCCCGCCATCCGCCTTCACCGCCTTGCCCGACGCGTCGATCTCGATCGTCCGCGACGCGCCGATCAGGGCGCCGAGCAGCTCCTTCAGCATGGGCGTGGCATCCTCGCCCGGCGAATCCGAATCGAACTTGAGCGGCTCGTCCCCGACCCAGGCCAGCGTCACTTCCGAAAGCATGCGATCGAACGTGATGCTCAGTTGTCCCCCATCCCGATCCGCCCGATCCGTGCGGACCAGCCAGCCGACGATGCGATTGACCTTGGTCTCCTGAGGGCCGCGCGGCGACTCGGTCCTGATCTCCACGCGCGAAGAAATCTCGACGTAGCGCTCGTCCCCCGGCGCAAAGCGCGGAGCAAGCTTTATCTCCTCGGCGGCCGCCCCGGCGCCAATGGCGCAGAAGGCAAGGCAGAATGTCGTCGCGAGTCCGGGACGGATGAACGGGCAGGACATAGGTAGCTCCAGAATGCCGGGTCGAGTGCGTCCTCGATGGCGCAGCCCGCTGCGGCGAACGCACGTCACAAGCATCAGTTCTGCGTCAGAGCGTGGCAAGAAGCGTGCGCGCGGCACGGCCACGCCTTGTTCAACGGGACCGCCGGCGCCGCTTCACGCCGGGGCGGCACGTTCGATGCGCGGGGACCGGAGGGCTATCATTCCGGCCCATGCAGCGCCGCCCCCGAAGGGCCGGCCCACTGTTCACCGGAGTGCATCATGAAGCGTCGCCACACATCGCTCGTCTGCCTGATCGCTTGCGTCCTCGCACCGGCCGGCTGCCAACGCCCTGCCCCGGCTCCCCTGCCGCCCGAGCCGGCGGTCCGCGCGGATCTCAACGAGGAGTTCAAGGGCGACGTGAAAGTGGAACAGTGGGTAGAACGCTTCGAAGGCGAAAGCCGCGAAATCTACCGCGAGCGGGAACGGATCCTCGATGCCGTCGGCCTGACGCCGGGTATGGCGGTCGCCGACATCGGGGCCGGCACCGGTTTCTTCACTCACATGTTCGCCCGGCGAGTGGGGAGCGGCGGCCGGGTCTATGCGGTCGATATCGCGCCGGAATTTCTCGATCACATCGAGGCGACGGCGGCCGAACGCGGCATGGACAACATCGTGACCGTGCTCGCTGACGACGCATCGACCCACCTGCCGCCAAACTCAATCGACCGTGCATTCATCTGCGATACGTATCACCATTTCGAGCAGCCGCTGTCGACGATGCGCTCGCTGCATCGCGCCGTGCGCCGCGGGGGCGAAGTGATCGTGGTGGATTTCAGGCGCATCCCCGGTGTCAGCCGCCAATGGGTGCTGGATCACGTGCGCGCGGGCGAGGAGGAGACGACGCGCGAAATCGAAAGCTGCGGTTTCGAGCGAATCGATACGCCCCCCGCCGATTATCTCGACGAGAATTACCTGATCCGCTTCCGCAAACGCGAATAGCCGCCACGGCGCAGCCGGCTGCGTGCCCTACTGGTTCTCCTCGCTGGATGCCACTGGCTCGGCATCGCGCTTCGGCAGGTGCTTCTTCACCGCATTGGCCAGGCCCTTGCCGCGAAGGTCCTTGGCCACCACCTTGCCATCCGGTCCTATCAGGAATGTCGCCGGTACGCCGGAGACGCCGTACAGTTTCGCCAGCGGATTCTTCGCCGCGTCGCCCAGGGCAATCTGTTTCCACGGCAGCTTGCGGCCCTCGACGAACTTTTTCACGGTGTCGGCCTTCGCATCGACGCTGATGCCCAGCACCACGAAGTCACCTTCGCCGCCAAACTGCTCGTGCGCCGCCAGCACGTGCGGCAACTCGGCCACGCACGGCACACACCAAGTCGCCCAGAAGTCGATGAATACCAGCTTGCCGCGCAGATCGCTCAGCTTCACCTCGTCGCCATCCAGCGTCTTCGCCGTAAAGTCCGGCGCGTACTCGCCCACTTTCACAATCAGGAATCGATCGACCACGATCTTCGCATCTTCGGGGGCTCCGACCGGAACCCGGATCGCCCGGCTGACCGAGAGATCCATGGGGCCCGGACCTCAGCCAGGGGCCGTACGCGGAATCCATCGTTCCGCGACGAGGTCCAGTTCGCCGGAGGGCAGGCCGGTGATCGTGTAGGCCCCCTTCTTGTCGGTCACGGCGCCATACTCGCGAGGATTGCGGTCGCGCGTGCGGGCGATGACCGAGACATCTGCCAGAGCCTCCCCTTCCGGGCCGACGACGCGACCTTCAACTCGTTCGCCCTGCTTCAGATCGACGGCAACTTTCGACGTCTCGCCGGCGATCGTCTCAATGGTCATTTGAAACATGGTGGCAAAATACTGCTGCTTCTTCACGTTCTTTGCGGACTGAAGCAGCCACTTGCGGCCCGATGGCAGCGGGCCGACCCGCAACGGCTCCGTCGATTCGGCGTCGTAATTCAAAAACGGCGCGAAGTACAGGGTCGACGGATCGTCCTCGTCCGCCGTCTCATCGTGCGTGAGTGAAACGTGGCAGTCGTCATCGGGCAGACCCGTCAGGGACAGCTCAATATAGGCGGGCTTTTCAAAGCTCAGCTCAAGCGACGTATCGTCCTTTTCGTAGGACATGTTCTTGCGAATCGCGATGCCGCTCTTGTGAGCCGCCAACAGGTTGTAGGTGCCATGGCGAAGGCCCTCGAACTTGAACTGCCCACTTTCGTCCGTCTGTGTCTTCGCCGAGGCACGCCCGTTACGCTTCGAAAAGAAGAACAGGACCGTCTCGTCCGGTCCGCTGGCAATGATCGAATCGGGCCCCAGGTAGATGAGATGACCATCCTTTGCATCCGCAATGGCCACCGTCGCCTTTGCGACCGGGTTTCCTTCGTAATCGAGCACCCTCCCCGCCAGGACATGCAGCGGCGGCTGTTCGGGCTTCTGCTCGCTCGCGGCCGGCTGCGGCGCCGGCGGATCGTCCGCTCGCACGGGGCCATGCAAAGCGCCGGCCACCACGCAGGCCGCGGCGCAATACCAGACAAGCCTTGAAACGTTCATATCAATGTTCCTTTATTGATTCGTGCCGAAGGCAGCCCTGCCGTGCACCGCAAGTCATCGCATTTATGTTCAGCACTGGCCCACTCCGAATTACAGACCATGTTAATCGCATCGTGGGCCAGAACGCCAGCAAATTGTCGCGCGGGCGGCTTGAATCTCCGGCCATCGAGCCGTAACGTGCGGCAAATGTTGAAACTGGTAAATTCGTCTGCATTTCGGTCAGCCATGTCCTCGCGTGGCAATCAGCGGCGCGATGATTAACCTTCGTTCGCGATTCAAGCGGTGGGCGCCCGTGGGAATGCTGTCCGCCGCGCTGGCACTGGTGCTGGGCCTGCTGGCCGGCGTGGGCAGCTTCACTTTCGGCTACGCCCAGGGGCTGAGCTATTTCAGTAGCGATCCCGTAGCCTGCGCCAACTGCCACATCATGCAGGAACACTACGACACCTGGCAGAAGAGCAGCCATCACCACATCGCCGTGTGCATCGATTGCCATCTGCCGCACGACACGGTCCGCAAGTACATCGCCAAGGCCGACAACGGATTCTTCCACTCAATGGCCTTCACGCTCAATAACTTTCACGAGCCCATCCAGATCAAGCCGCGCAACCGCCGCATCACGCAGGAGAATTGCGTCGCATGCCACGTAAACACCGTCCACCAGATGCTGCCCGAAGCGCCGGCGGACGACATGCTGATGTGCATTCACTGCCATGCGGATGTGGGACATGGCCCCTGACAGCAGGCGTATCGCCGCCATCGAAGGAACACCTTGAGGAAGACAACGGATGACTGATTCGGCACCCCGACCGCAGGAACCCGCGACCGGCACAGTCGCCGCCGCCGGCAGCCCCCGATGGACCGGCCTGGCCGCCCTGCTGATTGGCACGGCCCTGGTGACGCTGGGCGTCACGGCCCTGCTCGTCAACATCTTCGGCCGCAAGCAGGAGGCGCGCACGCCCTTCGTCCGGCTGGTGGAGGTGGGCGAAGCCACCAGCGACACCCAGCCCTGGGGCACCAACTGGCCCCGCCAGTACGACTCCTATCTGCGCACCGTCGATGCCGGGCCCTCGCGCTACGGCGGCTCCAGCGCCATGCCGGCGCAAAGGCTCGACGAGCAACCCTGGCTGCGCCGGCTCTATGCGGGCTATGCCTTTGCCCTAGACTATCGCGAGGCGCGCGGCCACGCATACATGCTGTCGGACCAGCTCAAGACGCAGCGCGTGACCGAGCGGCCGCAGCCCGGTGCGTGCCTCCATTGCCACGCCAGTGTCATTCCGTTGTACCGCCGCCTCGGTCTGGAGGCCGCCGGCGAGCCGGCCGATCGCGCGGCGCTGGCGGCCGACTTCAACTGGCCGGCCGTGCAGAAGGGCTTCGAACTCGTCAGCACCATGAGCTACGCCGATGCCTTCGAGGCATTGGCGAAAACCCACGACGGCGCCGGCGAGCCCAACGCCCATCCCGTCGGCTGCGTCGATTGTCACGATCCCGAATCGATGAAGACGCGCGTCACGCGGCCGGCATTCGTCCACGGAATCGCCGCCCTCGCAAGAAGCGATGAGCCGACGCCCCACCTGCCCAGCATCGAACGCTGGCGGGCGGGAAGCCGCGCGCAGCCGTACGATCCCAACGTCGATTCGACGCGCCAGGAGATGCGCATCTTCGTCTGCGCCCAGTGCCACGTCGAATACTACTGCGGCCCGCGCGAGACGCTGTTCTTCCCATGGGACAAGGGCCTCAGAGTCGAGCAGATCGAAGCGGTGTACGACCAACACAAGTTCCCGGATGGCGAAGCGTTCTACGACTGGAAGCACGGCGAGACCGGCGCGCCGGTGTACAAGGCCCAGCACCCCGAGTTTGAACTGTGGAGCCAGGGAATTCACGCCCGCAGCGGCGTGGGCTGTGCCGACTGCCACATGCCCTACGAACGGCAGGGCGCCATGAAGGTGAGCAGCCACTGGGTGCGCAGCCCGCTGTTATCCATCAACACCTCGTGCCAGACGTGTCACCGCGTGCCGGAGGAGGAACTGCGATCCAAGGTCGAGAACATCCAGCAGCGCACCCACGCGCTGATCGAGCGCGCCGCCATCGCCGTGACCGACATGCTCGATGCCATACGATCGGCACAGGCGGCGGGGGCGACGGCCGAACAGCTCGCGCCCGTCTTCGAGCTTCAGAAGAAAAGCCAGTGGCGGCTCGACTTCATCAGCAGCGAAAACTCCCTGGGCTTCCACGCCGACCAGGAGTCCGCCCGCATCCTGGCAGAGTCGATCGACTTTGCCCGGCAGGCGCAGGTGGCCGCCCAGTCGCTGCGCACGCCCGCGGCGCCCGATGCGACGCATCCGCAGGAGCCGGTCCACGGCGTCACGCCCACCGACGAGGCACCGACGGGACGCCAATCGCCTCGTTGAACGGTGGGTTTGTCCCGTCGGCAACGGCGCCGCCATCTGCACGTCGGCGCCTGTCCTTTCGGGTTCGATGATTTCAAAAACAAGTGGACCATCCAGGCCTTCACAAGCTGGATGGTCCACTCTCCTGCGGTTCCGGCAGAATCATCCGGCGATGTCGATCTGCGTTGCTACCGCGATCTCCCGGTTGATCGTCACGTACAGCTCGTTTTTCTCCGCATCCAGCGAGACGAATGCACCCGAGTTCGCCGTGCCGTCGTTCACGCTCACTTCCGCCCCGCCAACGCGAACCGTCGGCAGCGCCTCCGACGTGTAGTTCTGCACCACGAAGATCGGACTCTTCACCGGCGCGGCGATGGAGGGCGCGAACGTGATTGCCACGCGGTTGTCCGTCGCGCGCAGCATGTAGGCCGCCAGGGCATCGTTGTATACGTCGGTGACGGCCTTGATCTGGCTGGCGCCGGGGCCTCGCGGAATCTGCGAGACGACCGCGCCGGGCGTGGCACTGGTGACGATCGCCGCATCGAGGCCCATAACCCCATTGACCGTCTGTGCCACGTCGCCGTCAGCGGTATATGCACCTGTGTTCGCGTCATACCGGTTCTTCGGCCCCAGCACGATGAACGTGGCGTAGCTGCGATCGCCGCGGCCATCACCCGTGCCGATGTTGTGATCGAACAGATCAAAGCTCGACGCGCCGAGATAACCGTATGGCGAGCCCCACGCAATCAACTTCGTGCCCGTCGCCTCGTTCAACGGCTTGGGGCTGCCGGGATCCCAATCGTAATTCATCAACTGATACGGCCAGCCGCTGACGCACGGCATGAGATAGTCCCGGGCGTCGCCGGCGCAGGCCGGCTGTACGTCCGCCGACGTCTTGCCGCGCTCGGCGGCTTTCACGCGCTCGGGATTGCCCATCTCTGCGTCCCCCATCCGCGTCTGCACGATGCCCATCTCCGCGTTCACCGTCTCCGTCCACGCGCGGCAGTAGTTGACGAGGTTTCCAGCCGAGTAGTCCCAGTTTGAATTCATCGTCAAGGGTTGGGTCGTCGTGGTAAACTGATAGCCGGCATCTCCCCAGGCAACGCCGCCGATGGCATCGCCCTGGTTGCGGCTCGCCGCACCGTCGAAGTTCAGCGAACCGTAGGGCCCGCGCGTGTCCATGCGATGGGTGTTGAAATCGACGTTATTCGGGTTGATGACGTCGCCCATCTTCCATGTGACCGCCCAAACGGGATGGTCCCGCCCCGTCGCCACGAACCACTCGATTACTACGGGTATCTTGATGCCCAACCCGCCCGATTCCTTATCGCGATCGTAGAGCATTTCAATCCGGTGAATCGCGTGATGCCCGCCCGCAAAAACGATGGTTTCAACACTCTCCGGAACATTCGACTTGCCCAGCGGTGAGTTGCCGTTCTGCGTGTTGTGCGACACCAGATAGCCGAAGCCCTCGTGCCCCCACGCATCGTCGTTGGCGCTGCGCTCGACGATCTGCTGGCCGTCGTCGAAGCTGAAATCGTACTGGTAGAGGTAGGCCCCCAGCGTCATCGTCCGCGGTGCGCCACGCGCATCGTTCCATGTCAACAACGTGACGTCGGCCGGCGGTGCGACATTCTCCGGATCGTTGCGGGTGCCACCGTTCGCCGCGCTGACGCTGTTGGCCGTGGCGACAAACTCGCCCTCCGCCTGCATGCCGCCGCCATCATTCCCGCCGGCACCGCCATTGCCCCCCGCCTGGCCCGGCGGCAAACCACCGGGAACCGGATCGGACATCGTCTCGCACCCGCCAAGCGCCATGGCCGCAAGCACCACCCAGCGGAGCGTCGCTGACGTACACCTGTTCACCTGTCGCATAATTGCCTCCACGGACCGCGAGGTCACACTGCCGGCCCCGGCGACTACCACGACGCCATCGGGCCGCGGATCTTCAGCGGAATTCCGCCGATGCGCCGCCGCCCATTGTGTCGCGCGTCCGAAAACCGCGCGTCCCACTCGGGGGCCAGATTGCGGCGATAACTCGCAAGCATCTATTAATCAAGGCTTTAGAGGAGGCCGGGGCACGCGCGACTTCGCATGAAATTTGCCCGCCGCGCCCTCATAATGGACCTTTCTCGATGGCATACCTTCGGGAGCCGCCGCCGAGGCCCCGACAGAGACCTGCCGGACCCACCAACCGCCGGCAGGCCCCCACATATCCCGAGCATCGGAGTACGCAGAATGAGCGCAATCCCTGGGCGCAAACCGCAGCGCCGCTTCGCCACGAAGCGGCGGGGAACCATCATTGCCAACGTCGTCGTTACCTCAACCGCGATGATCGGCTTCGCCGCGCTGGCCGTCGATAGCGGCCTTCTCTTTTCCGTGCGCAGCGATCTTCAGAACGCCGCCGATGCAGCCGCCCTGGCTGGCGTGACCGGCTACTTCACCAATGCCGCCATCACCGGCGACGAGGCGGGCACCCAATCGGCGGTCGTGAATCGAACGATGACCTATGGCTATCTGAACGAATCCTTCCGCGCCGGCGGCACGATCCTGGGCGCTTCAGACATGACGATGGGCTGGTTCAATTTCAATAACCGCTCGGCGCCGCTGGACACGTCCGGCGCCAATCGCTTCAACGCCGTGCAGGTCGTGACGCGTCGCGCTCCTGACGGCACCAACGGCGGCGTCCTGTTCTATTTCGCAAGAATTTTCGGTATGAACGAAGGCAACGTCAGTGCGACGGCAGTCGCCGCGATGGACGACCGCTTCGCCGGATTCGAGTACGAGTACGGCGTGAGCCCGGACCTGCTGCCGTTCACGATCCACATCGATTCCTATAACGACATGCTGGTGAACGGTGAGGACGATTACTCCTATTCCGACGACGTCAGCGGCGTCGGAGACAACGTGCCCGAAATCAAGCTGTACCCGTACAAGCTCAGCGGCAACGGCAACGATGCCGGGTCCGGCAACTTCGGCCTCGTGGAATTCGGCGGCAGCGGCGCAAGCCAGGTCGGCGAGAACATCGTCGAGGGAATCACGCCCGAGGCGCTCGAGGCGGTCATGGGCACGACTTCGCCCGCATACGTCAACGACGACGGCGAAGCGCAGAGCTACTGGATCTACGGCGAGACCGGCATGACGGCGAGCCTCGAATCGGATGTGGAGCAGCGCATCGGCGATGTGATCGCCCACTTTGTTCACGACACCGTCGTCGGCAACGGCAGCGGTACGGACTATCACAACGTCGGCATCCGCGTCGGCCGCATCATGCACATCGATCTGAACGGATCGCCCAGTAAAAAGGCATTCATCATTCAGCCGGTCGCCTACTTCGGCAACAACGTCAAGGTAAGCGCCAGCGCCCCGAGCACGGGCGGCCTGATGGGACGGATCAGCCTGGTTCGCTGAAGGCGGCACATTGAACGCGAAACGCTGAATGCAGCTCGCGCGGGCGCGGCGATCGTATGGCCGCAGCGGCTTGTGGCGGCGAGCCCTGCGGCACGGGCTCGTCAACGCGTGCCTCGCGATCAGCCCTTCTTACGCCTGTGGCGCATCGATGCCGAAATTGCGCCTCCATTCTGAGATGCTCCCGCACCGAAAAAGGCGTCATCGGACTCAAAACTCCTCTTAGCGGTCCCAGTGCCGCATTACCGGCTCCGCTTATTTGACTTGGCCTCTCCGGTATCCGACCCTAGAAAACAAGAAGCGGGACAAGGGGGAATCGGGGATGACGGGAAGGCACATATTCGCAAAGGGGATAGCGCGCCGTCGTGGCATGGTCGTCGCGCACGTCGTTGTCAGCTCTGTGGCATTGATCGGTTTCGCCGCGCTGGCGGTCGATATCGGCATGCTCTATTCCGTTCGCAGCGACCTCCAGAACGCCGCCGACGCCGCGGCCCTGGCGGGCGTCAGCGGATATTTCTCCAACGCAGCGATCGTCAAGGACGCCGACGGCGTGGAGACGCTCGTCCGGCAGCGAACCGGGGAATACGCGTCGGCCAACGAATCCTTCCGTGCCGGCGGCACGCAGCTGGACCTATCGGACATCACCGTCGGCTGGTTCAACTTCGCCAACCGCAGCGCTCCGCTGGATACGTCGGGCGCCAATCCCTTTAACGCCGTCAGGGCGATTGCCAGGCGCTCCGCCGAAAGCGACAACGGAGCCGTCCTGTTCTACTTCTCGCGCATCTTCGGAATGGACGAGGGTAGTGTCAGCGCGACGGCAATTGCCGCGATGGATGACCGCTTTTCCGGCTTCGAGCATGGCTCGGGCCCGGCCCTGCTGCCGTTCACCATTCACATCGACATTTACAACGACATGCTGGTCAACGGCGAGGATGAATACGCATTCGCCGATGGCGATGTCGATGCCGACGGCGACGGCGTGCCGGAAGTGAAGCTGTTCCCCTATAAACTCAGCGGTAGTGGCAGCGACGCCGGCGCAGGCAACTTCGGGATCCTGGAGTTCGGCGGCAGCGGCGCAAGCCAGGTGTCTGACAACATCGAAAGCGGCATTTCGGCCGAGGACCTCGCCGCCGAAATGGGCACCTCATCGCCCGAATACTACAACGAGGACGGCGACGCCCAGAGCTACTGGATCACCGGCGAGCCCGGCATGAAGGCCAGCCTCGAGAGCGCCGTCGAGGAGCGCATCGGCGACATCATCGCCCATTTCGTGCACGACGACGTCACCGGAAACGGCGCAAATACGCAATACAACAACATTGGCATCCGCGCCGGACGCATCATGCACATCGACCTGAACGGCTCGCCAAAAAACAAGGCGCTGCTCATCCAGCCCGTCGCCTACTACGGGAAGAACATCAAAGTCAGCGCAAACGCGCCCAGTACCGGCGGCCTCCTCGGCCGCATCAGCCTGGTGCGCTGATCGCCGGCGTTCCTGCAAATGCACGCAAATCGGGCCGCGCGGCGTCCCATGTGCCACTGCTTCAGGCAGTGCCGAAGTGGACAAGGCGAACCGCGCCCACGTGGGGTGCCGCTGCTCGGTGAGCAGTGCGATTCACCGTGTGCGTGCGTTGGTGCCATTGAGAAGCCAGCATCCCTTTCAACACCGTCGCGCGCAGCTGACTGCACTCCCGGTCAAAAACGATCAGAATCGCATCTGAACAAGCATTTATTTGCGGAGGCGCGGCAATTTGGCGACAATCGCGGCCGGATTCGTCGATCAGCCCATTCGCGAGGAGATCCTTTCATGCCGTCCGCCGCCCTGATGCTGTCCACCGCGCTCATCCTGATGCCCCCTGCCAACGACGCCGCCGAAAAGAACTGGGGCCAGTGGCGCGGTCCCCTCGCCAACGGCGTCGCCCCGGACGCCAGGCCACCCATCAAGTGGGGCGACGATAAGAACATCCGCTGGAAAGTAGAGCTGCCCGGCCAGGGCCAATCGACGCCGATCGTCTGGGACGATCTGGTCTTCATCCAGACCGCCGTGCCGGCCGGCGACGATGCAAAACCCGCGGGCGGCAAGCCTCAGGCGCAGATGCTCAACCAGGGTGGGCCCTCGATCGACCTGGTCGTCCACCAGCCCGAAGGCCGCCGGCGCGGCGAAGGCACGCGCGGACGCCGAGGCGGCCGCGGCTTCGGTCGCGCACAGAAGCCGAGCCAGCCGTTCGATTTCGTTGTCGTCGCATTCGATCGCAAGACGGGCAAGAAGAAGTGGCAGGAGACGGTTCGCACCGAGGTGCCGCACGAAGGCAATCACAACGACGGCAGCCTGGCGCCATCCTCGCCGGTGACGGATGGGCGGCACCTCTACGCCTATTTCGGCTCGCGCGGCATTTACTGCCTCGACATGGATGGCAAAGTGCTGTGGGAAAAAGATCTGGGCGACATGCAGACGCGCAACGGCTTCGGCGAAGGAAGTTCGCCCGCGCTGTACCAGGACACGCTGATCGTCAACTGGGACCACGAGGGCGACTCGTTCATCGTCGCCCTTGATGCGAAGTCCGGCGACGAAAAGTGGCGCAGGCCGCGCGATGAGCCGACCAGCTGGGCCACGCCGTTTGTCGCGACCGACGCCGGCTCCCCGCAGGTCATCATCCCTGCCAGCAATCGCGTGCGCAGCTACGACTTGAAATCCGGCGACGTCCTCTGGGAATGCGGCGGCCTGGGCACCAACTGCATTCCCACGGCGCTCACCGGCTTCGGCCTGGCCTTTGTCATGAGCGGCCATCGCAACGAGGCCCTGCTCGCCATCAAGTACAAGGATGCGAGCGGCGATCTCACCGACGGCGACGCCATCGCCTGGCGTCTGAGCGGCAACACGCCATACGTGCCGTCGCCGCTCCTGTACGACGACGCCCTCTACCTCGTCCAGAAGAACACCAACATCCTGTCTTGCTACAACGCCAGAACGGGTGAACCGCTCTATGAGCGCGAGCGGCTCGATGCCATCGACGGCATCTACTCTTCCCTGGTCGGCGCGAACGGCCACGTGTACGTCGTCGGTCGCAACGGCGCTACGTGCGTGATCAAGCAGGGCAAAAGTTTGAACATCGTGGCCACCAACAGGCTCGATGACGATTTCTCCGCCTCACCGGCCATCGTCGGCAACCAGCTGTTCCTGCGCGGAAAGAAACACCTCTACTGCATCGCGGAGTAGGCAGCATAGAACATCGTCCAGGCTGACCCAACATGCCGGGCGACACCCGTGCGCGCGGCACGCTGCCCTTCGCATCCGAACGCCTCATGACGCGTCGGTTTTTTCCAGCAGCCGCCTGCATGTCTCGATGGTGACATTCGTCACGCGAACCGTCTTTCGCGCCGTGGTGTGCCCGCTCACAACGGCCACATCTCTGGCCCGCACCCCCAGACTATTCGCCAGGAGCGATTCGATCGCCTTGTTGGCCTTGCCCTTTTCCGGCGCGGCCGAAATCTGCACCTTCAGGCATTCGCCCAGCAGCCCGACCACGCGATCGCGCGACGCCCCAGGCACCGCCTTGATGTCGATCTCGATTCCCTGTCCTGTTTCTCGAACCCACGCCATGGTGCCTTCCACCCAACCGCCGCTTTCACTGGCCGCATTCCGACCCGAAGCAGCCGCCCGGGCATCCACTTCCCCAGCCCACAAATTTAATGGCTTGCCACCCCCGCGCGGACCGTTAAACTAGACTCTAATTGAGACTGAGTCTCAATTGCAAGCTGAATGCCTTCAGGTACTGCCATGACGCCCATACAAACGAATCTGCCAAATGCGCCATCTCGACCCTCCGGCCTCCGACGCCTCGGTGGCCGCCTGGGGTTGGCCGCCTTCCTCTTCTTCCTCATCAAGGGACTCGCATGGCTGGCCGTGCCGGCCCTGCTGGCAATGGGAATACTCGGCCGGGATTGATCCTGCCGCCGGCATTTGGCTTCGCCGAAGCTTTTCTCCAGCCTTCCCAGGGACCGATTTTCCAGAATACGGAGATACAAAACGATGAGTCCATCGACAACCGCACCCGCCTGCGACCTCAATCCCATCATGCAGCGCCTCAAGGCTGATACCCAGCGTCTGCACGACGAAACCGAGCACGGCGAATTCAACAAGGCCCTCGTGATGGGACGCATCCCCCTAGAAGGCTATGTCGAGATGCTCGCCCAGCTGCTGCTCATCCACCGGGCCCTGGAAGGGCACCTTAAGCGCCATCGCGACCGGCATCCCGCCTTGTCGAGCGTTCTGGCGGACCATCAGTTCCAGGAGCCATACCTGCTGGATGACCTCGCACACTTCGGTCGCGACGTGGATACGATCGCCCCGCTGAATTCGACCCGGCACTTTGTCGCCGCCATCGACGAACTCGCCGTACTGGCGCCGGCGGGTCTGCTGGGCGTTCATTACGTCTTCGAAGGCAGCAACAACGGCTCGCGCTACATCGCTCGCGCGCTTCGCAAGGCCTACGCGCTCGACGGCGTGGCGGGACTGCGCTACTTCGATCCATACGGCGATCGCCAGACAGAATTGTGGCAGGCCTTCAAGGATGCCATGAACGCCGTTGCGTTTACGCCTGAAGAAACCGAAGCGGTCTCCCGGGCCGCCGCCGACGCGTTTTCGCATATCATGGCGGTGCACCGCGAGCTCGGCGAGCGCTTCTCCGCCGCCCAGACCGCAGGCGCGCTGCGATGCCCGTTCGCGCACAACGCCCGATAGCCGTCCCCGAGGCCGCCACAGCTTGATACCAACCCGAAGCCAGCGAGGGCATGGTGGGACCCGCCGCCTGCCAAAGTCGCGGCCGTTGCAGAAATCGCGCTCCTGGTGGCCCGCCACCAACTTCGGCCCCCCGTGCACGAACGAGAATAGCTCACGCGTTATGAAGCTGCCCCAGCTCCTGGCCGCGCCGAAATGCCGCGAGTACCGCCTCCGTTACATGCTCGGCCACGTGGCACTCCGCCAGCTTGTTCATGGCCGCCTGCGTCGTGCCGCCGGGGCTGGTCACGGCTTCGCGCAGCCTTTGCGGGGAGGCGTTCTTCTCCAGCAGCATGGCGCCCGCCCCCACGCAGGCGTGGGCCGCGAGCACCTGCGCATCCTCAGCTTTGAGCCCGGCGGCGATGCCCCCCGCCATCAGCATTTCCACGAAATAATAAAAGTATGCCGGCCCCGAACCGGCGACCGCCGTGACCGCGTCCATCAACGCTTCGTTGTCGAGTGTCACCGTCACGCCACCGGCCGAAAACAGGTGCCGGACTTCTTCCAGATCGTCCAGGGAGGCGTGACGCCCGCGAAACAGTCCCGTCACACCCCGGCCCAGTCCGAATGGCAGGTTCGGCATCGCACGAATGACACGCACCGGCTCGTCCGACAGTGCCGACGCGACCCGGTCGGTCGGCATGCCCGCCATCAGGCTGATGAACACGCGGTCGCCTTCCGCTGCAGGACGCATGCCGGCGGCCGCCTCAGGAAATTTCTGAGGCGTGACCGCGATCAGCACGAGCCGAGCATCGGCAATGGCCGCCGCGTTGTCGTCGGTGAGCGGAATGTCGATCGGGTGCTGTGAAAGGGTGCGTGAGCGCGTGGCAATCACGCGATCGCGGGTCAAATAGCCACTCGTCAGCAGCCGCTTCAGGATCACGGTGGCAATATGGCCTGTTCCCACCACGCCGAGTGCGTACTTGTGCGCAGTCATGCGGACTCCGTCAGTCAATCGAAGCGTAAAACCGCGAGAAACTCGCCTTCCGCGCGGCTATCCTAGTCGACCGACCCTCGACCGTTCAGGGAGGGCACCTGTATGCTCGACGGGTTCGAAGCCAATCCGGCGTACACTTCGGTGCGTTTTGAAGCGCGCAACATGAGCTTTCTCCGTGCCCCATCGTCGTTCGCGTCGGCCGGCTTGACAACCGGCGCTCCCGCGGAAACTAATATTGTCCGCCTCGCGAAACCGGACCGCTACCCCGAGAGTATTTCTATGCCACAGCCTCGCTGACCGATATGAGCTCTGGAGGCGGCGACGGTACAAAAACCCGGCTGAATACAGTTCAACACTCAGGATTTACTTGCATGGCCAAAGGCGAAGAAGAAAAGCTGGAACTGGAGACCGAAGACACGGAAGAGGAGACGGTGGTCGCAGAGACCGTCGAAACGGTTGAGCCCGGTGAAGGCGCCAAGCGCGGCCGGCCGGTCAAGGAACCGCCGCCTCCCAAGCGTTGGAAGGTCGAGGGCGTGTCTCCGGAAGGCCTGCGGGTGATTCTCGGAAGGTTTTCGACTCGCGAAGAGGCGGAGCCTGAACTCGAACGCATGAAGCAGGACGGGTTCTACGCCAAACTCCGCATCGTCGAGTCCAAGGACGTGCCCGAGCCCACCGGCGCCGCCTGAGCCGCCGCACAACCGGACAGCTGGGCAGTACCGCACACCGGTTTTCCAGCGATCTTCCCGGAACCAGGCAGGGTCCATGCAGATTAGGCCCGGCCGCTGGCTCCGCGCGACTCGACAGGATCCATCGCGGTTCCAGCGTGGCGCCGGCGTGCTGCCGGCCTTTGCCGAGGCCAGCAAGCTCCACGCCCATAAAAAGCAGCTTTTCGTAAACGGCGACGCAGCCTTTGCCATCTTCTGCGCTTGATATGCGCGTGCCACTTCGGTAAAAATCAGGACATACGGGAAGGTTACCCGGAATTTCCTGCTGGGGAGTAGGGCTTTCCAGTCAGCATTCCGCTACGCTGCCGGTGGTCTAGCGCCGGTCCTGAGCGTTCAATTAGTCTCTGCACCCTGAACCGCTCTCCGTTCCTTCCCTCCTTTTTGATTGCTTTACCTGCCCGCGCGCACGCTTGCCGTGCAAGGCTCTTTCGAGCCGTCGGGCTCCATTGATGCCGCCATGCAGCTCTCATGGAGGAGGCGGCCTGCCATTCAGGAGATCATGAATGAAGCCGAGTCAGTTGATTTGTCTCGTTTGTTCGACCGTATTCGCGCTGACGGCACCCGCCGCCGCCGAATCGACGTGGGCCATCCAGGGCGGCAAGACTGTCATCGAGCTGGACCTTCTCCGGCTCAACGCCGCCAGCATCGACGTCAGCCTCGATGGCGTTAACCCGCTGGTGGCGCCAGAGGACGGCCGGCTGTCCCTCGACCTGGACGTGATCACCAGCTCGGATATCACGCTGATCGAAGATGGCGGGCTGCTTGTCGGCGCCACCAAGGGCGGCCTGCGACACAATCGCGCGCTCGTCTTTCATCGCCGCAATCTCTCGGTCGTGATCGATCGCTTTCAGATTGAGGCCACCGGAGATTCGCAGACTCCCGAGTTCTTTGTGCGGAATGGCCTCGAACCCATCGTTGTACAACTTCTCGATCTTTCCGATGCCCGCTCGCTGATCGATGTCGGCGACGCGACGTGGCGGCTCGCAGCACGGGACATCACGATTCGCCCCGAATTGGCCGAACAGCTTGGCGATCCGGCCTTGGCCGGTTTGACCGTCGGCTCTATCTCAACAACTGCCGATCTGATCTGGACCGGTGGCGACGAGGCCGGCGCCCCGCCGCCCGGCGACGAACCTGCCCCGCGCGGCGGCACCAACTGCGGTGGTAACCCCGGCCCCGACGTAATCGTGGGGGCACTGGTCGGCGCCTCCGGTAACACGGCCCAGAACTACCCCAGCGTTCAGGTACAGCCCGGCGTTTATTTCGACGCCTTCTCCATCGGCACCACCTCGTGCAACATCGGCACGCAGCCGCTATCCTGGGTCGACGAGGGCGGCAGCAATGCACATCCCGTCATCGGACAGAATTTCTTCCGGCTGGCCAACGGCCGATTCGAACAGCTCGGCCAATCCTGGCTGAAGCACGGCTTCTTCGCACTTCAGGGAACGATCTGCTGTTCCTGTTCACCTCAGAACGGCAACCTGGCCCTCGGTGTTGGCTGTTCCGATCCCTACAGCGCATCGCGTAATGGCGGGCAGGGTTCGGCCGGTCCCAAGTGGCAGGTCAATCCCCGGACTGGCGTACACATTCACCCCCTGGCCAATCCATCATGGTCCGGCGGCGTGGCCCGTCGACTTCAGATACCCGTCGCCGAGTTGAACGAGCCCGGCGCCCTCTACTTCCACGAAGGACAGTACGTCACAGCCGACGACGCCGCGGCCGGCAATCAGAATAACAACGCCTCCTATCGCCCCGTCACTATCACCCCGTCGGGGAACGATCGCACCTTTACCCTTGCCGGCACGACGATGCGCGAGCAGCCTGCCATTCGCGCCTGGAAGGCAAACGATCCGGCCGTCACCGAATCCGATGTGCAGATTGCCAACGACGGTCTCATCATCGTGGCCAGCAAGGCGACTGACCTCGGCAATGGCTTTTTCCATTACGAGTACGCGGTGCACAATCTCAATTCCGAACGATCGATCGAGTCGTTCTCGGTGCCGCTGCCGGCCGGTGTGATGGTCCAGAACATCGGATTCCGCGATGTGCCCTATCACAGCGGCGACGGCGAAGGCAACGTGAATCGCGACGGGACGGACTGGCCGGCCACTGTCGCAACCAACTCCATCACCTGGAACATGGTGGATGTGGGTACGAACTCCAACGCCATCCGCTGGGGCACGCTCTACAACTTCCGGTTCGATACCAACAGCGCGCCGGACGACGCGACTGCCACGCTGGGCGTCTTCCTTCCCGGCACGCCCTCGAGCGTGACTGCCGCCGTGCAGGGCCCCGTCGGCGGAGCGGGCTTCCTCGACTGCAACGGCAACGAGATCGACGACGCCGAAGAACTGGCAAACGGCACCAGCCAGGACTGCAACGACAACGGCACGCTCGACCAGTGCGAAGTCATGTGCCAGCTCGATTCGCAGCTCATTGCCTCCGGCCTGTCGTCCCCGGTCGGCATCTATGCCGCGCCGGGCGACACGTCGCGGCTCTTCATCGTGGAGCAGACCGGCCGGATCAAGATTCTCAATACCGCCACCAACTTCATCAACGGCGTGCCATTCCTCAATCTGAACGGCACCATCAGCACCGGCGGCGAACGCGGTCTGCTCGGTCTCGCGTTTGATCCCGACTACGATACCAACGGCCACTTCTATGTGAACTACACCAACCTGTCGGGCAACACCGTCATCGCCCGTTACAGCGTTTCCGCCGATCCCGACGTGGCCGATGCCGGCAGCGCTGTCACGCTCAAGATCATCAATCAGGATTTTGCCAATCACAACGGCGGGCAACTCCAGTTCGGCCCCGACGGCATGCTCTACTGCGGAATGGGCGACGGCGGCAGCGGAAATGACCCCAACAACCGCGCGCAGAACACCGGCTCGCTGCTGGGCAAGATGCTCCGACTCGACGTCGATAATCCGCCCACATACGTACCGGCCGACAACCCCTACGTCGGCGGCGGAAATCCGCTCGATGAGATCTGGGCCCTCGGGCTGCGCAATCCCTGGCGCTTCAGTTTCGACCGCCTCACCGGCGATCTGTGGATTGCCGATGTCGGCCAGGACGCCCAGGAAGAGATCAACTTCGTCCCCGCCGGCACCGGCGCCACGCGCAACTTCGGCTGGCGCTGCATGGAAGGCACCGCCTGCACCGGCCTCTCCGGCTGCACCTGCAATGCCGGCGATCTGACACTCCCCATCCGTACCGAGTCGCACGGCGACGGCTCCGGCACCGGCTCGATCACCGGCGGCTACGTCTACCGCGGCTGCGCCATTCCCGGTCTCTCCGGCACATACTTCTATGCCGACTACCTCGGCAACTATGTCCGCACCTTCCGGCTGGTCGATGGCGTCGTCACCGACCTGATTGATCGCACCGCGTCCCTAGATTTCCCCTCCGCCATCGTCTCCTTCGGCGAGGATGCCGATGGCGAACTGTACATCGTCAGCGCGACCGGCCAGATCCGGAAAATCGTCTGCTTCGATCCCAACGCCGGCGACTGCGGTAACGGCGTGCTCGAAGGCGCGGAAGAATGCGATCCGCCGGATGGTGTCAACTGCGACTGCCAGTGCCGCAATATCGGATGCGACATTCCCATCCTCTCCGACGACTTCCAGACAGACCAGGGTTGGACCACCAGCGCGACCAACGCCAGCGCCGGACACTGGCAGCGCGGCGTGCCGATTAATGACGCCGGCTGGGACTACGATCCGATAGCCGATTCGGACGGCAGCGGCCAGTGCTATCTCACGCAAAACACCGCCGGCAACAGCGACGTCGACGTCGTCGGCGGCCAGACCGACGGACAGGTGACCCTCACGTCACCAGCCTTCAACGGTACGGCCGGCGGCTTGATCGTCAGGTACGACTACTACCTGAACCTCACCATCGCCGACGGTCTCGACGCGCTCACGGTCCAGATCAGCAGCAATGGCGATGCCGGGCCGTGGGTCGAAATTGCCCGCCACGATACCAGCGGCGGCGTTACCTGGCGCCACAACCAGGTCACCGAGCAACAGCTGCTCGACGCCGGAGTCACGCCCTCTGCCAACATGAAGCTCCGCTTCATCGCAAACGATCAGAACCCCCAGAGCGTGGTCGAGGCCGCCATCGATGCGGTCCAGATCTGCGGCTCGACGCCCTTCGTCGATTGCAATCTCAACTGCACCGACGACGCCGAGGACATCGCGGGCGCCGGCAGCTTCGACTGCAATCTCAATGGCACTCCCGATGAATGCGAGGGCGATACCGCTGCCTCTTACCCCATCGCCGTCAACCCGCCTCTGGCCATTCCCGACGGCACGAGCGTATTTGCCGGTACCTCGTTCAACGTGCCCGTCGGCGGCACCATCCAGGACATCGACATCTCGGTGAACATCGCCCACACCTGGAATGGCGACGTCACGGCGCGCCTCAGCCACAACGGAACCACCGTCGTGTTGATCGACCGGCCCAACTGGCCCGAGACGCAGTTCGGCTTCGACAACAACGGCTTCGACGTTCTCCTCGACGACGAGGGCGCCGGCGGCAACATCGACACCATCAACAGCGGCGGCCCGGCCGTGACCTCTCCGCCCAGCTATCAGCCCGCCTCCCCGCTGTCGGCCTTCGATGGCATCGACATGGCCGGCCTGTGGACGCTGGAGGCGTCGGATGGGGCCCAGTCCGATACTGGCTCGATCACCGGCTGGGCGCTTCACTTCACCCTCGGCGCCGACCCCGTCGATCCCTGCGACTGCAACGGCAATGGCATCGCCGATGCCATCGACCTCAGCAGCCAGACCAGTCTCGACTGCAACAGCAACGGCCTGCCCGACGAGTGTGACATTGCCTCCGGCCTCGAGGACGACTGCGATGGCGGCCCCGTCGGCAATATCGCCGATGGCCAGGAGCTGTTCACCGTGGCCAACGCCTGCTTCGGCTGCCATGGCCCGACCGGCACCGGCGGCACTGGTCCGAACATTCGCAACAAGAGCCGCGTCCAGATCTGGAACCGCCTCCTGTCGCCCACCGACCATCCCGGCGGCGCCTTCGACAACTTCAGCCAGCAGGACTTTGCTGACATCGAGGCCTACCTCGCCGACAACGGCAGCCGCGGACGGCCGGACCTGATCCCCGACAGTTGCCAGTCCGCCCAGATTCAGGACTGCGACGGCGACGATGTGAGCGATGGCTGCGAACTCGAAGCCGGTTCGCAGGACGATCTCGACTACGACGGCCTGCCGGATGGCTGCACGACCGGCTGCCCGTCACCCGCCAGCGGCGATTTTGACGGCAGCGGAACGACCGACGGTATCGACGTCCAGTACTTCGTCGATGCCGTGATCGGCACGCCTTCGCAGGGCGACATCTGCATCGGCGACTTCAATACCGACCAGACGCTGGATACCGACGATATCACCGGCATGGTCGGCGCGCTGCTGGCCGAATAGGCCCGGGCTGGCAACACGAAAACCGGCCCCCGCGGCCGGCGTAAAAACGCGATGGACCCCGGCGATCCCAATTGGCGCCGGGGTCCATTTTTTTGTTCATGCGCGTCGCGGCGGAATTCGCCGGTATTCGCGGCGAATCAGTCCCCCGCCTTGTCCGCCGGCGTGCCGCTCGCCGGCTGAGTCGCCGGCTGCGAAGCCGGCTGCGATGTCGCGACGTTAAACGCTTCCTCGTCCGAAATCTGTCCGTCGATATATCCGAGCGAGTCGAGCAGTTTCTTCATCT
>CAYOZN010000009.1:42972-116099 GCA_964408455.1 uncultured Planctomycetaceae bacterium
TCGTCCGAAATCTGTCCGTCGATATATCCGAGCGAGTCGAGCAGTTTCTTCATCTCCTCGTCCGACTGCATCGCATGACCGCGCGTGACGGCCTTGCCGGTCGAAAGATCGACGATGCGCTCGAGCCACTGGCGCAGGGCGTCGGCCTTTTTGCGTCCGTCGGCAGTGCCGATCAGGTTACGCTGCTCGTCCGGATCGCTCCGCAGATCGAAGAGTTCTTCGGTCTTGCTCTTACGCGTGTAAATATACTTGTAGTCTTCCACGCGAATGGCGTGTCGGTTGCCGTTGACCGTGCAGGTGATCACCTCCCGCCCGGCCAGCCGCGTGCGCTCGCCCGTGATGAGCGGCAGCAGGCTGTCGCCCTCAAACTGCGCCGGCCGCTCGGCCCCGATGTACTCGAATATCGTGGGCATCAGGTCGATCGTCTCGACCAGGTTGCCAATCCGCCGCGGCCGCATTTTCTCGCGCGCCGGAAACTTGATAATGAGCGGCACGCGGACCATGTCGTCGTATAGATGCACATTGTGGCCGAACTGACGGTGCTTGAAGAACGCATCACCGTGGTCTGACGTCAGAACGATGAGCGCGTCGTCGTAAAGGCCGGCCTTCTTCAGCTTATTAAAGAATTCGCCGACCGCCTGATCCAGATATCGTATGTTTGCGCGATACCGGGCCTCGAGCTGCTCGATCGTTGCCTTGGCCGCCTCGCCGGTGCGATTGGCCTGCGCCCACAGATCTTCCAGATCTCCCCATGCCAGCGAGCCGCAGGGATAGTCTCGCAGGTACTTCTCGGGCGGATCGTACGGCTTGTGCGGTTGCAGGTAATGAACGTAGGCAAAACCGCCGCTCCCCGTGAACTTATCGAGCACCGCATCCGTCGCGCCGTTGATGTCCTCCGGCATGGTAACGATGAACTTGCTGGTGCTCTCGATCGGGCGGTTGCCCGCCAGTTCGGGCTGTGCCCAGACCTGTATGCAGGTTTCATATCCGCGGTCCAGGCCGGTCGAACTGACGCCCGCCCACGGATTCCCGATGATGCCAAAGCAGCGGCACCCAATTTCGCGCAGAAGCTGCGGCCCCGTCTTGAGATCCTCCGCCAGCGTGGTATTTGCATTCATACTGTGAGTCGTCGCACGCGTACCCGTCAACAGGCTGGCCGTCGACGAAACAGTGGTGGCCGTCTGGCTGTAGGCGTTCTCAAACAGCACGTTTTGCGCCGCGAATTCGTCGATAACGGGGCTGGCGCCCTGGGCATCGCCGTAGCAGCCGAAGTACTGTGCCGACGCGGCGTCGATCACCAGGACAAATACGTTGGGCGCCGCGCGGCCGATGTCGCTCTTGGGCTTGTCCGACTCGCAGGACGACGCGGACGCGACCAGTGAAATCGACAGCGTTAATGCCAGACTTTTATTCTGCATGCGTCTCATGTACCCGATCAATCCAAAGCAACTGAACAAATGCATCAGCGGTCGGTGGGCTGGGTGCTCGGCATCGACGTGACAGGTCCCCGGTTCTCGGTGCCGCCGCTGCCGATGCCGGTCTTCGCATCGTACGATTTTTCATCCGCGCGCCTCGCTGCCGTATCCGCATAGCCCATTCCATCCAGCGCATTCTGCTCCGCAGCCGTGTTCGTGACGACCTGTGGGGCCGCACCGGACAACCTGTCCTTCACTTCATCGAGCGCCGCCTGAATCGCTGCCGCCATTGTACGGCACCGGCCCTGACCCTCGGCACTCGATGCCAGATTGCGCAGTTCGCGCGAGTCGCCCGCAACGTGATACAGTTCATCGGGACCCGTCTTTTCGATGTACTTGTAGCCATCCTGCCGAAGGCTTTTCATCTGTGGACCCGGTGGCCCCCAGAGATTGGTCTGTGCCAGAACATCCCGATCTTGTTCCGAATTCGCTTCGAAGAGCTGGTCGAGCAGCCTGCCGCGAAAGCGTGGTTCTGCAGAAACGCCGGCCAGGGCACACAACGTCGGCGCCACGTCCATATGCCGCACGACCGACGCGGTTCGGCCCTTCCTGATTTCGGCGGGATTGCGGAAAATCAGCGGGATGCGCAGCAGTTCATCGTAGTGGGAATGGCCATGCTCGAAGCCGCCGTGATCCCGGAATTCTTCGCCGTGATCGGAAGTCAAAACGACGATTGTCGAATCGCGCAGCCCCATTTCGTCGAGCGATCGGATCAGTCGGCCCACTTCCTGATCCGTATAGGCGATCTCGGCGTTGTAAAGCGCCTCGAGCCGCTTCAGCGGAATCGACGAAAGACTGATCGTCCCCGCGCGGAAATTCTGCATGTCGCCAATGGAACCGAACAGAGAAGGATCGGGCTCATGGTCCTCGACCAGCGCGAATTTGCGCCGAAACTCGGCCGGAGGATCGTACGTCAGATGGGGATCGAAATAATGCGCCAGCATGAAGAATGGCCGGCCCGATTCCTTTCGGTCGCTGATCCACGAAAGGGCGAGGTCCGTCACTTCGCCGGCCGAGCGCGCGAGCTTCTGACTCATCTCCGGCTGTTTGTAATCGTACATTTCAAAGCCGCGACTCAGGCCGTACTTCTCGTGGAGAAACGGCACATTGATGATGGCTCCCGTCTCGTACCCCTGATTGAACAGACACTCGCTCAAAAGCGGCGTGGATGGGCGAATTGCGGTGACGTTTGGAATGCGCCCGAATGCCCCGTGTTCTTCGGGTAGCCAGGAAGACAATAGTGACGCCGTCGCCGGCAGCGTCCACGGTGCATGCGAAAACGCCTGTTCAAACAGGAATCCCTCGCCCGCGAGTTTGTCGATATTCGGCGACAGGCCAAGGGCGTTTCCATAGCACCCCAGTTTGTCCGCGCGCAGCGTATCAATGACAATCAAGAGCACGTTCTTGGCCGTGGCAGGCGCAGGGGCCCGCCCCGCATTTGGATTGCAGGCGCTGGTTACCAGCGACGCGAGCGTAAGCAGGCACAGCGACGCACACATCGTCCGGCACACAATGATTCGACTGAATATACGCATTCCTGCTCCAGGCATCGCGTCAGCGAGAGGGAAGCCAAAGCAACCGCGGCCTTACTATTGTATAAACGGCCACGACGGGGTGCTGATCGGGAATTGATGCCACGTCATTCCCGCGCGACAGTTGCGCGATTTTCTCGGACCGCTGATTGTACCCCGGATTCCGCCTTTAGCCCACCATATCGCCAGCCATGTGGACTCGCGAGATTTCCCACTGACTGATCCCCCAATGCCGGCCACGTCACTGCAAAGAGACTGTTTAGTATCAGTGAGCAGTGTGTGCAAAAAAGGCGCTTCACAATCGCCCGCCAGACGATTAGCATTCCTCCCCGGTGCTGAGAAGAGACAACGAGAAGGGAACTGTCCATCTTTCCGAAGGAGCCTGCAACCATGCCCAAGGGCGGTAACAAGTGCCCGAAATGTGATCGAACTTTCAGCCTGCCAATGCATCTCGCCCGCCACATGACGGCCATGCATGGCGCGCCGTCGAAGAGCAAAGCTAAGAAGGCTGGTGCACGTCGCGGCCGACCGCCGGGACGACGCCCCGGCCGCCCCGCCGGCAGCGGCAGAGGCCCCGGCCGCCCCGCTGGTAGCGGCAGAGGCCCCGGTCGACCTCGCGGGACGGGGCGAATGGGCCGACCGACTGCCGTCGTATCGCGGCTCGGCCTGCGTGAACTCGGCATCGACGATCTCAAGCAGGTGATTGAAGCCGCAAAGGACGAAGCTCGGCGGCGTCTCACCGAACTGGAAAACGTCTTTGCCTGATTCACCGTGTCCGGCATGACAGGCGATTCGCCTGTGCCTCAGTTGCTTGATCATAAGGCGGGCCATTGGCCCGCCTTTTTTTGTCGGGCTGCGCGCAGCGTTTCCAGCCGCGACAATTCCAATACCGCGCGGCCGCCACCGCGCGAGTCTATTCATGCTTTGCCGCGCAGCACCGGGCGATACAGCGTGTCGCGCTCCACCGGCACGCGCCCGGCCTCACAAATCAAACTGCGAATCTGGCCGACCGTCAGCTCCTGGTGACGATTGCCCGGCCCCCCTTCCCGTTTGGTAATGTCGTAGTTCACGACGGTTCCATCCAGATCATCGACGCCCCAGTTCAACGACACCTGTGCCAACTTTGCCGACTGCATGATCCAGAATGCCTTGATGTGCGCGAAGTTGTCGAGCATCAGCCGGCTGATTGCCAGCGTCTTCAGATCGTCCAGCCCCGTCGGCCCCGACAGGTGAGCCAATTCGCTTCCGTCTGGTATGAACGACAGCGGAATAAAGCAGTTGAAGCGCGCGGCGCGGC
Source organism: uncultured Planctomycetaceae bacterium (assembly GCA_964408455.1). Lineage (GTDB taxonomy): Bacteria > Planctomycetota > Phycisphaerae > UBA1845 > UTPLA1 > CAYOZN01. The sequence continues at coordinate 47,277 of CAYOZN010000009.1, forward strand.
CGGCAATCGATGCGTCCTGGTGCTCCCGCAGCTTGATCATGTGCCGGATACGCTCGGCCGGCGTCTCCACGTGCCCGTACAACATCGTCGCGTTCGAAGGAATGCCAAGTTCGTGCGCCTCGCGGTGTACGTCAAACCAGCCTTGCTCACCCACTTTGTTGCGATAGGCCTCGTCGTGCACCCGATCGTCGAAGATCTCCGCCCCGCCGCCGGGCAGACTGCCCAGGCCGGCCTCGCGCAGCTGCTCCAGCACCTCGCGAATCGACAGCCGCGGCCGGGAGATTCGCGTGAAGTGGATGATCTCGATGGCCGTGAATGCCTTGATATGCAGGCCCGGGCATGCCGCGCGGATGGCACGACACATGTCGAGGTAGTACTCGAACGGCAGCCGTGGGTGCAGCCCGCCCACGATGTGCACCTCGGTCGCCCCGCTGTCCTGCGCCTGCCGCGCCAACAATGCGACATCTTCGACCGAGAGTTCGTATGCATCCGGCCCCGTCTGTCCCGCCAGCGGCAGTGAAAGACCTGATGACGGCATCTCGACCGCCGTCGTTGTCGCACCATAAGGTCGATAGAACGAGCAGAACTTGCACCGAAGCACGCAGTAGTTCGTGTAGTTGATGTGGCGGTTGATGTTGTAGTAGGTCGCGTCTCCGTGCAGGCGATCGCGCACGATGCAGGCGAGGCGGCCGATCTCGTGGACGTCGCGGGATTCGTACAGCCGAACGCCGTCGTCGAACGACAGCCGCCCGCCGATTTCAACGCGATCGGCGATTTCCGCCAGGTCCCCTCGCGCTTTCATCATGGTCGACATGGCGATCAATTCTAGCGAATGCGGGAAAAGTGGTGCCCTTCCGACGCAGTGAAACCGATGAAAGCACCTTGCGGGCAGGTAGTTGGAAGGTGTTGGAACGACCCCGAGACGATTTGAACGTCCGACCTCGGCCTTCGCAGGGCCGCGCTCTGTCCAGCTGAGCTACGGGGTCCACGTCGTCCATGCCCGCCGGGCCTGCATCGCCGGAAAACCGATAATCGGCTCTGACGTGGGTCCGGAAACCCGAATTCACGCCACCCATGGCAGGAAGGGACGAATCAGACAGCTTAGGCGCTTCCGGTTGCGTGTCAACCTGTTACCTGGCCGAAACCACCAGCCAAACCTCCCGGCTGGCCGTCTTCATTCTCGGACCCAATGGTTCGTCAAAAGCGGTCCCAACGACTGTAGGGTTTGCGCAAATCTGACGATAAGTAGATCAGCCCCAAAAGCGGGGCTATAATGCATCGGAGGTGCAGGTTCCGGCCGGAACCTCCGGCCGATATAGTCTGCAAGCGCCCGCAAAAAGGCGGGATTTTTATTGGCTTCTTTCCCCTCCGGAAAGCACCGGGATTGCCCTTGAGGCACTCGGTGCTTTCTTTTTTTGCACCCTGTCAAGGCCAAACCTGTTAAGACGGGCACTTTTTTTCGAGTGTAACGGCTGGATGGACTGCGCTGGCCGGAACCCCGTTCCGGGTGGATTTCACGGCTGGCCTTCTGACCGCACGCTGGGCAGCTCCTGTCGGCCGAGCAGCAGATCCGGGAACCTCGCCACGATGTCCCCCGGCGGCGCCTGAGCGGCCGCCCGCTCCAGGTTCAGGATCCCATCCTCCACCAGCCCCGAATAGATCTCGAGGTACCCCAGGAGGAACCGGAGCTTATAAAAATCCCCATCCGCCAGCCGCTTTTCCAAGTCTGACCGGCGTAGATCGAAGATATCCGACTGCCCCACCATCGCCGGCAGATCCAGCCGAAATGCCGCAATCTGCGGGAACTGCTGGATACCCTGCCGGATGGACTCGAACGCGGAAAGGTAGTCACCGGTCGCGATGTACGCATGACCGCGGCCGAGAAGCGGAAGCGGATTTCGCGAGTCAATCGACGTCGCCAGCCCATAGAGCTGGGCCGCTACGTAAAACTTGCCTTCCTTGAGCGCCAGTTCCGCCTTGCTCATCAACTGATTGAACTGGTTTTCATAGCGGCCCGCGAACGTATCCAGCGGTTCCTCCAGCGTGCTGTTCGCCCACTTGGCCGCCACGGCCGTCTGTGATGGCGCACCGTCCGGCGTACCCTCGGTCGACTCCGGCGGCTGTGCCACATCCGGCCGGGCTGCATCTAGCTCACCCGGCGCAGCCGAGCCATCGGCCGCAAAGCCCACCGGCTTGGTGCCGGCATCCTGCATCAGCAGGAACGCCTGCACAAGCGACTCATACACATCCCGCTCAGTGCCGGCAGCCCCGGATCCTTCCGCCGAAATCGCCCCTGCCGCATGCTCCCGCGGCATCAGGTATGTCACGCCCAGCTCATTAGCGTCGGAAAACGGCTCCCGCGAAAGCCGCGCCGCCTGAAGCTGCTCGTTCGCCATCGTCTGCCGATCCTCCGGCGGCACCAGGCTGGGCGCATCCTCAAAAGGAGCAACCGGCATGTCCGACGCCGGTCGCAGTGGATCGGGATCAATCGGCGCATCGGGAACGAACGGCGTCGGCCGGTCCGGCAGCATGGCCGTCGGCCCATTCAGCGACGCCGTCGGCGGCGCGCCAAATATCGACGACGTCGCCGCCGCGTCATAGACACCCGGCAAAAGCTGCGGCGCCAGGCTCGGCAGCACACCCGTCTGAAGCGTGCTCGCCTCGGTCTGCCGCAGCCCCAGATCCGACGGTATGCTCATCGGTTCCAGCACCTGATCGAGCTGCTGCGGGTCAATCCGAAGCAGCTGGTCCACCTCCGTGCGATCGAAAGTGTTCACCATGTTCGGCGGGATGTGCGGCGAAATGACCGTCGATGTACCGGGAACATTGAGCCCGCGTGCGATCACACCCGCATCCGCCACCGTCGTTCGCGGATCGTAGAAATACGTCGGCGGCGGCGACTGATAGCTGCGAATGTCGTTCACGCCCACGCTGCGGGCCTGAAATCCCGACAGCGCACTCGACGGCAAAAAGTCCCGAAACTGGTTCGCTCCCGGAACGGTCGAACCGTGAAACCCCGCCAGGCCCGTCACGTTCCCCGTTACAATCGCGTTCGCCCGGAAGCCCCCGTCAAACGCCCACGGCACCGGCAGATTCACCCCCGGACCGCCAACCTGATAGTTGCGGTCCAGCCGCCGGCCATCCAGACCGGACACGCGATTATCGACCTGGTAGTTAATCTGCCCGTGTGCCGCCGACGGCGCCGCCAGCGCCGCGGCAACGCCGAGCGCAACCGCGCAACCCCCGGCCACGCTGCGCAGCCCTGCGCGCACATCGCCCGCCCTTCGCGTGACGTTCCAAATTGCCTTCATCACGGTTTTCATAGCGCGCCCCGCACCTGGATTATATCGGGATTTCGCGCGCCTGGCCGGATTCCCAATTCCATTCAACCCCACATGCCCTACCACAGCTCGCCCCCGCCCACTCGCCGCGCCTCAGCCGTTCGTCAATCCCGCCATTTCGTATACAATTCACCGTTGACCGACATCCCCGTGCCCCTTTGCCCACCCGGCAGGCACGCAACGTTGTCCCATTGAAGCGGGTCCGATCCGCACCCGGCCCCGGCGCCCACGCCGGCATACGGCTCCAACGGCAGGCATTCTGACATGGCCCACTCCACCGCACCGTCCCGTCCAAAACCGGCAGCCATCGCCGCCGCCGTCGCACCCCCCGGGCCCATCGCCGCCCGCAGCGCCTTCTTCGCCTACAACGCTACCGTATTCGTCTCCAGCGGCGCGATCATGATGCTCGAAGTCGTCGCCGGCCGCTTCATCTCCAAGCACCTCGGAAGCAGCGTCTACACCTGGACCTCCGTCATCGGCATCGTCCTCGCCGGCATCGCTCTGGGTAACTACCTCGGCGGCCTCATCGCCGACCGCCATTCCTCCAGGAGAACCCTCTCCCGCCTCTTCATCCTCGGCTCCGCCATGGCCGGCCTCGTCACCATCCTCGACCAGGTCGCCGCCAACTGGCCCCTCCTCTGGGGACTTTCCTGGCCCATGCGCGTCGCCTCCCACGTCGCCGTCGTCTTCTTCGTGCCCACGCTTTTCCTCGGCATGATCAGCCCCTGCGTCGCCAAGCTCGCCCTCGACCTCGGCCGCCAGAAGGGTCGCACCATCGGCGACATCTACGCCTGGGGCACCGTCGGCAGCATCATCGGCACCTTCGCCGCCGGCTTCTTCCTCATCGCCGCACTCGGCACCAACGGCGTCGTCTGGGCCGTCGCCGGCATCCTCGCCCTCATGGGCATCCTCTACAACCGCCCCTCGCCCCTGCCCTACCTCTGGGCCGTCGCCGCCATCGGCCTCACCTGGCTGGCCGTCGGTGACGCCGCCGCGGCACGCCGCTGGGGTGAGCGCCTGATGCTCCGGCCTGAACATTCTGCACGCGTAATCTACCGGGACGAAAGCAAATACTCGTACATAGAAGTCGTTCAGTTTTCCGAAGTCCCGGACTTTCGCGGCATGAACTTGGATACGCTTCTGCACAGTCAGGTCAATATATCCAATCCCGCCGACTTCCATTACGAGTACGAGCGAGTTTATGCCGCCGTAACAGAATACCTCCGTCCCACCACCGATTCCGTGGATAGCTTGACTATTGGCGGCGGGGGCTATGTCTATCCGCGGTACATGCACAACCGTTATCCACGGGGACGCACAGAAGTTGTCGAGATCGACCCGGCGGTAACCAAGGCGGCGGCTACGGCATTTGGTCTACCGCCATATACTGAGATTATTTGCCATCACTCCGATGGTCGCGTTTATGTCGATAACATGCGTCGTGCGAACAAATCTGCCCAGCAAAGCAAGGCATATGATTTCATATATTGTGATGCGGTTAACGACTACAGCGTGCCGCACCAACTCACAACCCTTGAATTCATGACGAGCGTGAGATCGGTTTTGAAGGCCGACGGTGCATTCCTCATGAATATGATTGATGTTTACGACAGCGGCCTGCTGCTCGGCTCACTTATTCGCACAATGCAAGCCGTGTTCCCAAATGTATGCGTAATGATTGAAGGAACACGCCTTTCGGATTCCGATGGCAAGCCTTTGACCGCGTATCGCGCTAGTAGAAGTACGTTTGTAATTGTTGGAACAAACGTAGCGATTCCAAATGACGACTTGGGGCGGTATTATTCGCCGGACTCTAGTATTTACCGGCTCACGTCCGCTGAAATAGCAGACCTTGTGAGCCGTCCGAATACAAATGTCCTTACGGATGAATTTGCTCCCGTTGAGAACCTACTCGCGCCGGTTGTTCGTGATTCAGCAAAGCTAAAACTGCGCGACATGTGGCTGGATTATGCACGGCGTAAGCTGACGAATGATCAACCTGATGATGCAATTGAAGCAGCCAACACCGCCCTATCATTACTCGCAAGTGACGAACACAAAATTCCCCTTCTTGAGGTCTTGGCGGGCGCGTTGGAACGGAAGCAGCATTGGTTCGACGCCAAAGCGAAATACGAGCAAATTCTGTCAATTACACCAAATTTGGATCGGGCACTGGTTGGCGTTATTCGATGCCTTGAAGCATTAAACCGTAATCAGGAAACACTTCCGTATTACCGCGTCCTGGTTAAAGTCAGGCCCAACGACGCGCTTGCTCGCTTTAATGAGGGCATGGGCTACTTGGATGCAAAGCAGTATGCATCGGCGGCCAACTCGTTTAGAACGGCGCTGGAACTGGAGCCTTCCATGTGCTCGGCATGGAACAATCTTGGTGCTAGCCTTCTCGCACAGGGACGCCAGAAGCAAGCAGTCGAAGCGCTTCGAAGGGCTCTCAAATGCGACCCTGCTCATCTTGAGGCTCGTCGAAATCTGAACAACATCCTCGGTGTAGATAGCGAAAAATTAGAGACAGAAGCTTCAACGTCGCTCGCTCGATTGAGGGATCGACCTAATGACAGCAAGCTACTCTCACACCTGGCCAACACCTATTTTCAATTGCGAATGGCCGAAGAAGCACTATTGGCATATGAGCGCCTCCTCATCACGAACCCCGATGACGTGCAGTGCAATTTCCGCCGTGCCAGCCTGCTGGTAGAACTGAACCGGCTACCAGAAGCGGCGTCGGCGTTCGAACGCGTCTTAACACTTGATTCAAAGCACCCGGAAGCGCAGGCAGCATTGCGGTCTGTACGGGACCATCTTCAATCAAACCTCAAACGCGACAACGAAGCCGGTTTTTCTAGTACGCAGGAGGGTCCAGAATTTGACAAGAAATAGAGCACACGAATTTTCGATTCGAGTGGCGCAAGCGGTAATCTCGCTTTCTTGCATGGTATTTGTTTGGACGGGCTGCGACGACTTGCCCCGCCCGGAAATCACTTCAACAGGCCTTGTCCCGGACACCGAAACGCAGGTATTGACGGAGCAACTTTCGGACGCACTTACTTCATTTACGACAGTTATGGTACTAAAAGACGGGACGAAAGTCCCTTATGGACCGTACAGAGCAGAGTACCAAGATGGCTCCCTCGCAGCTGAAGGGTACTATGTCAACGGAAAGGAAGCTGGTATTTGGCGAAGCTATCTTCCAGGCGGCATGATCAAGCTAGAGGGCAAGTTCTTGTTTGGAAGAAAGCATGGCATTTGGCGTTCATGGGACGCAACCGGTTCGCTCGCTTCGGAGGAAGTCTTCGTGAATGGCCGAAAACTTATCCAGCCACAGAGTAACTGAGTACGGGTTTTTTCTTGTCGCTAAGTACGCACCGTGGCAAGGCGGGCACGAAGCTCGTGAACAAGTGGATCAAATAGTTGGAGTACTTCGGCGAGCCTGGATCGCAGCTCACTTCGAGAATTAAGCTTGTTTAGTTCTTCGAATTCATCTGCGAGTTCCGCTTTATAAGCCTGAACTCGTTGCCACAACGTCTTGAAGTGTTGTCGTGCGGCTTCGCTTTCCCACGTGCTAAGCACTTGAGATGACTCCAACCGGTTGAGTTCCTCTGTGCATCGCATCCACAAACGGTCCTTAATGGGCACTAAAGGTTGCAGCTCGCTTTTCCAATCTCCCTCATCTTGCAATTTGAAATTTTCGGCCGGTTCGGGCGTGTCACTTCTTGCGAGCGCCTCATTCCACCAACATGCCTGAGAGCGGAACTTGATTGCTCGCAACCGTCGTAATTCAACCTCCTTAAGTTTACGGGCCTCTTCATTTTGCTTGGCAATCGACTTCGTACCGTACACAGCAGGGACAGGTTTGCCATCGTAAGTTTGAAATTGCGGTGCTGTGCTGCGGTTACGCATAATTTGGCTCGTCGCATGCTTGCGCTCCACCTCTTGCTCTTGGGATAAGTACCGCAGCCGCAGCGCCCGCTCCTTTAACTCATAATATCGGTTGGCCTCCTCGCTCCAAGTACCTCCGCCCATGTGCGAAACTACAATTTGTACCAGTTGCTCTGGATGGGATGGGCGCCTCTCTGACCAATCCTTCATGGCAAGCGCCAGTTCATCGGGTCCTTTCCCTGAATGATCTTGCCTCAAAAGGAAATCTTCGTCGTATGCATATTGATCCGCCCAAGCCGCACAGACCGAGGCGGTTACCTGTTCCAGCTTGTTCGACGGTACCTTAAAGGCGGCCAATAGCAATTCCACATCCTCCCTGACGGCCTCTTCATACTTGATCCGCCAGGAACTTGGCACCTTTTCGAACTCTAGTCGCTCTGTAATTTTCCCAACCTCAATATCGAGCTGAGAAGACTGAGCAGTTGCAAAGGCGAATAAGAGCAAAATCTCCATTTTTCTCGCACCCAACACGAAGGACAATGCTATTGCTATTAAAGAATTACGACTGCCGCACCCACATTGTGGATACGGCAGTCGTTTTAACGCTATTCACTAACTTGGTACTAATCGCCTATTCAGCGTCGGCGGCGAATTAGTGCTACAGCGCCCATGGCAAGCAGCGCCATCGATGCCGGCTCAGGAACATTGATTACCGAGATTACAGGCAGGCTTCCCCATCCCGGAGTCACGTCAAGACCACCGGTATAGCTCGGCGAGCCGTACGAAATCGGATTGCCGCCGACAAAACCATACCATCGAGCTCCCGGGAAGCTATGGTTGATGCCATAAATCATGTTCGAAGGGAAGTCGCCGGTAACGTTCGCAACCAACCCGAGCGTTGCGTCATTAATGGTCAGATCAAACAGGTATCCCACGCCATCCGAACCATTAACCGCGGCTGACAAGTTCTGGAAACCGAAAGAGCCATCACCGTCTGCACCACCGGCAGGTGCATTGTAGTTGGTGACGTCGCCAATGGCCCCATTCGAAAAAAAGCCAGCGGTGGAATTCAAAGCGAAAGAGTAGGATGACATCCCTACCGCATCGTTTCCGGTCAAATTGTCCGAGGCCGTGAAGTTCATGGCAATTCGGAGCGTCGTCGTGGACGGCAGCTTCTCAATGACCAATGCACTTCCTGGACCTTGCTCAATCGCAACAGCATCTCCGTTGGATGAGACGAGCGTGAACCACATGTTGTCGGCAGCATTGGCAACCGACCCGGTCGCCATCGCCGCCAAGGCCGCGACCAACAAAACAAATCTTCGCATGTCTTTCTCCTTCTTCATCTTCGCTCGTTGTAGATTTCTCCCCTCCGCAACCATATGCCTCTGGGGAAATCACAAAAGCACGTTTACTCGTATTACGTTTGCGCAACAGCCCACGAGGCTGAAGCGAAGAGATCCTGCCAAAAATCACGGGCAGTTTGCAGGGACCGAGCAATCGCTGCCGAACGTAATCGTCGCAATATTGAGCAGCAGGCCGGTATCGGCGCCGTCGACAGCGCTGTCATTGTTCAGATCGCCGAGCCAGCGCTCTCGCTGACGAATGGCACCATTGAAATCCGCAGTCGCAGCGGCCAGAAATAGCCCGGTATCTGCGCCGTCAATATTGCCATCGTTAGTGTAATCGCCCAGAGCCTGAACCCAAATCACCGCGTCAGCTTCAGTGCTGGTGGTGCCTACGTCGCTTCCACTACCATTACCTGGCTCGGGAATTCCGTTGCCGCTTGCCGACTCCCAAACAGATCCCACGCCGCCGCCACCGCTGACTAGCACGGTCGTGTATCCAAAGTCGGGCAATTCGCCCGCGTACCCACCCGGTGCAGGGCCATCAAACACGCGAACGATCAGCAGATTATTAACGGTTTCTTGGACGGTATAGACGCCGTTCGCCTGCGGAACACCCTTTTGCCATACGTCAGCAGCAACATCGATGCGCCCGATGTGGTAAGCGCCGGTGGGAACCAAGCCGCCGCCATTATCGTACACTGGCCCTGCCGCTACCGGCACTTGGACCGCCTTGCTTTCAGCCGTCCAAGTGTCGCCAGCCTGCACAAAATCGCCAGCGTTACCATCCCAGAAATTCGCGTCAGCGACGTAGCCGACGCTCTCCAAGCGATTACCCGTGGCGGCCGTCTTTGAAACAACAATGTCGGTGCCGAGCGCACCAATGACCTCACCCGCGCCGCCGACCGATTCTACGGTCGCGTAGCGGTGAAGCGACGCCAAGCTGCGGTTTGCCAAATTAACAAACTGGCCCTTCGCATTCTTGCTGCCCACCCAGTGCAATCCGCGCTGATTCATTCCATCGCTCAGCAACGGATTATTAGGCATGCGCGGCGAAACGAACAGGACCGCACCGTCACCGGCGCCTCCCGCGTTTCCAGCAATAATGTCTCGCACCAAGACTTGCGGACTTTTGCCACCAGTGGCAACTTCAACCGAAGTACCGTTTGTATGCGGAACCGTCGGCGCGTTGATTTCGGCTACGGTCGCGCGATTGTCGTACCACAGCGACAAACCATCGTTGGTCACCGTGATCTGTGCCTGGGCAGTGCTGGCGGCCAAAGCCACCGCAGCGCCCGCGGCGAGAATCGTCAGCTTTCTCATGGTCATTTGCTCCTACAGGCCCCGCCCGAAAGTGCCGGCGGGGCAGCCAATCACAAAAACCTTCGCGGCGAAGGCGAATCTGCATTCGCCGCCTCGGCCACAATCGCGACTCGGGCAGCAGCCCTGTATCCGCGATCTGCCGAACCTGAGCCCCATCGCCTGACCGGGGTGATGGGTCGCCAATCCACATGGACCGGCGGTTTCTCTTCTGCGGGACCGGGCACACCCCGAGACCCGCGAAGTCGCCCTGTGCCGCACCGGAATTGCGACCAGAACGAGGCGGAAGGCTCGTGCGAGCAGGAAAAGCCGGAAACGATTCCTGAAGTCGCCGATTTCCCTCTCCGGCGGCCGCCGCAACATCCTGCCGGGCACAGCCAACAACGGGCTCTCTTCTCCGCGAACCTGCCCGCCACTTTCGTGACAGTCAGAACCCCGCCGCCGAAGCGGCAGGTGCCATTCGCATGACGCCCTCTTGCACAAAGCGCCCTGCGAACCCGCAGGCCGCCGGTTTTTCGCCGCATCTCTTGCAGATGGCGGCGGGCCGACGGCAGCAAACGAGCCATATTGTCAACCGCACGCGGCCGACATCGGGCCGGTGCCGATGCAGCGACACTCCGCGAGCTGCGCGGCGCATCGATGCGAACCAGACGGAAGACCCGGAACAGGCCTCCATCAAGCTGACGTTGATCATACCCGACGTGGCTGTCGCAATTCAAGCAAATGTGCGTGGGGAATACATTTTTCCCCGATAGCGATAAACATTTGTTATTCCGGTACTTAAGCACGTTTCAGGCCCGCCCGGCACGCCCCCGCCTGCGCTAAATTTCGAAAAAGCGTGCACCGCCCCGCCGGATGTGCCCCCATGTTACCGGTCCCCGCCCCGTCCGCGGCCCTTTACGCCCCACGGGGTGATGCACCGCGGAACGGGTACCTATTCTATTGGGTAGACAAAGCCCCGCGTGGCCGCCGACAGCCAAGCGCGCGCTTTATCGGTTTGATTCGGTTTGATTCACTTGGCGCCCCGAATCACCCACCCTTGTGACGGGCTGTGCCACTTTGGCGTGTGACAGAAAATGGAGTTGTTTTTTTTGAAAAAGCAACGCGGGGCGCCGGGTGCGTGACAAGCAAGCGAATTTTTTTCGGGAAAATCGCGCCGCTGGGGCAGCGTGGCGACAACTTTCAACCAGGTGAGCCCCCGTGGCACCGGTTACCAACCGGTGAACCGCCGTTTATCGCGTCTCGTCGCGCTGCGCCCACCACTGCCGCAGTTCGTCGAACCGCGCCGCGATCGCCCCCGACCGTGCCGCCTCCTGCAGCGCCGCCGTCGTACGCTCGATCGGGCAGGTGTCACGCAGCTTGCGCCGCAGCGATTCGAGTTCGCCCTCCGTCAGCGCCGCCTCCCCCGTCAGCAGCGCCGCGGATCGCGGCTCGACACCGCCGGTCCCCGCAGCCCTGTCGGTCAATTCGTCGACAAACGCCGGTGCCGCCGCCTCGGCACCCGATGCCGAACCGCACCATCGGGCCAGGGCGAGGAAGACACCGGCCGCCGCCCGCCGCCTGGCCTGCCGCGAATATCCGGCGATATGCGGCGTGGCCACGTCGCACGCCAGCGCCAGGCCCGCGTCAATCGCCGGCTCCCCCCGCCAGGTGTCGACCGCCACAAACGCCAGCCGCCGCCCGCGTGCCACTTCTCCGTGTGCCACTGCCTTGTGTCCCACCGCCTCGTGTGCCACTGCTTCAAGCAGTGCCTCCCCGCCCGGTGCAGCACGCGTTCCGATCATCCCCGCCAGCGCCGCCTCATCGACCACATCCCCGCGGGCGGTATTGATGAAGACGGCCCCCGGCCTCATCAGTGCCATGCGTTCGGCACTCAGCAGATTGGCCGTCGCATCCGGCCCGGCCCGCGTCAGCGGCACGTGCAGCGTCACGGCATCCGCCCCCGCCAGCAGCGTTTCCAGCGGCACGAACTCGCCCCCCGCTTCGCGCCGCGCCCTCGGCGGGTCGCACCGAAGCACCGCCATTCCCGCCCGCCGCGCGATCGCCTCGACCCGCCGCCCGACCTGACCGACGCCGACGATGCCCAGCGTGCGGCCCGCCATCGACTCGCCCCGCCGCGCAAAACCCGTCAGCAGGCACGCCATCACGTATTCCGCGACTGCCGGCGCGTTACAGCCCGGCGCATCGGCAAAGGCGATGCCCCGCTCGGCCAGCCACGCCGTATCGACGTGGTCCGCTCCCGCCGTCGCCGTGGCCACGAACCGAACCTTCGATCCGGCCAATAGCGCCGCGTCGACCCGCGTCACGCTCCGGACGATGAGCGCGTCGGCCCCCGCCAGATCGCCGGGCCGCAGCGTTCGCCCCGAAAAGGTGCGGACGCTCCCCAACCGCGCGAACAGCGCCTGCCGCCCGGGAATGGACTCATCGAGCAGAATGTGCATGTCGAGAATGATATCCGCCGCGGCGCCGGTTCATCAGTCGCGAGCCGGGCCGTGTCGCCCCTCGAAGCTCTGCGAGCCGGGCCGTGTCGGCCCGGTACCCGCCCGCTGCGCAACGACCTACGCCGGCGGCATGAGCCCGCCGAAGAGCCCCTCGAAGAAGTGCGTCAGAATCCCCGGCAGCAGCACGTTGGTCACGACGTTCAAAAACAGATCCCAGACGGCGAGGACGAGATCGATGATGGCCAATTGAAAGGTGTTGTCGTCCAGGGTCAGATCCATGTGCAATTCGCTCCCGCGAGGCCAGCCAGCCAAATGTCGCGCCCGCCGGGCGTCGACCAATGTGAGACATCCCCGGCGACTGCGGCCGGGCGTTTACGGCCTGATACCTCCACATCGACCGAAATGTTGCACCAAAACGCCGCATCATTTCAATGGCTTTGAAAATTCCGCATGGCAGCCGGCCAGGATTGGCTGCGGTGCGGCCCGTTCGTATAATCCGCCGGCCAGCGGAAACCACTTGCGGCGAGGCAATTTACGCGTGCAAACCCCAGCCACACCAACGTGCCCCACTTCGTTGAAGACATGTACCCTGGGCGTCGTCAGCTATTTGAATTCGCGCCCGTTGTACGAATACGCCCTGCAGCGCGAGGACCTGCGGTTGAAGCCGGCCGTCCCATCCGCCCTCGCCGGCATGCTGGCGGCGGGCGAATGCGACGTCGCCCTGATGCCGGTCGTGGATTACTGGCGCAACCGCGGTTCGCTTCAGCGCGTGTCGGACGCCTGCATCGCCAGCGACGGCGAGACGATGACCGTACGGGTATTCGCCAAGCGGCCGGCCGAGCGAATCTCCAATCTATCGGTCGACGGCGATTCGCACACCAGCGTGGTGCTGGCCAAAATCATCTGGCGCGAGGTATTTGGCCGGCACATCCACGTCGCCCCGTGGAATGCACAAAACCCCGGCAGCCTGGATGATGTCGAGGCCGTGCTGCTCATCGGCGACAAGGTGGTGACCAACGCGCCACCGGGTTACGGCTTTCAGGTCGACCTGGGCGGGGCGTGGAAGTACCTGACGAACTTGCCCTTCGTGTTTGCCGCCTGGTATGGGGCGGCAGGCCGCGAATTGGGTGGGCTTGCGACGGACCTGTCGGTCATGCGCGATCGCGGCGTGGCCGAGGCCGAGGAGATCGCCAAACGCTATGCGTCCGCTCACGGCTGGCCGGAGTCGACGGCGGTTCGCTATCTGCGCGATACGCTGAAGTTCACCATCACCGCCGAAATGGAGGCGTCGATGGAGCGATTCTTCCGCTCGGCCGAACAGTACGGGTTTCTGCCATGACCGCACTGGCCCGGGAAGGGCAAAGCTCCGCCCTGCCGGATCTGCCCGCGCCGGCAGCCGGCCCGGGGCGCCTGGACACCGGCGATCTGCGCGAGATGTACCTGGACCTGTCGATCCACGAACTGGGCCGGCAGGCGTTCGAAGTGACACAGCGGCTGCACCCCGAAGACTGGCGCACCTACGTCGTCGACCGCAACATCAACTACGCCAACTGGTGCACGGCGACGTGCATTTTCTGCAACTTCAAGGCCGATCCGCCGGAATTGAAGAGCGGGCGGACCGATCTGCCGGCCGGATACACGCTGAGCTATGACGAGATTGGCCGGAAGATCGACGAGCTGGTGGCCATCGGCGGCACGCAGATTCTGATGCAGGGCGGCCTGGTGCCGGCGGACGGTGCCGCTGGTCTGACATTCGACTGGTATCTCGAGCTGATGCGGTTCATCCGGCGAAACTGGCCGCAGGTGCACATCCACGCCTTCAGCCCGCCCGAGATTTTCGCGTTTCACCAGGTGTTCGAAATGCCCGTTGCCGAGGTGCTGTCGCGGCTGATGGAGGCCGGGCTGGACACGGTGCCGGGCGGTGGCGGCGAGATTCTGTCCGATCGGGTGCGCGACAAGATCGGCCGCGGCAAGACGCGGACCGCCGAGTGGCTCGAGGTCATGCGCCAGTGCCACATCCTTGGCATGCAGACGAGCTGCACCATGATGTTCGGCCACATCGAGACGATCGAGGAGCGGTTCGAGCACCTGCGGCTGTTGCGCGAATTGCAGGACGAAAGCCTGGCCCGCGGCAATGGCGGCGGATTCTCCGCCTATATCGGCTGGACCTTTCAGCCCGACAATACGCCGCTGGGCCGGATGCGAAAGCTCGAAAGTCGAAACTCGACAATCGAAATGGCGGAAGGGGATGCCCAAGGGCTGCGAGATCATGGGGCCGAGCGTGATGCGAGCAGTGATGCCTGTGCGGCCCGCGACACCAATTCACCAGATCGCCGAATCGACGGATCGCTACATCGCAAGATTCTCAACGACGGCCGTCACCTGCTGCTCGCCGACGCCCATGAATACCTGACGATGCTGGCCCTGTCGCGCCTCTATCTCGATAACATTCCCAACATCCAGTCGAGCTGGGTCACCATGGGCCCCAAGATCGGCCAGCTCGCCCTCTTCTTCGGCGCCAACGATATGGGCAGCGTAATGATGGAGGAGAACGTCGTCAGCGCCGCCGGCGCGACATATCGGCTGGACGAAGCGATGATCCGACGTCTGATCGAGGATGCGGGCTGGCAGCCGCGGAAGCGCGATTTCTACTATCGGCCGATTGACTGATGCGCCGGCAGATCATCCTGCTACGTCGTTATGACGAATAGATTGGAATGATCGTTCCGGGAGCGCGCGATGAACCGGTTGCAGGAATCTCTGATGGAAGCCGACCGCCAGGTTGAACGCCAGGGCATCGTCTGGGACACGCTTCGACGCATGGTTGCAGAGCTGGACCGCCTGGGCATTCCTTATGCAGTGGTCGGCGGGATTGCGCTCCAGCACTATGGCATTCAGCGGTCGACGCAGGATGTCGACCTGGTCGTTCATGCTTCCGACCTTGGCCGCATCCACGATGCGTGCGTCGGGCACGGGTATACGCCCAAGTCCACCGGCAGTAGGCACCTTCGCGACGAGATTACGCGCGTTCGCATCGAGTTCCTGGTGACGGGCGAATTCCCCGGTGACGGTCAGCCCAAGCCGGTCCGGTTCCCGGATCCGCGCGACGTGGCCGAGCTCTCACTCGACGGAATCGCGTTCGTCAACGTCAAGTCGCTGATCGAGATGAAACTGGCGAGTGCCAAGTCGGCGGCACACCGGATCAAGGACCGCGCCGACGTGCTGGAACTCATCCACGCCCTGAGATTGCCTCTCGGCTTCGCCGATCAGCTCAATCCATACGTGCAGGACGAGTTTCGGCAGCTGGCGGTCCTGCCGCCGCCCAGCGAACCGGACTGATGGGGAATGTCGACGTCGCGCGCGCCTTTTCTCAGTCAGGCGGCGGTGGCCGGCGTGGAGACACGCCGGCTCTGACGCGCGCTCGAGCTGTGGCATCCGGCGTGGGGACACGCCGGCTCTGACGGCTAGTTCGACAGCAGCAGATCCACAAAGGCCTGGATGTCGAGGCCATCCGGTGTCTGGTCTTCGTTCAGATCAGCATTCAGCGGATTGCAGCCCGGAAAGGCAGCCGCGTAGGCTGCCGGATCGCACAGGGCCATGGCGAAGGCACTGATATCGTCGACATCCATCCCGCAGTCGCAGTTGACGTCGCCCGGCAGGGGGCCCGTCGGGCCGAGCGTTGCATCGCCGTTGACCTTCCTGGCGTACAGGTCCTGACCGTTGGTGGCGGAGTCGCGGCCATCGGACCAGACCAGCCGCACCTCGTCGCAGCCGCCGACCGCGAGCGAATAGCGGAACTTGTCCGACGGCGTCGACGTGTGCTCCAGCATGCCGGTCTCCCAGAGCAGATCGCCATTGCCATCGACGCGCATGGCGCGGCCGATGTCAGCGTTCGGAGCGCCGGTCGGTTCATCGGTGTAGAAGACGATCGCGCCGCCATCGGCCGCCGGGACGGCGCGAATGTTGCTCTCGATGGTGCTGTCGACGGCGGCAAACTCGATGCCGCCATCTCCCCACTGACGCGTGGCCTCGCTGATCCGCTGGCCGAAGAGGCCGCGATTGCCCTGGCCGCTGTCCCGCTCGCTCCAGAACACCATCACCGCACCGGTGGCGTCGTCGTAGGCGATCGTTGGATCGAAGCGCCACGGACCGGCCGCGATCGCCACGGGCACGCCGTTGTGCGGGTAAACCTCAGCGCCGTCGGCATCGAGCCGCTGCACGAAGCAATTGGACGTGAGCCCGCCGTGCCAGGCGAAAACCGCCCCGCCGCTGCCGTCGGCCACCAGCACGGGCGAGTGTGCGATGGGAACGGACTGATCGTACACGACGACCGCCGCCGGCCACACGCCGGCGGCATTGGCGTCGAACTTGCGGGCGTAGATGTGGCGCGGGCTCGAGAATGTCTCGATGTCGCGAATCCAGGAGACGATGACATTGCCGTTTTCGGCGGCGATCACGTCGGGAAAGCCCGACTCGCGATTGGTCTCGCTGAAGACGCGGATGCCGCCGGCTGGATAGCGGAGGGTGCCATCCGGTGCAAGCCGCTGGAGCCACACGCCGCCATCCTGACCCGAAGGTACATCCTGGCTCCATGCCACGACAATGTCACCATCGGATGCCTCGGCCACGGCGGGCGCGGGTTCAAAATTGGCATTGTCGGAAATGGTGATGCCCAGTTCACCCCAGGCCAGCGTTCCGTCCGGCGACACCTTGTATGCGTAAATATCCAGATCGCCGCCGGCGCGGATGTCGCTGAACGCGACGACGAGGTTGTTGCCTGAGTCGGCCATCATGTCGTATCCGAAGAGCGCAGAATTCTGCGGCTCGTCGGAAACGACGATGCCGTCCGGCCCCAGGAGCCGGTTGCCGGTAACGTCGAGCAGCTGAGCCCGCAAAACGTAGGCGCCGCCGCCGCTGTCAAACCAGGTGATCCAGGTGCGGCCGTCGGGCGTGGCGGCGGCCAGCGGAACCGCCTGATCCCCGGCGGCCACGTGAATCGCGAGATCGTCGAAGCTGTTCGTGGGGAACTGGGCCTTCGCAGGAACCGCAGCGCAAAGGCAGACGACCAGGACGGCAAGGCGAGGCAGCAATTTAATGGCGCGCATGGGAATCTCATCCTCCGCCGGGGACCTCGCCAGTTCCGCCGGCAAGGCGTCGAGTATGACCACAACGCATCTGGAATTCAATTGTTACGGCGCAGAATTCGAGCACGCGGCGCGGGGAGCGGGCCGCGGCGCTCGAGGATTCGGATTGTGTAGTCGCACCGCCGCCCTAGGGACAGGGATCGCCAATCAGCAGTGCGTCCACGAACGTTTCCAGGTCGGCCAACGTGATGAACGCGTCGCCGTCAACATCGGCGCATCCGCAGTCGGCGCCGGGAGACGCGAAAATGTCCACGAGCATGCAGCGGGCAAAGACGTGGACGTCATTGCCATTTATCGCCCCGTCGCCGGAAACATCGCCGGGGCACGGGCAGCAGCCGCAGGCCGGCACATCCCGCGCCTCGCCCACGCAGATCGTGTCCCATTCGTTGTCGCAGCAGAAACCGTCCTCCACGCAGACGATCCGGCAGCATTCCGGATTGGCACAGCTCGGCGAGCCATGCACAGCACAGCAATCGCCGGCATCCGCCGTGCAGCCGAGGCATAGCTCGGCGGCATTGTTTACGCAGAGGCTGTCCCACTCCGTGTCGCAGCAGAACGGATCGGCCGCGCACACGGCCTGGCAGCAGACCGGATCGTTGCAACCCGGCGAATCATGGATGGTCAGACAGTCGCCCGCCGCGCCCGGGCAGCCCACGGCCACGGGATCGGGATAGTCGAGACAATCGACGGTCACACCGCTCAACTTCGAGGCGGCATTGACGCGAATGAACTGGATGAGCTGTCCCGGCGGCGCGTTGACGGTCAGCCGCTGCGTTCCGGCGTGGGTGTTGGCGGAGCTGGCGATCACCGCGAGCGTACCATCGAGCCCTTCCATGACGAGATCGCCCGGCAGGGCATTAATGAAGCACAGATGCGCCGAAAAGGACGTGACACCGGCGGTGGCACTGGGGATGCCGGGCGCTGCACCAAGCCGGAATTGGCACCACCAGTCCTCGGGCGTGGCGAAATCGGCGCCGGCATAGGAGCGGCACGGCGGCGGACAGCTCGCATCGTTGCGGATGGAGACAGGCGGACGGAGGATCGCGGCGCCGAAAACGATGTTCTGCGTGAAGACGTACTGCGTGGTCAGTGGAATGGGCGCCGCCGTGCAGAGATCCGCCGCGCCGTTATCGTTGGGCGTCACGCCGAAGTCGATGCGACCGCTCATGCACGGGCAGACGAAGCCATCACATTCGCTGCCGATGCCATTGAACGTGCCGGCCAGCGCGGTGCAGGCGTCGGGCGCGAGGTTCTGGCAATCGCCATCGGGCAGGCAGCAGGCGCCGACGCACATCTGTGTCGCTTCGGCAGCACACTGCGAATCCCACGATGTATTGCAGCAGAATGGATCGACCAGGCAGACGGTGCCACAGCAGACGGCGTCGTCGCAGCCCGTTCCGGCATGAGACGCAAAGCAGCTTCCTGCGCCGGGGCAGTTCGACACGCACAGACTCAGCGCACCGGTCGCGCAGGCGGCATCCCAGGCGTTGTTGCAGCAGAACGGATCGGCGTCGCACACCAGGTTGCAGCAGTCCTCGTCTTCGCAGCCGGGCGAGCCGTTGTTGAGGAAGCAATTCCCCTCGCCGGGGCAGGCGGGATGAGGACAGATGACCTGCGCACAACCGACGCCGACTCCCTGGAAGACGCCGCCCTGGCTCAGGCAATCGTCCGAAGTGACAGCATTGAGGCACGTACCGGCGGGCAGGCAGCAGGCGCCGGCGCATGCGGCCAGGCCCCGTGCGTCGCCGGCGCAAAGGCTGTCCCACTCGGTGTTGCAGCAGAAGGGATCGCCGATGCAGACGGCTTCGCAGCAGGCGCTGTTGTTGCAGCCCGGCGTGCCGTTGGCCACGACGCAGTCACCTGCGCCGGCACCGCCGCAGTTGCCGCACTCGATGAAGGCGCGGTCGGCACAGATGCCGTCCCACTCGGTGTTGCAGCAGAATGGATCGGCGTCGCACACGGTATTGCAGCAGGCCTCGTGATTGCATCCGGGCGTTCCGTTGTCGATGTAGCAATTTCCGGCGCCGCTTTGGCCGCAGACACAGAAGTGCAGGATTCCGCCGGCGTTTTGAATGGCGGTCTGGGCGTCCGGCAGGATGGCCGACATGGGCACGCCAAAGCCGGGCGCGCAGGCCGGGCCGCAATGACAGATGCCCATCACGCAATGATTGCTCGAACGAAAAATCGGCGAGCCGCTGGCGCCGAAGCTGGCGACCAGGCTGACGCCAAACTCAGCCGTGGTGCCGGGGATGCACAGGTCGGGCGCGGTTTCCTGCGTGACCTGTCCGTCGTCAAATCCCTTGTGGTCGCAGGAGGCGTGGTGGATTTCGTAGACGTTTTCATCCTCGGCGGGTGGCGCGGGATCCACGGTGAGGACGCCGTAGGTGGCCGCGGGATTGCCGGCAACGCGGAGGATGCAGTAGTCGAGGGCGGCGTTGTGGCGAATGAGCTGCGTAACCTGAAAGACCTGAGTGGGCTTTTGGAGATCGCACAAAGGCGTGCACTCGTTGATGGCGGCATTTGCGCAGGCGCTGTCCCACGTGTTGTTGCAGCAGAAGGGATCGTCGGCGCAGACGGCCGCCTGGCAGGCCGCATCGTCGCAGCCAGGCCCGGCATGTGAGACGCAGCAATTGCTGGCGAAATTGCCGTCGCAGGTGGTGCACTCAAAATCGAACCGAACGCTCCGCGTTGTGATGTCCGCCACCAGCGGGCCGGCGGCGGTCGTGTCGGTGGTGATGCAATGGCGGTTGGTGATCACCAGATCGGGCTCAGCAATGATCCAGGCGGTGCAGCAGCCACCACCCGCGATCTCCAGGCGACCGATGGGCCGGCTATTGGCCAATTGCTGCCCCGAAAGGCACTCGACGTTCTGCTTGGCGCAGGCTGGACCGCAGGGCTGGGCAAGGGCCGGTTCAACGGAAAAGGCCAGGCAAGAAAGCAGGCACGCCATCGGAAAAATTACGCGGCTCATGGTTTTCGTTTCTCCTTCCCCAGGTGCAGGCAGCTCACCATCGGCACGCATCCGATCGAACGCAGGCTGTGCGCGAACACCGCACGGGCGCCCTGTCGAAGGTGCGAGAAGCCGCCGAAAAAAAAAATCACGCGTGCATGCCGGTCGAATGACCGGTACATCGATGCATGCGCTGCCCCGCCGAATGCTCATCGCATTCAGCGGCGCACATGCCGACAAGTCCAATAGCGTTTCGGTTCGAACGTCAAACGAATGGCCCCGCCGGTGTCGCGGCGCACAAATGGCGCCGGCGAACCCGGAACGCGGCGCATGATAATCGCGCGCGGCTTCACTTCAATAAAAAACCGGGCCGAAACGTAAGAATTCGACGTTTCACCAGCTCTGTGGAATAATGCCCGGCCGCGAATCGCTGATCGACTTGCATGTCGTTTTCAGCGATCGCGAAGGACTTCAAAAGCAGATGAAAAAAACAGCTGCCGTACTTGGGTTCGCCTCGCTCGCAATCGTGGCCATCCTCTACTGGCAGCAGGGCCGGCCAAGGCGACTGATCGTATCCGGATTTGTCGAGGCCGACGAAATCCGCGTCGGCTCGCAGGTGGGCGGGCGCGTGGCCCAGGTGCTCGTCGAGGAGGGAGATCGAGTCAGGCGCGGCGAGCTGATCTTCAATCTCGAACCGTTCGATCTCGCGGAGCAGCATGCCGCGGCCGCGGCGGAGTTAGCGGCGGCGGAGGCGGAACACGCTCGGCTGTCTGCCGGCTATCGCAAGGAGGAGATCGAGCAGGCAGCCGCACGCCAAGATGCGGCCAAGGCCGAGCTCGATCGGCTTCAGGCGGGCCCGCGTCGTCAGGAAATCTCGATTGCCCGCGAGCAAATGAACACGGCCCAGGCCCGGCTGGAATTCGCCGACAGCGAGTTCGCCCGGCTGGAACAACTTCGCAAGGACGGCAAGGCCGCGCCCCGGGAGTACGAGCGGGCGGCGAGCGATCTGAAGGCGGCCCGCGCCGAGGCGGCGGCGGCGGCGCAGAACCTGGCGCTATTGGAAGAAGGCAGCCGCAAGGAGGACATTGCTGCCGCGGCGGCGGCACTGGCGGAAGCGGCCGAGGCCCTCAAGCTCGCGCGGGAGGGCTTTCGCGCCGAAGACATCGCCAAGGCCGCCGCCCAGGAAGCCGCCGCCCGTGCCCGCGTGGCCGCCATCACGGCCCGCATGGAAGAACTGGCGGTCGAATCGCCCTGCGATTGCACCGTGGAGGCGATCGATCTGTTACCAGGCGATCTGATCGGGCCGAATGCCCCCAGCGTGTCACTGCTGGATACGTCAAGGCTGTGGGTGCGCGGATACGTGCCCGAATCGCGGCTGGGCGAGATTCGACTGGGGCAGCGCGTGCCGGTTCGGGTCGAGGGGCTTTCACGGGAGAACTTTGCCGGGCGGATCAGCTTTATCGCCACGCAGGCCGAGTTCACGCCCCGGAATGTGCAGACGCCCGAGGAACGGAGCAAGCAGGTCTTCCGAATCAAAGTCAGGCTTGAGACCGGCCGCGACAAACTGCGGGTCGGCATGACGGCCGATCTGCTGCTCGACGAGGCCGCGCCATGAGCGAGGCCGTGATCCGTGCCGACGGGCTGACACGAAAATTCGGCAATTTCGTCGCGGTGAGCGGAGTCTCTTTCGACGTGCCGCATGCGGCCATCTTTGGCCTTCTGGGGCCGAATGGCTCCGGCAAGTCGACGATCATCCGCATGCTGTGCGGTGTCCTGCGGCCGACGGGCGGCACCGCCTCCATCCTCGGCATTGATGTCACGCGCGATCCGGAGGCGGTCAAGCGCCGGATCGGCTACATGTCGCAGAAGTTCAGCCTCTATGCCGATCTCACCACCCGCGAAAACCTGGAGTTCTACGCACGTATTTATGGCCTCTCCCCGCAGCGGCAGGCAAGCAGAATAGAGGCGGTCGTCGGCCTCACCGGGCTGCACGCGTATCGGGACCGCATCGCCGGCAAGCTGTCGGGCGGCTGGAAGCAGCGCCTGGCCCTGGCGTGCGCGCTTGTCCACGAGCCCGAGGTGCTCTTTCTCGATGAGCCGACGGCCGGGATCGACCCTGTGGCCCGTCGCGAACTGTGGGACCTGCTGTTCGATCTGTCGAATCGCGGCGTGACGATGCTGGTGACGACACACTACATGGACGAGGCGGAACGCTGCACGCACGTCGGTTACATTCAGGCCTCGAGGCTGATCGCGCTGGGCCGCCCGGAAGCGCTGAAGGCCCTGCCG
The DNA here is from genome assembly GCA_964408455.1 of uncultured Planctomycetaceae bacterium. Classification (GTDB taxonomy): domain Bacteria; phylum Planctomycetota; class Phycisphaerae; order UBA1845; family UTPLA1; genus CAYOZN01. The sequence goes on from CAYOZN010000009.1 coordinate 70,002, forward strand.
GAAGTGACGCCGGCGGGGACTGCGCGGTATGAGATTGCGTGTGCCCGGCCGGCAGCGGCCCTGGCGCGGGCGCTGAAGCACGATCGGGTGCGCGACGCGACGATGTTCGGCGATGTGCTGCACGTGTTGGTCGATGCGGACATGCCGCCGGAGAGGCTGGTGCGCGACATCGCGCCCGACGACGCGGAGGCCGGCCACCGCGCCGTGGCGCCGACGCTGGAGGATGTGTTTGTGCTGCTGAGCAGGAGCCACGCCGCCCGCAATGAACGAAATTAGACATGGGATGATTCGAATGTGTTTGCGACCGTGAATCCGATATCTTTTGAACTCGCGAATCGGCGTGAAGATCATGTCGTGACGGAGCATTCCCTGACCGGCCTTTCACCCAGTGTGCATGACTAGTGCGGTATCGAAACATGAACGGCTTCTTCGCCATCCTGCTCAAGGAACTCGCCCACATCCGGCGCGATCGGACGACGATCCTGTTCGCGTTCGCCGTTCCCGCCCTTCAACTCACCATCTTCGGCTACGCCATCGAAGTCACGATCGAGAATGTTCCCATCGCCGTGTTCGATCTCGATGGCCGCCAGGAGACCCGCCGCCTCGTGGAGGCCATGGTGGCGACCCGCACCTTCACGGTGCGCGAGCGCGTGCAGAGCATCCAGGACGCTCACGCCGCCATTCGAGCCGGGCGCTGCAAGGCGGCCCTGGTCATTCCGGCCGACTTTTCCGAACGGCTGCTGCGCGGCGAGCAGGCCCAGGTACAGGTGCTGATCGACGGCAGCGATTCGCAGGTCGCCACGACCGCCATGAACGCAACGCAACTGCTGGTGACCAACCTGTCCATCAATCGCGCCCGCGCATTCGCCGAACAGGCGGTGCGGGTGCCGGCGCGATCGGCCACCGGGGCCCCCACCCTGCCGATCGAGGCGCGCACGCGGCTGCTGTTCAATCCGGATCTGGAGAGTTCGCACTTCTTTGTACCGGGGCTCATCGCCGTCATCATGCAGCTGGTGCTGCTGTTCATGACCAGCTTCTCGATCGTGAAGGAGCGCGAGCACGGCACGCTCGAACAGCTCTTCGTGACGCCGGTGGGCCGCGCCGCCCTGCTGTTCGGCAAGCTGTTGCCCTATGCCCTGATGGCATTTGGAGAACTGTTTCTGGTGCTGCTGTTGATGACGCTGGTCTTCGGGGTAAAGGTGCAGGGCAGCCTGCTGGCCCTGTTCGCCCTGGCGTTTCTGTTCATTGTCACGGTGCTCGGCCTGGGCCTCCTGATCTCCACCATCGCCCGCACACAGCTCGAAGCCATCCAGGTTGCCTTCGTGATCATGCTGCCGTCGGTGCTGCTCTCGGGCTTCATGTTTCCGCGATCGGAAATGCCGACAATCATATGGCTGCTGACGCATGTCATCCCGGTGACGTACTTCATCGAGATTCTGCGCGGTATTATTCTGCGCGCCGCGAGCCCGGCCGATCTAGCGCCCTACGTCTTCGGGCTGACTGTGTGCTGCGTGGTCATTCTCGCGCTGTCCATGGTGCGATTCCACAAGCAGCTCGATTGACGGTGACCAGCCAGCAGGGCGAAGCCCGCACGAACCGCAAGACGCTTGCGCTCTCAGGGCTGGGGCAGACCGAATACGCCCAGGCTGTACTGAAGCTCCTCTTGAAGCACCTGCTGGAATCGCTCGTTGAGGACCGGGTCGCGCTGCAACACGCCGTCCAACCAGCCGTTCACCACCGATCGATACAGCACCGGGTCCAGAAACAGCTGGTTCGCGTGATCCCCTTCCGTCACAAAGAAATGTTTGGGCGCCGGGGACGCCTCGTAGACGTCCCAGGCCCCGTCGAAGGGCGTGATGCTGTCCTGCGGCGAGTGAATGAAGAGCTTCGGCTCCTGCACCTGGGCGATCCACCGACGGGCATCGAAGTCCTCGCCCGATCCCGCCATCGCAATGGCATCGGCAAAGCCGAAGAATTCGCCGGCGCCCAGGTGCCGCTCGGCGAACAGCGTCGATTCCCGCCAGAAGTCGAGATAGCTTTCGAAGATCACCGCGGTGAAGTCGTAATCCGCGGCCATCCGGGTCAACACCGGCGAGCCCATGCTGAAGCTGTAGCCGACGACGACGTCGCTCTGGCCGAAGGCATAGTCCAGCACGGTGCGGGCGCTGGCAAAAAGGCCGTCGAACGTTGCCGTCCCGCTGCTCTCGCCGTAGCCCTCGTAATCCATCAGGATCACGTCCCAGCCGTGATCGACGAACAGCGGCAGACCGGGCGTGTATCGGCCCTTGTTGGCATCGTTTCCTGGAACGACGACCAGAATGCCTTTCCGCTCCACGGTGGTCGGCACGTGCCAGATGCTGATGTGGCCCTCTCCCTTGTGCGGAAGATCGAGCTTACTGGCCTGGTAATCAAAGTCCGCCGGCGTCATTCGGATGTTGCCATCGGGTCGAAGCACCAGCGCGTCCAAGGCGCCGTCGCAACCCGCCAGCATGCCGCACATCAACAGACCACAACACACGCCGCGCGCAAGATGACTCATGAGCGTCTCCCTCTGGTTTAATTCATGGACGAATTGTCCCGCCTGCTCTCTGCAATCGCCGGCATTATATGAGGGGGCGGCGCCAGGAAAACTGGATCGCCGAATCAGGAAGTGCCGTTCCTTTTCGCCGCAGACGCGTCAGGCCTCGGGAACCACGCGGATGATGTTCAACTCGTGCTCTGCGACAAGGTCCACGATCTCGTCGGTGTCGCGGCCCTGTTCGTCCAGGAGCATGACGACCGGCCGCACGTGGTGATTCGTGTTGGCGCGGATGACGCGGGCCAGGCGTCGGTTGTCCAGTTCCAGCCGGCAGCCGACGGGAAACAGGGACACGCTGTCGAGAAATGCACGCACGAAGGTTCGATCGAATCGCCCGGCGCCGCATTCGAACAGGATCGTCTTTGCCGCTTCGTAGGGGTGCATCGCCGGCCGATGCGGTCGCGGGGACGTCATGGCCGCAAAGGCGTCGGCGATGGCGACGATCTTGGCGTAGGCGTGGATGTTGTTCTCGCTGCGGTGCCGCGGATAGCCGCTCTGGTCCAGCCGTTCGTGTACCTGGTACGCAAGAAAGCGCACCTCCCGCGGCAGGCCGGGGATCTGCTCGAGATAGTCGAGCGTGTAGGCGGGATGTCGTTGAACCTCGGCGATCTCCTCGGGGCTGAGCCGGCGGCGTGCAAATCGAATCTCGCGCGGGACGCGCAGCATGCCCACGTCCTGCAACAGCGCCCCGAGCCCCAGCTCCATGATCTTTTCGCTGCGCAGCCCCAGTTGCACCGCAATCGTCATCGCCAGCATCGACGCATTGACGCAGTGCTGGAACAGGTAGTCGTCGGGCGACTGCCGCAGGCTGTAGATCGTCGGCAGCAGGTCCAGATCGAGCTGAACCATGTCACCGAACTCGCGCACGATCTTGTGCAGCTCCGACTGCTTGTGCGTGTCCCCATTCAGCAGGTCCACGCAGAATTCGCCGATGGCGTCGGTGGCGGCCTGGTGTTTTCTGGCGCCCTTGTCGGCGCGCTCCCGCAACTGCTCGTACGGCAGGCGCGGGCGATCCTCCGCGTTGAGCGGGCGCACCGGAAGCCGGCTGTGGACCTCGCAGGCCAGTTGCCGGTCGAGACTGTCGATGTGCTCGTAATCGATGTGATCGAAGGCAGGCGGTGGCGTGCCCTCGCTGGTCATCACGTGGCGCAGCCGCCGGCGGCGCAACAGTTGCAGGAAATCGGGCGTGATCGTGGTGCCGCTGGCCAGCAGCAGCACGCCGAATTCGTCGTAGAGCCCCTGTGCCAGGCGCATGCCGACGCGAAGGGCGTTGACGCTGACGGTCTGGCCGGCATCCGCCAGGTCGACGACGTCAGGCCTGGCCATCAGATCGGTGGGATGGAAGAGTTGCGTTGCGCCTGCCATCAATTTCGGCTCCCGGGGCCTGCTCCGCGCGCCGCTTGGACCGCGGCACCCTGGCGCGATCGCCCAGTCGGCGGCGGCCCGAACTGCGTATCGGTTTGTTCTGGACCCGCCGCCCGGCGTACCACTCCGGATGCCCGTTATCGGCGGTCGCGAGGTTCGATTCCGTTCGACGGTAAGGATACATAATGCCCGATCGTCGCGAGGCCGGCGGCGGCGGGCGATTGCCGAAGTGCCAAATCCGAGTCACTGGACAGTGGCGTTATCGGCCGGCGTCCGATTCCCCGCGCGCATCGCTCTTCGCTACTCCGAATGGCGTGGCCTACTCGGGGAGAGCAGCAATCCGACCCTTGCAGAGCGCCGAAATGGCCCGATACTGTTGGGCGATGGACGACGCCGCACAAGCAGGACCGCGCCCCCGGCGCTCGGCCGGTTTCACCGGGCGGATCGCGCTGATGCTGTTCGGCCTGTCGGCCGCAATGCTCGCCGTTTCCGGCATCCTGTTCTGGCGTTCGCGGCCGGATACGTCGGGCTTTCGCCGCGGGCCCTCGCCGCTGACGCGCGATCGCGTTCCGCTGGAGGCGTGGAGGCACGACGATCGCGTCGAGCGACTGCTCCGCTGCGGCATCGATTACACCTTCAACAATGAAGACGGACAGAGCATTCGCGTTCAATCCGTGCCGGTCGGAGACGGCGGCGATTGTTTCCGAGACGATGGTGTGACACCACCGGTGCTGGCGGTCGTTCTGGGCGACAGCTTCATATTCGGTCACGCCGTTTCGCTATCAGAGACGATGGTCGAGCGGCTGGAGGCCTCGCTGAGCGGAGATGTCGTTGGCCTGGGCGTCAGCTCGTTTGGCTGTACGCAATCTCTGCGCGTTTTCGAGCGATGCGGCCTGCCGCTCGCGCCCCGGCTCGTCATCTGGGTCACGTACGTGAACGACTGGCTGGATGAGACGGTGTTCAACTGCTGGGAAGACGTGCGGCCGCGGCTGGGTTATCAGATCGACTTTCCGCGATCGCGCGGCCTTCACGATGCATTCCGACGGTTTGCGTACTATCTGCCGGCCCACGACGGAGCACCCGCGCAGAATCCTCCCATCGACGCGCCGGCGGATTTTGAAGGCGAGGGTCTGCGGTTTCGCTTCGACGCCACGTCGTACGCCGCGCAGGACGTGGCCATGCGGGCCATCGACACGGGGCGCGAAAGCTGCGAGAAAGCAATGTCAACGGCCGCGGAGCATGCCGGCAAGAGCGGCGCCGCGTTTCTGGTTGTCGCGATTCCGTCGAAGGAGAGCGTCTACCATCGCCAGGCGATGAGCGTGCTGGCCTATGCACGCATGGTGCCGCGCAATTCGTACGGCAGCCGCGTTGAATCTTACTGCCGTGAAAACGGCATTCACTGCCTGAACCTGTTGCCGGCGCTTTCCGAGCATGCCGATCGCGGCGAGCAGGTCTATTTTCCCGAAGACGGTCACTTCAACGCGCGCGGCCACGAGATCGCCGCCGACGCCATCCGTGCATTCATCGCGCAGCACGGGCTTCTCTCGACGGCGGCGTCGCTGCCGGCGGCCGCTCCCTGAACGGCGGCGGCCGTGCGCCTTCACGCGACGACACACGCCGCTTTTTATTGCAGAAAAACCGCAGAATTCTTCGCACGCCGGATAACTTCCGTTGCGCAGCCGTTACCCGGCGATAGACCTAACCAGCCCCATGCCGCGGTGTCTATCCCGCCGTCGCCAACGCGTGTGACGCTGGCGACGCGAGTGTGCATGGTGACGGGCTGCGGCCCGGCGAAACGAGAAAGGAGTGCGTGCGATGAAACGGTCTCTCGGAATGACGGCGATGCTGGTGATGTGTTCGGCAGGTATGGCCCTCGGTGCCGAGGCGGTGGCAACGTCGGTCGCCACCAACGGCGGTCGGGCTTCGTCCAGCGCCACGGCCATCGGAAACGGCTCGGCCGTCTCCCATGCCGGCGCCACCAACGGCGGCCGGGCGATCTCGAACGCGACGGCCATCGGCGAGGGCCGCGGGCGGGCAATCTCGAGTTCGATCGCCGTGGCCGATCGCGGCCTGGCGGTCAGCAACAGCAACGCCTACGCCAGCGGCCGCTTCGGCGGGCGCGCCCTGTCGGTGAGCGACAGCGTGGCGGTCACCATCGGCGGCGTGGCGGTCTCCAACAGCGACGCCACTTCGATCGGACGCTTCCATGGTCTGGCGGAAAGCCGGTCCACCTCCACCGCCCTCAGCCGCTTCGGGCGGGCCTACAGCGATGCATCGGCCGACAGCCGCGGCGTGTTCGGCGGGCGCGCGATTGCCGAGAGTGACTCTCTGTCCGATACCTTCGGCGGCGTTGCGACCAGCCGGGTGCGCTCGAATGCTGACGGTTCGTTCTTCGGCTCGGCCCACTCGAACGGCCTGGGCGTGAGCATGAGCGGCCCCGGCCGCTGGAGCGACGCACGGGTTCGTGCCAGCAGCCGCTCGAGCCACTTCGGCAAGAGCCGCGTGGATGCGGTGGCGGTCGAACTGAAGCCCTGACGTCGGGCCCGGAAGCGGGTCTATAACGAGGCGATGAACAATGCCGGTCGGTGGGGCTCGCAAATGTGGGCCCCGCCGGCCGGAAACGAGATGCGGAGGGGCGGGCGACAGTGCCCGCCCCGATGTACGGACGATAAGGAGCGCAAGACAAACCTGTGGCACCGGCGTCCCGCCGGCGATCGTAGCGAGGCTCACGAAAGCCGATCGAGCTTCGCCGGCGAAACAGCGGTGCCACGATCAAAGCACGCGTGGAGGAAACTGACCATGAAGCGGAACGAACTGAAATCAAGCGGCGTAATGAAAACTGGCCTCGCCATGGCGATGGCACTGAGCCTGGTGGCCGGCACGGCCCTGGCCGGTGAGGCATCGACCAGCGCGACGGCGGGCTCAAATGGAACGGCCGGCGCGACCGCCTCCTACAACGGCAACGGCAACGGCATCGCCCGGACCGATACCCGCAGCGGGCCGGTGAGCATCGGCCGCGGCCTGGCCTTCGGCATCGATGAGCACGGGCTGAGCCTTTCCACCAGCCACGCCGTCGCGACGCGATTCGGCCCGGCAGTGGCCGGCAGCATGAACGTGTCGATCGGCTTCGACGGCAGCTTGGCGAGCAGCCACGCCAACAGCGTCAGCCGGGGCGGCTTTGCCCGGGAGGCAAGCGCCGGCGGCTCGACCCGCGTCGGCCATGGCGGACCGGTCGCGACGGCCACCGCGGGCGGATCGACGATCGGCGGCGGCTCGGTCGAGGCCCATACCGACAGCTACACCCGCCGGGCGGGATTTGCTTCGCACCGCGGCGAGATTCATCCGAAGTCCCGGCTGGCGACGACCCGCTACAGCGACAGCCGCAGGGTTCGCGGAGTGCCACTGCGGCGAAGATGATGCCCCGGCGCACAAGCGGTGCCAGAATGACGGCCCGTCGGAAGGGTAGATACCTTCCGGCGGGCTTTTTTTTGCGCGGATCAGCAGGGCAAGCGCAGTAGCGCCGCACACATGGGATGCCCGCACCACAGCCGGCCGAACCGATTGCGGACTGATCCTCAGTTTCCGCCTCATTGCCGCTCAAGTGGAAGCGATTGGTCCTGCGACAAAAATCGTGGAATTTGCAGCCCCCCGACAGTAACATGACCGCATTGGGCCAACCTTTCGCATGCCGGGCCAACTCCGGGCCGAATCAGCCGCCGCTCAATGGGCCCCGAGTCGGAATTGGTCTCGCGCAGTTGCGGCTGAGTCAGCGCGCGGCCGCTGTCCGGCCAGGGCCTCGGAGAAAAACGCCATGTCATCGCAACCCGGTGAGCGTATCTGCATTCTGTGCAAGAAGAGCTGCGAAGGCGAACAGCGTGTGAAGGACCGCAAGGGCCGCTATATGCACACCGGCTGCTTTGCCCGCGCAAAGGCGAAACTGGCTCAGCGGCAGGCCTCGGGCGCCGCCGCCGCATCGCCGAAGACGGCTTCCGCCGCAACCGGCACCGCTCGGCCCAATTCTGCCGCGCGCGCCGCGCGGCCGCGGGCCGCGGTGGCCACTGCCACTCCAGTGGCATCGGCGCTCGACGGGCTGGGAGAACTGGGCCTGGTCGAGAGCCGTTCTGCCGCCGTCGCCCAGCCGCGCGGCGTATGCCCGAGTTGTGCGGCCTCCATGCCGCAGGGCGGCGTGGTTTGCATGACGTGCGGGTTCAACGTGACGACCGGCGAATTCGTGACCGTCAACAAGGCGGTTTCATTTTCCGCCGATAAGCCGAAGCGCCGCACGTCGATGTCGTTCAGTAATGCAGGCGCTCTCGCGGGCAACCCGTTGATCGTCTGGGGCGGGCTGCTTGCCTTCTTCGTGCTTTTCTTTTTCGTCGCACGGTCCAGTGAGAACGTGACGCTCCTTTATTTCAGCGTCGCCGGGCTCTTTGGACTGGTGATCGGCATATGGACGCTGCTCACGGCATTTCAGGAGAGCGCGGGCAAGGGGCTCATGGTGTTCTGCATCCCGTTTTATGCGGTTTACTACGTATACTGCGAGGCCGAATCGCGGCACCTGAAGGGTGCCTTCGGCGTCAGCGTCGTCGCTCAGGTCCTGTCCATATTTTTGGATGACAGCCAGCTCGTTTGAAGTACGCGGCCATGGTTCGATACACACCCACGAAAGCCGGCCGATCGCCAGATCGCGTGCTATTCGGCCGGTTCAGCACCGGCGTCGCATGGTCGATCCTCGTGGCGTCGTTCCTGCATCCTCCGCATGGCCTGGGCATTCCGCTGTGTCTGAGTAGGTTTGCAGGCGGCGTGGCCTGCGGCGGTTGTGGCCTGTCCCGCAGCGTCAGTTGCACTGTCCGCGGCATGCTGGCCGAGGGTGCTGCATATCACCCCATGGGTCCGCTGGTCGTGCTGTTCTCAGTAAGCGTGGCCGCCATCAGCCTGTTACCCGGCGCACAGCGCGCTCGGTGGCGGACTTTCATCGACGCTCATCGCGCGGTCTTTTCAACCATTCCCCTCGCGCTCGCCATCGGCTTCAGCTGCGTGGCCTTGATGCGCTATCTTTTCTCCACAACGATGGCCGGATGAATCGTCGGCCTTCCACCGCGCGCCCGCTGCGGCGTATCGACTCCGACGCGCGGCCGCGGGCGGCCAGTGTCGCCGCGATGTCGCCGATAAATCGTGCGCATGAACAGAAAAATGCTTGACATGCACGGCCGTCATTCGATAAGGTCGTGAACAGCGAGCCTCCGATAGGAGGAACGCCTCCCACCAATCTGCGGGAGGCACTGAACACAACGCAGGCCGATCCTTCCTGCACCAACACTTACCCCTTCAAGCGCGAGCACCGACACGACAACGGATTTTCCGCGCGCCCTGCCGCGCCCTGCCGCGCGCGGGCCGGGCCTGTCTGCGCGCCGACTGCGCAGACAAACTCGGATCGACCTCACCAACCTTTGGCCCGAACAGGAGCAACGAACATGGGCGAGCCGGTTTTTGATTTCCAGATCTGGAAGGGAGCGTATGAACACCAAACCGCGTATCGCCGCCACGCTTGGAGCACTGATCCTCTGTATATGTACCAGCGGTCGGGCCATCGCCCAGCCTGCGGGAGATGACTGCGCCACGGCCCCGGTCATCGAATGCAATTCGACAACCACCTTCGACAACCTGCTGGCCACCACCGCCCTCGATGATCCCGGATTCTCGTGCCACTTTGATGGTCCCGGCACACAGGGCCTGGGCACCGTCTGGTTCAGCTTTGTCGCCGCCGACACCTCGGTCTTCGTGCAGACCTGCGACAGCGGCGGCTCCGGCGACACCGAGATCGCCGTTTACGATGGCACCTGCGGGGCCTTCACCGAGCTCGCCTGCGACGAGGATGGCTGCGATCCCGGCTTTCTCTCGCAGGTCTGCGCGTCGGGCCTGACCATCGGCAACACCTATTACATCCAAGTCGCTTCCTACAGCGAGGCTCAGCAGGGGTCCATCACGCTGGATCTGACTTGTCCCTGTCCCGGCGCATCCGCCAACGACGCATGCGAAGGTGCCGTGGACGTGGCCTGCAATACGTCCATTACGTTTGAAAACTCCGACGCCACGAGCGCGCTGGATGATCCCGGCTTTTCGTGCCACTTCGACGGTCCCGGCACCCAGGGCGTCGGCACCATGTGGTTCACTTTTGTCGCGACCGACACATCTGCCCAGGTGGAGACCTGCGACAGCATAGGCTCCGGCGACACGGAAATTGCGGTCTACGACGGCACCTGCGGCGCCCTCGTCGAGCTTGCGTGCAGCGAGGATGCCTGTGGCGACTTCGGGCTTCTCTCGCGCGCCTGTGCCGAGGGGCTGATCATGGGCAACACGTACTTTGTGCAGGTCGCCACGTACAGCGAATTCAATCAGGGATCGATCACGCTCGACATCACCTGTCCATGCCCGGCTGGGCCCGCCAATGACGACTGCGAAGCCGCCGAGCTGCTCGCCTGCGACTCGGCCGTTACCTTTGACAACAGCCTTGCCACCATCAACCCGGCCGATCCACTGTTCAGCTGCGGATATTTCGGGCCGTCCACGGGGGCGGGTTCGGTCTGGTACACGTTCGTGGCGACGCACGACTCCGCCCGGCTGCTGACCTGCGACAGCATCGTCCAGGACACGTTGATCGCCGTTTACGACGGGGTCTGCGGCGCGCTGCTCGAGATCGGATGCAACGAGGATGAGTGCGGCCTGCTCTCCGACGTATGCGTGAACGGACTCGTCGTGGGGAACACCTATTTCGTGCAGGTCGCTTCATTCGGTCCCGCCAGCGTGGGCGTTATTACGCTCGAGTTGCAGTGTCCCTGCCCGTTCACATGCGGCAGTTGTACAGGCGACGTGAACGGCGATGCGCTGGTCGACGGACGCGACGTCCAGGCATTCGTGGCCTGTTACCTGTCCGGCGGCGAAAGTCCCGACTGCGCATGCGCCGACATCGCGCGGAATGGCGCGGTCGATGACGGCGACGTCGCTCCTTTTGTCGCCCGGCTGCTCGAAAACACTGGCGTGTGCAACGAAGCGTGCCCACCGGACCACGAAGGACAAAAGCCCGATATCGATACGGCGCTGAACAGCACCGGCAATCCCTTCGAATCGGCCGACAATTTCGTCGCCGCGGCCGACGACACGATCACCGACGTTCGCTGGTGGGGTCCTTACGCCGGCGAGGGTTGCCCAACGGGGGGCGATACCTTCCGCATCACGTACTTCAACAATTTCAACGGGCGGCCGGGCGATATCAAGGCCGGGCCGTTTACCGTCTCACCGGCGCGCGAGCCGTCGGACCTGTTCATCGATGACGGCGTGCCGCTCTGGGTCTTCGATGCCACGCATGATCCCGTCGCGGTCACCGCCGGCGAATGCGTGTGGCTTTCCATCGTCAACGATCGGACGGCGGCGGGCACCTGCTGCCTGCCCGACGGCCAGCTGGGCTGCGATCAGCCGGCCTGCCAGACATGCGTCTGCGCAATCGATGACTTCTGCTGCGAAATCGGCTGGGACGACATCTGCCTCGGCATCGCCGGCGACGAGTGTGCCGCCGAATGCCCGGATTGCAGCAACGTGGGTGGAGGCGAGGACTGCTTCTGGTTCTGGTCGGTCTCTCAACAGGGCGACGGCTTTCTCGCCCAGACCGGTATCACCGGCTTCTGGGACTTCAACAGCCGGCTGCCGGGTGATCTGGCCTGGTGTCTCAACATTGACATCGACACGGCAGTCTGCCCCGAGCCCGTCGGCGCCTGCTGCACGGGCGCCGATTGCGCGGACACCACCCAGGCGGCCTGCGCGGGCGACTGGTTCCCCGACTTCAACTGCGGCGAGTTCACCTGCCCGCTGGCCCAGTTCGGCGCGTGCTGTGCCGGAGACAGCTGCGTCTTTACGCAGGCCGTCAATTGCAGCGGTCCCTTCTTCGTCGGACAGGAGTGCGATGTGTTTGTATGCCCGGTCGGCAGCGATGACTGCTGTACGGCGCATCCCACGCCGGGGTGTTTCGACTTTACTTGCGAGACGTGTGTTTGCGATTTCGACGCCTTCTGCTGCAGCGGAGAATGGGACGAATTCTGCGTGGGACACACCGAAGCCATTTGCGAAGCGTCCTGCGTCTGTCCGGTGCAGGGCGCTTGCTGCGACGGCGCCACGTGCATGGATGCGACCGATCTCACCTGTGCCTTCGAGTTCTTCCCGCTGGAGTCCTGTGCCACGTTCTCGTGCCCGTCGGCGAGCGGCGCCTGCTGCGACGATGGCGTCTGCTTCGACACCATCGCGGCCGGCTGCTTCGGCATATTCTTCGAAGGGCAGTTGTGCGAGAACACCTTCTGTCCGCTGGACAGCGGCGACTGCTGCGTGGCGCACGAGGGCGTCGGCTGCCAGGACCAGGGCTGTGAAAACTGCGTGTGTGGCCTCGATTCATTCTGCTGCGACGTCGAGTGGGACGGCGTCTGCGTCGATCAGGCACAGGATGACTGTCCGCTCGATTGCACATGCGTCAATCCCAACGACTGTTGCGCGGACAACGAAACGCCGGGCTGCAACAACCCGGTCTGCGAGTCGTGCGTGTGCGCGATCGACGATTTCTGCTGCGAAGATTCGTGGGATGCGACGTGCGTGAACATCGGCAAGATTGACTGCTTTTCCGAATGCCTGTGCGTATCGCCCAACGACTGCTGCGCCGACAATGAGACGCCGGGCTGCAACAACGCGGCGTGCCAGAGCTGCGTCTGTGACCTGGATGGCTTCTGCTGCAACACTGCCTGGGACGAATTGTGCGCAACCCGCGCGATGAATGATTGTCCCGGCGTGTGCGGCTGCCCGTAAGGAGCAGGTCGCGATCGCCGGCGGCGGCCCGAACGCCGCCGCGCGGCTTCGCGGCCGCAACTTGAATCACAAAAGCGGCCATCCGGTTTCTGATTCGAAGCCGGATGGCCGCTTGCCTTCCAGCGGTGGCATGCCTGTCAAGCAGATGCTATGCTCCTGCGGTCCGGGTCGCGCGTGCAAGGAGCATCCGCAGATGAGCGATCGATTCGAACAGCACTACGACCGCCAGCAGGAAACAAAGAAGCGCCACGAGCGCAATCTTCCGGGTGAAGATGAAGAGCCGCTTCCGCCGCCGGTGGAGACCATTCGCAAAGAAGCCCAGCAGCCGGGCCGCAACGATCCGTGCCCCTGCAACAGCGGAAAAAAGTACAAGCAGTGCTGCATGCTCAAGCAGGGAAAGTAGCAGCGGCGCTCGGCGACGTGCTCCGATCCGCATGCCTGTTGCGGTCGGGTTTGTTCGACGCGCTTCCGGCCGTATGATGGCCGCCGATGCCGCCGCGACTACTCGACTTTCTCTACGTCTTCGCCGCGCTGGCATATCTGCCGGTCCTGGTCTATCAGGCCCTGGTCCTGAAGAAGAGCCGCGGCGGCTGGGGCGAGCGCTTCGGCGACATTCCGTTGCGCACGGGCGATCGGCTCTGCGTCTGGGTTCATGCCGTATCCCTCGGCGAAGTCAATGCCACCCGCAGCCTGGTGGCCGAACTCAAGAAGCGGCGAGCGGACATCGACATCGTCATCTCCGCCACCACCGACACCGGCCTTGCCGCCGCCAGGTCGCACTATCCCGATCTTCATGTCTTCCGCTATCCGCTTGATTTTTCCTTCGTGGTGCGACGTGTGCTCGGGCGCATCCGTCCCGACGCCGTCGTGCTGATGGAACTGGAGGTGTGGCCGAACTTCATCGAGTTGTGCGCCGGCCGCGGCATACCTGTCGGCGTGGCCAACGGCCGCGTCACGGAAGAGAAATCGATGCGGCGCTTCGGCCGACCGGTGATCCGGGGCATTGCACGGCGCATGATGTCGCGGCTGGCGTTCGTCGGCGTTCAGAACGAAACCTACGCCGCGCGTTTTCGGCGCCTGGGGGCGCTGGCCGGGCGAATTCACGTCACCGGCAATCTGAAGTATGACACCGCGGTCATCGCCGACGACATACCCGGTGCCGCCGCCGTGGCAGAAGCGATGGGCATCGCACGCGGCCCGGCACACCCGCTTGTCGTCGCCGGCTCGACCGGCCCCGGTGAAGAGGTCCTGCTGCTCGATGCCTTCACCGCCGTTCGCCGGCATCTCCCCGGCGCCCAACTGGCCATCGTCCCCCGAAAGCCCGAGCGCTTCGACGAAGTGGCGCGGCTCATCGAGTCGCACGGCTTCTGCTGCCGCCGCCGAACGAATTGTCCGGATGGCGCGCATCCCACTCAAGAAACTGTCGACAGGCCCGTCGTGCTGCTGGGCGACACCATGGGAGAATTGCGCAAATTCTACTCGCTGGCCGGCGCCGTGTTCGTCGGGCGATCGCTGGTCCCGCTGGGCGGATCGGATCCCATCGAAGTGGCGGCGCTGGCACGGCCGATGTGTTACGGCCCGCACATGGAGAACTTCGCCGATGCGGCCGCCGAGCTCGAGTCGGCCACGGCGGTGATCCGGCTCGAAAGTGCCCAGGAACTGGCACCGGCGCTGCTGGCGCTGATCCGGCAGGAAGGGGACGTTGCCGGCATGGGCGTCCGGGCGCGGGAAGTGGTCCGCCGCAACATCGGCGCCACCGGCCGCACCGCCGATCTGATCCTGGCATTACTTCCCGGGATGGCCACCGCGCAGCACGCCGCATCGAACCTGGAAAACGCCGCCACCGTTGAGTCGCGTTAAGAGCCTCCTCCATGAGCCCGGCATCGCCGGCAAAATGACGGCGCCGCTATTCTCAGCACGAGCGAAATGCGTCGCGGCGCCTTTAAAACTTCATCTCTTCGACAAATGCCGAGTGATTGTTGGCCCATCGCTCGGCCTCCAGCGGCGTGACCATGCCGCTCTTCGCCAGGTTGGCGAGGCACTTTTCCATCGTGATCATCCGCTCTTCGGGAATGTTCTTCGTCCGGGTCTGGATGAGTGAATAGATCTGCTCGATCTTGACCAGGCGAATCAGGTTGGACAGCGCATAGATGTTGTTGAGAACTTCCATTGCGACCACCCGGCCCTGGCCATCGGCCCGCGGCAGGAGCTTCTGCGAAATGATGTGCGACAGCCCCAGCGAAAGCTGGCTGGCCACTTCCTCCTGCTGGTTGGGGGGGAACATGTCGAGCACGCGCGTGATCGTGCCGCGCGCATCGCGCGTGTGCAATGTCGAGAAGACCAGATGCCCGGTCTCCGCCGCCGTCAGCGTCCACATGGCGCTCTCGCGATCGCGCATTTCGCCGACGAAGATCACGTCCGGATCCTCGCGGAGGCAGTCGCGCAGTCCGCGCTCATAGCTGGGCACGTCACGGCCCACCTCGCGCTGGCTGATCAGGGCCGCGGCGCTTTTCAGGCGATACTCCACGGGGTCTTCCAGCGTGATGATCCGGCAGGGACGCGTCTGGGCAATCCGGTCGAGAATGGCGGCGATGGTCGTGCTCTTGCCGGCCCCGGTCACGCCCGTCACCAGCACCAGCCCCTGCTGCTTGTTGACGATGTCGCGCCACACGTCGTTTGGGAAGCCGATGTTCTCCAGCGGCGGCGGGGCGCTCTCCAGGGCCCGCACCGCCATCGCCAGGCCATCATTCTCGTGAAACACGTTCAGCCGGAACTGCATCCGCTCCGTCAGGCACGAGGCATCAACCGAACGGAGCTGAACGAGGCGTTCCAGCTCAACGTCCGTCAGCATGCTTTCCACCAGGTCACGCGCCGATTCGCGGTTCACCGCGGCCCCTCTCATCCGCTGCAACAATCCATCGACGCGATAAATCGGGGGACTGCCGGGCTTGATGTGCAGATCCGACACGCGCAACGGCCCGACCTGGGAAAAGTAGTCGAGCAGGTCGCGCATGCTGAGCTTGCGACCGCCGCCGGCGTCGTAGACGGGCGTATCGAGATTCACGCGTGAAGACATGGATGCGGTTCTTTCTGCGGGATGACGAATCGTGCGGACGCTAAAGCAAAGCGGCGGGCGGCGTTGATTATACGCGGCCTGCGGGCGCCGAGGAGTCACCTGTCGGGTGTAAAACGGCAGCGGCGCTGTCGCGGGCAGCGCGATAACATGCTTCGCACAGGCGCTGGTTGCCGGGCAGGCAGTAAACGTCGAAGCCGGCACGGCCGCAGCGAACGCATATGCCCTCCCCCTGCGGCGGCATGCGGGTTCCGTCCCGGTGGAACCGTGCCGTTCGCTGGTCGCGTAGCGACTGACGCTGACGCCAGCCGAATATCGTGATCCGAACGCCGGCCCAGCTCAGGACTAGCACCACCAGCAGCAAGACCAGAAAAAGCAGGATACCGATGAGGAGATAGATGTTCTGGCCAAACATCTCGAGCTGGTTCACGGTGCGGCCTCCTCCAGCGGCAACGACGCGCGGACCTCGAACAGGGCCACGCGATCGCCCGTCTGGATTCTAGCCCTGACCAGCAGATCGCCTTCAGAATCGCAGACCACGACGAGCTGCCCGTTCGCGGCGGGAAAGGCCGTGGCAGCCGCATCGAGCACGATTGTTTCGCCGGGCTTCAGAGATGCCGCCTGCTCTGGATGGCCCGCAATCCAGGCGAGCCCGTCGGCCGCGAGTTGCGCTGCCCGGATATCCAGAGCGTGCCGGATATTCGTCTGCACCGAAGCAAGCGTGTGCCGTGCGATCAGCGTCAGCGTCATGGCAACGCCACCGATCAGCACGGCCGCCAGCAAGAGCAGGTAGCCGCCGCGCTGACGGCTGCCGGCCCGGATGACGTGTCTGTCCCGGCGGCTCATCTTCGCACTCCCACGTTGAACGTTGTGCTGTGTTGCCGCACGACGGATCGTCCCTCGGGCATGCGGGCCGACGACCGGGCCGCAATGGTCAACTGGGCCGGCCGGCGGGAGGCAGGCTGTATGGCACAGGACAGCGACAGCAAGCCCAGCGTCCAGCGCCGCTCTCCGCCGCTGTCGTCCGTGCGGACGAGCACCTGCGTTGCCGGGGCCGCCGGAAGGAGGCTTCCCCTCGGCACATCGTAAAGCGGCGCGGTTTCGATGATCGCGTAGCAGATATCCCCGCGCGGCGTACTCAGGCAGAATGCGAACGGCGTCCAGTCCACGCGAACATCACCACCGGCAAAGCCATGCCGCGACTGCCACGCCTGCTTCTCGTCCTCGCTCCAGTCGGCTGGCCGCGCGCGTTCGTGTTCGGCCTCGGCAATCTCGAGCGCCTCTGCGCAGTCGCGGCGAAGCTGGCCGAGCAGCGACTGCAAGGCCATGTCCTGTTCCGCGACGCGCGCGTAGCGCAGCTGCGCCTCATTTTGAATGCGATAGCCCCGTACGAAGCTCGCCGCCACCGCCGCGAACAGCGGCAGCACCAGAAGCAGTTCGAACAGCGACCACGCACGCCGCCGGCGGCGCCTATTCACCATCGCGATCATGGCTCGCCTCCCGGATATAGCCCTCCAGCCGCGCCAGTTCGCCGCCCGCGACACCATTGGAGCTATCGGCGCGAGCGACGCGCACTATCAGGTGCGTCATATTCTCCCAGTCGCCTGTGCCCGCGCGGCGCGAGAGACTCAGCGTCAGGCCGGGGAACCGCGCGGCAAAGCCGGCGGCGTTGACATCTTTGCCGGCGCGCGCGTCGTTGAGGGCCGCCTCGGCGGCGAGGTACGCCCGCTGTCGCAGTTGAATGTGATGATGCTGCCGCGCCGTCTGCGCCAGGCAGTGCGCGAAAAAGGTCAGCGTCGCGCCCACCAGGCCGAGGGACACCACGGCTTCGAGCAGCATGTAGCCGGGTTGTGGACGGGCGTGTCGCGTGCGCGTCATTGCGAAACCTCCACGTGTTGCAGCACCTGCACGATGATGTCATTTATCATCGATATCAGCCCCCAGCTGAACAGGCCGACCATCGCCGCAACCACCAGCAGGCCGATTGGCCAAAGCACGGTATGAAACACCCGGCTGCGTTGCTGGCTCAGGACGGCGTAGTACTGTTCGGCCGAGTACAGCGGCGCATCGAAGTCGCCATCGCGGACGCCGGCGGCGATATAGCGGCACAGCAGTTCCGGCAGCCCGGCGGAGCGGGCGGACGCGACGGCATCGTGTCCCGCACGTTGCGAGGCGCTCCACTCGATCAGCCGCCGCTGCCATTGAATGTTGGTGCGAACGTCTGCGGCCAGGGCGGCGGCGTCCGGCAGATCACGACCGGCAGCCAGCGCGAACCGAAGCGCCGGCAGAGAATGCACGACGCAGCGCAGACGCTCCATGCCACTCAACGGCCAGACGTGCCAGCGGATTGACTCCACCAGCTCGCCCAGCGGTCCGACGCGCCGGCTGCGCCGCCGCAGCCGCAATAGAGGCCAGGCGATGTTGAACAGGAGCAGGTAAGCAATCGCGGCGCAGAACACGACTGCATACAGCCGCGCCACCGGGCCCGTGGGAAAAGCCGTGAACAGCGGCAGGTAGTGCACCAGCTCGGCCGCCTCGGTAGACATGCTGCCCTCAAAATCGAGGGTGATCTCGACCATCTTCGGCGCGGTAAAGTGCTGATAGGCGCTGACCACGATGCAGAAAAAGACAATCACCATGCTGAGATAGTGCCAGCGATACGCCTCGTCTGCGCCCGGTTCATCGCGATCGTCGGACAGCCGGCCATTCAGATCGGCCAGGGCATCGGGAAGCGTTCCCGCCGCCTCGGCCGCTCGTACGCTCGATTCGATGCCGATCGGGCACGCGGCATAGCCCAGTTCGAGGGCATCCGAGAGCGGCACGCCGGTCTCCAGCAGCAGCGACAGGCGGGAAAGAATCCGCCGCGTCTTGCCGCGCTCGGAAAGCGCGGCGCAGAACAGCCCGGCCGAGAGGGGAATATTCTGCCGCACGATCATGCCGATGTGCCGGAAGATCACCCGCAGCCGCGCATCTCGACGCAGATGGGCGCCGTGGATCGCCCCCAGGACGATGAGAAAAAAAAGCAGCAGGGGATAGATGGACAGCAGCAGCAACGATCCCGCTCCTAGAAAAACCCGCCCATGAGATCGAACACGCTCGCCAGCGGCGAGAACAGGGCCAGCAGCAGGATGCCGATGACGATGGCCGTGACCAGGATGAACAACGGCGCGAGGATGCCGCGAAGCATGCGATAGTGGTGACGGGCCAGCGCATCAAAATCGCGTGCCATTTCACCGAGGGCCGCGGCGAGTTGGCCGCGCCCCCCTGCGATCTGCGCCGTGTAGCCGAAGACGGCCGGGATGATGCGCGTCTGCATCGCCGATTGTTCGGGCAGGCCCCCTTCTTCCACGTGGCGGCTGAGCCGCTCGGCATCGGCGATCAGGGCCGGACTGCCGGTCGCCGCGGCGGCCGAACGAACGACTTGCGGAAGGTCCCATCCCGCCCGCGCACCGAGTGCGGCGGCCTGGGCAAAGCGGGCCACAAGGTTGGCACGCACCATGCGCCGGGACCAGGGCAGCTCCAGCAGCACCCGCTCCCGCGCGGCGGCCAGGCCCGGCGCCCGCTTGAAAATGAAATTGAGGGCGAACAGCGCGACGATCAATCCGAAGAACCCGCCCGCCACGAAGCGCCAGTGCCGGGAGGCCTCGATGACCAGCGCCGTGGTGAAGGGAATCTCCGGTGACGCGGCGCTGGTGGACCAGCCCCAGCCGCGCCAGTCGTATGCCATAGAACTGGCATCCACCAGCATCCGCTCGAACTGCGGCACCACCGTCATCATGAAGAAGCTGAGCACCGCCATCGACAGCACCGCCACCGCCAGCGGATAGGTCGCAGCCTCCCAGAAGGCCCGCCGCGACGATTCCATCAGCGAAAGATGCTGATTGAGATTGAAAAGCGCTTCGCCCAGGCGGCCTGTACCGGCCCCGGCCTTCAGGATGTCGCCATACAGGCGCGGAAACGCCCCGCCGGTCCGCCCGACCGCCTCATCCAGCGGAACGCCGCGTTCCACTTCGTCCGCCAGGCACTCGATTGCATTTCGCAGCCGGCCGCGGCCCACGTCGCGGGCCATGGCCCGCAGGCCCACGTCCAGCGCGATCCCGCTCTGGGCGAACGACGCAAGTTGCTGGTTGAAATAGAGCAGATCGTCGCGGGAAAGCGCTCGCGCGCGGCGGATCGCCGGCGCGGCCGCGATCGAGTTGACGTGCACCTGCATGCCCGTCAGCAGGGCACGGGCCTCGTCGACGCTCGACGCCTCGATCGTGCCGCTCATCGCCGTGCCCGAGGGAAGCTGGCCGGTATATTCGAATGCGCCCATCTTCTGAGACCTTTACAGGATCGTATTGCGGCGAGCGGACAATCACCCGCCGCCGAGCCTCGTCACTTCGGCCATGGTCGTGAGTCCCGCGTCCACGTGGCGGCGCGCGTCAACATCAAGCGGTATAAAATCCGCGTCTGACTCGACGGCCCGTGCCAAATCGCCGGCATCGGCGCACGCCAGTACGGCCTGTCGCACCGCCGGGCTCATCTCGATGCACTCCCCGCACGCGGTCCGTCCGCAATAGCCCGAGCCGAAGCAGGCGCCGCAGCCTTGCCCCGACGAGCCGCACCGGCTGCACACCGTCCGCAGCAGCCGCTGGCAGAGAACCAGGTTCACGGTGCTGGTAATCTGGTAGGGCGGAATGCCCATGTCCAGCAGGCGCACCAGCGCACCCGCCGCCCGACCGCCGTGCATGCTCGACAGAAGGACGTGGCCGGTCAGCGCCGCCTCGACGGCAATGCCCGCCGTCTCTGCGTCGCGAATCTCGCCCAGCAGGATCACCTGCGGGTCCTGGCGGAGAATCGACCGCAGGGCGCGGGCATACGTCAGTTCGCCGTGGGGTGTGATCTGAATCTGCGGCACACCGTCGAGGCGAAGCTCCACGGGGTCCTCGAGCGTGATCATGCTCATGCCCGGCCGGGCATCTCGAAGGTATCTCAACAGTGCGTGGAGCGTCGTGCTCTTGCCGCTGCCCGCCGGCCCCGTCACCAGCATTAGTCCCTGTGGCGCCGTCGCCGCCGCCCGCAGCCGCGCCTGCACGGCGGCGCTCAGGCCCAGTTCGTCAAGGCGCCGGAGCGTCCCGTCCACGGACATCAGCCGCACCGCAGCCCGCTCCCCCCTGATGGTGGGGAACGTCGAAATGCGCGCATCCACCCGCTGCGGCAGCGTTAGCGTCAGGCCGCCCTCCTGCGGGATGTCGGTGCGATAGGTGAGTAGCCCACCCATGACTTTCAACCGCGTCAATACGTTCGCACTTAGCGCCACCGGCACGAATTCCACGTCGTGGAGCACACCGTCCACGCGGAACCGCACCGTCAGCCTGTCGTCCATTGGCTCGAAATGGACGTCGCTGGCCCGCGACTCGACGGCGCGCTTGAGCAGCCCATCGATCAGGTCCACCACGCCGTGACCCGCGGTTTTCCGGTCGGTGCCCTTCGTGCTCATATCTTGCGACCTCACAAAGATTAATAACGCGTGGGCGGCGTTCATGTTAGACCTGCGTCGGCCCGCGGTACACACGGTTCGGGGGCCGGCCGGCTCACTGGGCAATGGTCATTGGCCGTCCGCACCGTTCGAAAAGGACTAACAACGCGGACTTTGCCGCGTTTACAATGCAGCCGACCGACGTCTACCGGCCTCGTTTGTGGAGCGCGAGACTTGGGGTCCTTTGCGGCCATCCTTCGCGGCGACCTGTCCGGGCTGCTGGATTCGATCGATTACTCCGGCATTCGATCGAAGCAGGCCTGGGTGCTTTCCGTCATGCGCAAAGACGGCGCGGCGATTGTGCGCCTGCTCTGGCGCATGCTTGGCCGCGAGGACGACGTGCTCGACGCGTATCAGGAGTGCTTCTGCAAGCTGATTGCGGTGGCCGAAAAAGACGGCGAACCGCCATGTCGCAGCTTCGTCTTCAAAGTCGCCACAAACGTCGCTCTCGATATGGCCCGCCGCCGCCGCACGCAACGGGCGCATCTCGGCGCGGTCGCCGAACTGGCCACGCAACGCGCGATCGAGAAGAACGCGCCTTCCGGCGCATCGGACCTGCTGATCGAGGAATTGCGGACTGCCATTGAATCGCTCCCCGAACGCCTGCGCGACGTCATCGTACTCCGTGATCTGGCGGAATTGAGCTATCGCGACGTGGCCAGAACCCTGAACCTGACGAGCGGCACCGCCCGTGTGTACCGCCGCGAGGCCGTCGTTCTGTTGTCGAAGAAGCTGGGAGCCGCAGAGGAGACGCCATCGTGACCGCGATGCCCGACAACCAAGCCCCGCATCGCCTGCCGCTGCCGGACTGGCTGTTCGACGAGCAGATCAGCACCGAGGCCGCCGTGCTGCGCAACGAATGGGCCGGCACGGTGGCGGATGCCCGGTGCGATGCCGGCATGCAGAAGCTTGCCACCGCCATGCTTCGCTTGCGCGCCCAGCGTCCCGTGCGTCCACTGCTGGCCCGTGCCAATGCCCGGGCGCTTCGCTTTGTCGATTCCGCTTTGCGGCGCAGCCGCATGTGCCGTCAGCTTCAGACGCTTACCCCCCAGCTACCCTGGCGCACGCGGCTGGGCCTCTCGGCCGGCCGCTACGCCCTGGCCGCGGCGGCCTGCCTCATGCTCTTCATGTGCAAGGCCGGGGTGTTTTCGGCGATCGACGGCATGTCGCGCGTCGCCGGTTCCTGGTCGAAAACCCATTTCGATCGGCACATCGGCCCCCTTTCCTAATGATTTCGGCCGAAGCGGGGCGGGCGCTTTTCATCCGCAATTTCATGCATGCACGAAGCTTGCGCACTGCCGCACCGGTGTCGCTGAATTCATCCGTTTTTTAGGTGTCATCCCGATGACCGCCCGGCGAGGCGCCCTGCTAGAATACGCGGCACCACGCCTCGAAACCGGAACCACCGGTCACGCGTAGTGTATCTGCTGCCGGACGAAGTCGCTTCGGGCGCGTCCGGCTCAAAAGGGTTGAAGAGCGTAAAAACTTAGCCGCATCCACCGTCACAGACGGATCGACCGCGCACCTTGGGGGGCACGGAGATTTGTGGATGCGACATGCGCACCTTACGCGCGCAGTTTTCTGCGCACTCGTTCTCGTTCCCGCCTACAGCCAGGCCCAGATTTACGTGGCACCGGATGGCGGCAGCGTCATGCACATTGCCCGGGTCTCGGTAAAGTTCGTGCTCGACGCCGAGGGGCGTCGCCCCGCCACGGGCGAGTACCGCACCAACGAGCAGATCGAGGAAACATTCAATCAGATGAATCAGGCGCTCGCCAACATGGGCGCCGACTGGCGATTGCAGATTCACAACGTCGTCGACGTGCCGGGCATATCGCAGTGGTATGGCCCGTGGACGTGCGAAGACAAACATGAGATGGAATCGCATGCGGAGGCAGATCCCGCTCTTTTCCACTGGAGTGACGATGCCATCAACATCTACGTCGTCAACGATCTGGCCAACTGCGGCGGCTACTGCTCCTATCCCCTTGGGAATGCCGACATCATCGTGATCAACAATTCGGACGGCATCCTCAACGGCAGCATGGGCTGGCTTCACGAGATCTGCCACTACTTCGGCGTCTATCACACCTTTCAGTGCATCGAGCCCGACTGCCCCGAGTGGAACCGCGACTGCACCGGCGCCGGCGGAACGACCACACATTGCCCGGATGTCTGCCCGGATGCGACCAATCTCATGAGCGCCAATGGCTTCATCACGCCGCTCAACGCGGTGCTCTCGCCCTGTCAGATGGAGATCATTGCCGCGAACATGCAGGCCGACGGCGGCAGCCGCCGTCACGTCATGTCCCACGTGCAGTCGGCACCGCCGGCCGACGACGGATGCCTGGACACCGGTCTGGACGGGCCGGCCACCCCGACGGCGCAATCTGAGGACACTGTTCGACATCCTCTCGCACGATTCGGCGGCTGGCTTTCGCCACGCGAGCGGGACGATCGGCGCGGCGCCGGGCGGCATGACGACGAACAGGACGATCGCTGGCACGAAGACTTGTCTGCCGCGGCGCCATCTGGAGACTCGACACTTGCCAATCCGACAATGGATGGCGGTCAATGCGACTTGTCGCTGGCCGATGTCACGCGCCCGCGCGTGCTACTGATCGATTTCATGCGCGCTGACGATGGCGTGGAGTCCGAGGCGATTTACGTCATCTTCAGCGAATCCATTGACGTGGCGGCCGTGCGCGAACAGATAGATTTCGAGATCGCCGACGAGACAGGTCCCCTGACCGGAAACGTCTCCTGGACCTACACCGGCCGGCAACTGACGTGGACACCCCACCGCCCGCTCCAGCCCGGCAGCCATCGCATTCGCCTGTTGACCGGCGTGCCAAATGGATTCGCCGATGTCGCCGGCAACCCGCTCGACATCAACAATACCGGCGGCTGGTTCGAAGTCAGCTTTGAAGTGACGCAGGCCGACGCCTACGGCGCCACCGCCGTCGGCACGTGCGGCGCCGGCGCGCCTTTCGCGGCAGTCACCCTGCTGATTACCGCCGCATGTCCGATAGCGCGGCGCCGTCGCCGATAACCGCGCGCCCCTTTCCCCCCGCGCATCGTACCTTTGGCAAGTGCCGCCTGCGCGACCCTTGCGCCAATGACGCGCAGCGGCAAGCCGGGGGGGAAGAAGATGACGACCGTGTTCAACACGGCCCTGGGCGGTCTGTACCGCAACACGCGCGGCGTACAGGCCGTCGCCCAGAATGTCGCCAACGTCAATACCGACGGCTATCGCGCAGTGCGATACAACGCGAGCACCGACTCGGTCGACGTGATTGGTGGACCACCGACCGCTCCAACTCCGGCCGGCTCAGCCGTCGAGGGCGCCGCGGGTCAGGAAGGTGCCGGCGACGAACTGCCCCCTTCCAACGTCGATCTGGCGCGGGAGTTCGTGAAGCTGCGGCAGTATGCCGTCGGCTATCGCGCCAACGTTGCCGTCATTCGCGTGGCCGATCGGATGGTCGGCGCTCTGCTCGATATGTTTGCCTGATACCCACATCGCCGCGGCATGAGTTTTGATCTTGCGCGGCCGCCTCATGCCTCGACCAGGGCGAGCACGAACTCGGCTATGTCGTCCTCGCTGATCGCCCAGTCTCCATCCATATCTCCGTTAAGGATGTTGCACGTCGGCTGGCCAGCGTGGTATGCCTCCGGCTGCATCAATGCATCGACAAACGCATCGACATCGTGCCCGTCGAGATTGCCATCGCAGTTCATATCCGCTGGCACAATGGGCGGCAGCTTGCGGATCTGAACGCCATTGAGCGCCGCGCCGCTGGCCGGATTCTGCCCCGGCACGATGCCCGAGTGCATCCACAGGCGCCCGGGGTAGGGAGGGCCGACGACGCAATAGTGCCGCGAGTACGTCACCCCTTCGATGTGGAAACCAGGCCATTCGCCGCCGACCACTTCGTGGGGAAAGCCCGGCTCCTGGTCGCTGCTCGTGTAGGACACAACATTCGCTGCTGCCGGCATCATGGCATAGATGATCGCCTCGTACAGCCCGTCGTCCAGCGCGTTGACGAAAAGGCATGTCTCCAGTGTCGGCGTGTATGTCACCAGGAAGTGGTCCATCAGGGCCGCGTCGTCGCTGCCGGTCCCGGGATCGTTGACGCTGAGCGTGGCCGAGCCGCCAACCTGCGTCAGCCGCACATCGGTTACTGTGCCATTGATGTCGATCAGGTTGAACGTCGTGGTGCCGTTGGCCGCCACCATGGCATTCCATGTACCCGGAAGCCCGGCGGCCCCGTAGTCCGGCGAGGGCACCACGTTCGGCGGACCGAAGGCAATATTGAACGACTGTCCGCGCGCACCCGCGCCGTACGCCAGAATGATGACACCCGTGAATGCCGCGACTGCGGATCGACGATGAAACATGGTCTTGCCTCCGAATGGCGCCGGGGCCTTGCCGCGGGCCGTTTATAAAGGGCGCGCAGTATCGCCGGCGCGGGGCGGGCCGCCCGGCCCTACCCGCGTCCTTAGCCGCCCTTCAGCCGCCGCGTGACAGCCCAGCGCGGAATTTCTGTCGCCCGCACGGCTTGCGTTCACACAGCCGCATCCGAAACAATAGGGTGCATGCGACGCAATTCGGCAGGCGGCTGGGCTTCGCGGCCATCCGCCGCTGCGACGCGGTCGCGAATCGCCGGTGGCTTTCCTTCGTGACCAATCCATGGACTTTGCCTCCACGCATCCTTCCCTTCTCGTCCGGCTCCGAGACTCCGCCGATCGCGAAGCGTGGCGGACCTTTGACGCTCGCTATGGCGAACTGGTGATCGGCTACTGCCGCAGCCGGGGGCTGCGCCTGGCCGATGCCGAGGACGTCCGACAGATCGTCATGTTCAATCTCGCCCGCGGCATGCCGGGCTTCGAATACCAGCCGGCCCGCGGCCGATTTCGCGACTATTTCCGCCGTGTCGTCCGCCACGCGATCTGCCGCCAGATCGAGCGTCACGCCGCCCGTGAAACCGCGCTATCTCCCGATGTGCTCGACGCCCGCCCCGGTGATGGAGCGGACGACGCACAGTGGGAGGAGCAGTGGGTGCGGCATCACTGCCGGCTTGCCTTGCGCGAATTGCGCGCCACCTTTGAACCGCGCGGCGTCGACGTGTTCGATCGCCTGCTCGACGGTCAATCTACCGATGCCATCGCCGCCGAGCTGTCCATGACGCCCGAGGCGGTGCGCAAGGCCAAGCAGCGCGCCAAGGAGCGCCTCCGCGAAATCGTCCAGCGCCAGATCCAGCAAGAGGATTCGCATGCCTGACAACGGCCATCGCGATCCGGATGCCGTCACACCCGCGCCTGGCGGGCTGACCGGCGGCCGCGCCGACGCATGCCCGGGCGCCGACCTGAGCACCTTCGGCTTCGACGGCGACGACGAACCCTGGCTCGATCGCTTCCGGGCGGCCGATACCCCCGCCCCGCTGGGCAGCATCGGCCCCTACGAGGTGCTCGCCGAACTCGGCCGCGGCGGCCAGGGCGTGGTCTACAAGGCCCGCCAGCCCGGCACCGGCCGCATCGTCGCGATCAAGCGACTCGCAGCCGGCGTGTGGGCCTCGGCCGCCAGCCGGCGCCGCTTCGATCACGAGATTCGCTCGGTGTCGGCCATGCGGCACCCTCACGTGGTCACCGTTTTTGCCATGGACGTCGTCGATGACCTGCCGGTCTTCGCGATGGAGTGGATCGAGGGCCTGCCGATCACGCAGTGGGCGGCAGGTCACTCCGCAACCCGCGCTTTAATGGGCAACAACGCAGCCGATCGCGACAGCGCCGCGACGAGGCGACCCATCCCGCACTTGCTCGAGTGCTTTCTGAAGGTCTGCGACGGCGTGCAGCATGCGCACCAGCAGGGCCTGATTCATCGCGATCTCAAGCCTGCCAACATCCTGGTGGATGCCGCCGACGAGCCCCATGTGCTGGACTTCGGGCTGTCCCAGCCGCTTGAAGGCAACGTCGCGAACAACCCGGCGCGGCACGTGGAGCCGGACTTCGCCGCCGCCGAAGTTCGATTCGCCGGCACCCTTCCATATGCCGCCCCGGAGCAATTTGGGATGGGCGATCGCATTGTCGATACGCGATCGGACGTGCATGCCCTCGGCGTCGTGCTCTATCAGATGCTCACCGGCCGTTCGCCGTGGCCTGCCTCGCGCGGCGACTACGCGGCAGTGATGGCGTTCCGGTGTGGCGACAGCAATGCCGAACCGACGGCACCGTCGGCCGCCGCGCCCGACATTCCCCGCGAACTGGACCTGGTCGTCCTCAAGGCCATCGCCCGGGACAAAGCCGATCGCTACGCATCCGTCGAGTCACTGGCCGACGACATCCGGCGCTTCCGCGCTGGCGACATGGTGCAGGCCCATCCCCGCACGCTGACCTACGCGGCCGGCAAACTGGCACGCCGCCATCGGACCGGCTTTGCCCTTGCGGCGTTTGCCCTCGCCCTGCTCGCCGGCTTTTCCGCCTGGGCATGGCGGGCCGCCATCCACGCACGCGCTGCCCGTGATCTTGCCATGCAGGCGCAGCTCGACGCCCTGCATGCCCGCGACGACGAACGGCTCGTTCGCCAGCAGGCCGAGCAGGTCTCGGCCTTCTTGCAGGAGACGCTGTCCGAGGCCCTGCCGGCACGCGGCGGGGCCGGCGCGACACTGCTCGACAGCATCGATCGCGCCGCCCGGCGGCTAAACGAAAACCCGCCGGCGGAGCCAATGGTGGAGGCCGACATCCGCTATACCATCGGCCGCACCTACAACGCCCTCTGGAAATGGCGCGAGGCCGAGCCGCACCTCGCCCGAGCGGTCGAATTGGTGCGCCGGCACGGCGGCGCCGCGCCTGGCAACTGCTCGGCCAATGCCCGCCTCGCCGACTGGCTGACGGAGTATGGCCGCAGTTGCACCAGCCTGAAGTTGCCGCTGGCGGTCGAGTTGCAGGGCGAGGCCCTCTCCCTTCGGCGACAGTCCGGTGGCGAGCCCAGCGCGGCCGTGGCCGAAAGCCTGATGCGCCTCGCCTACGCCATGCACCAGGCGTCCGCTCCGCCGAGTTGGGACGAAGCGGAAGACCTTTTTGAAGAGGCGATCGTCATGTACCGGCAGGTGCACGCCGATCCGCATCGCGACGTCGCCTCCTGCCTTCACAACTACGGGTGGATGCGCTATCGGCAGGAACGCTATCCCGAAGCGGATACGCTGTATGGCGAAGCCCTGGCGATCCTGAATGCACTGGGCGATGCCCGCGATCCCTTCCGGCTGGAATTGCTGCATGGGTACACCTCGCTCAAGCTGCTGGTCGGCCAGAGTGCCGAGAGCCTGGCACTGCTCGAAGAGACGATCCCCTTGGTCCGGGATGCGTACGGCGAACCGGCGGTCGAGCCGCTCTACTGGCGGGCGGCCCTGGCGACGCAACGGCTCTCGCGACCGGCCGAGGCTCGTGTGTGGTATGCGCGGGCCATCGCCGCGACATGCCGCGAGGCGATGGACGCATCCGGGCGCGCCGCAGCCGCCGGGCAGGTGTCGCCGCCATTGTTGACGTCCGGCGCAAAGTCAACACCGGAGCCGGGATTATTGCGAAGGCTTGATGACATTCGACTGGCAGCGACACTGGCGGAGGAATCTGCCGACGCGCCGCTGCCGTTCGATTCGCTGCATGAAATTCGCGCGTCTCTGCCGCCGGGGCTCAGGGCGAGAGTGGAGCGATTCCGCGGGCACTTTGACGCATTCGCCGCGGCCACCGACCGATTGCCGTGAGCCACGCCCAGGCGGCGCGTCTGGGCAAGGGCAAGCCGTGCCTGGCGACCTGACCACGGTTACTTTCGATCCTTTCGCAAGACCGTCTTCTTAAAGACCGTCTTGCCCTCTACATTCTTGAGCTTCAGGACCGCACGCGGCGGCGTCGCCGCCGTAACGATCTCGACCAGACCGAAGTTTACGCCGCCACAATAGCTGCTCACGCGCTCGCGGCACGGAAAGATGTCGCCCGACTTGTAATGGCTGTTGGCGAGCGGCGAACTGGTCAGTTCCCACAGGTCCTCCCCCTTGCCCTGCGGGTCTTTTTTGCGGACGAGTTCGGCGAAGTGGCGGTCGCCTGCCAGAAAGATGACACCGCGAACATCACTGTCCCACAGCCAGCGGAGGAATTCGTCCCGCTCGGTTCGGAACTGGATGCCCCAGCTCTCGTGGGGGTGCATGTCCGACAGCATCTGGTTGCCATTGACCACCAGCTTGAATGTCGCCTGCGACGCGGCGAGACCATCCTTGAGCCAGGCGAGTTGTTTCTCGCCGAACATGGTTCGCCGCTGCGGGTCCTTGTTGGGATCGCGAAAGGTGCGGTCATCGAGCATGAAGACGTCGACGTCGCCCCAGGAGAACTTGTGAAAGCAGCCGCGGGCATCTGGCAGGCCGTAGTCGTTGGGAAAGTAATCGTTGAGTGCCTGAAGGGCGACATCGGCCCACTTCCACGTGCGGTCGCTGTTGTTGGGGCCGAAGTCGTGATCATCCCAGATGGCGAAGGTGTAGCACGAGCGAAGCAGCGGCTGGAGCTCGGGCATGCGGCGGTTGCGGTCGTAGGTGTCGCGATAGAGTGCCAGCACTTCGTCACGTGTCTCCGGGTACTTCGCCGGATCGCTTGGCAGGTAGATGTTGTCGCCAATGAAGAGAAAGCAGTCGGGCTTTTCCTTCGCCACGGCGCCCCAGATGGGCTGATGCTCGGCGAAGCGTTCCTGGTGGGCGCAGGAGCCGAAGGCGAAGGTGTATTTGCCGGGTTGGCGGGCAGGTCGCTTGAATGGGCCAACTTCGTCTATCTGCTCCCAGTCCGCCAATTTCGGAGTGCTTACTGGGGCCCAGGCCAGCTTGACGGCATAGAGGTAACGACGATCGCGCCATTCGAAACGACAAGAATATATGTTCTTATCCGCACACAGAAGCTGCGCCTGCCGGTATGGACGCGGACGAATGCAATCACCTTTCGTGCCGTGATGATATGCGCCAAAGGCTCCGGGAGCGCTCGTTTGAAACCAGACTTCCATCTCATCTGGTGATCGCAGAGTAAACATGGGCCCGGCAAGAATCTTCGGCGCGTCTGGCGGTTTTACCGACGCGTTCTGAGTTTGACCGCAAAAGATGAGTACAGCAAGCGCGATTGTATTCATGAAGTAAACCCCGGCCCTTAAATGAACTCTACTGAACGGGTCATGTCATCCGGCGCGAGAATCTCGGCAATCAAAACCAACGAACGGATCATGTCTCCGATCGAACGAGCGCCCATCGCACAGAAGACAATGCCGGCGTGATGGATACCGGTTTGGTGCAAGCGCAGGAAGTCAGGATCATGCGTGACAATTATGCGATGTTCGTCCAAGCAATAAGCGATATGAGCCACATCGACCTCGGATGCAAGTCCAACGTCGGATGGAATCGTCACGTCAATACCGTGTCGACGCAGACCTTCAGCGACCGCGACATCGACGTTTTCGTCAAGGTGAAGGCGAAGACGATCCATCGTTCCGCTCCATCAGCTTCCTTGCCAGCCTGGACGGAGTCGCCGCTTTCATTTGCGCCACAAAAACAGCGTCGGCGTCGATGTCGGAGCGAATCTCCGCCTGATGGTCGTAATAATACGAGAGCGCGGCATGCACATCGGACAAGGTAATGCCCGGATGACCCGAGACAATCTCGTCCGGTGACATGCCCATGTACTCGTACCAGACGGCGACGTCCTGCACGCGGATGCGGTGGCCGGCGATGCGCGGTCGACCGCCGCATACGCCCGGTGTGATTTCGATGCGTGATGGCATGACCGACATGACTTAAGCCCTCGTCAATTCACAGGATTATACCATGACGGTCCGACATGATCGAATTGTCTAGCGCATCGTGCAGGGATACACTACTTTCGCTCGCAGCGACGGTTTAAGAGTCGAGCAACCTCACGGAGTAAATTATATCCTGTTCATCCTGTGCATCGATGTTAAACTCTGCTGAGGCAGCAAGGACGCCATGCCCCACATCCGCCCTCTCGATCCCAGTCTCGTCAACAAGATCGCCGCCGGCGAAGTCATCGAGCGGCCGGCCAGCGTCGTGAAGGAGCTGGTCGAGAACAGCCTCGACGCCGGGGCCACGCGCATCGACGTGGCACTGGAGGAGGGCGGCAGCCGGCTGATCCGCGTGAGCGATGACGGCGGCGGCATCGAGCGCGATGATCTGCCGCTGGCGGTCGCGCCGCACGCCACCAGCAAGATCTTCTCCGCCGACGACCTGTTCGCCATCCGCACCATGGGCTTTCGCGGCGAAGCCCTGGCCAGCATCGCCAGCGTGAGCCACCTGCGAATCGTGAGCCGGCCGCCGGCGCAGCTCGAAGGCTACGAAGTCGTCTGCGAGGGCGGCGAGTCGCTCGAAAGAAACCTCCAAGCCCAGCCCGGTACGCTCGACGGCAGCACGGGCGCCGCTCATCTTTCAGGCCAGGAAGCAAGGATGAACGGCGGAGCCGGCGGTACCGCCGCCGCGACGCTGATCCCGCCGCGAAGCGCATGGCCCCTGACTGCCCGCCCCTGCGCCGCCCCGCCCGGCACCACCATCGAAGTGCGCCACCTGTTCTACAACGTCCCTGCCCGACGCAAGTTCCTCCGCCAGCCGCAGACCGAGTGCAGCCACGCCACCGAGCAGCTCGCCCGCCTGGCCCTGGCCCATCCCCACGTCGCCTTCTGCCTCACGCACAACGGGCGCTCGCTGCGAAACCTGCCCGCCACCGGCGATCGCCGCGAGCGCGT
Source organism: uncultured Planctomycetaceae bacterium (assembly GCA_964408455.1). Lineage (GTDB taxonomy): Bacteria > Planctomycetota > Phycisphaerae > UBA1845 > UTPLA1 > CAYOZN01. The sequence continues at coordinate 102,157 of CAYOZN010000009.1, forward strand.
GGCCGATTTCTATGGCGCCGAACTGGCCCAGAGTCTGATCGCGCTGGATCGCCAGGAACGCGGCCTCCGCATCGAGGCGCTCATCGCACCGCCCGCCCACAGCAGGGCCTCCACCAAGTGGCAGTATCTCTTCCTCAACGGCCGCTACATCACCGACCGTCGCATCGGCTATGCCATCCGCGAAGCATTCCGCGGCCTCCTCGAACACGACCGCTTCCCCGTCACCTTCATCTTCCTCACCGCCGATCCGGCAGACGTGGACGTCAACGTCCATCCCACCAAGATCGAGGTCCGCTGGAAGGATGCAGGCCTTGTGCAGTCGCAGGTGCTGGCCGTGTTGCGCGAAACGCTCCTCGGTCACGATCTCACGCCGGCCCTGCGCGTACACCGCGGCACCGAAGGGGCAGCCACGCCGGGTGCGCCGGTCGGCGTCTATGAGCGCACCAGGCTGGCGCTGGCCGACTATCTCAAGCGCGTGGACCCGACGCAGCCACGCCTCGCCTTTACGCCGCCGCCCTTCGCGACGGATCGCCTGCGGCCTTCGATCCGCACCATGCTGGCAGCGCCGTCGGCCCCTCCCGCCGGCGCCGCCTCGCCTCACACCAGCGACTCAGGCGCCCACGAGCGCCGGCAGGCCAGCACCAATGACACCGAACTGGACGCGTCTGCGGGGCACGACGGCGGGCGCGCCGCCGTGGCCGGCGATCGCGCCCTCGCGTGCTCCGGTGCCGAGACCGTTTCCAAGGTTGACGCGGATACGCCCGTTCACGAAAGTGTTGCTTCCGATGCCGGCCAGGCGCACATTGCTGCCGCCTTCGATTCCGCTCCGCCCGTCGGCGGCGTCATCCAGATCCACAATACCTACCTCGTCGCCCAGACGGCTGAAGGCGTGGTGATCATCGATCAGCACGCCCTTCACGAGCGCATCCTCTACGAAAAATTTCGCGAGCGCATCCTCCGCGGCCCGCTCGAATCGCAGCGATTGCTGCTGCCCGAAACGATCGAAGCCCCGGCCGCACGGCAGGAGGCGGCCGAACGACACCAGGACCTGTTCGCACGCATTGGCATCGAGCTCTCGCCATTCGGGCCGGGCGCCCTGTCGGTGCAGGCGTTTCCGCAGCTGCTCGGCAGCGTCAACATTTCCGAATTCGTCGCCGACCTGCTCGACCGGCTGGCCGAGACCGACGGAGCTGCCAGCGACGAGACGCTCATCCACGCCGCCCTCGACATGATGGCTTGCAAGGCCGCGATCAAGGCGGGAGATGCCCTCTCGACCGAAGAGATGTATGCCCTGCTGGAACAACGGCACCTGACGAACCGGTCGAGCAACTGTCCGCACGGTCGCCCCACGGCGCTCGAGCTGACGACTCGCGATCTGGAACGCCAGTTCAAACGCGCTTGACCGTCCCTCTGGTGCCCCATAAACGGCACAAGGGCCGCGGGACCATCCCGCGACCCTTTGCACCGGTTCACAGCCGCCGGCGGCGGCTGTTCTGTCGAATCCCGTTGGGCTAGATCCGAACGCCGAGTCTTCGAAGCTGGGCCTCGATCGTTGCGATCCATCGCTCGATCTGCGTCCGCTCCACGATCAGTGCACGAACCTGCTCGACCTGATTGGTGTACTGGCGCATCACGTCGTCGAGCTGATGCTTGTAGCGTTCCTCGCCGGTCTCGATGTACAGTTCCTGAAGCCGTTCCATCGTCCGGGCCAGCCGCACCAGCATCTGGCGCCCTTCGTCGATCGCGATGTTGACTTCCTCCAGCTTCGCCTTCGCCTCATCGAGCGCCGCCAGCAGGCGGCGTATTTCGGTGTCGTCCGCGGCAGCAGGCGTCGCGAGAAATGCGCTTCCGGAGAGAACGAGCGTGCAGAGAATCGGTCGAATCCACGTGCGAGTCATGAGAATATCTCCTTTTCGTTTCCTTTTGTTCCTGTTGTCAGGAAGTACCAATGTTTCGTGTGGGCCGTTGTTCGCACGCGTGCCGGCTGAGGCGTGCGTTCGCGGGCCCGTTTGAACCCGCGTCCCATTAAGGCAAGGCGCGTGCCAGACCGAAGAGGATTCGCGCATGGACGACGTAAACCGCGACGCCGCATGCGCATGCGGCAAATTGAGATCGTCAGCAGGACATGTCTTCGCAGCGGGCGCCGACGAGCACCGTGGACTGGATGCACGCCTTCAGTGCACGCATCGTGCAGACACACACACGCATTGAATTTGAGTGGATAAAGTAAAGCGGCCGGAGCTCGGCCGCCCGCAGCCAGGTGTCAACGCGATGGCTCGCGAAACGCCCGATGACATCCGTTGCAAGTCTCCGCCATCCGCTGCATCTGCCGATTCAGACCGCGCCGGTCTCTTTGCTCGGCCAGCTCCGAGAGTTGCTGCGCATCCTCAACCAGGCGGCTTGCGAAGCGTTCGAACGTGCTGCGCTCCGCGTCGGTCAGTGCGTCGGTCGACACAATCTGGGGCAGCATCGCCGCGTCGTCGGCCAGCGCCCGGGCCACTCGCCCGATTTCCTCCATCCGGCCGGCCAGGGGCGCTCTTGAATCCATCTCCTGTGGCAGGCGGTTCCGGGCAAACCGGCTCAGCTCGCCCATCATCGCCCGCAGGCGCTCGTTGTGGATGGCATGCAGAGTGGGCTTGGTGCCGGCCTCGAGGCGAATGGCATATGCGCCGGGGCTCTCCGGTTCACAGCCAGCGCCCACCGCAACGAAGGCGAGTCCCAGCCACAGTCGCCAAGGCGACCATGTGTGTCCACGAAGGTTCATGACGGACGATTATCCTCGCGGCGGGATGGCGCGTGCAAGCCGTTACGTCCGATCCCATGCGTGCCATTACAATGCCGTTGCGGAAAACCCCGCGCATGCGTCGTGCATATCGCAGGTCCGGCTCCAGATCGGCCGATCTCTCTCAGGCACGGCGTTTGCCATCTGAACCGTCGGTATCTTCGGCATGTTCCAACGCTACGCGGCAAACTGGCTGATCCTTCTGCTGCCACTTGCGGCAAGCGCCCGCGCAGCCGCCCTTCAGGCTCCGCCCCCCGGCGCACCGGTGCCTGCCAGCGCCCCTGCAGCGGACGCGGCCGATCAGGTCTTCACGCTGCCTCCCCGGGTAGAGCCCTTTGCCCTCGACTATCCCTACGCAACCGGCAACTGGTTCGGCACACGCGACTGGCTCGAAGACCACGGCGTCGTCAGTCAGTTCTTCATCAACGACACCTACGGCTGGAACATCGGCGGCGGACTCGGGCACACCGGCCGCAACGCGGGCACCTTCGACTACATCGCCACGGTTGACTTTGAACGACTGGGCTGGATTCGCGGCGGCCGCGGCCTGATACACGTCCGGCGTCAGGTGGGCAGCGGCGTCAACGCCTCGACCGGAAGCCTGTTTCAGGTCTTTGACGATACCGATGTCGATCGATCGCTGGAGATCTCTCAGCTCTGGTACGAACAGGCGCTCGCTCCCAACCGGCTCTGGGTGCGCTTCGGCTTTCTCGACTATCAGACGATCGTCGACCGAAATGCCTTCGCCAACAGCGAAGACAAGCAGTTCATGAACCAGGCGCTGGATAACAATCCGCTGGTGCCGCTCAACATCGGCCTCGGCATCGAGATGACCTACAAGCCGTGCGACTGGTTCTCGATCATCGGCGGCGTCGGCGACGCCTCGCCGGACGCGAATCGCAAGCCGGGGTTTTCAACCGCCTTTCACGGCAAACGACAGTTCGTGGCCTACCTTGAACCCACGTTCCACTTGCGTCTGCCCAATCCGCTCGGCTCGGGCCCGCTGGATGGAAATTATCGCTTCGGCATGGTGTACGATCCGCGCTCGCGCGTCATCTTCGCGCCCCCGAACACCGATCCGGCGCTGATCGAGCGCCGGGGCAACGACTTAGGCTTCTACGCCTCGTTCGACCAGATGCTCTTTCGCGAATCGACGGCTGACATGCAGGGACTGGGCTGGTTCTTCCGCTATGGCTTTCGCCACGGCGACATCAATCGCATCGAGCAGTTCTGGTCGACCGGGCTCGAATATGCCGGCCTGCTTCCGCACCGCAACGAGGACAAGCTGGGCGTCGCGGTGTACCAGTCCATCCCATCGCGCGAGTTCAATTCGCGCGTCAACACGAAAGCCGACGACGAAACGGTCTTTGAGGCGTACTACGCGATTCAGGTCACGCCCTGGCTGACCATCACGCCCGACGTGCAATACATCTCCAGCCCGGGGATTGACGATTCGATTGATGATTGCGTGGTGCTCGGCGTGCGCACCCGCATCAGCCTGTGACGGATGACATGGAGACTGGCCGTTGCGGCCCTGAGTCGGTGCATTCGGCTATTACGCACGAAAGTGAGCGGCCTCGCGACCGTCCCGCGTGAGATCGCTATCCATGCCGGGTCGTGGCAGGAGATACTGCTGCTTGAATTGCTCGGCAGTGCGGGCACGCTCACGGCGCAGCCGCTGCTCGCGCGTGGCCATGGCCCCTTCCTCAAGCTCAAAGACCTCCAGCGCGCCAAGTCGCAGGCTGTCGCGCTTCTGGTCATATTCAAGGCTGATCGCCCGCAGGGCCCGATCCAGCCGATCGGCGAGGTTTTCGACCCGCCGGGCCTCGCTGCTCTCAATGTAGAGCCGGTAGCGCGGGGGATCGTCGAACCGCGGTGCCAGCACGAATGCCGACGCCGGCGCCCCGCAGCGCTCGAAGACACCGCTCATGGCCGCCACCACCTGGTCCTCCGTCAACTTCTCGCCCGCCATGCTGGCAGTATGGGCGTCGCGGCTTAGAAACTCGATCACCGGCGCTTGACCCGCGCGACCGACGACGCGCACGCGATCGCCGATGTCGTAGCGATAGAGGCCACTGGCGTTGGTCAGCACCAGGAAGTAATCGGCGCCTGTTTCGAGTTCGTGGCTTCGCAGCACAGGGGCCGACGGCTCTCCGTAGCGCTCCGCCGGGATGAACTCGAAGAACTGTGTCTGCACCGACAGAATGCCGGCGGGCGTATGATCCTCCACCGGAATCGACACGCGCCCCTCGCTGGCGATCAGGCCGATGTCGCGCGCGGGCAGTTCGCCGTAATACTGCGGAAACTGGCTCTCGTACAGGCCCATGGTGCCGCCCAGCCAATGCGCCCGAAACGACAGGGACCAGTAGTGTTTCGGATAAAGCGCGCCGTGCTCGATGCAGATGCCCTCGAGGCGCCGGGCGGCCGCCGGATCGGGCCGCAGCCGCCGCCGGAGTGCCACGCGGATGTCGGTCGGCACGTCGAGTTCGCCGTCCAGCGTGCCGTCGTGAATGTCGCGTACCAGGCGCGCGCGCTGTTCGTTGCCGGTCTTCGCCAAGACGATCAGCGTCGCCGGGTTGGCGGTGACCAGCCATGCCACGTCGCGCGGCATGGCGAACCGCATGATGGTGTAGTATTTGGCGGCGGCATCGCGTATGCGGCTGACGACCGGAGCGCTCGTATAGTACCGCCGCACCAGCCGCTTCTGCGTCTCGGCCAGCAGGCCCGTGATCGCGCCGCAGTCGATGCCGCCCGGCGACACGTGATCGCGCTTGGGACTGGTCACCTGCACGATCGACCGCAGCACGCTGCCGGGATGATCGACCAGCGCCTTCAGCCCCCACACGTTCCAGCCCTGCCGGCAGTCGGCCAGCACCCGGGCGGTGATGGGGATGTACTTGGGCCGGGCGGTCGTGCCGCTGGTCAACGCGAACATCAGCACCTTCTCGCGGCGATCCAGCAGAATGCCGTGCTCGCCGTGGCGCATGCGGTCAATGTACCGGTCGAACGCCTCGTATCGCTGAACCGGAACGCGAGAGCAGTAATCGGCATAGGAACGGATGGTGTCAAACCGATGGCGTCGGCCGAATTCGCTGTCGGCCGCGGACGCGATCAGCCGCGACAGCAGCCCTTCCTGCGTGGCATGCGCCTGCGCCACCGCGCGCAGAAACGTGCGGCTCAACCGCTGGGCATGCAGGCTGGCGAGTTTTGCCAGCACCGTGTCCCAGACGGGCCTCGCCCGGCAGATCTGACCCGGCGGCGCGATTTGCGGTGAGGGCACAGCCCGCGCGTTCAGCATCGGCGCAAAATCCTGTCGTCAGTTCTCGTTTGAGCGCGATTCATAGGCTTCCGACTCGCGTTTCGCCGCAACCCGGCGGCCGCGAATGGCCCCGCGCAGACGCCGGCCGGCATCGTCGCGACGCATGATCCCGTCCTCATCGACGCTGATCCGCTGATAGGCCTGCTCGCTGCGGGCGATCTCCTCCAGCCGGCAGCGGTGGTAAATATTATCATCCGCATCCAGGCCGACGAGATAACGGTCAAAAAAATGCACCGTGCGCCGCGCGTACTCGGGCGCCGCGACATCCACCGACTGATTATGCTTCGCCCGAGGCACGATCCACAGATATTTCGGTTGCGGGGCGAGGGCGTACAGCAGCCGCGACTGATCCACCGGGATGTACCCGTCGCGGGCCCCGTGGATCAACAGGAGCGGGCGCGGCACCATCCGCTGCACGGCCTTGCGTACCGACGGGAACTCGCACTTGAAATGGCGGCGGGCGCTGGCGAAGACGCACCATCGCAGAAAGCGCCAGAACTCCGGCGGATGGTTCTCATACACCAGCCGCACACTGGCAAAAATCTTCGCCCACTTGCGCATCAGATGCTCCAGCGTGCAATCCGAGGAGAAGGTGCCGTCCCCGACGATCGCCCTCACCGACGGACGGTGCTCCGCCGCCAGAATCGCGGCGCCCGCCCCGCGCGAAATTCCCAGCACGCCAAGTTCCGCCGGCCTTCCCTGCTCCGTCAGCCACGACTCGCACCACGCGATGGCCGCGTCCATGTCGTCGACCTCGCGATCGCTGGCCCACTGTCGCGGCTGGTAGTCGTCCGCGGCCATCGCCGATTCTCCCTGGCCGCGAAAATCGAACGCAAATAAATCGTAGCCGGCCTCCCACAGCGGTCGTGCATAGCGGGCCACGCTCTGCCGGCTGCTCTTGAACTCCGGGGCAAAGACGATCAGCCCGCGGGGCGCGCCCGCCGCCGAATTCGATGCCGTCGTTGTGACACGTCCATCCGCATCCGCGTCCGTCTCCGCGGCGGCGTTCCAGGCCCGATCGCTCCAATGATCGCCGCCCGTCGGATTGCCGCGGATCAGCGTTCCCCGAAGCCGAACGCCGTCCGCCGCATAAAAATCGACATCGATCCCGGCCATCGGCACGAATCGCGTCTGGGCCACGGCCAGCGGCGGCTCAGTGTCGCGCAGGATGTTCAGACAGATGCGCACGTATTTGCGCACCACCAGTGCCGGCACAACGATCAGGAGCGCGAGGGTGCTGAGGATCGAGATCAGCGCCCAGTTGTGAACGATGGCAATCCAGAATTCGTACATCACGCGCGGCAGCCTCCGCAAATGCGACGCGACCGATGCGATCGATCGAAGCGGTGCTCCGCACGCGGGATAGAAGCAACATCGTAGCCGGTGTCGGCCCGCCCGGCCAGCGCGACGCGGGGCCGGCAGAGTCGTTGAGCGTCCTCCGGGCGGCACGTTGACCCTCTTCCCGGTCACAGCGCCTGTAAAACACAGCGCGAATCGCAGTGCGGATGACACCCATGAATTGACGGTCGCGCTCGCCGCGCTACAATGCCGCCGCAAAAAGGTCAACTGTTCGAGGGAGACCATCATGACAAAACGGTTTCTGGTATTGGCCCTGCTCCTGGCCTCGACGCTGCCCGGCACTGGCTGCTCCTTTCTCCTGAAGCGCACCTACAAAGAAGCCAAGGGCGCCGGGGCCAAGGCGGCGGATGTGCCCGGTACCGTGCAGACGGACTTCAGGGAATACAAGGGCGTGCAGATCGAAGCGCCGCGATCGGAACTGGGCGATCTGGTCGTCCCCGCCTTTCTGGATTCCGTCAAACCGATGCTGGTGGCGCAGCTGACGCAGCCTTCCGAAGACGGGGAAGTACCCGCCGTTTTTCCCGGCGGCGAACCTGTGTTGACCGTCACACCGCAGATCATGTGGTATCACGAGCGCGGCGGCGCCGGCGGAATCCTCGGCTCCGATTCGTTTGCCATCGGCCTGTTCCGCTTGTCTGCCAACGGGACCGAAGTCGGCCGCGTGCAGGTCGTGACCAAGAGCGGCGCCTCGCGAACGGAACCGCCGGACATGGCGGAGGCCATGGCCAAGGGCCTGCGACGCTACATCGTCCGAGTACGTGACGGCATCTCGGAAGAGGATCAAGAAAAAGCCGAAAAAGACCGCGAAAAGAAAAACGAGGAACGAAAAGAAAAGGAGGCAGAGGCCGAGGGGCGATGAATGAAGCGCGGGTCCGGTCGCGCGTCATCGGCTCGGCTTACCATTCGGCGCTCCCACACGATCACCGGCGTGTCCGATGGCCTGCCCGGCGACCCCCGTGCAAGGAGGCGGGTAGCCCATGAACCGGAATCTGACATTGCTTGCCGTCCTCGCGCTCGCTTTGTCGCTGAACGCCGGTTGCAGCCATATCATCAAGCGCTCGCTGAAAGAAGCCAAAGGCGCGACTGCGAAGGCGGCTGAGGTTCCTGGCACGCTGATCACGGATTTCTCCGCGTTCGCGGCCGTGGAGGTCAGCGAACCACAAAATCGCCTCGGTGGCCTGGTAAATTCGGAGTTCATTCACGCACTTCGCCCCATGCTGGTCCGGCAATTGGCGGAGGAAGAGGCATGCCCCTTCCCGGGCGGGCACCGGTCGGATGCCACCGGTCCCATGCTGCACGTCGAAACCGACATCATGTGGTATCACGACCGCGGCGGTGGCCTGGCGGCTGTACTCGGCAAAGACTCCTTCGCCATCGCACTGTTCACGCTTTCGGATGGCAATGCGGAAGTCGCGCGCGTGCAGGTGGTGACCAAGAGCGGCGCCTCGCGCACCGATTCGCCTGAGATGGCCGAGGAATTGGCCAAGGGCCTGGCGCGGTTCATCATTCGCGTTCGCGATGGCATATCTGAAGAGGATCAGGCCGAAGCCGAAAAGGAACGCGACAAACGGCGGCAGGAACGGGAGGCCGAGTCGGATTGAGGCGATCAGCGCGAAACTCACATGTAGTCGCAGCGTTCGTGCGCGGCTGCATCGCCGCCCCGCTCGCCGGTGGTTGACTCGCACCAACTCATCCGCCGCGTGGGAGCGCAAGGTCTATAATAGCAAGGGCGGCCGGGAGGTCCCGCCTCACCTTCACCGATTCGCCACATGCTCGCGTTGACCTGCGGTGCCATTTCCCGGGCCGCCGCGGAACTTTCGCTATGGACAAGCCCGTCAGACATCGGCTGATCGCATTCGCCGCGATCTTTTTCCTGCAAGTCGCGGCCCTCGCCCAGAACGACGCCACCGGCTTCGATGCAGATACCTACGTCGATGTCAGCCTCGAGGCAGCCGAGGCCATCAGTCAGGCCGAGGCAGACGCCATCGAGGGACGATGGTCGGCCGCCGCCGCCGCCTATCATCGCGCGGCGGAACGGCATGGTCACAGCCTCGTCCAGGCCGAGCCCGGTCGCTTCATCAACGTGCGCGACGCCGTCAACGCCCGCATCTGCGACTGGCCGCCGGAAGCCATCGCCGCCTATCGAACCGTCTTCGAAACCCCTGCCCGTACGGCGCTCTACCGGGCCCGCGGCGGGGCTCGCGACCACTCCGTTCCACTCAGCCCCAATGCGGCAGCCGATCGTTCGCAACTGTTCGCCGTGGCCGACAGCTTTTTCTGCACCGTCGCCGGTGCCGACGCCATGGAAATGGCAGCCGAGCTGGAACTCGAACGCGGCGAAATTCCATCGGCGGTGCGCGCCCTCAATCGCCTCGCCGCCTTTCATCCCGACCGTGCCCGGCGCGGGCCCGCCTGGCGGCTCAAGGCCGCCTTCGCCCGCAGCCTCATGGGGGATCATGCCGCGCTCAAGGCACTGGCCGGCGAGCCGGAGGCTGAACCGCAGCCGGGCCCAACCATCGAATGGGAAGGTCGCACCCGCCCGGTCGCCGAAGTGGCAAAGTCCATGCTTGAACGCATTTCCTCGGCCGAGAGTGCCGCCGCCTCGGCATTTCGCGATCCTGCCGCGGGGCTCAGCGGCGCCTACATGGCCGGCCCCCGCCGAAACGGCCGTTTCGATGTCGATGTCAGCATGGAGGCCCGGTTCTGGCGATGCACCTACGACGAGATATTCCCGGATTCGCCGGATTCGGATCCAGCCGCTGCGGACCCCGAGTTTGCCCGCTCGCGCGAACAGGCCGCCATGCGGGCCCTGAAGAACGGCAAGCGGCTGGCCCACGAGCCGGTCTTCGGCGACGGCCTGCTCTACTGTCACGACCGGTCTTCCGTTTCGGCCGTGCATCCAGAGGCGCCGACGCGGCCCGCGTGGCGCTACGTGCTCGATGCCGACCTGCCCGCGACCGGCTGGGGCGCGGAGGACGATCCAGCCCGCCAGTTCTCCGCCCTTTATCGCGACGGGCGGCTGTACGTGCCGCTCGAGCGGCAGATCGTCGCCGGTATGGACGAGACGCGCGATGCCGCGACACTCGTCTGCCTCGAAGCCGCTTCCGGCAAGCTCATCTGGCGAAACGATCTTCCCGAATTCGCCGCCCCGTTCGAGGACGTGGTGCTGGATGGCTCGCCGCTGGCGCATCGCGATCGCATCTACAGCCTCGTCCGCCGGCGGAAGGCCTTTGGTTTTGAGGCCTGCTTCCTCGCCTGCTTTCATGCCCGCACCGGCGAGATGCTCTGGCACACCCACGTCGGCGAGGCCCCGACCGGCAGCTACGGCTACTACCGCCCGACGCAGGCCCACCCGGCCGCGTGGGGAAACCTGATCGTGACGCACACCAATCTCGGCACCCTGGCCGCCGTCGACGGCGACAGCGGGCGCGTCGCATGGCTGCGCACCTATCGATCCAGGCGTTCCGGCGACACCGACATCGGCTGGCCCACCCAGGGCGGCCGCGGCTCGCGCTCGTGGCAATTCACCCCGACGATCATCTGGGGCGACAAGGCCGTGGCACTTCCTCTCGACGCCGATCACCTCATCGTTGTCGACCTGATCGACGGGCGGCTGCATGCCCGCGTGCCACTGCGCGAGCTGATGGATCCCGACACCCTGCTCGGCCTCGACGGCGATCTGCTCTATCTCTGCGGCGCCTCCGTCGTCTGCTATGACCTGTCCGCACAGAAAGTCCGCTGGCACCGCCCCCTGCCCGCCGGTGAACTCTTCGGCCGCGGCGCCCTGGTCCGCGACGGCCTGCTGGTCCCCACCAGCCGGGCCCTGCTGCGCTATCCCCTCGACGGCGGCATTCCCGCCGAGATGCCGTGGGCCGTCGAGCAGGCCGGCAACCTGCTGCCGCTCGCCGATCAGCTCGTCGTCGCCTCCAGCCGCGGTCTGTACGGCCTGGTCTCGCGCGACGCCGCCTTCAACCGCCTCACCGCCCGCGTCGATGCCCGCCCCGATGACGTCAACGTGGCACTCGCCCTGGCCGAACTGGCCTTCGACACCGGCGAACTCGCGCGCGGGCTCTCCGCCGTGCGCGAGGCCGTCCGCCGCGCCGCCGGCATCGACCGCCCGAGTCCAGAGGCCGGCAGGCTCTTCGAACGGCTACTCGAATTTGAGTCGGTCGTGCGTGCCCCGCGTCAAAGCCCCGACACCGCCCGCGACCGGCTGGAGGCGTCGGTCGCCCTGCTGGAGATCGCCGCCGGACTCGCAAAGAACCCGGAAGACATCCTCCGGCAGCGACTCCTGCTGGCCCGCGCCTGGCTGAGCCTGCTCGAGCCCGCCCGCGCCGTCGAGATCTACCAGTCCGTGCTTCAGGATGCCTCGCTGCGAACCCGCATGTTCGTCTTCAGGGCCGAATACACCCCCGAGCCCGCCGCCGCCGCGAACGAGCCGGCCGAGGAGCAGGTAGCCGTCCAGCTGCGCGCCTGGATCGACGGGCTGATCCAGCGCCACGGACCCGACGTCTATGCGGCCGTCGAAACGCAGGCCCGCAATCGCCTGGCGGCCGCCCTGGATGCAGACGATCTCGCCGCGCTGATGGATGTCGCGAAGTTCTATCCCAACAGCAGCGCCGCCGCTGACGCATGGCTGGCACTGGCCCGCGGCCTGCGTTCACAGGCGGCCGCCGCCGGCACGGCCGATGCATCGCCGACCGCACGGCCCGCCGTTCTCCGCGCCTATCGACGCGCCTTTCAGGCCGCCGCCGATGCCCGGCCCGTCATCGCCGCCGAGCTGGCAGCCCTGCTCAGCGCATGGAACCGCACCGCCGAAGCAAGCGAATGGCTCGAGCGCGGCGCCCGGCGATTTCCCCACGCCCGCATTCCCTGGGCCGGCGGCGAGGCGAGCTTCGCCGAAGCCCTCTCCTCAACAGAACCCGCCGCTACGCCCTGGCCGCGCATCCAGGCCCCGCTCGGCCAGACCTTCCGGCGTCTTTACACCGAACGCGCCCTGGTCCTCGACCCGCTCTATCCCGTCGTCGGACAGCCCCACGGGGACCAGCTCATCGTCTGGTCCGACGGCCGCCTCGATGCCATCGCCGCGGCATCCAACCGCGGCGCCTGGCCGCAGGCCGCCGCCTGCCCGGACCAGCCCATGCTCCTCTGCACCATCGCCGATCGCCACCTGTTTGCCACCGCCCACCGCCTCTTTGCCATCGATCGCGCCAGCGGCCGCGAGGCCTGGGGCGTCGGCCGCCGCCCGCCGGACGATCCCCTCGCCGATCCCGAAGAGCAGCCGGTCTGGACCGAGTACGGCATCCTCGGCGATCGCCTCTTCGCCGCCAGCGACCGCGGCGAGATCGTCTGCATCGACGCCCACACCGGCGATCCGCTCTGGTCCGCCCGCGCCGCCGGGGCCATCGATCACCTCTCGGCCGACGACAGGTTCGCCTACTACGCCCAGTGGAAGGGCCGCTATCCGTCCGTCCACATCCTCGATGCCACGACCGGGGCACCGCTGCGCAAGGTCCAGCCCGAGGAGCCGCGGCCCTTCCAGGCCATCATCCCGGCACTGCCCCATCGCCTGCTCTTGTTCATGTCCCGCTCCATCCTCGCCGTCGATCCCGCCGACGGCACGACCGCCTGGCGCCTGGCCACGGCCCATCACTTCTCCATGTCCACCTTTCAGCTCGACGAGGACGGCCTCACCATCAGCGACGACGGCCGCACCCTCGCGAAGTACGACCTCGAAGACGGCATGCTGCTCTGGCAGACGCCGCCGGTCGGCGACGATCTCCGCGACGGCCTGTGGACCGGCCTGCACCGCGGTCTGATCCACATCGCCTCGCGGAGCAGCCTCTCAGCGCTCGACAGCGCCGATGGCAGCCCCGTCTGGCAGGCCGCCGATCCGCCCGGCCTCGCCATCCAGCCGCCGCTGTTCACCGAGTCGGGCCTGCTGTGCATCCAGCCGGCGCCGCAGCCCGACGCGACAACCGCCCCCGCGGCCGCCGATGCCGACATGCCGCGGCCGGATGCCGACGATCGCCGGCAGGACTACCTGATCCGCCTGGTGGATTACGCCACCGGCCGGGACATTCCGCTCGCTGCCGCCGGCCCGCTGCGGGTGACGGATGTCGAGACCTTCCGCGGCCTGTTCGCCCGCGATGGCGCCATCGCCGTGATGGATGGCCCGCGCCTGATCATCCACGCCAGCAGGTAAATCCCTCAAGCCCGGTGCACGCGCGTGTTCGCCGGGCACCCGCCCGGCTGATAGACAAACGTCGCCGCGAATCCAAAGCCCACACCGCATCGCATACGGAGCCCCGGCCTGTGGCCGGGGTCGCGAGGGGGCGTTCGAACGAGGGCTCGTGTTCGCCGGCGCATCGTGTGCGCGCGAGCGTGCTGCATGTGGAAGAGAGCGGTTCTCGCGCAACCCCGGCCACAGGCCGGGGCTCCGTTTTCACCACCGCGCGTTTGTGTTCACGACCTCGGCTCCGT
>CAYOZN010000009.1:116199-182585 GCA_964408455.1 uncultured Planctomycetaceae bacterium
CATACAGATCGCCACCTTCGTCGACCCGCAGTTCGGCGAGAATGGCTACCTCGTCTTTGTCCGCGAGGCCGGCCCCTGCTGGATCATCGATCCCGGCTTCCGCCCGGCCCCGCAGCAGATGATCGCGGCGATCGCAGAGAAACGCCTGCGGCCCGAAAAGCTCATCCTCACCCACGGCCATCTCGATCACATCGCCGGCGTCTATGACATCCGCGAGGCACTCCCGGAGATTCCCGTGTACATCGCCGAGGCGGCTCGGCCGGCCCTGACCGATCCCAACGAAAACCTCTCGGCGGGCTACGGCATCCCCATCGTCGTCGGCGATATTGCGACGCACGACCTGCCCGAGGGCGGCACGCTCGAACTGGATGGCCTGACCTGGATGCTGCTGGATGTCTCGGGCCACGGCCCCGGCAGCCGCTGCCTTTACTGTGCCGAGGCCGGCATCGTCATCGTCGGCGATGCCCTTTTCGCCGGCTTCGTCGGCCGCACCGACTTCCATCACAGCGACCCCAAGGCGTACTTTCGCAACATCCGCGAGAAGCTCCTCACCCTCCCCGACGAAACCCGCGTCCTGCCCGGCCACGGCCCGCCGACGACGATCGGGGAGGAGCGAGCGACGAATCCGTTCGTGGGGGAAGGGGCGGCATCGCCATTTGATTGATTAAGGGTTAAGATCAAGTAGGTGTAGGTTGGCCCGGCCGCACCTTTTGAAGCACTCACGTTATGCAGCACGCCACCGGCATCTGCTCCCACCTCCGCGGAGTGTACGACTACGAACTCGCTCACGGGAACGCCGTGGCGCGGGTGGAGTCGAGGCCGACTTCCGGCTTTAACGTCGTCGTAATATTCGAGAAAGAGCTGACGATCTGGGGGACTCCTGCCACTGGCGACATTCTCCAGCCGGTGCGGTATTGGGATGCGGGTGAGCCACGCCCTCCGTCAATGTCAACGGAGGCCGGATACCAATGTCCCGAACACCGGCACGCGGTAATCGGGCCAACCACCGACTAGGGGCGTAGGCGTAGGGTTCAGCGCGGCCGCACCTTTTGACCCCGCGCACGCCGCTCGCAAATAAAAGGTGCGTCCGGGACGCACCCACACGGAACTTCAATGATGCGAATACAAACAGGAAAGCCGAGTCGAAAGAACAGACAGACGCGATTTCCGCAACCTGCGTCCGATGCGATGATCATCCTCAAGGAAGACCTGCATGGTTACGTCAACGACGATGATTCCGTGAAATACGTGCCAAAGCTGCAGATCTGCTGCAACGAACAAGGGTTCTCCTATTTGTCTCACTATTTCCGTGCCTGGGCACGCTTTACGTCGCGCGCCACAGATGACCTGAACCCATCGTATAGCATTTCTCGCGCAACGCTCGGCCATCCCTTCACCGGTGCTTGCGATATGTTCGAGGTTCAAGTGATCCCGCTCCCGCACAATCCCGAGCGAGTACTAGCTCTTCGACGATTCTCTGAAGCGACAAAGCAGGATGGCGACTATCGCGACCGAGCCAAGCGCCTGTTGGATCGAATTCGTCAAGAGGTGAAGCGTGACAAGGCCACCCGCCCAAAGGTGCCCGCTCGGATTCGTAGAAAGACACTGCGATTTCCGAAGCCGACAGGACGGGCGTGACGTCTTCGGCCATAGCGGACGGGTGCGGAGTACCGCGAGAGCATGCCACCCGCCCAGACGCCATTTGGATCGTAGCGACGCGGTGTGGCCGTTTATGCTTCAGATTAATACGCGCGTTTGCAAAAGCCGCCTTTAACGTTTCAATTCCCCCATATAAAATCGGCGCGGAAATTCACTGACGCCACACGCCTGCGAATGCCCGTGGCCGTGCGACTGCAGAAGCCGGCGTTTCTGGGCACGACCGGAGAGTGCTATATGCCAATACCAACGACTAATACGCCGGGATACAAGGAACTTGTATTTCGAACACGGTTTGCACTAACTAAATTGCAGGAACAAACCTGGTTGGAATTCAAGGAGAGTAATACCTGGCAGGCTCTCAAGTGGACTCTACTTCGCACGGTGATGGCCATGGCAAACCTACGCGATGGCGGACTCGTGATCGTTGGGGTCTCGGAGCGTGACGGCAGCTGGAATATGAAGGGCATCACGCAGGATCACATGTCAACGTTCGACTCAGATGTGATACTTGATCTCCTCGACAGTTATGCCTCGCCTCACGTAAACTTGGACGTGGTTTCTCACACTGAGGATGAGTGCCAGTTCCTAGTGTTCAACGTTCATCCCTTTGATCGAAGTCCAGTGGTATGCAAGAAGGATTCAGTTGGTACTGGAGCAACAAATCGAGTGTTGGAGACTGGTGCGATTTATGTGCGCCCCGTGGGTGGCCGGCCTCGCACGTCGAAAATCTCTTCGTCCGAGGAATTACATGAGCTGTTGGAGCTTGCAGCTGAGAACCGGGCCCGGTCGCTGCTGGAGACGAGTCGTCGAGTCGGATTGAAGACGACGCCCGAAGACGAAGACCCTTACAAGAAAGAGATCGACGATTTCGATCGGGCCTGTTTTTCAACGACGTTGCCAGTCTGGAGGGTACGCTTCAGGCCATTGGAGCACGACCCAAATCGACTCAAGAACTTGGCGGCATGCGCTAAGATCATTGAGAAATGCCGCGTTACCCTGCGTGGCTGGGACTTTCCGGCCTCCGCCCGTCTACCGGGCGCGCAAGGTCAAGGGTCAAACTGGATTTCAATGAATCTCGTGCCCCTCGGAGTGTCCGAGTTTTGGCGTCTATATCTGAGCGGGCACTTCGCATTAAGCCGGGTGCCATACCAAGTCGACGACTCCAGGGGCCGGGAATGGATACGTAAGGTTGCCTTAGAGCACCTGCAAAGGCGCGATATTGACCTGAGCAAGAATCGCGGCTTTTTGCTAATCGAGGACATTCTCTGCAGCCTGACGGAGTACTTTGAGTTCTTGTTGCGTTTGTGCCAAGCAGAAGTCTATACCGGTAGCACAATTGTATCGATCGGCCTTGGGAACGTGAACGACGTCGCGCTGACGGCCGGGCAAAACCGGGCTTGGTGGGAGTATTATTCTGCAACCGAGCCAGAATTATTGCGAGAAGACACAATTGACAATGCACAGATTGTAAGCGAGTCAAGGGACTTAGCGCTGGATTGGACGATTTGGTTCCTTGAACGCTTCGGGTGGTTTGATTGTCCTCGCGAGTTATTCAAGGACGAGCAGGTTAAGCTGTTATCACGAAAATACTAGACGTTCGGTGGGCCAACTGCCTGTTGGTGACCCCTACCGTGGGCTGCCGTGACCGATATCTGCTCGGCGGCCACAAAAAATCCACCATCGAAATTGATCAACCAGACCGCGAAAGCCACGCACCAGTCCGCGGGAGCCACGTACCAGTACGCGAGAGCAGACTACTGGTGCGCGAGAGCAAAACACCAGTGCGCGGGAGCAAAACACCAGTACGCGGAAGCAAAACACCAGTACGCGGAAGCAAATCACCAGTGCGCGGAGGCAAATCACCAGTGCGCGGAGGCCGCGCACTGGTGCGCGAAGACAAAAAAGTATTATCCAGACACAACGCGGCGCGGCTAGGCGAGCATCGCGGCTGATCTTTTCGGGCCGCGGCCGTGGCGCTGTCGAAAACGCGTGCGCACGAATCGGACGCAGCCGCGCCACGCGCCGGCGGCGGCGGCCGGCCCCCGCCATCGAGCCGGCGCGGCCGGCCCCCGGCCGGAAGCGAACGGTATTCGGCCGGGGGCGGGTGGTTTCCGGCCCGTCAGTGCCATCGCAACGTCCCTTTAAAAAACCGGCGGGTAGTGAATGTCGGTGGGGCATGCGCCGATGACGGCGTAATGACACCGTCGCGGCGCGTCGCAGGGACGATCGCCGGATGCGAGACGGTGCGAAGCGGCGGCACGCCGGTGCCACAGGGTGGCGAACCGGTGCCACCCACGAGAAAAGGAGAGAGAACCCATGTCAGCGACCTATCCCATCAGCCCCCGCGCCGACTTTCTCACCTGGTGCGAGATTCATGCGCCCGTCTTCCTGGACAGCGCCGTCGAGATTGGCCTGACCCCGGCCCAGGCGACCGCCTTCAACACCGCCGCCGCCGCCTTCGGCTCGGCCCTCAACGACCAGGCCACGATCCAGCAGGCCGCCAAGATGTCGACCGAGGCGGCGAATGTCGCCTACCAGACCATGCTCTCCACCGCCGGCAACACCGTGAAGCTGATCCGCGCCTTCGCCGAGAACAGCGCCGACCCCAACGCGGTCTATCAGACGGCGCAGATTCCGGCGCCCCAGCCGGCCAAGCCCGCCCCGCCGCCGGCCCAGCCGACCAACCTCACGGTCGAGCTGATGCCGCAGACCGGGGCATTGGTCCTGCGCTGGAAGGCGTCGAACCCGGCGGGCACCAGCGGCACCAGCTACATCATCCGCCGCCGGCTGCCGGGCGAGAGCGCCTGGACCTTCGTCGGCGTGCCGGCCAAGAAGGAATTCGTCGACGAGACCTTCGTGGCCGGGCCGGACAGTGTGCAGTACACGGTGCAGGGCACACGGAGTGGCGTCCTGGGCACCATGAGCCAGGTGTTCCTGGTCAGCTTCGGCATTTCTCCCACCGGCGCCATGACGGCGACCGTCAGCACCGGCGCGCCCGGCAAGGGCATTCCGCTGCAGGTGAGCGCGATGCCCAATGGCAATGGCGGCGGCTATGCGGCCAATGGCAATGGCGCGTCCGCGCACAAGACGACGCGGCAGCGCGTGGGGGTGTGAGGGTGAAGGGATTGAGGGATTAAGGGATTAGGGGATTAAGGGATTGATTGCCTGAGAATGCGAAGGGCGCGACCGGCGACGGGCCGGCGCGCCTTTCTTTATGCGCGAATCGACGCCAGACGGCAGCGCTGCGTGCGTGGGACCTGGGCTTCGCTAGGCCACCCCCGCCTCCGCCGGGATGTCGGTGCCACACTCCGGGCACCGCGGGGAGGTCAGCCCGCGCAGATCGTACTGGCACCGCCGACACAGCCCCGGCGCCTGCCGCCGCCGATCCAGCAAGTACATCACTGCCGTGGGAACGAGCGCAAGGGCCAGCGGAACCCAGAGCGGAATGGTCACGACGATGTCACTCTCGTATTGAACGACGGGAAGCACGAACCCGTAGTTCCGCGACTCCGGCTCGACGGGTATCCTCACCCGCGTCCAGTCGGAAGACACCGGGAACATGCCTTCCACAGGCATGCTCACGAATCCGAATTCCCCGACCGCACAACCGATGAACCGGCAGCGCTGCACGTTTTCCTGTTTGACGAATATGAGCGGCCACCGGAGGCTCGCCGCCCATGCCAGTAGCAATAGCGCCGACAGGACCGCGCCCGTCCGCTTGCAGACCCGCCATCGTCGCGAGCGTTCCACGAAAAAATCCTCGGCCCGTTCGCCGCGCGCCGCCGCATTACGCGAACTGTGGACAAGGGAACCCTCAATCCCTCAATCCCTAGCCTCATTCATACCGCAGCGCATCAATCGGCGATAGCCGGCTCGCGCGCCACGCCGGGTAAAACCCGAAAAAGACGCCCGTCGCGAAGGCGAAGCCCAGGGCGATCGACGCGATCCAGTAGGACACCTCGGTCTCGTAGCCCTTCCAACTGGTCAGCAGGTGGCTGAAGCCCCAGCCGGCGAACATGCCGACGATGCCGCCCAGGGTGCACAGCATGACCGCCTCCACCAGGAACTGGAGCAGGATGCTCGTCCCATCCGCCCCAATGGCCATCCGCAGGCCGATCTCCCGCGTCCGCTCGGTCACGCTGACCAGCATGATGTTCATGATGCCCACGCCGCCGACCACCAGCGACACGCTGGCCACCATGCCGAGCAGCCACGAGAAGGACTCGCTCGACTCCTCCTTGACCGCCGCCGACTCGGAGAGGGCGCGGATGCGGAAGTCGTCCGGCTCGCCCTCGCGGAGGTTGTGCAGTTGCCGCAGCAGCCGGCGGATCTGGTCCTCGGCGATGGCCGGGTCGACGCCGTGCTGGGCGGCGGCGAGAATCGTGCCCGAGACCTCGGTGCCGGCGACTTTGCGCTGGAAGGGCATGAAGGGAAACAGGATCAGGTCATCCAGGTCGCGATCGTCGCTCTTGCCCTTGGATGCCAGCCGCCCCACGATTTGAAACCGCGAGTTCTTGATGGTGATGAACTCGCCGACCGGATTGACCGAGCCGAAGAGCTCCCGCGCCGCCGTGTGGCCGATGACGCAGACGGGATTGTTGGTGTCCTCGTCGGACTGGTCGAGCTTGCGGCCCAGGTCCACATCCCAGCGGCGGATGTCGTGATAGTTGGGAAAGGCGCCATAGACGCTGGCGAGATAGTTGCTGTAGCTGGAGCGCACCTGGAGCGACATGCGGTTGCTCGGCGTCGCCGCGCGAACGGCCGAGCACTGCTGCATGATGGCCTCGGCCTCCTGCTTGGTCTGGAAGGGGCGCGACTCCTGCTGGCCCATGCGCACGCCGCCGCGCGGGATGCCCCAGTAGCCGATGAACATCCAGTCGTCGCCGAGCTTGGCGATCTCGGCCTCGATGCGCGTCTTGGTGGCCTGGGCCATCGCCACCAGCGTGATGACGGCGCCGACGCCTATGACGATGCCCAGCATCGACAGCGCCGTGCGGACCTTGTTCTTGCTCAGGCTGTGCAGCGCCTCGCCGATCAAAGTGAAGATGCCCATCGAAAATCCCCAGGCTCACCAGAGCTCAGATCAATACGAAAACCCATTCTTCCGCACGTGCACGTACGGCCGCATGCCATTCGCCCCGCCGTCCGTCACCTCGGCCAGGTACAGCCAGTGGTCGCCCGCGTCGTGCCGCGCCCGGATGCGGGCCGCCAGCCATGCGGCGCAGTTCTCGAGCACGACGCCGCCATCCACGACGCGGCATGCCAGGCCGGCGAAGGCATCCTCTTCCGGGCCGAAGCCCTTGCCGAAGTGTTTGAACAGCGGCGCCGGATCATCGCCGACCGCGTTGAGCACGAGCGCCCCGCTCTCCTCCAGCAGCTTCACCAGCCAACGCTCCTTGTTGACCGCGACGCTCACCATCGGCGGCTCGAAGCCGGCCTGCTGCACCCACGATGCCAGCATGCCCGTCCGCCGCGCGCTCGTGCGAGTCGTCAGGATCGAACACCCGCTGGGGATCGCCGCCAGCGCTGCTCCCACTGCCTCCTTCGAACTCACGTCCATCCCGATCCCCTTTTGGCGCAAGGCCAATGGCCGCGCCGCCGCGCGAACCACGATTCGTAATTCCTTCGACTGGTCAGCGATTCCCCGAGCATTCTAGCAGGATTGCGGCCACACGCATCGCGCTTCGGCCTCGGCCCGCCACGCAGGCTCTTCCCGGTAGCGACGCCGGCGAGCTATTCACCCGGCCGAACCGGGCGCCGCCGCCCGCGCTTTTTCCGCGATTCGCGGGATAATGCCGCCATGACCCAGCCCGCGCTCCTGCATGCATCGCGACGGCACTGGCCCGTTCTGGCGGCCCTCCTGTTCCTGGCCGCCAGCATGCGAATTGCCCACGTCCAGCAGCCCTTCTGCATGAGCCGCGACGGCGTGCGCTTCGTCGAATTCGCCCAGAAGTTCACCAGCGATCCCGTCCGCTGGATGCGCATCGAGACCAAGCAGCCCGGCTATCCCCTGCTGCTGGCCGGCATCCATCGGGCGACCGGCGGCAGCAACGCATCCTCCCCGCTGCGCTGGGAGCAGACGGGCCGCTGGCTGTCCGCCATCAGCGGCATGCTGGTCGTCGTCCTGCTCTACCTGCTGGCCCTGCGTCTCTTCAATGCCACCGTCGCGGCAGTGTCCGGCATCTTCGCCGCCCTCTGGCCCGACGGTGTCCAGCTCTCGGCCGCCGTGCTCTCCGACATGCCGCACCTGGTGCTCTATCTCGCGGCGATCCTGCTTGGCTGGCGCGGCATCGTGCGCCTTCACATCGGCTGGTCGATCGCGGCCGGCATTATCGCCGGCGCGGCCTATCTCGTGCGCCAGGAGGCCATCGGCCTGGTGCCTGCGTTCGCATTCGCCGCCTGGCGCTGCGACGCCACGGCCCCGCCGAAGCGCCGCGCCCTGCTCGCGGTCGCCTTTGCCGCCGCCTTCGTCGTCGCCGCCGCGCCGCATTCGATCGCCGTCGGCCGCGCCATGCCCAACAAGAATCCCGTCGACTTCCTGGAGCAGCCCGAACAGGCGAACCTAACGCCGGAAGATGACGCACCCGCTGCGCCGCATGTTTCTTCTGCTCCCGGTTCCGTGTTCCCTGTTCCCTTCTCCGTCGCCGCCGCCATCCCCGCATGGCAGGCCCCCGGCCGCATGGCCGAGGAATGGGCCAAGAGCGGCCGCTACGTCTTCGCCACGCTGTTCCTCGTCTGCCTCTTCGTCCGCTCCATGCCGCGTGGCGAACGGCGCGGGCGCGACCTGCTCGCCGCCGCCGCCGTCGCGCAGCTCGTCCTGGTGCAGGCCCGCGTCAGCGCCTATGGCGAAATCAGCGGCCGCTATCTCGTCATCCCCGCGGCCCTGTCGATTCCCTGGGCCGCCGCGGCCTTCGTCAGTCTCGCGGCCCGCGTCGCCGGCGGAATCCACCAGCCGACACCGGGCCGGCAGGCGGCCGTCTGGCTCTCGGCCTTCATTCTCGCCCTGACGCCGCTCATCTACTACGCCACGCTGCCGATCAGCGCCGGCAAGGAGCACTATCGCCGCGCGGGACTGTGGCTCGCGGAACACGCCGCTGCCAGTGACATCATTGTGACACACCCGCGCCTGGAACAGGTCATGTACTACGCCGGGCGGACCTGGCCCCGCGATGAGCTGTGGGTTCGCACCCGTCCCGAGGACCCGTGGAAAAAAGCCGCCCGCATCGTCGAGAAAAAACGCGCCGCCTGGTACGTCGACGCCCGCGGCAGCCGCCGCGACGACACCATGGAACAGGCGTTTCTCCGCGAGATCGAGCGTGCCCAGCGCCCGGCCATGCGCCTCGAACACCGCGAGGCCGCCGACGATGGAGAGGTCTTCATCTGGCGCGTCGTGCCGCCGCTTGCTGCCGATAACGCCGCTGCCGCCCCTTGAACGTTCGTGCGTCATTCCTGCAAGCCGATTCTCGTCTGATAAGCCGCGATCGCACATGAGCATCGTCGAGCGGACCGATCAGATGCGCAACCGGCCAGTTTGCGCCGGCCGGGGGGGCTCGGCCGCTTGGAAGACGAACCGATTCCACTTTACGACGGCCCGCCGATCGCGCGGCGCACGCCGCTCGACGCCGGCATTGGCCAGAACGCGGCCACGCCACCGGCCAATGCCGCCGTGCGCAGCCGGCGCCGCACCGCGCGGCGAGAGTGCGAGCGTACCTTCGTTTGCTTCACGAACACCGACGCCGGCGGACGCGTAGACCATGCCGAATGTCCGGTCCTGAACATCTCCGGCCGCGGCATGGCACTGTTCTATGACCGCCACGTCGCGAGGGGCGCGCGGGTCCTCGTCCAGTATCGCACCGTCAGCCTCAGCCCGGTGCGACTCACCGCAACGGTGAAGGGCTGCGTTCTTTCGACAGACGGTCGCTATCAGGTCGGCCTTCAATTTGACCGACCGCTCGCGGCGGAAGAAATGCGCCCCGCGCGCTGCCTGCCCGGCAGAGATGTCGCTCCCGGCATCCGGGCGCGGCGATGGAGCGAACCGCGCGAGGCCGCGCGGGGAAATCAGCTCGACGACGATTCGAACGCTCAGGATCAGTCGCCGCCGGCTGTTCCGTGACCGGCACGCTTTACCAGGTCACGAAGCGTCATTACCTTACGGTTTGTACATCCGCCCCCGGAGGCCCAGCCCGTTGCTTCAAACCCCGCTCGCCGTCATCAAACTGCTTCGTCCGGCCCAGTGGGTGAAGAACGTCTTCCTTTTCGCGGCCTTTGTCTTCGGCGTCCCGCTGACCGAACGCGAGTCGCTGGACCAGTTCCTCCTCGCCTGTGCCGGCTTCGGCATCTTCTGCATGCTCTCCAGCTCGGTCTATGCCTTTAATGATCTGCTTGATCATCGCGAAGACGCCCTGCATCCGACCAAGCGAAATCGCCCCATCGCCAGCGGCGCCCTGTCGCCGGCGGTCGGCGGCGTCATTTCCTTTGCACTGGCGAGCGGCGGCGCCTATGCCGCCCTCCGCATGCCCGGCGGCTTCGCCCTCACCGCCGTCGGCTATCTGATGCTGAACCTCGTCTACAGCCTCTGGGCCAAGAAGCTCATCCTGCTCGACGTCATCATCATTGCCATCGGCTTCGTCCTTCGCGCCCTCGCCGGCGCCCAGGCCGTGGATGTTCCGGTGTCCGCCTGGCTCGTCGTCTGCACCTTCACCCTGTGCCTGTTCCTCGGCTTCGGCAAGCGTCGGTGCGAGATCGCGGTACTTGCCGACATCGACACCGCCACGCAGCATCGCGCCACCCTATCCTACTACAGCATCGAACTGCTCTCGCAGCTCCTCTCCGTGACCGGCGCGATGGCAGTCACGACGTTTGTGCTGTATACGCTCGATCCCACCAACTCCACGCCGCACACACTCGTGTTCACCACGCCACTCGTGTTCTATGCGGTGTTTCGATACGCGATGGTCATCAGCCGCGGCATGCATACCGGCCCCAGCGACGTGCTGATTCGAGATCGTCCTTTCCTCTTTACCGCCATTCTCTGGACCGCGATCACGCTTGCCCTGATCGTCTTTCCCGGCATCGAGAGGTACCTTCCCCCGCTCCGCCTCCCCGGCGAAGCCGCTGTGCGCCAGATCGCCCCTCCGCCCTAAGCACTGCGCGCGCAGCAAGTTACGCTCGGCCCAGGCACCTTCCCATAATCACCCGCAAACTAAAGCCGTCCCGCCGCGATAATCCCATGACAGGACAGCCCAAAGTCGTTTCGTCTTCTCTTGCAGCGTGGAAGCGGTGATGACCATCGGAGCGGAGGACGCCGATCGCCGTCTGATCGAGGCAGCGCAGCGCGGCGAGCGCCGCGCGCTGGATGCCTTCGTCCGCCGCCACGAAGGCTGGGTCCGCCACGTGGTGTATGCCACCGTCGGCAACCCATCCATCGTCGAGGACATCGTCCAGAAGGTATGGATCAATGTCTGGCAGCAGATCGGTACCCTGGTTGAAGTGGAGCGCTGGCGCGGCTGGCTCTATCGCCTCGCCCGCAACGCCGCCATCGACGAGGGCCTCCGCCACACGCGGGAACGGCAGCGACGCAGACCCTTTCCCGTGCAGGACTCGGCAGCTGTCGCGCCCGATCCGGCCCGTGCCCTGGCCAGCGATGAAGAACACCAACGGCTGCTCGACAAGATCAAGGCGCTGCCGCCGATCTATCGCGAACCATTCATGCTCCGCCACCTCGAGGGCTGGAGTTACGCCGAGATCGGAGAGGCCATGTCCCTTCCGGTCGAAACAGTCGAGACGCGACTGGTGCGTGCACGGCGCCTGCTGCGAGAAGCCTTGAAGAACGATGCCCGCGCGACAGAAAACGAATGAGTTGCAGATGAACGACCAACACCAACATTCCGACACGCTCGAACGGCTCATCTCCCGTCATCTCGATGGCGAGATCACCGCGGCCGAACAGCGTCAGCTCGACGCAATGCTCGCATCGGATGCCGATGCCCGCGCCCTCTTTGAGGACTACTGCCGCCTCGACGCCAGCGCCGGCAGCGTAATCCGGATCGATGCCTCCGATAGCCGCCAACTGGCCGGCCGGCGCCCCCGCAGCCCCTGGTGGACCACCATCTTCACGGCGGTTTCCGCGGCCGCCGCCGTCGTTGCGTTTTCGTTTCTCTTCGAGGCCGACCGCCAGCAGCGCCCGGTCCGGCCCTTCCCGGAAAATCGAATGGCGGGCGCCTCGCAGAATGCCCTGCCCGCGGGCCTCATCGATTCCCCGATCGATTACCGCGCCGTGGACTTTCAGCCCACGCAGCGCGTCAGCGACTGGCGCCGCGATCTGATCGGCATTCGCGGCAGGAATCCCAACGTCATCCTCATCGTCGAACAGGCCACGCAGACCGCCGGTCGCGTGCCCATCTACGGTGACTTCTGACAGCCAGACACGATTAACGAGTAAGGCCGGTTTCGCCGCCGCATCACGGACGGTCCTGGTCGACGGCCCCGCCGGATAGGTTTGAATCGTTTTCGACAGGAGCAGCTTTCCATGACACACGCAAAAGTCACTACCGCGATCATGGTCGCCCTGATGGCGACTCCCGCATTTGCGGCCCACGTGCGGACCACCGATCCCGGCGACAGTGCACAGCCCGTTATCGTCAAGCTCGACAAGAGCGCGGCCAAGGCCGATGCCGTCGTCGTCGAAGCGCCCGGCAGCGAAAAAATCATGATCGTCGAGACGGCCGATCCCGCCGACGGCAAGCAGAAGCGCATCGCCGTGCGCGCCGAGACCCGGGATATCGAGCCGGGCGGTCCCTGGCTCGGCATTCAGTTCGGCCCCGTGACCAGGCCGCTGGCCACCCAGCTCAACATGGCCGACACCGACGGGCAGATGGTCCTCAACGTTGCCGAAAACTCACCCGCCGATCGCGCCGGTCTGCTCCAGTACGACGTCATCCTCAACATCGACGGCCAGAAGATCACATCCGATCTCACCGCCTTTCTCGATATCGTCCGCGGTTTCAAGCCCGACGAGGCGCACACCTTTACCGTGGTTCGTGGCGGCGAGGACCTTCAGATCAACATCGTCGTCGGCACCCGGCCCGAAGACTGGTCCAGCACGAAGTACAAATACGAGACCGACATGGAGGCCGGCCCCTTCCAGGGTCGCGTAATGCGCCGCGGCGGCCTGCTCCAGAAGGATGATCAGGGCAACTGGACCTTCAACCAGTTGGGCGACGACGATGACATGCCCGACGTATGGTCCCTGTTGCCCGATTCCGATCACGCCTTCACCTGGCAGGCCCATCCCGGACACGGCAATCAATTTCAGTTCTTCAACCGGAAGGGCCTGAACGTCAAAGTCGAGCGCAACGACGACGGCAGCTACACCGTCACCCGCACCGAAATGGAAGATGGCGACGAGAAGACCACCACCGAAACCTTTGCCAACGAGGCCGAATTCAAGGCGAAGTATCCCGACGGCGTCGTCGAGGGTGGACCGAACATGCTCTTCCACATGCAGCCATTCGATCCCAACGATCCCAAGGCCCCGCGGATGTTCCAATTCCGCATTCCCGGCCCCGGCGACAATTTTGCCCTGGACATCGATCTTGGCGCCGACGTTGAAGCCATGCTGAAGGAGCATGCCAAACTCCTCGAAGAGTCCGAGGCCCTGCTCAACGGCCAGAAAATGCACCGCCTCTTCCTACGCAAGCCCGGCGCCGATGCCAGGGCCGTCGTCATCGGCAAGGCCGCCACCAGCTTTGAAATCCAGCAGGACGGCAGCATTCGCGTCGTGACCCGCAACGCAGAAGATGAACTCGTCGAGACCTTCACCGACGGCGAGGCCCTGCGGCAGGTCCGGCCCGATCTCTCTGAACGCTACGAAAAGCTGATGGAAATTCGGCAGGACGAGATCGACAGGGCGAAGAAGCCCGCCGGTCGCTGACACCCGAACAATGCGTGCCGCGGTCACGACATTGGGCGGGCCGCGGCACGATCCTCAATACACCCACTCCACCCCCGTCTATCGATCGTCGTGCCGCCCCCATCAGACTGCGGCACAATGGCGATGGACAGACGCAGCCGCTCTCCGGGATCGGTCCCATTCGGGCGACCGGTCCTGGAAAGCGGCTGCGTTTTTTTCTTGTTATTGTCTGATCTTGAGAGTGCGCGTCACGGACTCACGGGATCGGCCGGGACTTCAACCACCGCCGAAGCCGCGCCGCCGGGCGCCGCCACCGTTCGAAGTTGCGGCACGTCCGCCAGAAAGCGCCCCTCGTACGGCTGCCGCGGCTCCGAGCTGCGCCGCCATTCGGGAAGCGACCACACCGGATCCGCATCCCGCACAGATGTCGCCAGTGTGGCATCGTCGCCCGCGTCCCAGGGATTGCCCGTCGCGCTGCCATGCTCGACCTCGCCCAGAACACGCCACGGATGCGCCGTCGCGACAGAATCCAGCGGACCCGCGCCCGAGACCGTCGCCGGCAGCGGCACCATCAGCCCGCCCCCGCGCGTCGGATCGATCGTCGCCACCGGCCGAATCCCGCGCCACTCTTCACCGGCCGTTTTCGCGGCAACACTCGAAGCGCCGGCGGACACCTCCAGATCGTCAAACGATACCGGCTCGGTCTCTGCGCCCGGCTGCGGGTGATGGATGACGCGCGTTCGCTGCGGTTCCTCCACCGCCGGCCCGCGTCGAACTGCCCGGCGAACGACCTGATCGTTCGCGGGCTCCCGGTCGGCGATCGTCGATACGGGCGAACCTGCGTCGTCCTCACTCGCATCAATCACGGGCGGTATGCTCGCATCCTGCGACAGCGCCTCCGCGGCGTCCCTGCTGCCATCCTGTGGAAAACCGGCGGGGGCGCCGCTTTTCCACACCAGCGTGGTGTCCGCCTCGGGCATCCGCGCGATGGCCGTCGCAAACGGCACCACCGGCGGGATGTCAAACTCTGATGCATCGCGCGGCGCATCCGCGTCATGGCGATCTGCAACCGCAAACTCGTCCGCGAAGATGTCGCCCACATCGAGCGCGGCCGGCGGAATGTCGTGCGTGTCGTGACCGAATGGATCGGCGAACGCTTCTTCGCGCTCGCAGTCTGCCTGCATGCGCTTGCCGGCCGGGCTGGCTGCACCAGCGACTGGTGCGATGGCAACGCGCTCGTTCGCTTCGCGCCGCAGGGCGGCCCGGACGTAGTTCCCCGTCCGGCCGGCAAGCTGACGCACTGCATCACGCGCCGACTGCCAGATCGATGTCACTTGCTCCAGCGTAAGCACCGGTTCCGCCGCAGTCGCTCCGGCCACATCATCTTCGAAGGCGGCAGCGTCTTCGGTTACGTCGTCGCGAGCAGTTTCGAGGCTCAGCGCGACCGCGACTACCGTCGGCTCCGCCCAGGGCGATTCGATTTCGTCGTTCGCATCGAACAGCGGATGCACCGCGTCGCCTTCTTCGTCGAAGTTCATCGCCGTCATCTCGGGCTGCGCCTCGCCGATCACGCGCATGGCGTGCGAGTAGGCCACACCCAGGTTACCCGCCAGATCGACGGCTTCGACGCGAATCGTGAACTCGTGACCCGCGAACTCATCGGGTATGACGAAGGATATCTCGCCTTCCGGCTCCAGGCCGCCGCGCAACTCGATGCACTCCTGCTGTTCGGCCGTCAAGTCGAGCAGGGCGCCGATGCGAACCTGACCCGCCACCAGGTGATAGTCGTCGGCATGCCACGCAATGTTCATCTCGTCGCCGCGCGCATACCATTGCTGTTCCGGCCGCACCCTGACCGACACCTCGGGCAGCGTGGTATCGACGTGATACACGCGCTGGACGCGGGCCTCGCCCGGCTGTTGCAGCTCGCGGTCGATCTGCACGAACCGCACGCCAAAATCACCATCGCGCGGCGCGCGGAAGGGGAAAAGCTTCTGGCCGCGCTCGAACGTGCCCGCCTTGTTCCAGTGAAAACCGTTGTTGTCGGTCCACCACAGCGCGAGCGTCTGCGCATCGTCGATGCCGTCGGCTACCGGCCGCCGGATGATCACCAGCGTGCGATTGGTAAAGTAGTGCAGCGGATCGCCGGGCTGTGTCCGGGGCAGCGGCTGCGGCTCGTACTCCGCGGCGAACAGCTCGGTACGCTGCCGGGACTCGTCGGCCGGCTGCGCCAGGCTGCTGCGTGCCTTATCACTGACACTCGCCTGCGGCGTGACCGGCGAACCGCTCTGGCTGCATGCGGCCACCGTGAGAAGAAGTGCCAACGTCGCCGGCATCATCCGTGAAACGTGGGTCATGTTGTTGCATCCTTGCAAGAACGGCTTTCCTGATGTGTCGAGTGTATCCGCGCCGGCGTCCGACGCAACCGCCGGCCATCCTGCTTCGCGCATCCGCGCCGAGGCCGGCGCGACCGTCCGAATATCGTCGCGACCGCGCCCGGCGCTGGAGAACGGCCTCTCAGCTTTTTCCCGGCCGAATCGCCCGCCTTCTCAATACAGAAAAACAGCCAATCCCGCGCGCACAATGTGTTTGCGAGCCCCCCGCCAGACCCGCCCACCAATGGCCAGTCTGAAAGCTGCCGCCCGCGTACCAGTGCTGCCAGTGCCCAACATCACCGAAGCGCCGCCACGGCATTGGCAAAGACCCGCAGCCCATCCCCCGGCTCAAGATCGGCCGCCGTAGCACTGAAAACACGGTTTTCGGTTGGATGCTGCACCGCCGCCAGGTACCGTTCAGGATGGGGCATCAGCCCGAACACACGGCCGGTCCCGTCCACCAGGCCCGCGGCGTTTTCCATGCTGCCGTTGGGATTATCGGGAAAGGCCGTCGCGGCCCCGTCCGCCGCCACGTATCGCAGGGCGATCCGACCGGCCGCCGCCAATTCCGCAGCGCCGGCCTCCCCTCCGGCTACGACCAACTTGCCTTCGCCATGGGCCACGGGCAGGTAATATCGCTCGTCCTTTCGCAGGAACGGGCAGCCGTCGATCTCCGCCCGCAGATGCACCCAGCGGTCCTCGTACCGCCCCGAGTCGTTCAGTGTCAGTGTGACCGGCCGCGGAAAGTCGCGTCCGGGCACCAGCCCCAGCCTGACCAGCACCTGGAATCCGTTGCAGATTCCGAGGATAAGCCCGCCGCGATCCATAAACCCGCGAAGCGCATCGCCAAGATGATGCTCGAGCTGATTGGCCAGGATCTTTCCGCTCGCGATATCGTCGCCGTAGCTGAAGCCGCCGGGCACGGTAATGATCTGAAAAGCGTCCAGCCGTGAAGGCTGTTCGATGATCCGGCGGACGTGAATGCGCTCGGCCGCGGCCCCGGCGGACTCCCACGCGAACTGCGTCTCTTCGTCGCAGTTGATTCCGGCCGCTCGCATCACCAGCACGCGGGGAGTCGCCATGGGGCCACATTCTAGCGCCGCCGATTTTGACGGCAACGGCGGGCCTCTCGACAATCCGTGCATGACGTGGAATCTTCCCTGCCGCCGGTCCGCGCGACACCTCGCCGCCATCGCGCTGTGCTGCGTCGCGGGCTGCGATCCGCCGCCGCCGCCCAGGCCCACGTCGCACACGGCCCAGCCGCAGCGCATCGTCTCCATCGCGCCGAATGCCACCGAGATCGTCGCACTGCTCGGCGCCGGCGACCGGCTCGTCGGTGTATGTGACTTCTGCGTGTGGCCGGCGGAGATCGCCGCCGTCCCGCGCGTCGGGGGATTCATCGACCCCAGTCTCGAGCGCATACTGCACCTGGAGCCCGACCTGCTGATCCTGCGCGGCGACAACCCGGAAATCGAGCGGCTGTGCCGCAATAATGGCATTCGCCTGTTTCGCGATCCCACCGAGTCCTTCGACGACATTCCCGCCACCGTCCGGCTGCTCGGCGATCTGCTCGGCCGCCGCGACGAGGCCGAGCGCATCGTGGCCGATATGGACCAGGCCCTCGCCCGCGTCGAACGCGCCGTCGCCGGCCGGCCGCGGCCGCGCGTCTTCTTCTGCATTGCCCGCAAGCCCGATTCCCTGGCCAATGTCACCACCGCCGGGCGCGATACGTTCGTCGACGAGCTCATCCGGCGGGCCGGCGGCGAGAACATCTTCGGCGCGTCCGACGTGCCCTATCCGCAGCTCAGCCTCGAGGAAATATTGAAGCGTCAACCCGATGTCATCATCGAGGCCATGGAATCGCAGGATGTCGCGCCGGCCACGCGCGAGCGGATCGCCAACCAGTGGAAGTCGCTGGGCGATCTCCCCGCCAGCCGCCACGGCCGCGTACACGTCCTCACCGAAAACTTCCTGTTGATTCCCTCCCCGCGCATCGTGCACTCCGTCAGGCTGCTCGCCCGTCTTTTCCACCCGGAGGCACAGCTTGACTGATCGCTCCCCCCTGCTTGCGATTCGCCGGCTCCGTTTCGGCTTCGCCCGCCGTGCCGATTTCCTCGGGCCGATGGATCTCGATCTGCATCGCAATCAATGCTGCGGCATCATCGGTCCCAATGGCGCCGGCAAGAGCACCCTGCTGCGTCTTCTCGCCGGCCTTGTTCGGCCCACTGCCGGCGACGTCATTCTGGACGGTCGCCCGCTCGCCGATATGCCTGCGGCGCAGCGTGCGAGGCGCATCGCCTATCTCCCGCAAAACCTCCCCGACGATCTGCCCCTGACCGCTGGCGAAGTCGTCCTGATGGGCCGCTATCCCCATCGCCGTTTCGGCTTGTTCGAGGATGCCGCCGACGAGCGCATCGCCGACGATTGCCTCCGCACAACCGAGACCTTCGAATTCAAGCACCGCCCGATGTCGACTCTCTCCGGCGGCGAGGCGCAGCGCGTGCACCTGGCCGCCGCCCTGGCCCAGCAGCCAGCCATCCTGCTGCTCGACGAGCCCACGGCCGCCCTGGACCTGTACCACCAGATCGGAATCTTCCAGACCCTCCGCCGACTGGCCGTCGAACAGTCGCTGCTCATTGTTGCCGTGACGCACGACTTGAACCTGGCCGCCCGCTTCTGCGATCGCGTCGTGCTGCTGGATGGGGGCCGGTTGACGGCCGCGGGCCCCACGCAGGACGTGCTGCGGCCCGCCGTGCTCGAGCCGGTCTATCGCGTCGAGCTCCGCACGATCGAGGTCGACGGCGAAGTGCGCATCGTGCCCGGTCGCGCCAGGCCCCCGGGGGGAGACGCCCGCCCATGACGCCGCTGAACAGGCCCCGATTCTTCGCCGTCCTTGCCGGTTGTGCCATACTTCTGGCACTCGTCCTGGTGATCAGCCCCGGCATCGGCGCCACCGCCGGCACCGGCATCCTCGACGCATGGCGCGCATGGTGGCATGGCGATTACGACTCCTTCGCCTACCGTGCCGGCTTCACTTTGCGCCTGCCCGGCACCCTCCTGGCCATTCAGGCCGGCATCACGCTGGGTCTCTGCGGCGCCGTGTTTCAGACGCTGTTTCGCAACCCGCTGGCAACGCCCTACACCCTCGGCATCAGCAGCGGCGGAGCGCTCGGCGCACTGATTGCCATCAAGTTCAACATCGCCGCCAGCCTCTGGGGTGTCTCCGCCGTGTCACTATGCGCCTTCGCCGGCGCAATGCTGATCGTCGCCCTCGTGTTTCTGTTCACCCGCGGCGCACGCAGGCTTGGTACGGCCGAACTGCTCCTGGCCGGCGTCACGCTCGGTATGTTCTGCTCCGCCATGATGATGCTGATCACTTACCTGTCCGACGTCCGGCAGACGTTCACCATCGTCCGCTGGATGATGGGCAGCCTCCAGGCCGTTGGCACCGCACAGACCACACCAAGCTGGCTGTTGCTGGTGCCGTCCTGGCTGGTCCTGCTCTACCACGCCCGGGCGCTGAATCAATACATGGTCGGTGACGAACTTGCAGAGTCGCGCGGCGTCAGTGTGGCAAGACTACAGGCCACGAGCATCCTCTTTGCCTCTCTCGCCGTTGCCGCCGTCGTCGCCGTCTGCGGCCCGATCGGATTCGTTGGTCTCGTCGTACCGCAAATGACCGCCCTCGTCGTCGGACGCGACTGCCGCATCCTGCTCCCCGCCTCGGCCATCATGGGAGGCGTGTTCCTCGCCGTCTGCCACTGGATCTCCGATATCGCACTCCGCCTGGTTGGCATGCTCTCGGCCCGCGATATTGGCAGTGCCAGCCTGCCCATCGGCGTCGTGACCGCCGTGGTCGGCGTGCCTATCTTTCTCGTGTTGCTGCATCGCCGCGCAAGATGATCGCCGCGAGCGATCGGCCTTAATCTTCAACGGCCGCGCCTCATTACCGCCTCTCCGCGTGAGAGATGCCGCAATCGTTGCCCGTGCCCCGCCATTCAGGTAGGCTAACTCGAGAGCCGAAGTCAAAAACCTGTGACAGGCCGCCAATTCCGGCGATGCCCGCAGAAAAAGGTACTCCGACCACGTGACCCGCGTTTCGTCCACCCGGCCAATCCTGCTTCAGCTCAAAGTTGCCGCCTTTGTCCTCGTCGCCGTCGGGCTGGTCATCGGCGTGCCGGTCTATCAACGCTATTACGGCGAGCCCAACCGGTTCGCCGTCGTTCAGGACGGCGTGTTGCTTCGCAGCGCCCAGCCCAAGCTCGGTGAGATCGACCACTTGATCGACGAAGTCGGCGTGCGCACCATCATCATGGCACGCGAGTCCGCCAGCCAGCGCGTGGAGGACGAGCCCGACTACGCCCGCTCGCGCGGCGTGCGCGTCGTCCACCTCCCGATCGAGAGCCGAAAGCCCGTACCCGATGAATACATCCGCGCCTTCTTCAAAATAGTTGACGATCCGGCCAATCACCCCGTCCTGGTGCATTGCTCCGCCGGCCGACACCGCACCGGCCTGCTCTGCGGGCTGTATCGCGTCGAGCGGCAGGGCTGGTCCGTCGAGCGGGCCGCCGAGGAAATGCTCTCATTCGATCCGGACATGGCGCCCGATCGAGAGGTGTTGCAGCAGCTTCGCGCCCACACCCCCGGACGCTTTACGCGACGCGAACCGACGTCGGCTAATAAACCCCAAAGGCATAACGGCGCCGCAACGCCGTCGTCCGAACAGGATCAACCCGAGCTTGCCGACGCCGACGCGCCGGCCGCTGCCGGGGAGGGCGGTCCATGAGCATCAGTGCCGATCCCAATTCACCGGTGAATGTCGCGGCCGGCTCACCCATCGACTGGCAGGAGCTGGTGCACATCCTGACGGAAGGTCGCATATCGCCGCTCTGGCTGGGCATCGGCCTCGGTGCTCAGGCCCTGATCCTCGGCTGTCTCGTCGTGCAATGGTGGCTCACGCGGCGCGAGAAGCGCGTGCTCGTGCCGCAAAGTCTCGTCTATGTCGCGATCATCGCGACAGTGCTGCTGCTCATTTACGCCTCGCTGCGGCACGATCTGGTCTTCGTCGTCGGGCAGATCATCAACATGATCATCGGCCTGCGGACGCTCGATCTCTTGCAGCGACTCAGCCAGGATAGCCGCCCGCGCGTGCCCGGCTTTCCCATCGTCGAGCCCGACTCGGCCGATGCCATTTCCCTGCCGCCCGAGCCCAGCCGCACCAAGTAAGAAGCGCAGCCGGCCAAAAGCGCCCGCCGTCCTCGCCTCTCACCGAGCCCGACAGCCTACGGCACGACGACAATCTTCCCGAAGAAATCGCCCGTCTCCATCTGTCGCTGGGCATTCGCCAATTCCGCCAGCGGCCATGCCTTCGCGACGATCGGCCGCACCAGGCCCCGCTGTGCCATCTGCCAGGCGCCGTCAATCGTCGGTGGATCGGCGTAGAATTCGACGATGCCGCGCAACGTCACCTCCTGAAAGAGCAGCTTCGCCACGTTCAGCGTCGCGTCCAGTCCCCCCACCATGCCGATCACGATCCACCGGCCGAAGCGCGCCAGCGACTCGAGCGTGGCCGGCGCCGTCTGGCCCCACACCGGATCAAACGCCACGTCGACTCCGCGGCCACCCGTGACATCGCGCACCACGGCGCGAAAATCCTGCGACTTGTAGTTGACCACGTGATCGGCCCGCAACACGGATCGGGCCTTCTCGCATTTTTCGTCGCTGCCTGCCGTCGTAATCACCGTCGCCCCCGCCGCCTTGGCCGTCTGTATGGCCGCCGTCCCCGCCCCGCTGCCGGCGCCGTGCACCAGCACGACTTCGCCCGGCTTCAACTGCGCCCGCAGAATCAGCCCAACGTACGCCGTCAGATATACGCAACCGAAAGCGGCGGCCTCCTCGTAGGAATAGTTCTCCGGCTTTGGTCGCAGGCAATGCGCCGGCACCAGCACCTTCTCGGCAAATCCGCCGGGTCGTGCGATGCCGATGATGTCCAGCAATCCGCGCGCCTTCGGCCCCGTCACGCGCGCATCGACGACCACCGGCTTGCCGATCCAGTCGCTGGCCACGCCCTCGCCCGCTTCGACCACGTCGCCGGCAATATCAAAACCGCCGGTGTGCGGCATTCGAAATCCCGGCATGCCAGACGCGCCGGAGCGCAGAAAGACATCGAGCCGGTTGATCGCCGCCGCCCGCACGCGAACGACGGCTTCGCCCGCGCCCGCGACCGGATCGGGCACATCCTCAAGCCTCAACACATCGACCGGACCCGTCTGGTGAAATCGAACCGCCTTCATGGCGCTGTCTCCCTTTCACGCGCACAACAAAACTTCAACGGCCATTCAAGCGAGAAAGCCCGCCGAAGACAATCGGGCGGGCTTTCTGAATGTGTCGCAGAATGTTCCTGAACGCCGGCATCACGCCAGGTTCTTCAGAAAAACCTCGTTGCTCGGAAACTTGCCCATCTCCTGAAGCATCGTCTCCATCTGCTTCGCCGCGGGCAGATTCAGCAGCCGCCGCCGGATGCGCACCATCTTCTCGTACGTCTCCGGACCCAGCAGCATCTCTTCCTTGCGCGTGCCCGACTCACTCAGGTTCATCGCCGGGAAAATGCGCAGGTTGGCCAGCTCGCGCGACAGCACCAGCTCCATGTTGCCGGTGCCCTTGAACTCCTGAAAGATGAAGTCGTCCATGCGGCTGCCGGTCTCGATCAGCACCGATGCGATGATCGTCAGGCTGCCGCCGTTCTCGATCTTCCGCGCGGCGCCGAAGATCAGCTTGGGCGTCTCCAGCGCGCGGATGTCCAGGCCGCCTGTCATCGTTCGGCCGCTGCTGCCCACCAGGTTGTTGAACGCCCGGCCCAGGCGCGTGAGCGAGTCCATCAGGATGACCACGTCGCGGCCATCCTCCACGGCTCGCTTGGCTTTTTCGATCATGAACTTGGCAATGCGCCCGTGGCTCTTCGCGTCGCTGTCGTTGTTGGACCAGACGACTTCGGGCATGTTCTTGTGCCAGCCCATGCCGTCCTTGAGCACCGACCGCCGCATCTCCGTCACTTCTTCCGGTCGCTCGTCCACCAGCAGCATCATCAGCAGCACTTCCGGATGGTTCACGCGGATGCCCGCCGCCATCTGCTGCAGCAGGATCGTCTTGCCGGTGCGCGGCGGCGCGACGATGAGCGCCCGCTGGCCCTTGCCGATCGGCGTGAACAGGTCGACCACCCGCATGGTCATCGGCCCGCCCGGCGTCTCCAGCTTCAGTGCTTCCGCGGGATGAACCACCGGCAGGGTGTCGAAGGTGTCGCGCCCGCGATACTTCTCCGGCGTGAGTTCGTCGATGCGGTCGATGAACGTGACCAACGGTCGCGGCCCCGCGCGGCGACCGTTCCCGCTGCCGGCGACGAATTCGCCACCGCGAAGCCCGAAGCGCTGAATCAAATCGCGGTTGATCTGCGGGCTCCCTGCGGCCGCCGCATAGTTCTTATCGGGATCGCGAAGATAGCCTGCTCCCCCGTCGGAGATTTCCAATTGTCCCGTCAAAACGTTCTGAGGTTTCTGATTCATGAACGAACCTGCTTTGTCGAACAGGGGCTTATCCCCTGTCGAACTGCTCACCAAGGCATGACTGTGTGGAAGCCGGACCGTCCCGGCGCGCCGGGTCAGACCGGTTTTGGCGACACGCCGGCATCGATTTGTGCCCGCACGCTAGTGGCGGACCCCAAAGCCGGCAAACTCTCCCGAGGCGGGTGAGTCCTGCTGCTGTACGTCCCGTATGTACGAACGCATCTCGGCGACCAACGCCGCCTGGAAGCGATCGACCTCGCCCGGGTCTCCTTCGATGACCGCCTCGACCCGGCCGTCAGGCATGTTCCGGACAAAGCCCGAGACTTCGTAGTCCCCGGAGATCTGCACCGTCGTAAAGCGGAAACCAACCCCCTGCACGCGACCGGAGAAGTAAACGGATCGGCGGATCATCGCGCCCGCGGACTTTGGAGATGGCCCCACCTTTTCCCGACGCCGGGGATTGTAGTGCAATGGAACGCCCCGGCAAAGGGCCAATTTCCGGTGGCCTGAATGCCTAGCCCGCCGCCTCCACCCGCACGTTTCGTCCCTTCGCCGCCTCCGCCTTGGGCACCTTCACCAGTAATACACCGTCCTTGAAGCCGGCCGTCACCGTGGCATCGTTCACTTCCTCAGGAAACTGGTACCGGCGGTGAAAACTGCCATAGCGGCACTCCGATCGCAGGCGGTGTATGCCCTGGCGGTGCTGCTCCGGTGGCAGCTTCGTACCCTTGATCGTAATCGCCCCGGCAAGGATCGAGACGTTGACCTCCTCGGCGCTGAGCCCCGCCACCTCGACGCGCACCTGGTACTCGTGGCCCAGATCATACACGTCTATCCGCGGCGCCCAGTCCTGCCCGTCCAACGGCGCGGTCGAAAGCCCGCCATGCCACACACGATCCATCAGCCGGTCGAACTCGTCCCGCAACTCGCCGACCGAAAGCGGAATATCAGAAGGAAAGGGAAACTTGGACACGATTTTCGTCTCCTGAATGGACTTCAGTCAGCTCCGCGCAATGGCAGGCTCCGCCTCTGGATTCAACAGTATTATAACGTGTTCGGCAGCGGCGAACCTACCGGCGCTCGATCCCGTGCTGGTTCGCCACAACGGCCGCCTGCGAACCGCCTGATCCCGCCAGGCCGGTCCGAGAACCAGCTCAACAACAAAGTTCCGCCGAATCGCCGCCGCTCACGGCGCCGACGCCCGGCCTACCTCCATTCCCCTCTGCCGAACGGCCTCGTAAAGCATCACCGCCGCCGTGGCAGACACATTGAGACTGTCGACGCGTCCGAGCATCGGCAGCCGGACGCGCTGCACTCCTTCTCCTCTCCAGGCATCACTGAGGCCCCCCGCCTCCGCGCCCAGCACAATCGCCGTTGCACGCGTCATATCGACGCTTGTATACAGCGCGTCGGCCTCGGGCGTGGCCGCCACGATCTGCATCTTCCGCCCGCGAAGAAATGCCAGCGTCTCGTCCGCGCTCGCCTCCGCCAGCCGCACCGTGAACACCGCCCCCAGGCTCGCCCGTATCGCGTTCGGTCCAAACACATCCGTCGCCGCATTGGCTGCAATCACGGCATCGACACCGGCTGCGTCCGCAGTCCGCAGAATCGCGCCGAGGTTGCCCGGCTTTTCGACGCCCTCAACGACGGCAACCAGTGCGCGCCCGCCGGCATCCAGAAACTCACCCAGCCCCGGCAGCGTCCCCGCCGGTCGCCGTGCGACCGCAACCACGCCTTCGTCCCGATCGCCGTACGCCAGCCTGGCAAATGCATGCGCCGCGCAATCAAAGACGGCCACGCCGCGCTCTTCCAGACTTTTTAAAAGCCTCGACGCTTCGCTCTCTGGTCGAAGCCCGCAGGCGAACACCGCCTGCACCTCGATTCCGGCCTCGACCGCCCGCGAAAGCTCCCGCCCGCCGTCGATCAGAATCAGTCCCATCTCCCGGCGATCTCGAGCCTCGCGCAAGCGCGCGGCCGCCTTGATGCGGGGATTCTGTGTACTGGTGATGACGCCGGGCATTCAGCTAATAATAGCAGGAGTCGAGACCAGCCCCATATTGCAAACCGATCGAAGAATGCCGCCCCGACTCGCGATCGCCGTGACTTCGAATATACCGCCTGCATGGAATCAGTAATTGTTCCAGCGGATGCACTCAAGATTCAAAAGAAGCCGCCGAACCCACCAGCCGAACAGCACCAGGTTATACGCCGCCACGAAGACAGCTTCGAGTGGAACACCCTGCACCAGGACGAGGTTATTGCCGAGGGCTCCGAACATGCGCGACACCCACGGCATGTCGGTGACGAAGAGCGAGGTGAAAAAGAGCCCGTTCGCCGCGCAGAACACCCACAAGAATGCCGCGTCATAGTACAGCACCGGCAGGCCCCAGGCCCCATCCTCCAATTGCCGGTGCACAGCCGACCAACTGAACGCCATCGCCATCGCAAGGCGAAGCAGGCAGTAGCCGACGCCAATCACCACGAGAGAGATGACCGCCGGAATGCAAAGCAGTTCCCTTCCCCACGCAGTTGTGAATATCGCCAGCATCAGCAGCAGCCAGACGCCGGCCAGTCCGCCAATCAGCGCCAGGTGAACCAGCGCAAAGTGCCGGGCGGCGGACAACGGCGCGCGCACCCACATCGTTCGATAGAATCGCGCACGATCCAGCAGTAGCGCCGTCGTCGCATCCACAAACGTGCCGAATCGCGGCCCGCGCTGCCATTGAATACCCGCGCGTACGCCGTCCGGACGCAGCATCGATTCAATCGCACGGCCGCACTCGCTGCACACGCCCGCCTCGGGCAAATGCGTCAGGTCATAGCCGCAGCCATCGCAGCGCGGGCCCACGTCCGGCCCCGCACGCGCGGCCCCGGCCGCCCATGTCGCCCGGTCCAGCCAGTACAGCCACAGCAACGCCAACACCACGATGCCGAAAAATAATGCGGACCGATAGTTGAAATCGTCGACGTAAACGGGACTGAGCATCAGGTAGCGTTCCATCCACGCCAGCGCAGCGCCGCAGAACCCCGCTGCCAGGACAAATACCCCCGCGCTGGCCGCGCACGCGCGAAAGCCGGTCGCCAGCGAGCGCGCCAGAGAGCCTGTGCGATGACAGCTCGGCAGCGCCAGCCACGCCAGCAGAAGATTGCCCATGGGAATCACGATCGCGAACGAAATCGGCACTGCCACCAGCGGCGAATTTCCGGGCCGCACCATCCACCGGGAAAACACCTCCTGTATCGATCGCGATTGCACCTGCGTGATGCCCGCGCTGTAGTCCCAATACGCAGTTTCGGAAATCGCGGTCTCCAGGATGACGAATGCCGACAGCACCAGAACGGCCAGCAGATATGCCAGCACGAACCCCGGCCACGGCGCGTGCACGAACTCGATGGCCGCCCGCGCGGGATGCAGCAGCCGCCACGGCGTCACGATGGCACTCAGAATCGATACGCGCGGAATATTCCGGGCACGCCCCATCGAGCCGTGGCTGCCCTCTTCGCCTGGAATCGCGACTGCCTCAGACATGTTCAAAAAGGAGCAGAGCGAATCATCAAAGTCAGAAACACACGTGCATTCATCGGGAGTTGGCCCATCGTGCCCGAATATTACTCGTTCATGCCGTTATCTTCGGCCAGCCCTCCCGTGCCAGCTCCGCGGGATCGCGCAGACTCTTCAACGCAAAAC
Organism: uncultured Planctomycetaceae bacterium; assembly: GCA_964408455.1. Lineage (GTDB taxonomy): Bacteria > Planctomycetota > Phycisphaerae > UBA1845 > UTPLA1 > CAYOZN01. The sequence goes on from CAYOZN010000009.1 coordinate 143,392, forward strand.
GATCCAGCGTCCGCGCGTACAGATCGCCCCCCATCCGGCCCACGGCCTGTAGCCTGTCCGGATCGCACACCATGTCACCCGGTGTCAGAACGCTGTCATCCACGTGCACCGCGAGAACGTCGCCGAAGACCGCCTGCCCGCCGCCCGGCCCCTCGCCCAGCCGCACGATCTGCCGCAGCCGGCACTCGATGTTGACCGGGCTCTCCGCCACCAGGCTGGCCCGCACCTTCTTCGCCGGCGCCGGCGTCAGGCCACTCTTCTCGAATTCGCTGATTCCGTGCTCAAACTCCGTCGAACAGATGTTCATCCGTTCCGCGATCGGCTCGCTCACCGTCGCGATGACGAATTCACCCGTCGCCTCGATGTTGACCAGCGTATCCTTCCGGCCGCCGTGCCGGTTGATGGCCGGGCTGAACACCACTACCGGCGGATTGGCCGACAGCATGTTATAGAACGAAAACGGCGCCAGGTTCGCTCGCCCGTCCGCATCGACGGTCGACACGAACGCGATCGGCCGCGGTTGTACGAATGACAGGTACAGGCGGTGCATGGCCCGCCAGGAGTGCTCGGTCGCAGCAAGATCAATGTACATAAGAGGATTGTAAGCGAGGCGTCCCGCGCCTCAAGCCGCCCTGCACACCGGCGGCAGGGCGATCGACGTCACGCGCGTCCTGCAATTGCGTCTCTGACATTCAATATCGCCGTCGCTACTTCGACTTCACGCTCCAGATGTTGCCTGCGCCGCGCCCGGCCGCAACGTGACGCCGCCCGCCCTTCGTGCAACAATGCCGGCGCGAGAACGTAACGATGAATCCCAATCGCGCCATCGCCCACAACCCCGCGCCGCTCTCCCTGGTCACCATCGAGGTTGCCTGGGATCTTCTGGCCCAATCTGTCCAGCCGCTCTCTCCGATTCGCGTACCGCTCGCCGATGCCCACGGCCGCGTCCTGGCCGCCGATATCTGCTGCGACGACGACCAGCCCCCGTTCGACAAGGCCATGATGGATGGATATGCCATCCGCGCCCAGGACGCCGCCGCTCCCGGCGCCCAACTGCATGTCATCGGCCTGGCACCCGCCGGCGCCGGCATGCCCGCTGCCCTCCAGCCGCGGCAGGCCGCGCGAATCAACACCGGCGCCCCCCTGCCGCCCGGCGCCGATGCCGTCATCCGCATCGAAGACGCCGATCCTTCAGCCGACGGCGCACGCGTCACGATCCGCATCGCGGCCCAACGCGGCGCCCACGTCGCCCCCCGCGGCGAGACCCGCCGGCGCGGCGACATCGTCCTCGCCTCGCCCGTCACCATGGAAGCCGCCCAGATCGCCGCGGCCGCCGCCGCCGGCGCCGCCGAACTTGCCGTCTATCCCGACGTCAGCGTCGCCATCCTCTCCACCGGCGATGAACTCGTCCCCGTCGGCAACCCGCGGCAGACCGGCCAGATCGTCGACAGCAACGGCCCCATGCTCGCCGCCCTGGCCGCGCGCTTTGGCGGTGTGCCTGTCCCCGCTGGCATCGTCCGCGATGACGAGTCCGCCCTCGAAGCCGCCTTGTCGTCCGCACTCCGCCATCCCGTCGTCCTGACCGCCGGCGGAATGTCCATGGGCACCCACGACCTGGTGCCGTCCATTTGTCAGCGACTCGGCGTCCGCTGGCTGTTCCACGGCGTTCGCATGCGCCCCGGCAAGCCGGTCGCCTATGGCCTCGGCCCGGGCGGACAGCACGTCTTCGGCCTGCCGGGAAATCCCGTCGGCGCCTACATCTGCGCCTGGCTCTTCGTACGCATGGCGATCCGCGGAATGCAGGGCCATCCCTTGATTCCCCCGCACACCTGGCAGGCCCGGCTCGCCCGTGCCCTTCCCGCCCACCGCGATCCCCGGCCGGCCTTTCTGCCGGCCCGCGTCTGGAACGACGCCGCCCTCGGTCTCGTCGCCGATCCCTGCGCCTGGAAGGGCTCGGCCGATCCCTTCGGCCTCGCCGCCGCCAACGCCCTGCTCGTGAATTCCAATCCCACGACACCGCACGCCGCCGGCGATTGCCTGCACGTCATCTTCACCAGCGCCGATCCGTAAAAAAAAGCCGCGGCGACTGGAAGTGACATCCCGCCGCCGCGCCTGTAATGTGGACCATCTCACGCCTGTTGCAGGGCCGCCGGCCGCTCGGCCATCGCCGCCAGCGCCGCTCGTACAACCGCCGTACGTTTATTCTTCGTTTTCTTCTTCCTCTTCTTCGTACTCGGGCTCTTCATCCGCCTCTACCGCAATCTCGTTCTCCTCTTCCTCCTCCGATTCCAGCGACGCCTCCAAGGATGCCTCCAGTTCAGCCTCTATCTGCTCCGCTTCATTCTCCTTCTGCGTCGCCATCGCCACCAGTTCCTCCACCTTGTGGCCGAGTTCATCCGCCTTCGCCTCCATGTCCCGCGCCTTTTCGTTCAATTCATCCGCCGAGCCGCGCAGCTCCTTCGATTCCTTCTTATTCTTCATCTCCTCCGCCCGCATCCGCAGCTCGTCGGCACGCTCGCGCAACTCCTCGGCCTTTTCCCGCAAGTCATCGGCCTGCGCATCGAGCTGGTCGGCCATCGCCTCGATCTGCGATCCTTCGACATTCAGTGACTCCCATCTGGAGCGCAACTCCTGAATCCGGCGTTGCAGCTCGGCCATCCGGGGCCACTGCCGCGCCGCCCGGCCCATCTCCGCCGCCGCCTTCGCGTCGCCCTGAAGCCTGGCGATCGCGGCATACTGTGCAGCATACTGACCGAGCTGCGCATATCGTTCCGCCAGCTCCAGCCGCCCGGTTCTTGCGTAGTACTCCGCGGCAGCGCGCCGCTCCTGATCGGCCGCCGAACTTGCGCCTTTACCCCGTCCCTCCGGATGAATAATGTCGAGAAACGCCCTGAACGCCGCCTGCTCATGTTCGGTCCCAATCACCGTGATCTTGTCTTCGCCACCGGGCCGAACCAGGAGAGGAACGTCCTGCCGGACCATCAACTGCGTCAACGCCGCCATCTTGCCCGCCGGCAGTGTGTACGTGCGCTCCATCTTGGCGCCGGTCTCACCTGCGGCGCTCCGCGCGTGCATGCCTGCCCGCGCGAGTTCTTCCTGCACGCGGCGATGCGCCTCCGCCACTTCGCCGCTGGCGATGCGGCTGTGCCCTCCCGCCGCCGCATGCCCGTGGGCCGCCGGTCCGTGACCGGTCAGGTGGGCGAGTTGCTCGCTGAGATGCGCCAGTTTCTCCTCCAGACGGGCGAGGCGGTCCTCCACCGATGACCGGCGCTGCCCCGCTCCGCGCGCCTGAGGCGCAGCACTGCCTGCCACCACCGCCGTCGGCGCCGCCGTCATGACACTGGTCGCGACCGGAATGGACACGCTTGCAACTGCGGGCGCAGGGGCCGGTGCATACAGGAACTGCTGAATCGGGGCCGGTTGTGCCGGTGGAGCCGGCGGAGCCGGTGTGGCAGGCGCCGGCGCGCACGCCGGCGTCCGCTCTTTCTCCTCCGGCGGGCAGGATTGCGCCGGCATTGCCGCCCAGCCGATCCCCGCCATCATCGCCACCAGCACAATGCTCAGCCCGGAATGCTTCGGTTTCGTGCGTTGCGTCATCACCATCGTCAGTCTCCTTGCTAGTCGTTTGGTCCTTCCTGAAACGACGCCGATCGAATGAACCGGCGTCGATGATGTGCGACTTTCCGTCCTCGTGAACTGCTGCGCCGCCAGCAGTGCCTCCGCATAGGCACGCCGCCCCGTCGGGTACAGCCATGTCACCCACGCGTCGCAGCAGTGCTCGGCCTCGTCGCGAAGCCGGGCCCGCACCCACCACAAGAGCGGATGCCACCAGTACAGAATCCCCGTCAGCGCCTCCAGCCAGCAGACCCAGTGGTCGCGTCGGCGCAGATGGGCAAGTTCGTGACACACCACCACCCGGCGGCCGATGTCGTCCAACTCGCCCCACAGCCGGCGCGGCATCACCAATACCGGCCGCATGCCGCCGCACCAGATCATCGGCGACACGGGCGCATTGACGACGATCGCCTGCGGCACGGCGCGAAGCTCCAGCTCCCTTGCCGTCTCGGCCACGATTCTCCGAAGGCTGCCCGGCCCCGGCGCACCCTGCGACACCAGCCGGCTGAACCGCAGCCATCGGGCCAGACCCGCCAGCACCAGCGCCGCCGCACCCAGCCCCCACAACCATGCCGGCAGCGCCGGCAACCTTCCGAACGCGTCGCGTACACCCGCCAGTCCTTCAATCCAATGCCGTAGCGGCTGCATCGCTGAAACCGGCGGTTGCGCTCCACTAGCCGTACCAACCGCTGCGACGTCGCCGACCGATACCGGCCTGTGCGAGTGCTGCTCATCCGGCACCAGCCGCCGCATCGAAACATGTACCGGCGTTTGCAACGGGACGACATCCACACCCGCGACGCGCGCAGCGCCCGCCTCGATTCGCTCATCCGCAACATCGCATGTGCTCTCAAGACTCGTCTCAATTACCAGAGTTGCAGCGCCTTCAGTCGCGCAGGCTTCGGCGCGCGGCGTTTCCGCCGTCGGAACGCTGCATTCTTGAAATTCAGAAATAAAAGTGGACGGTCGCCCCGCGGAGCCGTTCGCCGTTTGAAGAAGGGCCGGCGAAGGCGGCTCTGTCGGGTCGACCGTCCTGGGTGGAGTGGGTGGGGATCGGTCGGCCGGAGCGGCAGCCGTTTTGCACGGTTGCTCGGCGCTCCGGCATGAATGTTCATCTACTACTTCAGTCTGAACGGCGGAATTATTTCGCGCTTTCTCAATGTTTTTTTCGCCGGCCTTCGCGACCGCATCCGGCAACGGCGGCAAGGCTTCGTCCGGCGCACGTTCTTCAGTCGAGTCAGTCCAATCGCAACCGGCATCCGCCTGCCGCTCACCAGCATCGCCGGCTGACACCGCCGCGGCCGATAACGAGACGTCGCCATTCGCCGCCGCGCCTGGCGGACATCGATCCGTCGTGCGCAATGGCGCTGCCACCGAGCCGACCAGCGCGAAGACCATGACACCCAGCCACACCGCGTGTCGCGTCGCCGGCCGCAACGGCAGCCATCGGCAGGCACACGCCGCGATCACCGCCAGCGGGATCGTGGCCAGCGCACTGCGCCACAGCGGATCGGTCAGGCTTGTCGACCATGCCCCCATGCACGTGTCTCCGGTTCGTCGTGCAGCGCGATTCGATCACTTACCCTTGCCGTCGAGGTCTCGAATCAGCGCCTGCAGGGCCTCGATCTCTTCCCGTGAGAATTTCTGCGTCTTGATCAGTTGCAGAACCAGGGGGCCGGCCGCCCCGTCATAAAGCTCTTCCACCAGGGTGCGCAGTCGATTGCGGCGGATGCGATCGCGGGAGACCGTCGCGCGATATACGTAGGCCAACCCGCTCTTGTCGCTCTCGACGACGCCCTTCTGCTCCAGCCGAGTCAGGAATGTCAGAACTGTGGTATAGGCGACGCGCCGGCCATTCTCGTGGAGCAGTGCCATCACCTGCCGAACGGTTGAGCCGGGGCGGTCCCACAGCACGTTCAGCACCTCCAGTTCGGCACTGCCCAGTTCGATGCTCTTTTCTCGCTCTCCCATCGGCCGGCGCCTCCAGACCAACTACAATCGTCGTAAGGCTACTACACCCGTCGGAGGATTTCAACCATTCTCTTCATTTTTTTTCAGGCAGTCCGGTTGATACCGCACGGAATGCTCCATCGCGCGAGCAAAACATCGGCCCGTAGCACTTAACGTTCATGCCCCTGCGATCGCACGCCGTACACCCGCGGCCCGCCCGTGCACCCACGGAGAACGACGATTGGCATATTGAGACCGTCAACCAGATTTCAGACTCCTGTATTCCCAACAATCAGCCGCAACGGCGCCTGGTCGAAATTGTTCTTCGCCCCCCCTCGAAATTCGGGCGGCCTTTGTGGTAGCATGCGGCGAATAAATGTCTTGCGCCGGTTGACCGCAGTTCCGCGCGCAGTTCCGTTCATTCGGAAGGGAAGGTAATGAGCCGACAGTCCCCCTCGACGCGCACGCCCTGTGTGCGCCCGTGTCGCTCCGTTTCTTTCAGCCTGGTTCTGCTCATCGCGCCGGCCGCCATTGGCCAGCAGTTTGTCGAGCAATCCGCCTCGCGCTTTCCCGTGCCCAACCCGTCCGAGTGGACGAACCAGTTGACCATCGGCGACATCGACAACGACGGCGATCTCGACCTGATCTTCGCCAATGGCGGCAACTTCTCCAGCGCGGGCACCAACCTCCCGCAGCGCATCTACATCAATAATGGCAGCGGCGTCTTCACCGACCAGTCCCTTGCCCGACTCAATTTCAGCGGCCTCTGCCGCGGCGCCGAGCTGGGCGACATCGACAACGACGGCGATCTCGATCTCGTCTTCGCACAGGACTTCGAACGCGTGCCGCAGCTCTTCCAGAACGACGGCACCGGCCACTTCACCAACATCACCGCCACCAACCTGCCGCAGATTCAGCTGTCCAGTTCGCGGGCCCAGTTTGGCGACGTCGATAACGACGGCGATATGGACCTGTATATCACGAGCGGCACCAACAACCGCTTCGGATGCGACCTCGCCCGCCTCTATATCAACGACGGCACCGGCATGTTCGCCGACGAGACCGCCGATCGGCTGCCCCCCGACAGCATCTGCGAAAACATGGATTGCATCTTCGGCGACGTCGACAACGACTTCGATATTGACGTCCTCGTCGGCGCTCGCGGCGCCGCCAGCCGCCTCTACAAGAACGACGGCGCCGGCAACTTCACCAGCTCGCCCTTTCCCCCCGAGGGCAACACCTATTCCTACGACTTTGGCGACATCGATGGCGATGGCGACCTCGATCTGCTCGGGGCGAATGCCGGCAGCAGCAACAGCGAGCAGCTCCTCCGCAACGAAGGCAACGGCGCCTTCACCAACATCTCCAACCAGCTCCTGTTCAATCCGAACACCGACGACAACGATTCCAAGTTCTTCGACTACGACAACGACGGCGATCTGGACATCATCATCGCCGCCCTCGGCGCTCCCGAGCGCATCTACAACAACAACGGCAGCGCCACCTTTTCCAACACCAGCGGCGTCATACAACTCGTCTCCGACTCCTCGCTCGACGTCAAGGTCGCCGACCTGACCGGCGATGGCCGCATCGACATCGTGTCCGCCCAGGGCGAATCGAGTTCGCCTTTTCTCAATCGAATCTACGTCAACATGACCGGCGCGCCAGATTCCATTGACCCGCGCGTCATCGCGACCGAGGACCTTGAGGACTCGGCCGATATCCTCGGATCCCACGTGGTCCGCGCCCTCGTCCTCGACGATGCCAGTTCTGACCGCAACGCCCCCGGCCTGAGCGCCGTCCTCAACTATCGCATCAATGCAGGCGAATATGTCCAGACGCCCATGCATCACAGCGGCGGTCAGGTCTACCGTGGCGTCATCCCCGCCCAGACTTGTGGCGGCCTCATCGAGTACTACGTCACCGCGACCGACTTCGCCGGCAACACGACCGACGGCCCAATCGCATCCTTCAACGTCGCCTCTGCGCCGCTCGCCATCCACTTCCCGAGCGGCGTGCCACAGGCCCTGCCCGCCTGCACCGACGCCTCGCTCGACGTGTCCATTTTCCCCTGCACCGAGAGCGTGGCGACCGCGTCGGTTTTCTTCCGCACCACCGAAAACGACGCCTTCACCGAGATCCCGCTCCTGCCGGTGGAAGGTACGCTCTACCGCGCCAGCCTGCCCGCCTTCACCTGCGCCGCCACGCCCCAGTTCTATGTGCAGGTAACCGGGGACGGCGGCGCCACCGTCCATTCACCCGAGGGCGCCCCGGCCGTTTTCTATGCCCCTGCCGCCGGAATCGATGGCGACATCGTCCTGCTGGAAGAAGGCTTCGAGGCCGGCCTGCCCGCCGGCTGGACGCAGTCCGGCCTGTGGAACGTGACCGATCAGTGCGATCTTTCCACCGGCCTCTGCAACGAAGTCGGCGATTCGGTCGCCTACTACGGCATCGTCTCGCAGTGCAACTACGAAACCGGCGGCGTACACGCCGGTGACATGATTACGGCACCCGTCGTCCTGCCGCCTGCCGAGGCCGGCCCCATCACCCTGACCTACTGCTCGACCTATCAACGGCACATCTTCCCCAACGGCGACCGGCCCGAGCTGTTCCTCAACAACGGCTCGTTCAACTTCTTCATTGACGATCCCAGCCGTTTCGCACCCGTCGCGCCGCAGCTCGTCTGGACCCAGCGCACCGTCGACCTCACGCCCTGGGCCGGCCAGACCATCACGCTGATCTTCAAATTCGGAAACATCTCCTTCAACCAGGATCAGTTCCTCGGCTGGCAGGTGGATGACGTCCGCATTTTCCATCCCGGCATCATCTGCAACGGCGCACCGGTCCCCGGCGATCTCAACGGCGATGACCTCGCCGACGGCCTCGATCTCCAGATCTTCGTAGACGCAGTCCTGCTCCAGTCGACCGCGATCGAGCACGTCTGCCCGGCCGACTTCGACCACGATGGCGTGCTGACGCCGGCCGATGCCGAAGCCTTCGCCGCCGCGCTATTGCAGGGATGAGTCCGAGGGAAAATGGGCGCAACCGACCGTCGCCCGATGGAAATGCAGATCGCGCCCGGAGGGACTCGAACCCCCAACCCCCGGTTCCGAAGACCGGTGCTCTGTCCAATTGAGCTACAGGCGCAGGCGGCCCATAACCGTAGCATAACCCGCCCCACCGGACAAGCCGTTGCGATGCAAATGGCCGCGGCTGCACATCTTGCACGCGCCCGCGGCGCTGCCCCATGTCGCTCGCATTCGCCGTACCGCTCGACGCAGTGCACCGGCCGACCAACCTCCACCGTGCCGGCGAACTGCAATCGATGGGTCCACGTACCATTTCCAACCGATTCGGGCCATAATCGGTCTATTGCAGATGGGGGGACCCGTCTTCTGTCGTCGCGGCGTTCGCCCGGGCATCGCCGTTGGTCGATGAAACTCAGTCGCAACCGCGGCGTTATTGGTCCTCGCCGCGGGCTTTTCCGCTTCGATCGGAAGACGTTCGGTCAACCGGCATAAGATCAAAGGGCCCCGGTCATCGTTCTTCGTCGAACGCAGGAACTTCAGGAGCATTCGTCCATGTGCGGAATCGTCGCATACACCGGCTTTCGAGAGGCACGTCCCATCCTGATTGAGGGTCTCAAGCGGCTTGAATACCGTGGCTACGACTCGGCCGGCATCGCCGTCCTCAATGGTGGCCGCGTTCAATGCGAAAAATCCGCCGGACGCATCTCGGTGCTCGAAAAGCGCCTCGTCTCCAGCGACATCCTCGGCACCTGCGGCATGGCCCACACCCGCTGGGCCACCCACGGCGCCCCCAACGACGTCAATGCCCATCCACACCTCGATGCCAGCGGCCGCATCGCCCTCATCCACAATGGCATCATCGAAAACTACCAGGCACTGCGCACCTACCTCGAACACCGCGGCGTCGAGTTCAAGAGCGACACCGACACCGAAGTGCTGGTTCAGCTCATCGGCCACTTCTACAAGAACGACATCGAGACCGCCGTCCGCGCCGCCCTGCGCGACGTGCGCGGCACCTACGGCATCGCCGTCATCTGCTCCGAGGAGCCCGGCAGGATCATCGCCGCCCGCAAGGGCAGCCCCCTCATCATCGGCGTCGGCGACAACGAGTACGTCGTCGCCTCCGATGCCGCCGCCATCATCCAGCACACCACGCAGGTGATTTATCTCTCCGACGGCGAGATGGCCACCGTCTGGGAAGACGGCTTCCGCACCACCACCCTCGACGCCATGCCCGTCACCAAGGAGGTGCAGGAGCTCGAGATGACACTCGAGGACATCGAGCTCGGCGCCCACGAGCACTTCATGCTCAAGGAAATCCTCGAACAGCCCACCGCCATGGAAGACTGCATGCGCGGCCGCGTCAGCGTCGAGGATGGCCGCATTACGCTCGGCGGCCTGCGCAACTTCGCTCGCGATCTCGTCCGCACCCGCCGCATCGTCATCAGCGGCTGCGGCACCGCCTGGCACGCCGGCCTCGTCGGCGAATACGTCTTTGAAGAGCTGGCCCGCATCCCGACCGAAGTCGAGTACGCCAGCGAATTTCGCTATCGCAATCCCATCATCGAAGACGGCACCGTTCTCATCTGCATGAGCCAGTCCGGCGAGACGGCTGACACGCTCGCGGCACTGCGGGAGGCCCGCGAGAAGGGGGCGATCGCCCTTGGCATCGTCAATGTCGTCGGCTCCACCATCGCCCGCGAGACCGACGCCGGCGTCTATCTCCACGTCGGCCCCGAGATCGGCGTCGCCAGCACCAAGGCCTATCTCGGCCAGGTGCTCGTGCTCACCATGATGGCCCTCTACCTCGGCCGTCGCCGCGGTCTCTCCCAGCCCGATCTCCAGTTCTACCTCGATGCCCTCCACGCACTGCCCGACAAAGTCAAGCAGGTCACCACCCAGAGCGATGCCATCCGCGACGTCGCCGAGAAGTTCAAGGACGCCGAGAACTGGCTTTACCTGGGCCGCGGCTACAACTACCCCACCGCCCTCGAAGGCGCCCTCAAGCTCAAGGAAATCTCCTACATCCACGCCGAGGGCATGCCGGCCGCAGAGATGAAGCACGGCCCCATCGCTCTCATCAGCAAGGACATGCCCGTCGTCTTCATCGCCACCAAGGGCTCGCAATACGAGAAGGTCATCAGCAACATCGAGGAAGTCCGCGCCCGCAGCGGCCGCATCATCGCCGTGGCGACGGAGGGCGACAAAGAAATCGCCCGCATGGCCGAACACGTCTTCTACGTGCCCGACGTGCCCGAGCCGCTCCAGCCGCTGATCACCATCATCCCGCTGCAACTGCTGGCGTATCATGCGGCCGTGCTGCGCGGGTGCGATGTGGACAAGCCGCGGAATCTGGCGAAAAGCGTGACGGTGGAGTAGGGGCAAGGGACAAGGGGAAAGGGAACAGGGAACAGAAAAGTGGCGGCCGGCGTCCCTGCCGGCCTTTGAGCAGTAAAGTCGTGGCCGGCGCCCCTGTTCTTCGCGAGCCGGACCGTGTCGGTCCGGCGCCCGTTCCCCGCGAGCGGGCGTCAAACGCAGGCGGGAATGTCGTTCGCAATCTGCTATTCCTCGCGAGCCGGACCGTGTCGGTCCGGCGCCCGTTCCCCGCGAGCGGGCGTCATACGCAGGCGGGGGTGTCGCACCACGTGCAATGACTCCGCGCCTCCCCTCGCACGGCAATGCCGGCTCCACATTGACAGGCCCCGGACCGACACGGTCCGGCTCGCGGCGCATGAAGAATGCGCGCCGGCCAATGTGACCGGCGCGCTTTTTTTCATATTCAACCGGCGAACATTTGAACGCCAAGACATTTTTTCGACGATCCGGACGTGCCCCGCCCCGCCGGCATTTCGCTCGGCCGCGGCGCGAGGTCGCTTACCATGGGCGCGAGCGTCCGATTTAAAGAAAAGATTCCCGCCGCCACCCGCGCGGCACCGGGGTTTCATGCGGGCAAATGGCACAGCCCCTTCAGGGTTGGGCCGGCGATGACGCGGCGTGGAGCATGTAGTGTCCGGCCGGGCCGCATCCTACCTGGCGCCCGTCTATTTGAACAGGTAAAAGGAATTTCTGTGGCCGCCCGCAAAGATGAAAATAACGCGGCGCCCGAGATTCAGGCGCAGAATTGCATCGCCCTCTTCAATAAGAATGTCACCCAGCTTCCTGTTGGAATTTCCCCTTAAGCGAAAAGCAATCGGGCCATCCGAACCCAGGGACCATGTGACCTCGGCGGTGATCTCATCGCCGGCAGACTGGCGGACAATTTGGCTTATGCCCAGATCTTTCGACACCGACTCATGAGCTGATGTGAAAAACCTCTTCGTGACAGCCTTGGAGGAATCGAAAGAACGGCGGAACTTCTCGCGCATGTCCGCCCTCACGCACGATTGAACAAATGCATCCACCAGCGCGTGCACTTCCTCAGGTCGGAGATCCTCGACACTGCTCCAGAACTGCGCGAAGCAGTGGCGCAAAAGGTCCTTTGTAACGTGATTGTCAGCCATTGAATTGGCTCGGGCACCATCTGTTACGCAACGCCGGAAAACTCTCCCGCGGGAATCCCTTCCCGCCAGTGCGCGAGGTCCGCAGCGTGCGGTCCGGCCGGGCCGCACCCTACCTCGCTAGCTAGGAGAACAGGGACCAAATGATATAGGCCACGAGGAGCACGAGGAGAAAAGTAGCGCAGCCGATACGTTCCCCCTTGGCCGATTTGCGAGCTGGCCGAGCCCGCCTCGTTGAGGGCGCCCAAGCGACCGTTGCAATCCGTTGCATCGGAGGCACGGACCACCCAGTTGGCATCTCTTTGCCTACCCGAGTCCCCTCCAGTGCCGCCGCGATGTCAGCGCTTGTCGCTTCGGGCCTTGCAATGATTCCTTCCATGATGATGAAATGAAACGTGTCGTATCCAAACCTCTCCCCCGGCGGAACGACTCGCCATACCCACGCCGCCGCAGAAGCGCCTGCATCTAGGTCGTAGCAGGCGCAAAGGCGCTTGGCGTTCTCCTTATCGATGTAGCCTACCTGTGTACCGTCCGGTCGCACCACACGAATGGCGTGCTTGTCATACCGGTTGCCGCTTTCGCGTTCAAGCACAAGGCGATCCCCGGCCCTGCACGAAAGGATGATCTTTTGTCTGTTAGAACCATCTTCGTTGTTGTGACTGAAGCCAACCACGTCCAGGACAATGTGTGTTGCGGAGAGCGGCTCGACGGTCTCTGCGGCGATTCCCCTTTGCAGGGCCAGTTTTGTTGCAGCTGCCTCGGACGCGGCCGCGAAGATCTGCGGCTTGCGCTTCCTACCCGAATCGGCACCGCGGCCTCTTACTTTGAATTCCCGCATACCAAGCCCCGAGGCAACTAACGTTGAACACCGTTGTCAGTGCCAAGCAGCCGGGTGCCACCTATATGAAGTGATAAGTCAAGGCACTCTCTCCGCGGAGCGCATGACCCGGCTTGTCTTTTCACTTCATATAGGTGGCACCCGGCAATCCATGTACCGATGCCGGCGCTATTCCAGAATCAGCGCCACAAACCCCTCCACATCCCTTCCATCCAGCGCGAAGTCCCCGTTGCTGTCCGCCCGGAAGAAGTCGCAGCCGGGGAACTGGTTGGAGTATTCGAAGAGATCGACCAGGGCGAGGGTGAAGGCGGGCACGTCGTTGACATCGGTGAGGCCGTCGCAGTTGAGATCGCCCAGGGGCGAGATGGGCGTGGCGGCCAGCTCGAACGTCAGGCCGTAGCCGCCTCCCCTGACGCTCAGATCTTACCTCGTCATCCTCTCGCCGCCAGTCCGGCCGCCTCACTCCTCCCCATTCCCAATACGCGCCGTGCAAGCACGGCGGCTAAATGACTTTGTCCGCGCGCCCGCGCCGCCCCCACGCCGAACGCATTCCCTGCCAAAACCCCATAGCCCTTTCCCCGCATCGCTTATCCCTTGTCCCCCTTTACCCCTTACCCCTTACCCCTCTCCCCCGCCGTGACCCCCGCCTTTTGCTCGCTTATCATCCTTCCAGGCATCAATTGCCCCAGGAACTCTCCATGCGCCTCGCTCCTGACGGCTACCGCGAAATGCTCCTCTCCACCGCCACCCTCGGACTCGGTGGCATGGCCTGCGTCTGGCTCGCCCAGCGCGTTAGCCCCTGGTTCTGGGCCGCCGCCGTGCCGCTCCTCGCCCTGTGGCTCTTCACCATCGCCTTCTTCCGCGACCCCGAACGCACCATCCCCTCCGGCCCCGGTCTCTTCGTCGCCCCCGCCGACGGCCGCGTGACCGAAGTCTCCCGTCTCGAAGGCTTCGACAACATGGCCGGCCCGGTCCTCAAGATCAGCATCTTCCTCTCGGTCTTCGACGTCCACATCAACCGCGCCCCTTGCTCCGGGCGCGTCGTCCGCACGCGCTACACCCACGGCGAGTTTCTCGACGTGCGCCATCCAGAGTGCGGCATCCGCAACGAGCGAAACACCATCACCATCCAGCCGGATGACGGTCTGCCCGGCCCCATTGTCCTCCGCCAGATCGCCGGCCTCGTCGCCCGCCGCATCGTCTGCCGGCTCTCCTCCGGCGATCACTGCCTCCGTGGTCAGCGGATCGGCCTGATCAAGTTCGGTTCGCGGACCGACCTGATCGTGCCGGCGGTGGAAGGACTGGAGCCGGCGGTGAAGGTGAACGATTATGTCTACGGCGGCCGCACGGTCGTGATGCGGTACGAACCCTCGCCAGCAATCTCATCCCCCGCCTCCGACACGCTCGTCGCGGCAGGATCGAAGGAAAGCGCCGAATGAACCGCCACGAGCTCAGACAGCTGAGAATGAGCTGCTGAAAGTGTAATGTTGAGGTGTTGACAAAGTTGAGTTGATGGGAGTTTGAGGTTTGAAATTTGAGATCTGAGATCTGGTCATCGAAATCCACGCCCGCAAATCACCAGATCGCCAGATCACAAATTGCCAAATCGAATTCCCGGAGTCCGCAACGTGCAACTTAAACACCGCGATGTAAGCGAACGCCGCCGTGCCCGCCGCGAGCGCATCCTCAAGACCGTCGGCGTACTCCCATCCCTCGCCACCCTCGGCAATCTCACCTGCGGCGTCGCCGCCCTCTACATGTGCCTGCTCCAGGCCCAGGCCAACGTCTCCGCGTTTTCCCCGCCCGTGCCCGGCGCCAGCAAGTTGATTCCATCCTTCCTCGCCGCGGCAGCCTATCTCCTGCTGCTCGGCATGATCTTCGACGCCATCGACGGCCGCCTCGCCCGCCTCGCCCGCAAGACAACCGAATTCGGCGCCCAGCTCGATTCCATGGCCGACATCGTCAGCTTCGGCGTCGCGCCCGCCTTCCTCGTCCTCTGCGTCGCCCAGCCGAAGCTCTTCTCGCCGGATGTGCAGCTCAGCGTGCTCGGCCGCGCCTACTGGCGCGCCGAATGGGTCATGGCCGCCATCTATGTCTGCGGCGCGGCACTGCGGCTTGCACGCTTCAACGTCGAAAACGAGGAGGACGAGTCGGCCCACATGAGCTTCCGCGGCCTGCCAACACCCGGCGCTGCCGGTGCGATCATCGGGCTCGTGCTCTTCCACCAGAACCTGCTGCCCGAACTGATCCACGAGAAGACGCGCACCGCCCTCTCCGCGCTCATGCCGCCCTTCGCCCTCGTGCTCGGTCTGCTCATGGTCAGCCCCTTCAAGTACGCACACATCGTCAACGCGCTGTTACGCGGCCGCCGCCCCTTCTGGCAGGTCGTTTCGCTGGCGATCGTCGTACTCATCGGCTTCGTCGTGCAGTTCGAATTGACGCTTGCCGTCGTGACCGCGGCCTATGCCCTGAGCGGCGTGACCCTTGGCGCCATCGCCCGCATCTCCGGGAGGCCCAGCGTCGAGGCCGTCCTCGGTGGCGATGAGCAGGTCGATTTCTCCGGCCCGGACGAAACCTTCGACGACACCGATGTCGACGATCTCACGTCGCCACCCTCGTCGCCGAACACCGAAGCTTCAGAAGATCAGCGCAAGAACCATATTCGCTACACCGGCGGTTGACGCGCTACCCGATTCACGCGCGGATTTCATCCGAATTCAACGCGCGTGCATTTCCTTCCCCGCACGCCGCTTGCCTGCCTTTCTTGACCGCGCCGCCAGCGCACACTACATTTCCCTTGCATTCGCACGAACTTTTGCCGGGATGATCATTTCAAAAGGAGTTTCACCATGGCCTATTCCTTGCCCCCGCTGCCCTACGCCTACGACGCCCTCGCCCCCCACATCGACGCAAAGACGATGGAAATTCACCACACCAAGCACCACAACGCCTACATCACCAACGCCAACAAGGCCCTCGAAGGCCATCCCGATCTGGCCGGCAAGAGCGTCGAAGATCTCCTCCGCAACATCACGTCGGCACCCGACAACGTCCGCCAGGTCCTGATCAACAACGCCGGCGGCCACGCCAATCACTCCCTCTTCTGGCAGATCATGGCCGGCGGCGCCGGCGGTCAGCCCGGCGGCTCCATCGGCGATGCCATCAATCAGGCATTCGGCTCCTTCGATGCCTTCAAGGAGAAGTTCACCGCCGCCGCCACCGGCCGCTTCGGCAGCGGCTGGGCCTGGCTCGCCCTCAAGGGCGGCAAGCTCGAACTCTTCAGCACCGCCAACCAGGATTCGCCCTACATGACCGGTCACACGCCGGTCCTCGGCCTCGATGTGTGGGAACACGCCTACTATCTGAACTACCAGAACCGCCGGCCCGACTACATCGCCGCCTGGTGGAACGTGGTCAACTGGAAGAAGGTGGACGAGTTCTACGCCGCCGCAAAGAAGTGATGCGCACCGCGACAGGGTGACGCCCGTGTGTCGTGTGCCGCTGCTTCAAGCAGTGCGAAGCCCGAGTGGACACCCGTGTGCCGCTGCTTCAAGCAGTGCGAAGCCCCGAGTGAACACCCGTGTGCCACTGCTTCAAGCAGTGCGAAGCCCGAGTGAACGCCCGTGTGCCACTGCTTCAAGCAGTGCGAAGCCCGAGTGGACACCCGTGTGCCACTGCTTCAAGCAGTGCAGACACGCGAAAAATAAAGCGCTACTTTCCTGCCACCTGCAACTCGCGGGTCTTCCCACGCACACCCGCGGCGTTCGGACGCTCGTGCGCCGAATCTTCCGTCGGATCAGCCGCGTCATCGCCGCCATGTTGCCGCGACGGACCCAACGTTGCCAGCCGCAACGTCTCTCGCGCCACGTTCAGATCGCAAAGCTGCACCCGCAGCCACTTCCGCAGCGTCTGGTCGTAGAGCCGCTTCTGATTGGCCAGGTGAAACTCGACGCGCGTGAGCGCCTGCCGCACGTGCGTTTCCGACAGCCGCGCCGCCCCCTGCGCCGCCGCCTCGGCCCGCGCGAAAAACAGCACCGCCGCGATGTCCAGCAGGTGCTGGTGAACGCCGGCGACAATCGGCAGCCGCGTCCCGACGATCAGCCGCTGCCAGAGCCGCGCGCGGATGTATCGCACCAGGAGCCGCGTCGAATTGGCGTCCAGCCGCGGCTCGACCGGATGTGCGAACACCTCGTCCAGCGACACCGTGCGTCCCAGCAGCCGCGACGCGTACCGCCCCTTCAGCGTCGCCAGCGACAACAGCCGCGGCGCCAGCATCAGCCGCCTGAAGAAACCCAGCCCCCCCGCCGCGTCGGGCGGCAGCGTGTCCGGCTGAAGCGTGGCGGCAAACAATAGTCGCACCGGCATCGGCGCCGACTGCACCGGCGCAAACGCGGTGACACCATCGCTGCCATTCGCCGCTCCCCGCGACAACACCGCGTCCAACTCCGCCTCCCCGTCCGATGCCAGCACTTCCTTCATGCAGTGCAACAGATGCAACAGCGACTGAAATCGCCCCCAGATGTCCTCGTCCCGGCACTCATCGAAGACTTCCATTGCCCGATCGATGAACGTCTCGTAGGCCGCCTGCGTCACCTTCCCCTGCGCATCGAACATCACCGGCGCATCCGGCCTGACCGACCCGTCGGTGAGCGCCACCAGCGCCGCAATCTCCGCCTTCTGTTCCGGCAGTCCCGGCCCTCGCTGCGCCTGCACCGAGGGGCAGCCGTAGTTCACGCTCACCCGATCGTCGCGCCATGCCCGCGAGCCCAGGTAGGGAAACTGCCGGCACATGTGCGGCTTGGCCTCCGGCCCCAGCTCCTTGTGAATGATGCACAGCCCGTCGGTGTCAAGAAAGATGCACCGCGTGCCCTCGCCCTTGACTAATTCGAAGTATCTTCCCCCGCCGTCCGCGGGCCTGCGATAAAGCGTGCGCCCCGCCAGTTGCGGATAGCGGCCCGCAAAGTCGTGATGATCGAGCGCCTCCGCCTTGTCCGGCTCGATCAGCGTCCGCCACGGCTGATCGCAACAGGCGGTGCAATTCCCGCACGAAAAGTTCGCCGCCTCGTCCACGATTTGAAGCCGCATCAGACCGCCCTCATCTGTTCTCTCGCGCAGAACCGCGTATCACAAAATTGTCAGCGCTTCATCAGCGCAAGTCGGCCAGATTCGCAAGACGCTTGATGTGGAAGTGCCCGATAATGGCGATAATGCCCCGGTACGGCGAGGTTTACTCCGCCGGATGGAAAAACCAGGTTATCCGCCCGCGCTCACTCTGCGACGCGACCACCGGCCCGCCGGCCAACCAGGGCACCGAGGACCGCGTGCATTTCGTCGCGCTTCTCGGTCGCCCCCGCCGGCAACAGGGCCAACGCCATGTCACCATAGGCCGCCGCCGCATCCAGATCCCCTGCGGAGGCATAAGCACGGGCCAGCAGAAGAATGGTGCCTGCGCTCTGGTATTCGGTCGCGTCAGCGGCGCGCCGTGCAAGCGCCACGGCTTCCTGCGGGCGGCACAGGTTCAAATCCGGTGGCGTCAGGAGCATTTGGGCGAGCCGAGCCAGGTCAAGCGGCCGCTGCACATCTTCAGACGCGATGCACGAGCGCAGGAGTGACTCGGCCCGCTGCCACAGGGACAGCGCCCCTTCTCCACCCGGATTGATCTCGGCACAGGCGTGCATGGCCGACGCCAGACGACTTTGCAGCGACAGGTCATTCGGCGTCAGCGCGAGGTGCCTTTCAAAATAGTCAATGGCTTGGCGATAGGACGCCTCCGCCTTGCCAGGCTCGGAGCGATGCGAGTAGTACTGCGCCCAGCGCTCGTGCGAGCGGCCCAGTGCCTCAAATGAAAACGCACTCTCGGGATCGGCCGCCGCCACCATGTCCGCCTCGCGGCTCAATGCTTCGCAGCCGGCCCGCGCCTCTTCCCACGCCTGGTTCGTCAGATGCACCAGTATGTCGCAGCACAATGCATTGCAGTACGTCCGGCGATAGACGCGATTCTCAGGATCGAGTTGTAGCGCCCCGCGCAACAACGAAAGTGCCGCAAGAACGTGCTCTGCCTTCACCGGCTGTTCGTTCCATGCATCGGCATGATCGGCCTGCACCAGATGCGCCAGGGCAAGTTCGTACCAGCGCAGCGCAGAATCCGGCTCAAGTCGCAGGACGCGCTCCGCCAGTTCCAGCTGCCGATGCCGGTGGTCTGCCGCCGCCGTCGTTTCGCCGCGTGCGCTCAGAAGATGCGCCAGCCGCCCGTGGCTGTTGCCCAGATCGCTGTAGTTCGTCGCCGTCGCCCGTGAATCGTCAGCCAGATCGAGCAGTGCCGCGTGAGCGGCCTCGTAGAGCGCCAGCTTTTCGGCATATTGCGCGCCCATCGACTTCAAATCACCCAGATGCACCAGGGAAATGGCATGACTGCGCCGCGCCGCACGATCCCGCGGAAGCAGCTGTAACAGCGCTGTCCAGTGGTCCGTCGACGATTGATAACGCCTGAGCGCCGACTGCGTTTTTCCTGTCTCAAGATCGCAGTCCCCAAGCGTCTCGTCCAGCAGGGCCCGCGTGCGAATCACCGCCGCGTCCCCCGGAAATCGCCGCAGGGCATCGTTCACCTGCGCCTCAAAGCCCTCGAGCACCGCGCGGTGCGAATTCAACGCGCCGCCCTGCGTGCGCACGATGGTCGCGATGCGCGCGGCGGCGGTCTCGATGGCCTGACGCGTGATGCCGTGGTGCTCGATGAACGCCGCCCGCTGATGAAGCGCCCATCCCACGGCCACCACCAGCGCCATCGTGATCGGCACGGTGATCCGAAGCACGCGGCGATGACGGACGGCGCCCCGCTGGAGCCGTAAGAACATACCCGTGCGGCCGGCCCGCACCGGCATATTGCGCGCCAATCGCTCTAAATCCTCGGCCAGGTCCTGTGCCGACGTGTACCGATCCTCGGGATGTCGCGCGGTCGCCCGGCGGATAATCGCAGCAAGATCGCCACGCAATCCCGCCGCCGCGGCCGCCGATTCGCGCAGGCGACCGTTGAAAACCGCCTCGAGCGGAATGGCCGGAGCATGTGTCGCGATCGCCGTCGGCAGCCGGCCCGTCACCAGTTCAAGCAGAAGCACGCCCAGTCCGTACACGTCGGTGCGCGCATCGAGACTTCGCCCCGACGACACCAGCGGATCCAGTTGTTCCGGGCTGGCATAGGCCAGCGTCCCCAGAAATAGCCCGTCGGCCGTCAGGCGCGCGTCGCCTTCCGGAGAATCGAGCAGCTTGGCGATGCCGAAATCGATCAGCTTCGGCATCGGCTCGCCGTTGACGCGCGTGACCAGCACGTTTTCGGGTTTTAGATCGCGATGCAGAACGCGGCTCTGATGGGCGTAGTGAATCGCCTGGGCCACTTTGCGAATCAGCTCGACCCGGGCGCCGCGGTCCAGCGTCGACTCGGCGCAGAACTCGGTAATCGGCAGGCCGTCGATGTATTCCATCACCATGTATGGCCGGCCGTCAGCCAGCCGGCCCGCTTCGTACACCGATGCAATGAACGGATGCTTGAGCCGAGCCAGCGTCGCACATTCAGACTCGAACCGCGCCAGCGATGCAACCGACCGGCGCCGAATGTCGAGCACCTTGATGGCCACGTACCGATCCAGTGGCCGATCCTGCTGTGCCAGAAACACGACACCAGCGCCGCCCGCCCCGAGCGGCCGCAGAATGGTGTAGCTTGCGATCCGCGCCGGCACCAGCCGCATGAGTTCCAATTGCGGATCCGCCGAAACCCGGAAATCCGCGCCCAGCGCCGGCACCGCCAGAAGGCCGTCGGTCTGCACCCTCAGCAGCGCCATCACCTGCTGCTCCAGATCCGAATCGCCCCCGGCGGCGGCGCGAACCACATCCAACCATCGCTCTGGCGCAAGCTCCCGCGCCCGGGAGTAAATTCGGCACATCTGCTCGTGCCGTTCCTGTGTCATGCCCGGCTCCCCCCCAGCCGCCTGGCAAGCCACGCACGCGACACGCTCAGTTCGCTCCTCACCGACCGCTCCGACAGCCCGACCGCTTCGCCGATTTCGGCCTGAGACAATCCGCCGAAATAGTGCATCTCGATGATCGTTGCCTGCCGGCTGCTCAGCTCGGCAAGCTCCTCCAGCGCCGAATCCAGATCGAGCAGATCGACGTCAGATCCGCTCGATGCCGGGAATATGCTCAGATCGGTCAGCGCGACCGGCGCCTTGCCGCCGCCGCGCTTCTGGCTGCCCCTTGCCCGCGCATGGTCCACCAGCACCTGCCGAATCACCCGCGAGGCCACGGCCAGGAAGTGCTGCCGATCGCGAAATGCCCGGCCGTCGTCAAGCGCCAGCCGCACGTAAACCTCATTCAGCAGGGCCGTTGCATGAAGCGTATGCCGCGGCCGCTCCTGCGCGAGCCGCTTACGGCACAGTTGGTAGAGCTCTGCGTAAACCCGCTGCACCAGGACGTCGGCACCGACGTCCTCGCGGTCCGCCGGCTGCTGGTCATTTTCATTCAGATTGGCAATCGGCTCGTCCACGACCGCAAATTCTACCAGATTTCGCTTCCGGTTTCGCATGCGGCTTCCGCTTTGTCCATGGGGCGGCCGGCATTCGCACGGCTGCAAATCACGATGTTTTCGGCGCTTGTCATTCGGCAGCGGACCCATGCTGTCGATGCGCGCTTCGTCAACTCAGGATCCAAAAGGAGCGAACCTCATGCACGCCCGTCGCCTCGCGTGGACACTCACCGCCATTTGCTGCTTTGCCAACCTGGCCGCCGCTTCGATCACAGTCCCGGGAGCGGATGGTTCGGACGGCGCCTTCAACCCCGTCGCCAGCGTTCAAGTGGACCTGTCGCTGGCGCCCGATGGCACCTGGGATGGCCCCAACGCCAGCCCCGGCGCGGGCGTGTACGATCCCGAGAAGTGGGCGGTCGTGTATCGCTACAGCAGCGTCAACATCCCGTCCAATGTCACCGTCACGTTCAAAAATCATCCGTCAGGCGCACCGGTGGTGTGGCTGGTGTCAGGCAATGTGATGATCGCGGGGACGGTGAACTTGAACGGGGGGAACGGGCACGCATACAACGCACCGCCGACCGAAGCCGAGCCGGGACCGGGTGGGTTCCGCGGTGGACGTGGTTCGACTGGCAATACGACGATCGATATCGCAGGGGGCAGCGGTGGCTACGGGCCGGGCGGAGCGGGGTTTATCGGCTTCGCAACACCAACTACCAACTTTTGGGGCTCCGGCGGTAGCCATGCTACCCTTGGCGGAGCACACCCTGGTTCGGAGTTAGGCCCGGCTTATAACAACATCGAAGTTTTGCCGTTGATCGGCGGTTCGGGTGGCGCTGCCGGTATTCGGTTTGGGGATACACTTTACTCTGCTCCTGGCGGCGGTGCAGGCGGCGGTGCCATTCTGATTGCAAGTACGGCCGACATCACGGTCACCGGCTCGATTACCGCAAACGGTGGCTTTGATGGAGGTTTTGCCTCGCCCCGCAGCGGAGGTGGAAGCGGCGGCGCCATCCGAATCGTCGCAGATCGCCTGCTTGGAGCATCCGCAACCGCAAACGTCAGCGCACTTGGCCGGGTTGCACACGGCAGCGCCGGCGGCATCGGCCGAATTCGCATCGAAACCAATACCCTCAACTATGCCGGCGGCATTAACGGCGACTACAACTCCGCCGTCGTCGGACCCACCGCCACCATCTTCCCCGACTCGAGCGCGCCAAAGCTCGCAATCACGCTGCTGGACAGCCAGGCCGTCCCTGCCGATCCGCGCCGTGGCATCATGCCCGATGTCTCCCTCTCCAACCCCTTCCCGGTGACCGTCCGCGTCGAAGGCGTGAATGTGCCGCTCGACTGGATCGTCGAAGTCCGCGCCGTGCCGCGAACCGGCGCCACCGTCGTCGAAGAGGCCACGTTCGTCAGCGGCGATCTGAGCGCATCGGTCTGGGAGGCGCAGGTCCAGTTTCTCCACGGCCACGCCGCCATTCAGGCACGCGCCTTCCCGCCCGCGCCGTAGTCGACGCGAGACAGGTGCCGGCTGCTGCCAATTCCACTCCATACCAGGACCGCGCGCCGCGACGCCGGTACGCCGACGAGAGTGCAAGGACATCAGGACCGCAGTGATGAATAGATCCATCCAGCACCGCCGACTCATCGCGCTCGTCTGCCTGCTGACGGGCTCCGCGGCCTCGCCGCTCAGCCTTCGCGCCGACCTCGACGTAATCAGTCGCGAGATCCAGATCGTGAACGACACGACGCCGGCACTCCTGCACGAAGACGTCGTCGCACGCGAGGTGCAGGTGTTCAATCTCGTGCACGGCGCTACCGGCTTTGTGGATGCAGTATCCCGCGAGGTGCAGATCTACAACGAGACGACGCCAGCGATCCTGTTTGAAAATGCCGTCTCCCGCGAGGTCCAGATCTACAACGAGACGACGCCTGCGATCCTGTTTGAAAATGCCGTCTCCCGCGAGGTCCAGATCTACGTCAATCTGAGCGCGCCCGCCCTGTTCGAAGACGTCATCGCCCGCGAGGTCAACATCTTCATCGATATCCACTGCACGGGAGACTTCAACGGCGACGGCCTGATCAGCACCGACGACCTGACGTTTTTCGTGAATGCACTCTCCGGCGACGACCCGCATCCCGCCCGGCAGGATGCCGCCGACATCAATTGCGACGGCGCGGCGAATGGTCTGGACATCCAGCCATTTGTCGACGTGCTGCTCTCACCGTGATCTGATTGGTTCAGTGTTACCGCACCGAAACGACGGTCCCCGGCCCGGCGCGGAGTTGTGCGGCGGCGTTGCCCTGGTTGACGGCGATTTCCAGCATCCCCGTCGAACCCATGACTGCGAGCACTTCACCCGGGCGCACGTCGGAATACGTGGTGCGCAAATGCCCCACGCGGATCGGACCGACGTGTACAACCATCCGCTCGAAAGGCGCCTTGACCATCCCCAGATCGTCGCCGCTGATGTTCGAGACGATGTTCCCGAAGTGATCGACGTAAAGCACCTGGCCCTCGATCCCCCCCTGTTGCAACGTCTTCGGCCTGTCGATGTTCAGCAGCTCAAGTTCCCGGACGATCGGCCCCACGTTGTCCAGTGGCATGCCCTGCCAGAGCTGTGCAGCCACCGGCGCAAAGACATCGCGGCCGTGAAACGTGCGGCTCACCTCCGCCTGGTAGAGCCGCGTGTTCTCGATCGATCGCAACTCGGCAAGGATGAAGTCGCGATGCACGAACGTCAGCAGCCCATTATCCGGCGCGAGCACGATCTGATCGGAATAGCGGGCAGCGAGAATGCGCCGCGACGAACCCACGCCCGGATCGACGACCGCGATATGAATCGATCCCTGCGGGAAATACTCGAAGATCTGCCGCAGGACGAAGGCACCGTGCACCACGTCGAACGGCTGAATGAGATGCGTCACATCGACGATCGGCGCCGTCGGCGCACGCTGAAGGATCACGCCCTTCATGCAGGCGACATAATGGTCCGCCGCACCAAAATCGGTCATCAACGTAATCGCGGCCATTTCCGGCGTTCTCTAGTGAAGACGACGACCCGAAAGCCTTAGCCAGTCTAGGTTCCTGCTTCGCAAACGGTCAAACCCGCGCAACCTTCCCTATCCCTATCGGCGGGCGCTGGAGCGATGCAGCGTTGTGCACCTTCTTGATGCCTGACGCAATGTTTTCGGTCGTTCGTTCAGAAAACAGGCCAAACGGATAATCGACCAGTTATCC
This sequence comes from uncultured Planctomycetaceae bacterium, assembly GCA_964408455.1. Taxonomy (GTDB): domain Bacteria; phylum Planctomycetota; class Phycisphaerae; order UBA1845; family UTPLA1; genus CAYOZN01. The sequence continues at coordinate 168,077 of CAYOZN010000009.1, forward strand.
GCGGGGCCGGGCCCGTCGGGCCCGGAAGGCGGCCGCGAATCGCTCCTCCAGTAACTGATCGGACGCGCCCTGCCGGCCGTTCAACTTCGATCTTAACTCATTGTAGCCAATAACGATACGACAATTCACAGGTCGCCTTCTCACCGATTGCGGCGGCCCGGATCCTGGCAGGAAAGCTAAAATTAGGTTGTGACCATAACTGCTTCGATCGATGCTCCTTTTGAAATCGAGCGGTCCGACGGGTATCGTGGATCGCTCGGAGTCACCCCAGACCGCACGGCGGTTCGGGACTTTGCAGGCTTGGGTCTCGCGGCTTTGCCGCGAGCAACGTGATGTGGACATTCGCACAACCCCGCCGGAATAAACAGGCGGATCAGCGGCGCAAGAAAACCAACGGCACGCCACCCTGGAGGCAGAAACTTCGCTCTGCTCTGGGGCTGCCCCTTGCCATCGCATTCGTATTCTGGGCCGCGGTCACCTACGTTCTGACTTCTGGTTACGAGCCCTTCCCCTACGCCGAAGGCCGGGTGCTCAAGCAGCCGGTGCTCGCGCGGGTGGATTTTGAACGGCTGAACCAGGCCCGCACCGATGAACGCCGGCGCGAGGCGATCGCCTCGGTCCCGAATTACTTCCGCCTCAACCAGGGCCTGATCGATCGCATCCAGGCCGAGCTGCGCGACATCCACGCCGCGGTCAAAGCGACCGAGAACTACGAGGCCTTTCAGGAGCAATTTGCCAGCCGCTGGAACGTCGGCGAGGCGACATATGCCGAGCTCAAGGCGCTCACGGATGAACGCGGTAGCGAACAATTCCGCAATGACGTGGACCGCCTCGCCGGGTTGATTCCCGAGTTTCACATGACCGAGCGGGCCGACGTCAACCGCGAGATCCGTTCGACCGCCAGCGTGGCCATCCTGCACAACGCAAAAGGCAAAGAGCAGAGCGTCCCCAAGGAACGGCTTCACTACGCCACCAATCAGGACGACGTGGCGCTTTTTGCACCGCGCATACTGAAGGGCGCAAACCTGCGCAATTTGCGGCCGATCATCGAAGAGGTGATTCGCCAGGCAGTGAATCCGTCGCCCAATCAGTACGTGCCGGTCTATGTTTACGACGGCGAGCTGACCCGCGCCAAAATGGACGAAGCAGCCGCAGCCGTCGCCCCGGTGATGGACCAGTTTGAGGAGGGCGACCGGCTGGTACAGAGCGGGCGCTTAACGACCGAACATACCGCCCTGCTTCGCGTTGAGCACGAGGAATACCTCAAGCAGCGCAGCCACAATCCCAGCCTTCGCGACATGTGGCGCAAGAAACAGGTCGGCGTCATCGGCATCACGGCGCTGGTCACGCTGGGGCTCGCCGTCTTCACCGTCTACGTCCAGCCGCGGATTGCGCGCAAGACGCCGCGCGCCGTCGGTGTCGCCAGCCTGCTGTTGGGCATGCTGATCTTCGATCGCTATATCCTCCTCGAGATCGGCGATTCACCGTTGTGGAGCGTCGTGACTCTCACCATGACGGCCGCCATTCTGACGGTTGCCTATTCGCAGCTCTACGCACTTGGTGCATCGGCCGCCCTGGCCGTCCTGACGTTGATCGCACTCGGCGCCCCGTATGGCCTCATGATCGTCCTGCTGACGGTCATCAGCATGACCGTGTTGATGCTCCGCGAGATTCGCACGCGTATGAAAATGGTCGAAGTCGGCGTCGCAACCAGCATTGCCGCCGGCGCCTCGACCTTCTTCGTGAACCTGGCCGACGGGCAGGTGAGTTGGAGCGAACCGGCCAAGGCCATGCTCGCGGCCATGGCCGGCATCAGCCTCGTCCTGGTGCTTCTGCCCGTGATCGAACGCTTCTTTAAAGTGACAACCAGCCTGACGCTGCTCGAATGGGCCGACACCAGCCGCCCGCTGCTGCGCCAACTCATTGAGAAAGCCCCCGGCACCTGGCAGCACAGCCATCTACTGGGCACGATGGCCGAAGCGGCGGCCGAAGAGATCGGCGCGAACGGCCTGCTCTGCCGCGTCGGCGCCTTCTATCACGACGTCGGTAAGCTCTGCAAGCCGCACTATTTCGTTGAAAACCAGCAGGCCAACATCAACGCCCATACGGGCCTGGCGCCGACCATGAGCCTGCTGGTCATCCTCGCCCACGTGAAGGATGGTCTCGCGCTCGCACGCGAGCATGGCCTGCCATACGTTTTGCACCAGTTCATCGCCGAACACCATGGCACCACCGTCGTCAAGTATTTCCATGCCATGGCCGCTCAGGAGGCCAAGGCCGGCGGCGCCCGGGCCCGCGAAGTCAGCGAGACCGAATTCCGTTATCCCGGTCCGCGGCCCGGTTCGCGGGAGACTGCCATTCTCATGCTCTGCGACGGTGTCGAAGGCGCGATCCGCACCCTCGCCGATCCCACCCCCGGGCGCATTGAAGCCCGAGTGCACGAAATCTTGATCCACCGCATGATGGACGGCCAGTTCGACGACTGCGATATTACGTTGAAGGAGCTGGCACGTGTCGAACAGAGCCTGGTGAAGAGCCTTCGGGCCATTCATCACGGCCGCATTTCCTATCCTTCCGCCCGCGAGCCTTTGGAGCCCGCGGTTCGAACGGCATGATGGGCAAGGCGCGCAGTTCCATTCCGCAAACCAACCCCAGGCGCCAAACGGCACGCCTCGATATTTCGATCCGCGGGTGCGAGCCATCCGTCATCGAGCTATTGGAGCGCGTCGCGCATCATGCGTTGACGCGCGAAGGTTATCCCCGCGGCCAGCTCCACATCGAGATCGTCGGCGACGCCGAAATGCGCCGCCACCACCAGCGTTGGATGAATGACCCCACGACCACCGACGTCCTCACCTTCGACCTGAGGGACAGCCCCACCGCCAGATCGGTCGATGGCCAGCTCATCGTCTGCCGCTCGGTGGCCCGCCGTGCAGCCCGGCAGAGGCTGACCGACTGGCGCACCGAACTGGCGCTTTACGTGGTTCATGGCTGCCTGCACCTGTGCGGCTACACGGATACGGACGAGGCCAGCGCCGCCGCCATGCATCGCCGCGAGGACGAGCTTCTTGGCGAATTCGGCATCGGCCCCGTGTTTGCGGCTATCTCGCCCAAACCCCGGGCCCGGAAAAAACGCGGCGCCACGACCCGGCCGAGGTTACACTCCGGACGGGCAGGGGTCGGACCGCGGCGACGCCGCCGTCCCCGGCCCCGCGCTACTCGGCAGGGCAGCCATCCATGAAGATCGCCGCCATTCAGCTTGTGGCCCGGCAGGGTGCCAGGGCGATGACGCTCCAACGTGCCCTGCGCGCACTGGATGCCGCGGCGCGGACCGATCCCGCGCCGGACCTCGTGCTGCTGCCCGCATTTGGAGACACCACCGCCACCGGCCCGGAGGCAGATCTTGTCTGCGAACACGTGCACGGCCAGACCCAGGCCGCCCTGGGCCGCGCCGCGCGCGAATGGGGCCTCTACGTCGCATATGGAATGCTCGAACGCTCCCCGGCTGCGGCGCTGCCCTACCTGAGCGCGATCCTCCTCGATGCCGACGGAGACGTGCGCCTGTCACACCGCTGCCGGGTCGTGACCGATTTAACTCGCGATCGCATCCAGGCGGGAGACGCCTGTCGCACTGCCCCTACCATATTCGGTCAGATCGGCCTGCTGGCGGGCGATGAGCTGTTGTCCGAAGCCTGTTGGCACGATACCGCGGCATCCGCGGGACTGATTCTTGGCGTCGCCTGCTGGGGCGCGTGGTCGGCCGGCGGAAACGCCGACGAAACGCGATCGGGCCTCGCGGCACAGGCAACCCGTGTTCAACGACCCGCCGCCATCGCAGATCTGTCCATGGAAAGCCCCGACGGCACGCCGCTGGGACAGGGTTTCTGCGCCGTTTTCGACGGGCGGGGCCGAGCGTGCGCCGCGGCGGTCGATTCGCGCGGCATCGCCTGGGCAGACATAGAAATTCCCGACCTGGCAAAGGCCGACGGCGAGGCCGCACGGCGGCCAACCGACTGAGATGTCCGCAATGTTCTTTGTTCTGCTGATTGTGTTCACTTGCCTGGCGGCCTTCTTCGCCACCGCCGCCATGTCGTCGCGCGTCGCGTCGCGAACGACGCTGACCGAACTTCGCGAACAGCGCAATCTCCGCACGCAGTTGGAGACCTTCTTCCAGCGCCGGCGCGAGTTCATCCGCATTTGCCTGGCATATCAGCTGCTGTTCTTCGTCGCCTTCATCGTCACGCTCACATCCATGCTTCGCCACGTGGAACCGTGGTACCTGCAACAGATCTACTTCTGGGCCGTTTCGCTGATCTGGCTGCTGCTCTTCAACGTCGCCGTGCCGGCGGCCTGGTCCCGCTACGCCGCCGACCAGTACCTGCTGCGCACCCTGCCGTTGCTCGAAGTCGTCAGGCGCGCCAGCCGTGGACTGCTCGTCCTGATCGCCGCCATCGACGAAATCGTCCGCCGGCTCGCCGGGGCCCCGCTCGAAACCAACGACGGCTCCGATCGCATCGAACGAGAAATCCTCGACGTCGTCAGCCAGGGCGAAACAAGCGGTGCCGTCGACGCGGCCGAACGCGACATGATCCGCTCCGTCATGGTCCTCGACGAAACCAGCGTCGGCGAGATCATGACGCCGAGAACCGATATCGTCGGCATAGAGGCCGCCGCGAAGTACGACGACGCACGTCGCCTCATCCTCACCGACGGTCACTCGCGCATCCCGGTCTTTGAAGAGTCGCTCGATCACATCGTCGGCGTCCTCTACGCAAAGGATTTGCTCAAGGTCGAATCCCCGGATCGATTTCATCTTCGCGCGATCATGCGCGAAGTGACGTTCGTCCCCGAGACGAAGGACCTGGCGTCACTTCTGCGGGAGTTTCAGACGCGGCGCGTGCACATCGCCATCGTGCTGGACGAATACGGCGGTACGGCCGGCCTCGTCACGCTCGAGGACATCTTCGAAGAACTGGTCGGCGATATCTCGGATGAGCACGAACAGCCGGAGGCGCCGTCGATTCTCCGCATCGACGATCGCACCCTCGAAATCGACGCACGAACGCGCGTGGATGAATTCAACGAGCAGTTGCCCGACGTTCAGATCCCCGAGGACGAGGCATACGACACCGTGGGCGGTTTTGTTTTCGCCCGGCTCGGCCGAATCCCGGCGCGCGGCGAGTCTTTGCGCGAAAATGGCTTCGTGATCGACGTGCTGGAAGCCGACGAGCGAACCGTCGGCCGCCTGCGAATCAAAGCCTTTCAGCCCGCCCCCGAGGAGTCGCGCGCGTGAGCCTGGTGAAGGACGTGGCCATCGTCCTGCGGCGGCTGGACTACAGCGAAACATCGCAGGTCCTGGCCCTGTTCACGCGGGAGCACGGGCAGCAGCGCCTGATTGCAAAGGGCGTGAAACGCAGCACCAAAACGCGCGTTGCAGTCGGACTCGACCTGCTCGAACTCGGCCACGTCGTCTTCTCGCTTCGCCCCGGCAAGGAAGAAGTCCTCGCCCCGCTGGCCGAGTGGAGGCAGGAAGACAATTTTCCCCATCTGCGCGGCGATCTGAAGCGTCTCTACGCGGCACAGTACGCCGCCGAAGTCACTTCCCAGCTGACTGAGACCCACGATCCCCATCCGCAGCTGTTTGACGGACTTCGCGAGTTCCTCTCGCAACTGGCATCGGACGAACCGATCGCCGCCCTGGTCGCATACCTGGTCATTCTGCTGACCGAGATCGGCCTGAAGCCCGAATTCTCTCGATGCGTGAGCTGCAATCGCGACATTGCCTCCGATCCCGCGCCGCATTTCAGCTCCCGTGAGGGCGGCGCCATCTGTCGGGATTGCGAGCCGGCCATCGTGGAGAAGTGCCGCATAGCGCCCGACGTATTGCGCCATCTCGCCGGCAAAATCGTCCAGCCGCAGCAAACTCAGTCGACATCCGCATCCGCAACTCCGCTCATCAGCGCCTCGTTCAATCTGCTCGACTACCACCTGCGCGAGATCATGCACAAACCGGCCCGCCTGTCCGATCCGCTCCGGGCCGTTTTCAACCTGAAACGCGCCGCCAGGTCTTAGCGCGCTCAATCATCCCGCTGGCGATCCGCCATTCGCCATCGCCCGGTCGACGCGGTTCAGTGCTTCCCGAGCGCCGGACAAGTCCGGATTCCATTTCAGCGCTTGGACCAGCGCAGTCCGTGCTTCGGCAAGACGGCCCATCGCCTCCATCGCGAGCCCCAGGTTGTAATAGGCCCGGGCATTCTGCGGGCGCAGTTCGATGGCCCACACGTAATGCTGCGCCGCCGCTTCGTATTGGCCCTGCGCCTCCAGCGCGATGCCCAGTCCGATGTACGCGTCCGCATGCGTCGGGGCAAGCGCCAGGGCGCGACGGTAATGCTCGATGGCATCGGCATTGCGACCCGCGACCGATAGCTCGCGGCCCAGGTTATACCGGGCACGGGCGTTGTCCGGCCGGGCCTTCACCGTCGCCTGCCAGATCGAAACCGGCGAGGCATAGTCGCTGTTTCGCACGATGGTCCGCCAGCCCAGCAGGCAGAGCGTTAATGCCACTATTGTGGCACTAACCCATCGTCGCGTGACGCCGTCGACGCGTCCAATCCGGGAGAGGACGAATTCGGCGACGCATACGACCATCGCCGCCAGGCCGGCCAGCGGAAGGTACATTCGATGTTCGAACGCCGCGTCGGAAATCGGGATGACGCTCGATGTCGGTCCCAGCGTCAAGAACACCCACGCCGCCGGAAAGGACCATGGCCGCCGCCGCCCGGCCCCGATCGCCGTCGCAATCAGCAGCACCAATAGCGCCAACGCCGCCGGCCAAACTTCCGACAGGCTTCTCACAATCGGCCAGTCATAGTCGATCGCCAAACCGTGCGGCCATGCCGCCAGGCGCAGGTAATGCCAGATCACCTCGCACTGCGTCAGCAGATACGTCCACGGCCTCACGTGCGCCAGCTTGAAGCCGGCCGACTCGCTCCGCGCATCGTCGCCGGCCACGAGGGCCAGCACCGCCCACGTGCCCGCCAGTCCCGCAAACAGCAGCCATCGCTGTGCGCGGCCCCCGCGCGGCAATGCCGTCCCGCCTGCGACGCCCGCCACGCTCGCCTCCACCTGCCGCATCGGTCGGCCGAAGATCCAGCAATACAGCATGGCCGCCAGCGGCGCCGTGGCCATCGACTCCTTGCATGCCATCCCCGCGGCACTAAAAACCACCGCCGCCGCGAACCAGATGCCCCGTCGCCGGGATACAAGACCGCGTGCCACGCCATACACCGTCAGCAGATAGAAAAGCCCCATCTGCGATTCGGCCCGCTGCACGATGTACGTCACGCTTTGCGTCTGCAAGGGGTGCACCAGCCAGATTGCCGCCGCAACGAAGGCAAGCATCCGGGCCTCGCCCGCCGGCCGCCCCATGCGAACGAGCGTCCGCCACATCAGCCCGAACAGCGTCCATCCCGCTCCCAGGTGAATCAGGATATTCGCGGCGTGATAGCTCCACACCGCACCGCCGGAAATGGCGTAGTTCACTGCAAACGTCAGTGTCACCAACGGCCGGCCGGAGAGCGTCGTCTGCGGTAGCGCCCTCGTCGCCTCCCGCAGTGCTTCTCCCGACAGAATCCCGCTTAGCGACAGCGTTTGAATATGTGGATTCTGAGTGATCGCGGTATCGTCGAATACGAATGTGCCATCGATGCTGTTGGCGTAGGCCGCTGCCGTCAGCGCGGCCAACAGAGACAGCTTCATGCCGCTGCTGCCAATCAAAGACATTCTGCGCTCGGCAATGGTCATGTCGAAGATTATACGCCCGGCTGGCCTCCGTCACGGCGCGAACGGTGCCGGCGTTCCATACGCGCGGCACTCGCATTACAATTCGCAGCCGCGGCGGAACGATACGGAAAGATATTACTGCACGGCGCGGCCTTGCGTGTCCGCGTCGTGCGAACGACGGAGGACAAGCATCATGTCCCTGCGAATACTGGCGCTCCTGAGTTTCGGCCTTGTTCTCTCGGGTTGTGCCGCCAAAGAAAACATCACCGGCTTCAAGTCATACGGCGGCAAGGCCACGATCTCTCAGGTCATGGGCGTCGGCGAGCTGGTCAGCCAGGCGGACACGCTCGGCGAAAAGCGCGTCTGCGTCAAAGGCGACATCCGCGAAGTCTGCGCGCGGATGGGCTGTTGGATGATGGTCGCCGAGGGAGACAACGAGGTCCGCGTGCGCTTCACCGAGAGCGAAAGCTGCGCCAACGGCTTTTACGTTCCGCGCAATGCCGCCGGCCACAGTGTCTATATGAACGGCACGGTCAAGTACCGCGAGATCAGCGAAGAGGATCGGCGGCACTATGCCGCGGACGAGGGCGCTTCGCCCGAAGAAATTGCACAGATTGTCGGCCCGGAAAAAGAGGTGCTCTTCTTTGCCGATGCCGTCATGATCTCCGACGGCGACAAGCTCGACCCGCCGGTACAATAGCGCCGCCGTAGTCTGCGTTCGTCACGGTCTGTCAGTTTGCGGCTTCGATGTTGCGCCCGCTGCGGATGCGCTGGTCGTTGGGCCGCGGGCCGGAGGCGGCATGAATGCCCGCCAGAAGTTCTCTGTTGGCTTCGGCAGTTTCAACGAACTTCCCTCGTCTTTGCGATTCAGAATGCCTTGTTCATATTGCAAGATCGTTTGAAGCACTTGCAATCGCTGCGCCGGCGTCGTGGCCTCCAGAATTGACTGCTGGAAGGCGGCCACCTTTGCCGCTTGGGCAGCACCGGCCGCCGCTTGCGCTCGCGCCTGTTGTGCCACTGCGGCAGCACGTTCGGCCCGCAGCCAGAGCGTCATCGACAGACCTGCGCTGAAGAGCAGCACGCCAAGCGAGCCGGCCGCAAGGCCAAGGGGCCACCTGCGGCGAACTGCCCCCGTTTGACGGACGACGACGCCCGCCTCAATGAACAGCCGCCCGCATTCCGGGCAGCGGTTGGATAGGCACGCCGTCAGGTTATAGCCGCACCCGCCGCACCGCGGTCCGCTTTCGCCTGCATCCCTCCGATGAATGCGCAGCACGGTTACCGCCGCGATAATCGCAACAAGAAGCGCAACAGCCGTGAACAGTAACGCGAACATGTGGCCGCCTCGCGTGCACTTCGCCTGCCCGGCCCCTGATGCATCAGGCGTGACCTGTTATCATAACGCCTGAGCAACAGGCGACGCACGCCGATCAGGAGACAATCGCCATGGCCGCAAACCATGCCGCGACCGGCTGGACGGTCCGGCGGGCGCAGCCCGCCGATGTCCCCGCCATCGCCGCCATCTACAACCACTACGTGCTCAACGCCACATGCACCTTCGCCACCGAGCCCGAGGGCGACGAATATTGGCAGGCCTGGCAACTCGCCCGCTGCGATGCACTTCCCGCCCTCGTCGTCGAGGAGGCCGACGGCGTCATCGGCTGGGGCACGCTCTCGCGGTGGAATTCGCGCTGCGCGTATCGCTATTCAGTCGAGGATTCCGTCTATATCCACCCGGCCCATCACCGCCGCGGTATCGGTCGTGCCATTCTTGCTGCACTGATCGACCACGCCCGTGCCGCCGGGCATCGCAACATGATCGCCCAGATCGCCGACCACCAGCCCGCCAGCGAGTCGCTCCACGCCCGGTTCGGATTCCGCAAGGTCGGGGTTCTCGAAGGCGTTGGCTTCAAATTCGACCGCTGGATCGACGTGGCCATTTGGCAGTTGGCGCTCGAACCACGGTGAATTCGACTGACGGGGGCTCGTGTTGCCGTCCGCTGTTCCCAGCCGTGCAGCCTCATTTGTAAACCTGCCGTGCACAACGGTTTACGCCTGTCGATCCCCGCCGACTTCGGATAACAACCCCTTTACGAATGCCCAACCCGCCCCTTATGCTCTCGCCACTCGCCGCTTGGGATCGGCCCCCGCCGTCAACGATCCGCAAGGGACATGGCCAGACGCGAGAATCGCGCAGGGATGATTGCGAATGCCGGAAAGAAAGTTCCCGCATGGCCACGGATTCGAGGAGATGCGAATGACCGTTGTTCCAGGCGCCGCCCGCGCGGCCGGGGCGGAGCAGACCCCGGATGAAATGCACCGGGCGATCAGTGCCCTCGTGTCCGTCCTTCGAGAGCTGGCTCAGGTCGTCGCACCGCTGACGCCGGCCCAGTACACGACCGCCGACGGCATCGTCCCCGGCACCATCGGCGGTCACGTGCGTCACATTCTCGACCACGTCGTCACATTGCTGGCCGCGGCGGATCGCGCCGAGCTGACCTACGATGATCGCGAGCGCGGCACGCCGATCGAGACCGACCCCGCGGCCGCAATCGATCTCATTCACACCCTGGAGCGGCAGGCACTTCAACTGGATGCATCCGTCCTGTCTCGCCCGCTGGAAATTCCCGTCATGGTCTGCGGCGATGGAACGGCGGTTCGCACCCGCAGCACGTTCGGTCGCGAACTGACATTCGTCCTGAGTCACGCCATTCATCACAACGCCCTGATCGCCGCCATGCTGAAACTGATGGGGCTCAAGGTGCCGCCGCGCTTCGGTTACGCCCCGGCGACCGTGGCCCATCTGGACCACGTCGCATGTGCACCGTCACGATCGTCCCACTGACAACCCGCCTGCCCCTGCAACAGGAAGTGGATACCACCGGTGTGCCACTGCTTCAAGCAGTGGATGCCATCGATGTGCCGCTGCTTCAAGCAGTGGATACCAACAGTGTGCCACTGCTTCAGGCAGTGGACAGCGAGCCCGCCATCTTTGCCTTCCGCCTCGCCTGCAATCGCGACGAATTGCGATCGCGGCCAGCCGCACGACCTCCCGAACGCCGCGTCTGTGGCACGCGAATGGCACTGATGCCGATCGACCCCGTATCCGACGGCACCTGGATCGGCGTGAACGAGGCGGGCCTGGCAGCCACGCTGCTCAACGTCAACCCGCACACGCGAGTGTCGCCACCCGGGTACGAAGCCGGCTTCACCGTAACAGGCGCGTCGACGCACGGCCCGGCCACCGGCCTTCAAAGCCGGGGATTGATCGTGCCCGTTCTGCTTTCCTGCGGCGACGCCCTGAGTGCCGTCAAACTGGCACGTGACTTGACGATCACCGACTTTCCGCCCTTTCGCGTGGTGCTGGCGGACGATCGGCACGTCGCCGAGCTGCGCAGCGACGGCGCCGCCCTGGCCATCAGCAGCGAGCCGCAGAACCGCCAGCCGCGGTTCTTCACCTCCAGCGGGCTGGGAGACCACGTCGTCGAAGGGCCGCGTCGCGAGCTCTTCAACAGCACCCTTTCCCGCGCTGGCGACCTCCTTGCAGCCCAGCAGGCCCTGCACCGGCACAGCTGGTCCGACCGCACTCACCTCAGCGTGTGCATGCGCCGCCCGGATGCACGCACCGTGAGCTACACCACGGTCGACGTCGCGCCCGATGCCGTGACGCTGACATACCATCCGGGTCCGCCGGACGAGGCGCAAGAACCCGTCACCCTTTCGCTGGCGAGGGCACGTTGACGCATGGCCCCCGCAACACGCCCATGGCGCCGACGCCGGTGGCTGATCTACCTGGCACTGCTGGCGGCCTCGCACGCTACACAACTGTTCTGGTCCCCTTGCCGCGGGCCGACGCCCACGAACGTCCACACCGCCGAGGTGCCCGAACAGCATCGCGACGGACCGGCGGACGCCGGCGAGCGTGCGCGCATTTCTTATCTGGAGCGTGGCGGCGAACACACGGAAACCGTGATTCTCCTGCACGGCAGCCCGGGCACCGGTGTGCACGACTTCCGGCACCTGTCCCGGATGCTGGCCGACCGCTATCGCGTGATCGCACCCGATTTGCCCGGCTTCGGCCGCAGCGACCCGTGGGTCAGCGACTATTCCATTCGCGCCCACGCCCGCTACGTCCTGGCGCTCATGGACCGGCTTGGCATCGAGCGGGCCCACGTGTTCGGCTTCTCCATGGGCAGCGGCGTGGCACTGAACATGCTCGACATCGCGCCGCAGCGCGTGAGATCGCTCGTCTTCTACGGCGGCACCGGGCTTCAGGAGGGCGAGGGCAGCGGCGACTATACCTTCGAGCATATCAAGTACGCCTTCGGCTATGCCGCGCTTGTGGCCCTGCCCGAGATGGTTCCCCACTTCGGCATTTTCGGCCCGCGAACGCTCCGGCATGGCTTCATCCGCAGCTTCTGGGACACCGACCAGCGGCCGCTGCGCGCCATTCTCCAGCGCATCGACGTGCCGATGCTGCTTCTGCATGGCCGCAGCGATCCGCTCGTGCCAGTGTGGCTGGCCCGTGAACACCATCGAATCGTCGAACACAGCGAACTGGTCACCTACGACGCCGGCCATTTCATGCTGTTCAACGAAGCCGGCGCCCGGCGCATCGCCGAACCCACGCTGGAATTCCTCGCCCGCTGCGACGATCCGGCGACAGCGCCCGCCCGCCGAACGATCGACGAAGCCGGCGATGTCAGAGTGGCGACAGTGCTGCCCGGCAGCTTCCGGCTGGATCGCGCGCTCGGTCCCTGGCTTCAGCTCACCGCACTGGCACTGGCCACGTTCGTTTCGGAGGACATGACCTGCATCGCGGCCGGGCTGCTCGTTCGCGAGATGCAGCTCGACATCTTCGTCGCCATCCTCGGCTGCTTTCTGGGCATCTTCGTCAGCGATCTGGGACTGTGGATCATCGGTCGCGTCGTCGGCCGCCGCGTGCTCCGCTGGCGCTGGATCGCCGGGCGGCTGCCGCCCGAGCGCATCGACGCCTTCGGTCACTGGTTCGATCGCCGCGGCTGGCGGGCGGTTCTGGCCAGCCGCTTCATGCCGGGCACGCGGGTGCCGGTCTATGTCGCTGCCGGCATGGTGGGTCGGCGGCCGCTGGCGTTCATGCTGTGGACGGCACTGGCGGCGGCGGTGTGGACGCCGCTGGTTGTCATTCTCGTGGCACTGCTGGGGCACGGGTTCGTCGAACGGCTGACGGGTTATCTGGGCGGCGGCTGGATCGCCCTGCTGGTCGCGGCGGTGCTACTGTTCGTGCTGCTGCGGGCGGGGACGCTGGCCTGCACCGAGATGGGCCGTGCGCGGTTGATTGCCAAGGTGTCAAAGCTATGGCGTTGGGAATTCTGGCCCACGTGGCTGTTCTACATTCCGCTGTATCCGTGGATTGCCTGGCTGACGCTGCGCTATCGCGGCATCACGCTGCCGACCGTCGCCAATCCGGCGATTCCGCACAGCGGGCTGGTGGGCGAATCGAAGTATGACATCCTGTGCAAACTGCCGCCGCAGTGGATCATTCCCAGCGCGCGACTCTCGCCGTTTGACACTGCGCAACCGCAATATCGCCTGGCTGAACTTCGCCGGATGATGGAGGAGCGCGGCTGGTCGTTTCCGCTGATCCTGAAGCCCGATGCCGGGCAGCGCGGGGCCGGCCTGGCGCGGGTGTCGGACTGGACCGGCGCCGAGCGCTATCTTGCCGAGAGCCCCGGGGCCATTCTCGTGCAGACGTACGATCCCGGGCCATTCGAGGCGGGCATCTTCTATTACCGGCTGCCCGGCGAGGCGAATGGTCACATCTTTTCGATCACCGACAAGCATTTTCCCGAGCTGGTCGGCGACGGCGTTCATACCGTCGAGCGCCTGATCTGGCGGCACCGTCGATTTCGCATGCAGGCGCGGACATTTCTTCAGCGACTGGCGCGGCTGGGCATCGACAGTGCCATTCCGGCAGCAGGCGAGCGAATCCGGCTGGCGGTCGCCGGCAATCATTGCCAGGGCACGCTCTTTCGCGACGGCTCGCAGCTGGCGACACCCGAACTTGCGCGAAGCATCGATGCCATCGCCAAGGCATTCGACGGGTTTTACTTCGGCCGGTTTGACGTGCGCTATGCCGACGTCGCCGAGTTTGCCGCCGGCCGGAGCTTTCGCATCGTGGAGCTGAACGGGGCGACGTCGGAATCGACGAATATCTATGACCCGTCGTGGTCGATCCTGCGCGCCTATCGCACGTTGTTCGCCCAGTGGCGGATTCTCTACGAGATCGGCTCTCGCAACCGGGCGAGCGGGCACCGGCCGACGCCGATTCGCGTGGTGATCGGCGAGATCCGTCGGTTTTACCGCGGGCGGCGCGGGAGCATGGTGGCGGACTGACATAATCGTCGCTTTCCTACCCGTATGGGCGGGTAAAAAATTCCAATTTTCTGCCGGAGCAAAACCAGCTCCCCCGGACAGTCGTGCGAGGCAAAATGCAAGGCCATCGGGTAAACACCCTAACGCGGCGCGCAAAATACGCGATGCAAAGCGATGCAAACCGGAGCGCGCCGGGACTTGGCGTCTTTACTTGTCAATGAGCCGCGGTGGAACATCCGCCCGGCGGCTACACAATAGAATAGTCCAGCGTTCCGCCATTCTTTGCTGCGGGCGGGCTGTCGCTGGCGGCGAACCTCAAGCCAACCTCGCGATCACACCGTGCGAAAGCTGGTCGAGACGCGTCAAAGCTCGA
>CAYOZN010000010.1:0-123539 GCA_964408455.1 uncultured Planctomycetaceae bacterium
GTCACTTAGTGCCTAACCTTCGGCAGTAAAATGACTTCTGTCTACATGCCATTCGGCATGCCATTCGGGACAGCTACCGGTATTTTGCCATCGGTCGCCGTCACCGCCCTGCCTCCATGTTCGCACCGCACGCGGCGACATTCACCATGTTTGCACGAACGACAATCGCCTGGCAAGTAACCGGCATCGATCTTCCAAGCGACGACGATCTCGGATCCTGCCCGCCTGGTAAACTCCAGCCCATTTTACTCCTGCCCGCCCGCTTTCGACACACGCGTAAAAACGCAAGCGCCGAGGCGGGTTGCCTCGGCGGTTTGCGTTTACCTGCGGGTCGGCCGATTTCGCGATCGACACTCAACTAGAGGGAACTTGACCGTCTTCGGAATTCCGGCCGGCGCGCAGGAGAGACATTTTTCGCGGTTGGGTTCCCTACTCAAAGCTTAACCTTACGGGTTATGGCGCGCTTTGCGGCATGGAGCTGACCTGCCTGATGCTGCGGCAGTCATGCGGGGTCAGTGCAGCGCATCGCAGCCGTCACGCCGCACCTGCAACACTGCAGAACGACCGAAGAACAGGCTGCAATGATTCGTTGTTTGCTGGACTGGATTGCAACTGACATGCTGCCTGCTCGGCCGGGGCCGTTTCGAACCACGCTGCGTGAAACGGCGGCCAAAACAGTACGCATTCCTTACAGAATCGCGACGAAGCTATCGCAGCCGCGAAAACGACCAATGGCGTTAATTACATGCCAGTCGTAGCTGTCCCGCTTAGGCGGCCCGCACCGCTGGCTTCAGGCCATCAGGCCGATCGTTTTGCGGAAGCGGGCCAGCGCAATCGCGAAGAAGGCGGCGCCCAACGCGGCGACGGTGACAAACTGCGGCCAGACGACATCGAAGCCCGCGCCGCGGTAGAGAATCGCCTGGGCCAGCATGACGAAGTGCGTCGTCGGCGCCGCGAGCATGACCCACTGAATCCACTCCGGCATGCTCTCCCGCGGCGTCGCCCCGCCCGAGAGCATCTGGAGCGGCATCAGCACGAGCATCAGAAGCAGGCCCAGCTGCGGCATCGACCGGGCGAAGGTGCCGAGCAGAATTCCCATCGAGGCGGTCGCGAAGAGGTGAACGGCCGTGCCGCCGAGAAACAACGGAACCGAGCCCTGGATCGGCACCGAGAGCAGCCCCTGGACGACGACCGTCATCGAGAAGGCGCAGGCGGCCAGCACGACCAGCCCCATCGACCAGACCTTGCTCGTCATGATCTCGAAGGGCGTCACCGGCATGACGAGGAGGTGCTCGATCGTTCCCCGCTCGCGCTCGCGGATCAGGGCCGCGCCGGTCAGAACGATCGCCAGAAGGGTGACCTGGTTCATCACCTCCATGACCGAGACGAACCAGGACTTGTTCAGCTCGGCGTTGAAACGCACCCGGATGGCCAGGTCGACCGGGAGCCGCGTGTCGGCCCGGTGGCGGCGAACATACTCCTCGACCTCGGCGCTGACGATCGACTGGATGTAGCCGCTGCCGGTGAAGGCCTGGCTGATGCGGGTGGCATCGACGTTGAGCTGAACCTCCGGCTGGCGGCCGGCCAGCACGTCGCGCTGGAAGTGGGGCGGAATGTTGAGGGCGAAGGTGTCGAGCCCGGCATCCATCCGGGCATCCATCTCGGCGTGGGAGATCAGGACGGGCGGCAGAAAGAACGGCGGATAGAACGCGTCTCTGATGCGCTGCGAGAGAAGCGAACGATCCTCGTCCACGATCGAGATGGCCGCCTTGTTGAGGGTTTCCGGCGCGGCCGTCCCGGCCGTGTAGATCGACACGGTGAAGGCGAAGATGATCAGGATCATCATGATCGGGTCGCGGCCGAGGCTGCGAAGCTCCTTGACGCCGAGGTGCGCGATGTGGTCGATCCGCATGGCTCAGGCCTCCTGCTTTTTCAGCGCGGCGGCGCTGGCCCCCAGCAGGACCGGGATGGCCAGCACGAGCGGAATGAACGATCGGTACAGGTCGGCAAACCCCAGGGCCTTGGAAAACGTGCCGCGCGAGATGGTCAGGAAGTGGGTGGTCGGATAGATCCGCCCGATCAGCGCGCCGCCGCCCTGGAGGGAGGAGACCGGGTCCAGAAGTCCGCAGAACATGATCGCGGGAATCATCGTGACGACGGCCGTGCCGAAGATGGCGGCGATCTGGCTTCGCATGAAGGTGGAGATCAGCAGCCCGAGCGCCGTCGCGGCGATGACGTAAAGCACCGCGGCGGCGGCCTCGGTCGCAAAGCTCCCGACGAGCGGCACGCCGAAGACCGTGACCGCCAGCGCCGTCATCAGCGCGAAGTTGATGGTGCCGAGAATGACGTAGGGCAGCTGTTTGCCCAGCAGAAACTCCAGGCGCGTCGTCGGCGTGACGTAGAAGTTGACGATCGAGCCGAGCTCCTTCTCGCGCACGACGGCCAGCGCCGCCAGCATGGCCGGGATCATCAGAAGCAGAAGCGGAATGACCGCCGGCACCATGGCCACCAGGCTTTTGACGTCCGGGTTGTAGCGAAAACGGGTCGTGACGACGGCCGGCGCCGACAGCGAGGCCTGGCGGTTCGTTCGGGCGGTTCGCTCGGACAGCCAGTGGGCGTGCATGCCCAGCACGTAACCCCGGGCCGTATCGCCGCGATCCGGCATGGAGCCGTCGATCCAGAGGCCGATCTCCACCGGGGCGCTTCGCCCGATGTCGCGGCCGAAACCGTCGGGGATTTCGATGGCGATGTCGAGCTCGCCGGTGCGCATGCGACGATCAAGATCGTCGTAGTCGCGGAGGGCGGGGCGTTCGACGAAGTAGCGCGAGCCCGCCAGGTTGAGAACGTAGTCCCGGCTGACGGTCGAATGGTCGCGATCCAGCACGGCGAAGGAGAGATCCTCGACATCCATGGTGATGCCGTAGCCGATGACGAACATGAGGATGACCGTGCCCAGCCCCGCCAGGGTGAGACGGATCGAATCGCGGGTGAGCTCCAGCGCCTCGCGCCGGGCATTGCTCAACATGCGCTGCCAGCTGAAGAGGGAGCGGGTCCGGCGGCTCGAACGCACCGCCGGCTCGCCGGAGGGCCGGGCCGGCGCGGGTGAGCTTGCCGGCCGGGCCGACTCCGCCGTGTGGGCCGCCGCCGCCTCTTCCAGATAGCTGATGAACGCATCTTCCAGGGTCTTCGTTCCGCGTTTCAGGGGGAGTGCCGCCGGTGTGTCACTGACCAGGACGCGCCCCGCGTGCATGAGCGAAATGCGGTCGCAGCGCTGGGCTTCATTGACGAAGTGGGTGGAGATGAAGATCGTGACCTGCTCGTGGCGTGACAGGTGGATCAGGAGGTGCCAGAACGAGTCGCGGGCCACGGGATCCACGCCCGACGTCGGCTCGTCGAGAATGAGCAGCTCCGGCCGGTGAATGAGTGCCACCGCCAGCGACAACCGCTGTCGCAGGCCGAGCGGAAGCCTGTCGGGCAGCGCATCGATGACGTCGGCGAGCCCGAACCGCTCGGTTGATTCCCGGATGCGCGTCGGAATGTCCGCCTCCGGCACGTGGAAAAGCCGCGCGTGCAGCGCCAGATTCTGTCGAACGGTGAGTTCCGAATAGAGCGAAAAGGACTGGGACATGTAGCCCACGCGGGCGCGCGTCGCGAAGTCATCGCCGGCGACCTCGTGGCCGAAGAGCCACGCCTGCCCTTCGCTGGCCGGGAGCAGACCGGTCAGCATTTTCATCGTCGTGGTTTTGCCGCAGCCGTTTGAACCGAGAAAGCCGAAGATCTCTCCGCGCTCGATCCGAAACGTCACCCGCTCGACCGCGACAAAATCGCCGAAGCGCTTGGTCAGGTCCCGCGCTTCAATCGCCACCTCCCGCACATCATCGAAGTGGGGCGGAATCTCCACGGCTTGATGGCCGACCCGCTTCGACGCGGGAAGAAGGGCAATAAAGGCGGCCTCAAGAGAGTCCGTGCCGGTTCGCTGGAGCAGCTCAGACGGCGCGCCGACGGCCAGCACGCGGCCGGCGTCCATGGCGACCAGCCGGTCGAAGCGGGCCGCTTCCTCCATGTAGGCCGTCGCCACCAGGACGCTGATGCCCGGCCGGCTGGAGCGGATGCGCTCAATCAACTCCCAGAACTGGCGGCGGGAGAGCGGATCGACCCCGGTCGTCGGCTCGTCGAGGATCAGCAGGTCCGGGTCCCGAATCAGCGCGCAGCACAACCCGAGCTTCTGCTTCATACCGCCCGAGAGCTTGCCGGCCGCGCGGTCCGCGAATTCCGACAGGCCCGTGCTCTCCAGCAGGTCGGCAATGCGCCGAAGCCGCTCGGTGCGTCCATGGCCGAACAACCGCGCGAAGAAATCAACATTTTCAAAGACGGAGAGCGTCGGGTAGAGGTTCTTTCCAAGGCCCTGCGGCATGTACGCAATCCGCGGACCGACCCGGGCGCGATGCCGGGCCGAACGCATGTCTCTGCCGAGCACGTCGACCCTGCCAGTTTGAATCCTTCGCGCACCGGCGGCCAGCGCGAGAAGGCTCGATTTGCCGACGCCGTCCGGACCGATCAGGCCGACCATTTGCTTCGCCGGCAGTTCCAGGCTGACCGAATCCAGCGCGGTCGCCCGGCCGTATCGCAACGAGACGCTTTCGAGACGGAGGATCGGTCGCACGCCGTCGTTCATTCCGGCACGTTGATCCGCAGATTGTCCGGCCACTCGGCCTGGGGATCGAGCTTCAGATACGCCATCCCCGGGAGACCGGTTTTCACGTACTTCAAATACTTTTCCAGCAGCTCCCGGTCAATCCGGGCCTTCACGCGAAACATGAGCTTCTCGCGCTCGCGGGCCGTTTCCACGGTTTTGGGCGTGAACTGGGCGACGCTCGCGACATACGAAACGGCGGCGGGAAACACGAACTGCGGTGCGGCATCGATGATCAGCCGAACTTCCTGTCCGAGTGCGACGCGCCCGGCGTCGGTCGTTGGAAGAAAGAAAGTGATATAGACGTCGCTCAGATCAACGAGGTTGATCACTTTCCCCCCGCCCGCGAGCACTTCGCCGACCTGGGCCAGCCGATACTGGACGCGCCCGGCGCGCGGCGATTGGAGCTCGTTGTCCTTGATGTCCGCCTCGAGGCGCACCGTGGTGGCGTTGGCGGCCTCGACCGCGGACTCGGCTTCGACGACCTGCGCCTTGGCCGCCTCGATTCCGGCCTGCGACGAGGCGACCTGGGATCTTGCGGCCGACAGCGCGGCCTGCGCGCGATCCATCGCCGTGCGCGCGTCGTCGAACTCCTCCTGCGATGCGCTTCCGCGCTGGAAGAGTGATTCTATCCGCCGGAAGTCGCGCTGCTCGCCCGTCAACTCGACCTCGCGCTGCATCATGACGGCTTCGGCCGTCGACTTTTCGGCCTCCCGCATGGCAACGACGGCGCTCGCGGCGCGCACGGCGTGTTCCGCCTGTCGCGCCTGCGCTTTCGCCTGGGCGAGTTGGGCTTCGAGAGACTGAGTGTCCATCCGCGCGACGATCTGGCCGGCCGTCACGAAGTCGCCTTCGTCCACGAGAATCTCGGTGATGCGACCGGGCAGCTTGGTCGCCACGTCCACCTCGGTCGCCTCGATGCGGCCGTTGCCGCTGACGAAGCCGGCACCGGGACCGCGCGGCTGCATCTCACGCCAGACAAACCAGCCGATACCGACGATGGCAACCAGCGCGAGAGGCAAGATCCAGATGCGCTGAGACATGTCACTCCCCGATTGTTCTGCCCGCGGCAGCCGGCGAGTTCGAGCGATTCAGAACTCTATTAAGTATAGCCATGCGGCCACTGGCCACGGGCAGAATCCGTCGACGGATGACATTGGCTCGGCCCATCAGCCGACGTTGATGGCGCCTTGCAGGTATCGCGTGACGCCTTCGTCCAGCCCGGATCGCCGGGCGAGGTCCGCCAGATAGCGATGTTCTTCAGGCGTGTCATTCCCCGTCGCCAGAAGGGACGCCGTGTAGACCTGCGCGGCGACCTGCTTGTTCGGGATGGCGTTCACGATCGCATCGGTGTTCATGGGCTTGCGCAGTTCGTTGATCAGGAACTCGCGCTCCTCGGAATCCAACTCGCCGAGACGACCGGTGATGCGCTGCATCTCGGTTTCGTCAATTCGGCCGTCGGCCTTGGCCGCGTTGATCATCGCCTTGAGCGTGAGGTCGGCGATCGACTCGACCTCTCTTTCCTCGGCCTTGTTTTCGGGAGCCCGAAGTCCGGCCGCCAGTTTTGCGGAAGCATCGATCGGCGTTTTCGCGCCCGCCTTGCGAAATGCCTGGATCGCCATCATGCCCAGCCACGCCAACGCGCCGCCGCCGATCGCACCTTTGATGGACTTGCCGCCGCCGCCCAGTAATGCGCCGGCCAGGGCGCCGATGCCGCCGGCTTTCTGGGCGCCGGTGTCGCGGACGCCGGCGCCGGCCAGGCTTCTGAGCTGATCTAAGAATCCTCCGCCGGACGCCTGCACCTGGCTCGGCGCCGCGGCCCCGGCGGTGTTTCCGCTGGTGAACATGCCGATCAAGTCGTCGAACATGCCGCCCTTGGAAGGAATGCCGTTCTCGCTGAAGGAGTGTTCGATTCGTTCGGCATTGGGGGTTCGCAATCCATTCTGAAAGAGTTCACCGAGAATGTTCATGGTATTGGGCATTGGCCTGTCTCCGATGACTTCATGATGAAACGAAACGCCAGGCGACAACGCCTGACGACAATTTGCCGGCGCGATCACCACGCCCATTGGCACAGCCGTTCCCGCGCCGCATGCACCTGCTCCACACGGGTCGTTTCGAACGATGTCGAAGGCGGGATCGAAGGCCACGAAAGCAGCGGGCCTCGGAAATGCGTTTTGCGGTCTTGTGGCTGCCCCGAAGGCCGATTGACGATTCTTCTCCCTCACTTTCACGAGTCGTCGCGATCTCTGGGAACTCCAAACTCGCGGAGTTCTCGCCCGGGTCCATCCGAAAAATCACACCGTTCGCGTTGACGGCCGACGTCGTGATTCGCGATTCGCCGTGGCAGATTGGGACGCCCACAACGCGATCAGGTGCGCGCGCCGGGATACGAGCCATCCTCGCCCCTGCTCAAGCGGAGTTGAATCGCGGAATGAAATGACCGAACGTCGACCATAGGCGCATCCTCCGCGCCGGAGGACACCACTGCGACATCGGCGAAGAAAATCCGCTGTCGCTGGCGGGGGGATTCTAGCCAGGCATGTCAGGAGCGGCAGATGTGATTCGCCCGTGCGCCGCGCGCCGCGCTGTCATGAAGACGTCTAAACATTTAAACAAACGTGGTTTAGATTTTAGGCGAAGAAACAGGCCCACTTCGGCCAGCACGGTCAGCAGACGACGGGTTGAAGTTTCCAATCGCGCATCTTCTCGCCGCCGCTGCCGCCCCGCGCCTTTCGTTTTTAACGGTTTTTTTGCTCTTTGACGTGCGTTGCCGCATCAAGCGGGCTTACTCCAATGCCGCCCGCGCGACACCCAGCCCCGCCGCGCTCATGCGGGCGACGCCGGCCGGCGTCAGGGCCTGCCCATTCCCCGCCTCGGCCGCGGCCGCCCGCCGCGGCGGCTCCGCCTTCCGCCCGATGCTGGCCACGAAGACCTCGCTGACGGGCCCCGCGTGCCGGCCGCGCTGGCCCTGCACGGTGTACTGCACGCCCTCGACGCCTGCCATCAGCGTGGCATCGACGAACTGCTTGCGCCCCGTCACGCCGATCAGGCTGAAGGCCGTTTCGCCCGGCAGCCGCCGGCGGACCAGGTAGGTGGTGCCGCTGGTCCCCGCGGGGTTGGACACCTTCCAGCGAAGCGTGAGTGCCCCGGTCACGGCATCGAGGGCGACCGACAGTCGCCTCGGTTTCGCCGGCGGCGGGGCCGGCGACGGGGCGGCCGGGGCGGGAATCTGGGCCAGTTGGTACACCTCGTCCGGCGTCGGGCCGCCCTTGGTGCCGCCGGACTGACTCTCGGCGAACGCCCGGATGGTGCGGACGGCCAGCCCGGCCTCTTCGCGCAGGGACATGATGGCATCCTTCGCCGCCTGCGTCGCGACCAGGGCGGCCTGCCGGGCCTGGGCCTGGGCGAGGATGGCGGCCTTTGCGGCGGCGGTGGCCCCGGCAAAGGCGGCCGCCTGCTCCGGCGTCATCCCGATGGCAGCGGCATGGTCCAGAAAGATGTCATCATGGACCTCGCACCAGGCGAGGAATTTGGCGCGGGGGGCGGTGGGATAGGTGCTCATCGGTGTCTCTTCCGGCGGCGAAGGCGATGCCGTGCAATGCCGCGACGCTGGCACGCCGCGCGGCCGCCGCGTCGACGCGGCCCGCGCAAGCCGCGCAACGGGCACGAACGCCCGCGCGGGGGGCATTCCTCGCGCGCCGGCGCAGCCCTGCGGCCTGCCGCGGCAGCCCTTCTTTCGGCCGCCGCAGGGACCAACTTTCGCAAAATGGCCCCCAACCGGGGCGAAATGTCCCCCAACTGCCGTGCAAATGGCGCTTTCCGCGCGGCAATGTCCCAGTTTTCCCCTGGCGCATGCCATTATTTATCCGATATACCCCGCAATCTTGGCAGTGCATCCACTTTTTGTGACGAAAAGTGGATGCGCCGCGTTGAAATGGCCCTGCGGCTCGACGGCGCGACCCCTCGACGAGATGCAAAAGGGCTGCGTTGCGAAGGTAGAACCCGGCGGTTCGATGACGCTTCCATCAGCCGTCCTGATGTAACCTTTGGGGTCCGCCAATCATCTAACTCTCGCAGCGAAAAACCCCTGCTTGTCGCCCGCCCACACTGGTATTCAAGTTCCGAGACTGCTATTCACAAGAAACCGCCTGTCGATTCCCCACGGGGAGGCTTGCGCGATGAATCATGAGGTGCGGAAGTATGTATGGGAACGAGATGGCCGGAAGTGCACCAAGTGTGGTTCGCGAATCGATTTACAGATTCATCACGTCGAGCCCCGAGCGAGGGGCGGTGACGATTCGGCCGAGAACTTGGTGCTGCTTTGTGTCATCTGCCACTCTAAGCAGCCTGAGAGGGGCCACGCGCTTCTCCGTGCCAGGGCACGCAAGGTTAGGGCTGCACGCGGCGCGTGGGCGAATCGCGTACGAGGGTACATTGAGCGAAGGGCGCGTAGGGAATGGGAGTGCGAGGAATGCAGGTGCGTGATTGAGCCCGGCGAGTTGTACTACTTCAAGTACAGAGCATCATCCCCCTTCTACTTTGGATTTGATATTGTGCCGTACTGCTGGGAATGCGTCAGAACTGAAAAAGAAAGGTACGACAGGAAAATGATGGGGCCTTGTGCCTAACAAGGCGCGTCCATGGAGTACCAACATTGGCGCGAAACCTTGGTGCATTAACGATTAGGAGGGGCGAGGTCATGAGGATGCTCGAGGATCAAATCTTGCGTATATGTCAGCGTCTTCCTGTCAAGGCCCTCTTGGAGCTATTCTGGAAGGCCAAGGAATTAGAGACAGAACGTCCTGCCGAGCCTGCCGCAGAACCGACTAGTGATAGCAGTTGCAGGCTTTGTCGTCGGCCAATATTCAACGAGAGCCAATCCTGGCCCGGCCTATGCCCAGACTGCAGGCCTGATAATAAAGCAAGGGGCATGCGCCGGTCCCCGAAGGAAGACATGTCGCCCGGACAAGAGAATGCTGTGAGGGCGCTGGAAGGGTAAGCCGAGCGAGGTCAGCGAGCGCTCGTCGTATCAACTTGCAGGAGAACCGATGATGCCGAGACAAGCCACGCGTGCTGAGGACTCCGCAAGGGCTGAGATGAGCCAGGTCTACAACGCGCAGAAACATGACGCGGACGGCTGGGACAATTGGGGCCTATACACGGCACACGTAGTTCATGGCTTGATCGAGGAAGTCGCATCGCTGCGAGCCCGTCTCGAAGCAGCCGGCATCAACCCCGGGCCTGCGCGCGATCCTTTTGAATGACCAAGTAAGTCACGTAGGAGAGGTCGCACTCGACCTACCGTCCGCCAACCGCGGCCGGTATTTCGGGCAGGTTGAAATGATCCTGGGGCACTTGCCTCCGACAATCCTTCCCGCAAGCCCGCATTCGGGACACCCCTCCATCCCCGCGCTGTGCCCCCGCCCCTCGTCGTGTTATCATGTTATCTAACAGGCTCCGGGTTCGTTGTCGGCCGTCGCGCGCCGCTTGCAGCCGCCCTCCACAGCCGGGGCGGCGAGGCCCTTCCGGTCGCCGAACCTACTTATAGATGAGGTGACAACATGATGTCCGAGCTCAAGGTCCTTGACCTGCGCGCGCAGCTCAAGGGCGCCGGCGGCATTTGCCAGACCGGCTGCGATCCCGGCGGCCGCTGCGGTAATGGCCTGGAGAAGATCTATCCCACCTGCGCCGTTCGCTACGGCTACATGCGCTACATCGGGGAGTTTCGCTATGCCCCCAGCATGAAGTTCGCCTGCGGCGGCAAGGTGGTCATCCAGACCAACCGCGGCATCGAGATCGGCGAGCAGGTGAGCCTGACGTGCAGCGGCTGCGAAAAATCCATCAGCCGCAAGCAGATTCAGGACTACGTCCGGGCCAGCGGCAACGAGTTCTTCGAGCTGAAGGCGGGCAAGATTCTGAGGGAGGCCACGCCGCAGGACCTCGACGAGCAGATGCACCTGAACCAGGATGCGGCCCGCAAGCTGCTCCGCGCCCGGGAGCTGGCCGCCGAGCTGAATCTGAACATGCGCTTCGTGCTCTGCGAACACCTGCTGGGCGGCGAGCGGCTGATCTTCCACTTCATGTCCGAGGAACGCATCGATTTTCGCGAGCTGGTCAAGCATCTCGCCCACGAGTACCACACGCGCATCGAGATGCACCAGGTCGGCGCGCGGGATGAGGCGCGGCTGGTCGCCGACTACGAGATCTGCGGCCGCGAATGCTGCTGCAAGAACTTCCTCAAGAAGCTGCGGCCGGTCAACATGAAGATGGCCAAGCTTCAGAAGGCCACGCTCGACCCGTCCAAGGTCTCGGGCCGCTGCGGCCGCCTGCGCTGCTGCCTTCGCTACGAGCACGAGGGCTACGAGGAGCTCAACCGCAAGCTGCCGCGGACCGGGGCCCGCATCCGCACCGAACGCGGCATCGGCACCGTGATCGACCGGCAGGTCCTCACGCAGCTGCTCAGCGTGCAGTACGACGATGCCAACGAGATCGAGACGGTCGCCATCGAGTCAGTCCTCGAGCGGGGTCTGCCGGCCCGGCCGCCCATGCCGCCGCCGACGGAGCGCGAGCAGGAACGCGGAGGCCGCTTCGATCGCGGCCGCCGGGACCAGCCGCGCCCGCGCCCCGATTTCCGTCGTGGCGACGGCAATGGCGATCGCGGCCGGGACCGGCCGCCACGGCGACCGGAAGACGCCGGTCCGCCGGGCGCGCCGCCCGCCGATGCCCCACACACCGGCGGCCCTGCTTCGGAGGCGCCGGCCGAGGCCGAGGATTTCGCCGGCGGCATTGACGTCGAGCTGCCCGGCGGGCCGACCACCGGCGGGCCGGCGGCCGAACCGGGTCAGGCCTCCGACGGCCCTGCATCGCCGGATGCGAGTCGTCGCCGGCGTCGACGCCGCGGTCGCGGGCGTCGCGGCGGTGGAAATGGCGGCGAGCCACGCGGACCCGAATCGGCAGGCTGATCCCCGGGCCTGTGCGATGCCTGACGCCGCACTGGTCAATGAATGGTGGCTTGCTGCTAGAATTGATCGTAATCTGCGGTATCGGTTTGCCGGGCGAGTTCGCGGGAAGGGCGTTGCCTTCGCGCGTGGCCCGGTCAGCAAGCGGATCATGATTGAGCCGTCCAGGAAAACAGTGGAAGACATCGCCCGCGAGCTGGGGCGCTACCCGCTTGAGGCATTCAAGTTTCTGCACCAGGGTCTGGACTTCACGGTGCGTCACGTTCACGGCGCATCCGACCAGGCGCTGGAGGCCTTCGGCCGCTGGATGGAACAGCAGGGCATCACGCCCGACGATCTTGAAGCGCTGATCGACGAGCAACGACTGCCGGAGCAGATCGTCGAGATGATCAACCACTACGGCGGCGTGCACGGCGTGCGCGAGAAGCTCAACCGCCACGTCGGCGGGACCGAGTTGTGCTGGGGCCTGCGCGATCTGGCCATGAAGCGCTGGGGGCTGATGGCGCCGGCCGTTCTTGGCAGTTGGGGCATTCGCGGCACGCGCGATTTCGGCCGCATGGTCTTTGCCCTGGTCGAGAACCACATTCTGCAAAAACAGCCGGAAGACCGGCTGAAGGATTTTGAAGACGTTTATTCGTTCGACACGGCGTTCTTTGGCCCGTACAAGATTGCCAAAGAAGTCGATGGAGACGAGTAGGGCCGGCGCCCGAAGGAACTGTGACCAATGACCAGCAGCGCCGCATCGCAGCCACGCAATCCGAACTGGGAGAAGGTCTTTCAGCCGAAGATCGGCGTTTCGCGCCTGGTCATCTCCCTGGTGGTTTATTTTGCGTGGCTGGGCTTTCTCGCCTGGTTTGCCGCGGCGCGCTGGTTCGGCGAGCTTCACTGACGCAGGCCGTCCCCTTTCGCGGCGTGTGCCCGGCTCACTCGGCCCGCCCGAGGCGAACTTCATGGACGAAGTTCTGACATCCGCCGAGTTTCTCAACCGACTTTGCGCCAATTCCGCCGCGCTGGCGAGGGCCGGGCTGCCGCCCCTGCCCGAATTTCGCGACGGGCCCGAAGGCCTCGAATGCGTGCCGGCACGCGACGGCCGCCGGACCTTTCGCTGGCGGCAGGATGGCACCTGGCGATGGCTCGGCCGCACCAGCATGCCGTCCATCCGCGGCCCCGCCCTGATCGAGTCCTTTCAGCATGGCGGCGCCAACGTGCTTCTGGCGGGGGCCGGCTCGGGGGCCGAGATTGAGTGTCTCCTGCGTGTCACCGCGCGATTTCAGGCCGTGATTGTCGTCGAGGAAGCGGCCTGGCAGATCGCCCTGATCCTGCGGCTCTACGATTTCTCCGCCGATCTCGCCGCCGGTCGCCTGCTCATCTTCGCCGGGCCACAGGCATGGCACGACTGCCGCGATTTTCTCATCCGGCGCGACGGCTACCTGCCGCCCGAGCGCGTGCTGGCCTGGCCGTGGTTCACGCCTGAGCACGTGGCACACGTTCAGCAGCAGGCGGCGTGGCTGCACCGCGAAATGGCGACCGGCCGGGCGACGCGCGATGCCGTGGTGGGGCCGATTGCAGCGCCGGCCGAGCCGCGTCCGCAGGGCGCGGTGCTCTTTGTCACGAACATCCCCGAGCCCGAGCGTCTGCGCCTGATGGATGCGTGGCAGGCGGCGGCACGCTGCGCCGGCCGCCCGTCGTGTGCCTATGCCCTGACCGACCCGGCCCGCATGTCGCCTGACGCGGTGGAGCGCGAACTGTCGCGGCACGATCCGGCGCTGGCGATTCTGCTGGACGTGGTGCCGCGTGAATTGCACCACGCCGTCCCCGCGCCGCTGACGCTGATTCTGATGACGAGTGGCGGCGGCCTGCCGGAGTCCGTATGCGCGCCCTGGCCGGATCATGCCTGGCTGGGCGTGCTGTCGCAGCGGCAAAGGCGGCAGGCGATCGAGCGTGGCATTCCCGGGGACCGGATACTCCACCTGCCGCCAGCGGCGACGTTTGCGGGCGGGCAATGCGCCGCCGAGCGGGGAGACCGCGTCGCGCTGGTGGCCGACGCCGGCGACGATTCGCCGGAGTCGGCAGGGCTGCACCTGTCGTCCCACCGGCAGTTGTGGGAGGCAGCAAGGAGTCATTTGTCTGACAAGAACGTGCTTCGCTGCGGCGACATTTCCGAAGAGGCCCTGCAAACGGCCGAACGGAAAATGGGCATACGCGTCGAGAGCGAGCCGGTCCGCAGAGGACTGCGCGAGCGCATGCAGCTGCGCCTGCTGCCGGTCGCGCGGCGGCGCAGTTGTGTGGCCGCACTGGCGCGGAACGAGGCCCAGGTGGACGCCATCGGCCACGGATGGTCGAACGCGGCTGCGCTGCGAGCGAGACCTTCAATCGACGGGGCTCTGCCGGCGGCCGATGGCCAGTACGGGCTGTGCGTGTTTCCCGATTTGTCGGGCCGGAGGGCGCTGCGACTGCTCGATGCGGCCGCGGCCGGCGCGTTGTGCGCCGTGCCCGCGGGGGAATGGAAGCGCGCGGAGAGCGGCATTGAAGACGTGCTCTCGCCGGGCGAACACGTCATGCTGTTTGAAACGCCGTCGGAATTAGCAGAACTGGGCCGCGAGTTTCGCGGTGGCTCGCCGCGCCTTCGCGAGATCGCGCGGCGGGCTGCCGCGCACATTTGGGCCGGTCACACCCTGGAGCACCGCTTCGCCTTCATTCTTTCGGCGTTGGCGCCGCGGCAGGAGGGCTGACGTCGTTGCCGCGCGGCCGGCCGGGCAGGCCGCGGTGCTTGGCGACGAATCGCACCATGCTCTGAAAATGGAGCCAGCCGGCCCGCGTGACGGGGATTCGGCTTTCGCGGCGATGGGCGTGGACGCACTCGACGCGCGGCACGTAACAGACGCGCTGGCCGCGCGACCAGATGCGATGGCAGAGGTCCACGTCTTCAAAGTAGAGGAAGAAGCGTTCGTCGAAGATGGGCCCGTCGCCGAAATCGGCCCGGCGGAGAAACATCGCCGCACCGAGCCCCCAGTCCACCGAGCGCGGGCGATTGCGATCGATTCGATCGTACAGGTAGCGCAGCCAGAAGCGCGGCCGCAGCCGGATGGCGCGGAAGGGCGATCGCGAGTAGAGAATCACAGGCCAGGTATAGAATCGCCTCAGCGACGGCTGGATGGCACCATCCGGATAACGCAATAGCGGCAGCAGCGCGCCCACGTCCGGGTGTGCGTCGAGAAAGCGGCGGGCATGCTGGAGCGCGCCGGGACCGATGCGAACGTCGGGATTGGTCACGAAGATCAGATCGCCGCGCGAGCGGGCGAACGCCAGGTTGATGCCGGCGCCATAGCCCACGTTGTCCGAGGGAATGATGGTCACCGGCAGCCGCTCGTCCGATGCCAGTTCGATGGCCTCTTCCTTCGAGTTGTTGGTGACGACGAGTTCGACGGGCTCTGCCGGCGCGTGGCTTCGTATGGACTGGGCCAGCTGGGCCAGTTCCTTTGCGGACTGGTAATTGACGCTGAGCACGCTGATCATGGGGCGGCATCCCCCGCGTGGTCGGCATCGGGTCGCGCCGCGCCGTGGCTGCGGCGCGACGTCACGTGCAGCATCCACCAGTCGTGGATGAGCCGTGCCTCCAGCTCGGCATCGGAGATGCGCCGGTGCGTCGCGACCCACTCGCGCTTTTCGCCGATTCGGCGGCGATCGCGGAAGGCGGCCCGCTTGCCGGCCAGCCACGCGGCCAGGCAGCCCTGGCGCATCTTGTTGGCGGCCTGAAGCGCCAGGAATGCTGCGTGCGCGAAGCCGTACCGCCGGCGCGTCTCGGCCGGCAGCAGGCCCCACCATATGTGTTCCGCGTTGCGCGAGGAGTTGTGGTGATATCGCCAGCCGGTCGGTGCGTACGACGCGCTGAGATGGTGATAGCAGATCGACTGCGGGGCGAACCGGCAGCGATACCCCGCCCAGGCCAGCCGAAAGCCGAGCTCGACATCCTCGTAGTAGCTCTCCATCGGCTCATCGAGCCAGCCGATCCGCTCGAGCACCTCGCGCCGGTAGAACGCCGATGCCCCGCAGGCGCTGAAGCAGTCGCGGGAGAAGGCGGCGGCAGCGCCGCGCGGGTGACCGTGTCCGCGCTTGACGGCGCCGCCTGCGACGCTGAAGACGTCGCCGGCGGAATCGATATCGTGGGGCGGATCGGCCAGCAGCACCAGCGATGCCACGGCCGCGACATCTGGTGCGTCGAAGGCATCGAGCGCGGCGGAGAGCCAGCGGCGATCCACGTGGGTGTCGTTGTTCAACAGGGCGACGAAGGGTGTTTTTGCCTCGGCCAGCCCGCGATTGCAGCTGGCCGCAAAGCCGCGATTTTCGGGATTGACGATCAGCCGGACGCCGTCCCGGCCACCCTGCAACCGGGCGACGCTATCGTCGGTGGAGGCGTCGTCCACGACGATGACGGCGAGGCGGTCGTCGGACTGCTCCGCCAGCGACGCCAGAAGCCTCGGCAGAAATCGTGCGCCGTTGTAATTCGGGATGATCACCGTCGCGATGGGTTCCGCCATTCGCCTGCTGCCGTGCTTGCACGCCGTGTTGCGCGAGGCGTTTATCCGGCGGCGTCGATGGTTCCCTGGTTTGCGACGGCCGCGTTCGGGCGTAGCATACCGCAAGCGAGGATCATTGCGAGCATGACGATCGACGTCGCCACGCCCAGCCCCGAAGAGCGGGAAACTCAGCGACGGCTGCGGGCCGTGAAGATCTGCATAGCGGCCAGCGTTCTGGTCTGCATCGTGGAACTCGCCCTCGGCCTGATGCTGGGGCTGTCCAGCCTGGTGGCGGAGGGCGTTCACACCCTGCTGGACGGCGTCGATTCCTTCATCGTGCTCCTCGCCGTGTACATCGCGGCCCGACCCGCCGATCGCTCGCACCCTTATGGCCACGGAAAGTTCGAGGCCCTCGGCGCCTCGATCGAAGGCACCTTTGTGCTCGTTGCCGCCGTGGGCATCGCCTGGACGGCCGTGGATCGGCTCATCCGCGGGGAGGCGCCGGAACGGATTCCGGCATACGTCGTAGCGGTCATGGGGGGCGCGTCGGTCTTTTATCTGCTGGTGTCGGCGTACCTCATGCGCGAGGCGCGGGCCACCAGATCGCCCGCGGTCCTTGCCGAAGCGCTGCACCTGCGAACCCACATCTATATCACCGGCGGCCTTGCCCTGGGCCTGCTGGTCGGCACCATCGGCCACTACCCGATCGTCGACAATCTGCTGGCCCTGGGCGTCGCTGTCTGCCTGGCCGGCATCGGGCTGCACATCCACAAGGAAGTGTTTCTTCAGCTGACCGATGCAGCACTGCCGCAGGACGAACTCGACGAGTTGAAGAAGATCATCGAACCCTTCGCCGACAAATTCGTCGAGGTGCACGGCGTGCGCACCCGGCGGGCTGGGGCAGAGCGTCACATCGAAATGCACCTCGTGGTCCTGCCCGAGACGACGGTCGCGGCGGCCCACGACCTGGGGCACGACATCGAGCAGGCGATTCTCGTGCAATGGCCGACATCGCGCATCACCGCCCACATCGAGCCGCTCAACACCGATCATGCCGATCACGCCAAGTGGCTGAAGGACCAGCCGAAGATCCGGGTGGAAGATGCCCGGCCGGACGAGCGGGAGTTCATTCACTGACGCGCTTGCTGGCGTGTCGATGGCGTCGTCCCTAGAATGCGACCCGCCTGCGGCCGGTCCGTCGGACAGCCGCGATCCGCGTTTTTTGTGAGTCACGATTCCCCGATTTACCCAGGATTCTGAACATGGTTGTGGGCGAGTTGACGCAGGAATTCGATCTGTTGGTGATTGGCGGCGGCCCGGGTGGATATGTGGCCGCGATCGCCGGGGCGGATGCCGGCCTTCAGACGGCCCTGGTCGAAAAGGCGCCGGTCCTCGGCGGCGTGTGCCTGCGGGAGGGGTGCATTCCCAGCAAGGCGCTGCTGCACGTCGCCGGCATTATTGAATCGGCCGAGCACGCCGAGAGTTTCGGCATCCAGTTCGGCAAGCCAAAGACCGACATTGAAAAGCTGCGCAACTGGAAGAACGGCGTGATCCGCAAGCTGTCCGGCGGCGTGGCGTCGTTGCTCAAGGGGAGAAAGATCGAACACTTCAAGGGACACGCGACATTCGAGAGTTCCAAGATCGTCCGCATCGAAGGCGATAGCAACTCCCGCATCAAATTCAAGCACTGCATCATCGCGACCGGCTCGACGGCGAAAATGCTGCCCGAATCAGTCCTGCCGCGCGAGCTGTGCTGGAATGCGGCGGATGCACTGGAAGTGAGCGAAGTACCCGACAAGCTGCTCGTGATCGGTGGCGGCTACATCGGGCTGGAGATCGGCCAGGTTTATGCCGCTCTGGGCAGCGAAGTGACGGTCGTCGAAGCGCTGTCGGGCATCCTCAACGGGCTCGATCCCGATCTGGCCAAGCCGCTGGTTAAGCGCCTGTCAAACCAGATGAAGGCGATCCACGTCAACGCGAAGTTCAAGGGCGCGAAGAAAAAGGGCAAAGGCGTCGAGGCGAACTTCGAAGTGGATGGAAAGGAGCATTCCGACACGTTTGACCGAATCCTGGTGTCGGTCGGCCGTCGGCCGCTGAGCGACAATCTGGGGCTGGAACAAACCCGCGTGACAGTGACCGATCGCGGGTTCATTCAGGTCGACGATCAATTCCGGACGACTGACAAGCGCATCTATGCCATCGGTGACGTTGCGGGCGATCCGATGCTGGCCCACAAGGCGATGAAAGAGGCGCGCGTGGTGGCGGACGTGATCGCGGGCAAGCCGGCGGCATTCGACGTGGCCTGCATTCCCGCGGTGGTCTATACCGATCCGGAAGTGGCCTGGTGCGGCCTGACCGAGGCGGAGGCGAAGGACAAAGGCGTTGATTACAAAGTGACGAAGTTCCCCTGGGTGGGCAACGGCCGGGCCGTGTCCATGGGCCGCAGCGAGGGGCTCACGAAGCTGATATTCGAGCGCGACAGTCAGCGGCTGATCGGCATGGGCATCGTCGGCCCGCACGCCGGCGACATGATCATGGAAGGCGTCCTCGCGATGGAGATGGGGGCAGTGGCCGAGGACATCGCGAGTTCGATCCACCCGCATCCATCCACATCCGAGACGATCATGGAGGCGGCCGAGTCGATGTTCGGCAAGGCGATCCACGGCGCGCATTGATCGCGGCGGGCGCGGGAAAATCTCCGTTCACGAAAACTTACTGATCGGCGGGCTCTGCGGCGAAGGCGTCGTCGTGCTCCGCGAGGACGGGGATGCAGACCAGCGGCCCGCGCACCACATCGAGCCGGCTGACGGCGTCGGCCGCGCGACGAATGGAGGCCTCGGGCGTGGGGTGCGTCGTGGCCATCACCGGCACGGCGTCGCCCGCGGCCGTGCGGCGCTCCGGCTGCATTAGTGACGCGATGCTGACACCACAATGGCCCAGCGCCGTCGCCAGATGACCCATGCCGCCGGGCCTGTCGGCAAGCCGCACGCGCAGATACCACGCAGTCACATTTTCACCCGGATCGCGATAGCGCGGCGCGGCGGCGCTGCCATTCACTGCCAGCATATCGAAAGCGCGGCGGGCGTTGCCGATCGCCACGTCGACGAGATCGGCGAGCACCGCGCTGGCGGTCGCCCGTCCGCCGGCGCCGCGGCCGTAGAAGAGGCAATGACCCACGGCGTCGCCATAGACGCTGACTGCGTTGAATGGACCGCTGACGCCGGCCAGCGGGTGCGTCGTGCGGATGAATGTCGGCTGCACCGACAGATCGAGGCCGTCCTCATTCTGGTGGGCGATGGCCAGCAGCTTGCAGACATAGCCCATGTCGCGGCCCGCGATCAGATCGGCGAGATCGAGATCGGCGATGCCGCGCACGGCGATGTGTTCAAGCGCGCAGGGCCGGCGCAGCGCCAGCGTCGCCAGGATGGCCAGCTTCTGGGCCGAGTCGAGACCGCTCACGTCCAGCGTCGGATCGGCCTCGGCATAGCCCAGCCGCTGCGCTTCGCGCAGCGCGTCTGCATAGGAGATACGCTCGTCGAGCATGCGCGTCAGGATGTAATTGCAGGTACCGTTCAAGATGCCGACGACGCCGTGAATCTCGTTGGCCGCCAGCCCGCGCCGGATCGTATCCAGCAGCGGCATGCCCCCGCAGACGGCGCCCTCGAAGGCAAGGCAGCGTCCGGCTCCTCGGGCAGCGGCCAGCAGCTCCGCCCCGTGCGTCGCCAGCAGGGCCTTGTTGGCGGTGATGACGTCCTTGCCGTTTTCCAGGGCCCGCATTACCGCATCGCGTGCCGCATCGATGCCGCCCATCAGTTCGATCACCACGGCGACGTTGGGATCGGTCACTGCGGACTGGACGTCAGTCGTCAACAGCGATGGCGGCACGTGCGGCGGCCTGGAAGCCGAGATGTTGTGTACGGCGATGTGCCGAAGCGTCAGCCGGGCGCCACATTGCCTCGACAACCGCTCGCCGCGTTCGCGCAGCAGTTCGACGACGGCGGCGCCCACGGCCCCGCAGCCGAGCAGCGAAATGCCCAGTTCCCTTGTTTCGCCCGCCGCGCCCATCGTGGATTTCCAAGCTCTGCAAAATCGTTCGACGGCAACCCCCGCGTCCGCCATATCGGCTAATCATCGTGGACGCAGAGCCTTGCAATCTGAGGCAGCGCATGCGGCCTGCGCCAGTCGGGACTGCCGGGCCAGCGATTTCGCTGCAAGCGGCCGCCGTTTCATAGCTTGCGCACAGCCCATTCTAATCAAGTCAATGGCTGGTTGCGGCCGATAACCCCGATATCAGGGCTGGAAAACGGCGGCGAGGCTGTCCATCGCCGCGTCGGAGATCAGGCCGATGGGCGATCTGCCGCTACTGGAAAGTGCCAAGGAGCAACTCGACGCGCCGCTGGATGTCGGCGACGTGCCGTTGTTCCCCCATACAGATTCGGATG
Organism: uncultured Planctomycetaceae bacterium; assembly: GCA_964408455.1. Classification (GTDB taxonomy): domain Bacteria; phylum Planctomycetota; class Phycisphaerae; order UBA1845; family UTPLA1; genus CAYOZN01. The sequence goes on from CAYOZN010000010.1 coordinate 20,615, forward strand.
CGCCGGCGCAATCAAAGGAGCGACACCGGGCGCCGCGCGCGGAAGCCGCGTCCATGGCGATCGACGAAGACCATCACGGTGGCTCGGAGTGCATCGTGCTGAAACAGCCGCCGGCAGCCCGGGGGGCGATGCTGGCCATTACCCACGCCAGCGGCGCAAAACTGGCGTCAGGTAAATCAAGCGCGGACGCAGGGCGGGAGCGAGCCACATTACGTTCGATGCCGCGTCCGCCCATGCCGGAGCTTCCGGCCCGCGGTGAGATCGCGGCGCTGGCGAAGAAGCCTTCAGGCACTGCGCCGCGCCGGATCGGCCGCGGCCAGCTCGTCTCGCGGCGGCTGAACTGGCGGCCGGGCGATCCATTCGGCGGCGCGACGGGCGACGCGCGGCCGCCGCTGCGCTGGGAGCGTGTCATCGCGACGACATGCGTCACGGCGGCCTGCGGCATGGCGTGCCTGTGGATCATTACCACGATTTTTGCCTGAGCCGGCCGTCGCGTATACTGTCACCGCGGCGGCACGCAGGCCGGCTGCAACGGGCCGCGAGCTTCTCCCACCCCCCCCGAAGGCGGATCTTTCATGGCCAACATTCTCCTGGACGGTCGCATCATCGGCGAAGAACTTGCGGAAACGGCGACCATTTCGTCGGCGATCGAATATGCCCGCCGGAGCCTGGCCGGTTCGGGCGACATCATCCTGGGCATTGCGTGCGACGGGCGCGACGTAGGCGTCGATCAGATTGCCGATGTGCTGCCGCGCGCGGTGCAGGAGTTTGACCGCGTCGAGTTCACCTCCGGCGACGCGTCGGGCGCGGTGATCGAGGCGCTTTCCGAGACGCGTCTGGCGATTCTCGACACTTACGCGACGGTTCAACAGGCAGCCGACGATCTTTCAACCGGCAGGATCGCTGCGGGAATGAATGGGCTGGTCCGCTGCGTGAATGCGTGGAGCCAGGTGCACGAGGCGGTGGTGAGCGGAGGGCAACTGCTCTCGCTGGACTTTGAGCAGCTCGTGCTGAACGGGCGGCCGCTGCTGGACTGGCTGGGCGATCTCAACCGCAAGCTGCGCGATATCAAGTCGGCGGTGGAAAACCAGGACCACGTTCTTCTGGCCGACATCCTGCGCTACGAGATCGACCAGACGCTCCAGCAGTGGGAGGACATGCTGACGGCACTGATCGAGCTGGTCAGGACCGGGCCCGTCGGGCAGCGCGCTGCCCCATAGTGCCTCCCAATTCGCACCATCCGCCGCCGCGAACTTGCATCACGCCGGCGGCGCAAACTCCTTGATATCGATCTTCTTGAAAAGCACCTCTGGCGCCGCGCCCAGTTCGTGTCCGGCCGGCAGCAGTTCGGTGGCGTGCGGCCAGTTCCACTTGTCCGCCGGCACATTCATCGTCGCGCGAATCTTCTCGGAGGCGAACGGCAGGAACGGCTCGAGCAGGACGCCCAGCGTCCGCACCGCCTGAATGCAGGTGTTGATGGTCGCGGCCGTCCGGCTGCGGTCGGTCTTTCGCGAAATCCATGGGGCCCGCGTGTCGAAGTATTTGTTGCAGTCGCGAAAGGCCTCCATCAGGCGCGTCAGGGCCGCCTTGAAGCGCGTGGCCTCGATCTCGGCGCCGACGTGGCCGGGCAGTTCGTGAATCCGGGCCAGCATGTCGCGCTCAATGGACTCGGCGGCGTCGTTTTCCGGCACCCTGCGGCCGAAATCGTCGGTGACGATCTTCTGCCATCGATTGACGAAGTTGCCCAGCGTGGCGATCAGCTCGCTGTTGTTGCGCTCAACGAAGTCTTCAAAGCTCCACGCGGTGCGCTGATTCTCCGGCGCGTTGATGGTGAGATAGTACCGCAGCGGATCGGGATCGAAGATCTTCAGGTAGTCTTCGATCCAGATGGCAGTGCCGCGGCTCTTGCTGATCTTCTCCTCATCCTTGCCGGGGAACTTGATGTTGAGGAACGCGTTGGCCACCACGTTCGTGGGCAGCTGATGGACGCCCTTTTCCTTGGGGGGCGTATAGCTGCTGCCGCGCTTTGCGATCTCGTCGGCGCTGTAATGCGTGCCCATCAACATCGCCGGCCAGATAAGCGCATGGAAGACGATGTTGTCTTCGCCGATGAAGTGATAGATTTTGCAATCGGGGTTCTGCCACCACTCGCGATAGTCTTCCCAGTTGCCGGCCTGCTGGCACAGCGCCGCCGTGAAGCTGACATAGCCGATCGGCGCGTCGAACCACACGTAGAGCACCTTGCCCTTTGCGTCGGGATCATCCAGCGGGACCGGCACGCCCCATTTCAGATCGCGCGTCATGGCCCGCTCGGGCAGGCCCTTCTTGATCGCGCCCAGCGAAAAATTCGTGACGATCGGCCGCCAGTCGAGCGACACAAGGGAGAACCAGTCCGCCAGCATCCCCTGGAACTTGGCGAGCTGAAGATACCAGTGCGTCGTTTTGCGCCGCGTGGGTGTCGTTCCGCTGACAGTGCTGACCGGATCGATCAGTTTCAGCGGGTCGATGGCATGACCGCACTGTTCGCACTGATCGCCAAGGGCCTCGGGATTGCGGCAGGGCGAGCCGTCATCCTTCTGGTGATAACAGGTGCCTTTCACATAGCGATCCGGGAGGAACTGGGCCGCCTGCTCGTCGTACAGCTGTTCCGTCTCGCGTTTGACAAAGTGGCCGTTGTCGTGGATGGCCTTGAAGAACTGCTGGCTGACGCGCTCGTGCAGCTCGACGAAGCCGGGCTGATGCGTGCCGCCGTAAATGTCGAAACGGATGCCCAGGCCTTCGAAGTCGATCGCCTGGCGCCGGTTGTAGCGTCCCGACAGTTCGGCAGGCGTCGTGTTTTCCTTTCGTGCGGAGATCTCGATTGCCACGCCGTTATCGTCACTGCCGCAGATGTATCGCACGTTGTCCCCGTTCGATCGCAGATAGCGTACGAAGATGTCGGACGGCAGGTAGGCGCCGGTGATGTGGCCGACGTGCAGGCGGCCGTTGGAATAGGGCAGGGCGGCGGTGACGAGGAACTGGCGTCCGGCCATGGCATCTCCTGGCAGGCTGTTCGAGCCGATTCGAGTCCAGCATCCGATCGGCTGTCGCGACAGGTTTCGCTGGCGGCGCGGCATATTATGAACGCACGCCGCTACTTGGCAAATCGGGCGACGATGCCGGGCGTCAGCTCCGCTCGATTAACCAGTTCGTCATGTCGTTCAGGAACGGGATGGGATCGGCATCGAATTCGAGGGTGTGATGACTGTCCGGATACTCGCGCAGCAGCTTGTCGTGCGACGGCAGCGATTCGAACCAGCCCCGCGTCCGTGCATTATCGATGATGCGATCGTGGCCGGCCAGCACGAGGTGCACGGGTCCGCGCCAATCGGCCTGTGCGAAGCGCCGCAGGTGTTTGTCGAGCCGACGCGATGTCAGCAGAAAACTGGCGGACACGCGCTGGAGCTTGAGCCGATCCTCCTCGACAAAGCGGATTCGCTCTGGATTGCCGGTAAAATAGGCCGCGTCGTTCAGCGGGATGTCGAACAGGCGCTTGCGGTCGTTGATCATGGCGATACCGACGCCGAATTTCTCGCTGGGCGTCAGGTCCACGCGCGGGAAGAGGCCGGGCGCGACCAGCGTCACCGTTGCAATGTTGCGCGGTCGCTCCTGTGCCAGAAGCACGGCCTGCTTGCCGCCCCAGCTGATGCCGACGACGTGAACGCGATCGGTGCGGGCCAGGCGCATCGTTTCGTCCAGCAAAGTCAGCGTGTCCTCCATGCACTGCTCCAGCGAGGTGAAATGACCGCGCGGGATCGCGTTGACGCCGCTGCCGCGCCGGTCGGGCATGACGACACTGAAGCCGGCGCCGGCCAGATGAGCGCCCGACAACTCGTACCAGCCCCCGTGCGACTGAATCCCGTGAAAGCAGAGCACGACGCCGCGCGGTGTATCGGCGCGCCAGACCCGCGCGTGCGCCGCGTAATTGTCGGGCAGCAGAATTTTGACGGTGCTGGGCATCACGGGCTGCATACGGTGCGAAACATCCACGATAGTGGGGGTCATGGCGCCAATCCGAAATAGGTTTCAACCGGTGCGGCGACCGCCGACTGTACAATGGATGCGAGCCGGCTGAGTTCCTCCCGCGAGAGTGGCGTCGCCCACGGCTCGGCCGTCTGCCGCGCGATGGTGTATGCCTGCACCAGCTTGATGTGCCCGCCGCCGGCCAGAATTTCATTCAGCCGATCGCAGAAGGCGGCGATCTCCTGGTCCGGTGGGGGTTCGCCGTGAATCCGCATCCAGAGCGACTGTATGACGATCGGCCGGATTCGGGCGGCGGCCAGAATGTTGTTCAGCACGTGGGCCAGCGGATAGTTGGGTCGATTGACCAGCTGGAAGTAGTCCTGCGTGCCGGCATCGAGCTTCGCCCAGACTTCCCCGTTGTTTTCGTCCATGATCCGCAGGCCGGCTTCCACATTCGGTCGCGTCAGATAGCACGCGTCCGTGATCAGTACAATCTTGACGGCGTTCAACCCGCGGGCATGTCGGATGTCCGCAACCAAACGGACGGCCTGCTCAAATTCCGTATACGTCGTCGGCTCCCCATCGCCGCTGAACGCAAAATCCCGGATAACGCGGGTCTCCGGCGGCAGGGCGTCGAACGGGGGAACTGTGAAGAGGCTGCCATCCAGGGCGGCATCGACGAGTTGCTCGAGTTCCCGGCGAAGAATGGTCCATTCGACCTTCCGGACTGCCGGTGGCCTGGTGCGATCCACCTGGCAGTAGATGCAATCGAAGTTGCAGGCCTTGTCGGGATTCAGGTTGATCCCCAACGACAGGCCGCCGCTCCGGCGCGAGACGACAGGATAGCAATACACCAGGTCGCGCCAGTGGCGGCTATGATCCGCATAGGCCTGCTGGAGCTGGATTTCCTTCGGACTCGGCATAACGGGATTGTAGGACAAACCAGCTCAGGTGCGGAATCTTTCGCCCCCGGTTGCGGATGTTCCAGCGACAGAATGATGCCCGACCCCCAGGCAACTCGTTTTTTGAGCCGACGGGCGGCGGAACGCTGCGGCGCGCGGCTTGCATGCACAAGCTATGACGCCGGTTGGAATAGCGGTTTTCGCCGCAGGTACCGTTGACACGCTCGCGGCGCCGGTTTAATTTCTTTCGCGAGCCTCGAAGTAGCCAGATGCACGCCACCAGTAAGACAGCTCGCTCCTGGTCCCCACGACGAACATCGGCATGGCGCTTTCTATGGATGCTGCTGCTTGCGCTGCACGCCCCGGCGACCGTGAAGGTCTTCAGCGTCGCCATTGGCGGGGGTTCGGATTGGTCGTCGGCCGCCCTGATGGCCGCGACCAACGTCTTTTTCCTCCTCGAGATTTATTTCGGCTGGTCGCTTCGCCTGCTGTCGGACCGGCGCAGCGCGGTGGTCTTCCTGCTGGTCGTCGCCATGCTGCACGTCGGCGTCATCGATCGCGCCGCGCCCGATCTCCTCGCGCAGGACGGGGTACGTCTGGCCCTGCTGTTCACCATCGGGGCTGCGGGACTCGTGCGGCTTGCCCTGGCGGCGATCGCATTTGCCCGCCTTGCTTCGGATGAGGCAGCGTATCAATCCATGCTGCGGCGCCGCTGCCATGCGGCGATTCCCGCATTTACAACCCAGCCCGATTCACCGCGCATGCTCGCGCGTGTGCGACCGCATCGAGCGCCACCCTTCTGACTTGCGGCGCTGACTGCCTCGCGGCAGGGTGCCACGCCTATTGCATGCCGAGCCGATGGAACCCAGGCGGGTTCGGCCTTGGCGATCTTTTACCCAGACAACCACGTGTCACAACCCGCTCATCCGGCGCGCGATTCTCGCGCCGTTTGAACGCGAGTGACGGCTTTCCGCGGGAAATGAAGCGACGTGCCGTGCGTCTGCCGCATGGCACAGGCGGTCCGGCCGCTTGCGCGAGACTTGGCGCAAGCGGTGCGGCACCGCAGAACCAGTTTAGAACCTGTAGGCAGGTAATGAGACCCTTGGAGAGGATTGACATGACAGCGAACCACACACGAAGTCTCAGAGTTACTGCAGTTGCATTCATCGCTCTGTCTGCGTCGGCTGGCGTTGCGAGTGCCGCATTGGTGCCCTTTACGGAGAACTTTGCGGCAGGTCCGAGCGACTGGCGTCAGGCCGATGGCATCACCGACCTCAACTGGCTGCCTGCCGGCGGCCCGGATGGTTCCAGCTATGGCTCCGGCCTGTTCAGCTTCGTGGCTCAGGGCCCCGGTGCACAGCCTGCCATCCTGCGGGCGCACGACGAGTACGGCGCCGCCGGCGCCAGCGGTGGGGCGTTCGTGGGCAACTGGCTCGCCGACGGGGCGACCGGTTTCAGCGCCTGGGTGCGCCACAGCGCTCCGATGCCGCTCACGTTCTACGCCCGCTACGCCTCGCCAACCAACTCGCCGGGCGCCGCGTCGGTCCAGTTTGCGCCGGTCCTGCCCAATACCTGGACGCAGTTGACCTTCGACCTGGCCTTCGGCACGCCCAATCTGTTTCTCGAAGGTGCTCCGTCGCAGACGCTCTACAACTCGGTCTTCTCGAACATCGGCCACGTCCAGATCGGCGCGCAGGTGCCGGACCAGTTGGCCGGCTCGCCATTGACGTTCTCCTTTGATGTCGATGGCGTGTCACTGATCCCCGAACCCGCCACGGCCTCGCTGGTGCTGCTGGTCGCCGGCGCGATGCTGACCCGTCGCCGCGTTCGGGGCGGTCGTCAGTCGTGAATCGCGACGTAGCGGAAGGAGCGCGCCGATGAAGACCGGCTTTATCAGCATTACCCTGTTCACTGTTCTGATCGCGTCCACGGCGATGGGAGACACGCAGCACGCGTTTCCCGCCCCGTCGGACGACCGCTGGCATTACCCCTTCAATCCGTCGCCAGGCATCCGGCCCCGGGGTTCCACGTTCGGAACCGTCGGCGATCGCAGCCCGCAGGGCCTTCAACGCTTCAACGAGCGCGACGGCGTGATCATCCTTGCGTGGGACACATCCACCGTGATTCCGCCGGGGCAGGGGGCGGCGGCCTACCACGTCAAGGCTCTGTCCATCCGGCTCACGCACGAAGCGGATGCGGAGTGGCCGGTCGATCTCAACGCCGACGAGTGGTTCACGTACGACGTCAACGCCGACGGATTTGTGAATGCCGACGGCATTGCCCGGGGGATGCCGGGCGATGTCGATGGCGAGAGCAGCGATCTCGACGCCGGACGGCCTTTCGAGCTGTTCGGCGCCGCCTTCGACCCGGCGGGACCCTTCTTCGACGAACTGACGTGGACCGAGACGTCGTTCTTCCAGGGCTGGAATCAGCAGGCGTCGCCCGTGCCGCGAAACCCGTATCCGTTCGTCTTTCAGGACGGCACGCTGAACCGCCTCCACTGCGAAGACAATGTCGCCGGCCTCCACAACCAGGCATTCGGTGTCGCGCAATTCACGCCGGTTCCCTGGGCCGTCGGCGAGCCGATCGACTATACGCCCGGCGCGCAGGCGACGCCGTTTGACGTCGAGTTCAACGTCGACCTGAGCCTCAGTTGCGGCGCCGTGCGCGATTATTTCGCGGAGCAACTCGATCGGGGGCGGATCATCGTCATCGTGACGTCGCTCTCGGAGACGTTCATCCAGGCCGGCGAGGGCTTCCCGGTTTTTTATCTCAACACGGGCGTGCCCGGAGAGAATCCGTTCCCGGCGCGCCTCGACATCACGCTGTCCGACGGCATTCCCGGCGACGTGGACGGAGATGGCGACATCGACCTGGACGATGCCGCCATGCTGGCACAGGTCCTCCTGGCCCCGGACGCCTTTCCCCAGGATGTGCGGGAGCGAAGCGACATGAACGGCGACGCGGCGGTCAATGGGGCCGACATCCAGCCGTTTGTGGATGCCCTGACGGGTTCAGGCTGTTGAACGGAGTTTTTCGCCGGGCGCCGCCCGCGCGGTCCGCGAAGGAGCGTATCCATGCTGAAGACGCGACAGGATAGACGCGGGTTCACGTTGATCGAGCTGTTGGTGGTGATTGCCATCATCTCGCTGCTGATGGCCCTGCTCCTGCCATGCCTCAGCTCCGCGCGAGAGCGCTCGCGGCAGGTCGCCTGCATGAACAATCTCCGCAGCATCTGGACCGGCGTGCGGATGTACGCGCTTTCGTTCGATGATCGCGCCCCGTACATCGAGGACTACGGGCCCGACGCCGATCCGTTCAATCCCGATCATCCCTTCGCCGTCGGCACTGTCCTCGGATCTTTCGTCCAGGAGGGCAGCTGGATTTGTCCGGGCGCGACCGCCGGCTTTCCTGCGAACGCGGGCGGCGGCTGGAAGATGACGTACTTCTTTCACGCTTCGAACACCATCAATCCCGCCGAGCCGTACGACATCGACACCGAGGACCACGCGCCGCCGTTCATGGGCGGGCCGAAGTACATCACCAACTATGCCCAGTTCGACGGTCGCCCCACGGAGGTGCTGGATGGCCGGCGCTACGTCGCGTCGTCGAACCCCACGTCGAACTATTCCAGCAGGATGAAACGCTTCTGGAACACGCGCTGGCCGCTGATTCGAGACGCGTTTCTCGCCAACGAAAATCCCGCGTTTTTTTCGCCGCGCTATCCGCATCGCGGCAAACTGGCGCCGCGCCGCGATCTGGCCAATTACCAGGCCACGTTCGAAACGTTGACCAACTACCGCGGCACCAACACCGGTTATCTCGGACTATTCGCCGACGGCACCGAGGTCGACCTCCTTCTGACGCGCCAGCCCGAGCAGCACCCGCCCGGTTATTGACGCCGTTGTCCAGTTTCAGCCATCCGGTGGCGGCGCACGGCCGTTTTAATGCGAGGCAAGCGCTCGATGGCCCGCCGGCGCGTATAATTGAACGTTTGGTATCTAAATATTTATCGTTGATTAGCTTACGGGATTCTTGAGGCCGCGGCGGCTGGAAAACAAAAATTCGCCCGTCGGCTGGAATAAATGCATGCCCCGGCACCGTTCTAATACATGTCAGGGTAGGCGAGCCGCCATCTGACCGGCTTGGGGGCGGTTCACGCCAACCCTTCATCTTTCTCCTTCAGTTGCGTGTTGCCAGCGGATGATTGTCGGCTCGCCCATTCGCTGGTTTAGGCCCACTCGATGGTCGGATCGGGTGGGCTTTTTTATTGCGCCGCGCTCGTTCGCGTCTTGATTGTCCACAACGCGGCCCGATGCTATGCTCGCCGCCACCGGCCAGCAGGCCGGCTGGCGTCCGCGCAATCCAACATGGCGACCGAACTGTCCTCCACACTTTCCGACGCGACAGCCGATTCACGTCCGTCGTCCATCTTTCGGAACCGCAACTTCATTCTGCTCTGGATGGCCTACACCACCAGCGCGCTCGGGGATCATCTATCCGAGATGGCCCTCCTTCATATGCAGGGCGCCACGCAGCGGGCCGACAGCACGCGCGTGTCCGCGATCATGCTGTTTCAATTCATGCTGCCCTTTTTCCTGTTCGGCCCGGTGATGGGCTGGCTGGCCGACCGCCTCCCGCGGAAGCGCATCATGATCACGGCGGACCTGGTGCGCTCCGTCGTGATGTTCAGCTTCCTGGTCATTCTGCACGCCGTGTTCGATCGTTTCGCCGGCGCGAACTGGCGGGCGGTGCTGGAGCGGGACGGGCGCTTCCCGGCCCTCGATCCGTGGCTGTATGCCCTGCCGCTCTTTGTGCTGGGCACGTTCGCGGCCATGTTCTCGCCGGCTCGGGCGGCCATGTTGCCATCGCTCATCCGCCAGGACCAGATCATCCGCGGCAACGGTCTGATGAACGCGATGGGCCCCATTGCCACCATCGCGTCCTACCTGATCGGCGCACAGATCATCGCTGCGTACGCAAATCGCGGCCCCGGCATCCTCTTCACCCTCAACGGTTTCACCTTTCTCATCAGCGCGCTGACGATCATCCTGATTCTCCCTCCGCGGCGTCAGGCGGCCATTGCGGCGGGGCCGCGCGAACGAAGCGGCCTCTTAGATGGTTTCGCATACTGCCGCGGCCATCGTCGCGTCGTCGAGTTGATCGCATTCGCCGTGGTCTTCTGGACCGCCGCCGCCGCGGTACGAAGCGTCGTACCCGCCGTCGTCGGACACGTGGGAGGAACGGTCGATGACATCGGCTACTTCAACGCCTCTCTGGGCATCGGCATGCTCTCGGGCGCCATGCTGTTGGCGCTTCTTGGCGATCGCCTGAAGAGCGAGCTCGCCCTTTCGTGGTCGCTGGTGGGGGCGTCGCTGTCGGTGGCCTCGCTTGCCATCGCCTGGCAGGGTGGGCTGGGGCATCTCAGCTTTTATGCCGGGCTGTTCCTGACCGGCGTATTTGGATCGGGCGTGCTGGTCAGCGTCTACGCCCTGATCATGAAGATCGTGCCCGATTTCTTCCGCGGCCGCGTGTTCGGCGTAAAGGACCTGACCAGCATCGGCGGATTGCTTCTGGCGACGGGCTTCCTGGGTATCCCGCGGTGGAAGAACATCGACGAATACACGCCGCTGATCCTGTGTCTGGTGGCCGCCGGGCTCCTGGCCACCGGCGTGACGGCCATCTACATTCGCCTGCGGCGCGGCAGATTCGGCCCGGTTCTGTCCTTCTGGAAGAACCTGAACGACTTCGGCTGCCGGCTCCTGCCGCGCGCCCGCCGAGAGGGTCTCTGCACCATCCCCGCATCGGGCCCCGCCATCGTCGTCGCCAACCACAACAGCACGCTCGATCCATTCGTGCTCACCAGCGCCTCGCCCAATCGCATCATCGGCTTCATGATTGCCGCCGAATTCGCCCGGATTCCGTTGTTTTCGAGACTGGTGAGAGTCATCGACTGCGTGCCCGTCACCCGCAGCGGTCAGGACACCGCCAGCATCAAGGCAGCCCTGCGGCACCTTCAGGAAGGCAAGCTGCTCGGCATCTTCCCCCAGGGCGGGGTGCGCGATCCGTCGGCGCCGATAGAAGTCCGAGAGGGTGTCGGAATGCTGGCACTGCGCAGCGGCGTGCCCGTCATCCCCGCATACATTGCCGGGCTGAAATACACGGAAAAAGTGATCGCCCCGTTCTTCTGGCGGCACAATGCCGTGGTGCGCTTCGGCCCACCCGTCGACCTGTCGAAGTGGGCCGGTCGCGAGAAGGACCGCGAGGCCTTCCGCGAAGTGGCGCAGCACGTCATGGCGGCGATTATGGCGCTGAAACCGAAGTAACAGAGCCCTGGCCTGTGGCCGGGGTCAGGCACGCCGTTGGATCCTGGTTTGACGTTCTTACTTTCGACGCTTCGACTGCGGCGACTCAACGTGTTGCCTTCGCCGGCTCCACGATCGTCTTGAACCCGCCGTACGCCATCCGCTTGCAGTCAAACGGCATTTTCTGACCCTTCTTCATCATCTGCGCCAGCCGCGGGTCTTTCATCACCTTCGCATTCACCTTGTCGCGGTGTGCCCGCGACTTGTAGAGGACATATGCGAATATGATCGTCTCGCCCGCCTTGGGCTTGATGTACGCCGAGAACGGCGTTATGCCCTTGATCTTCATGTCATCGCCCACGCACTCGCGATAATCCAGCGCGCCGTGATCCATCCAGACCTTGCATCCCAGTTTGGCCATGCGTCGATAGGCCGGCATGTTCTTCTTCGGGACCGGAATGACGAAACCATCAACGTAGGACATGTAAGTAGTCTCCTTGTAAATGTAGCCCAGGCCACTTTAACCGCCCGCGATCGCCCCAACCACCTGGAACGGCTCCTCCCCGCTCGCCACCGCGCTCGGCAGCGGCGACTCGGGATCATCGTGCGACAGGTCCTGCCGGCAGGCGAAGAAGCGGATGAACGGCCGCCGCTTCAGCGTGCCATGTTCGCGAATCGCCCCGCGCAGCATGGGGTAGCGCGTCTCGACTGCTTCCAGCACCGCGCGCGTGGTCACCGGCGGCGGCACGTCCAGCGTCACTTCGCCATCGACGCGGGCGAGCGTGCGGAGGTGAAATGGAAGGATGACGCGGATCATGGCTGTCAGCAGAGCCGGCGTGTCTCCACGCCGGTCAGCTCATGGTCATAAGAGCCGGCGTGTCCTCACGCCGGTCAGCTCATAGTCATACGAGCCGGCGTGCCCTCACACCGGTCAATCCCGATCATCATAGCCGTGACCCGCAGGGAGCGTAATCAGTCATCAGGATTGACGTGATAGCCGGTTGAATGGCTCGAGGTTTTCGGCGCACACCGTCGCCAGAATCTCGCCACGCTCGCCCAGCGCCCGGAAGGGCAGCCGCTGCGTGAGAGCCGCCCCGGCGAATCTGCCGGACAGGTTGTCCGCCACATGGTGCCCATCCTGCGGCACCCAGCACGGGTTGTCGCGATGGACATCCTGCGCGAAGGCGGCGAAGCGGTGGAGGTCGTCGAGGGACTGCGGGCTGAGTAATCGCATTAACGTCTCCGGACATCGAGCGGCATTCAACAGTCAGGATTCGGGCGTCGATGTCGCTTCTGCCTCCGGCTGATCGCCACCATCCCTCGTAAGCGGCAGCAGCCGGCAGCGCGCAGCCCCCTCGCGCACGCTGATCAGCGCCCCCGAAGACAGCTCGATTGGCCAGCGACGGATCACCGTTTGAAGGTGCACGACCACATTGGCGGGCGTCATCCTGCGGAGGCGAAAGGACATGATGCTCGGCGCATTCCCCCGGAGCATCGCCATGAGCCGCCTGAAGTCCAGATCGTGGGCAATCAGCACGCGCGCTTCGCTCGCGGCCTTGCTGATGATCTCATCATCCGGCAGGCGGTGAAGACCCTGCTCGCTGAGGTGGATCGCGTCGTGCCCGTCGGCCCGAAGCGCCTCGACCACGTCGATCGAGATTCCCATGTCAGCGAGGAACCGCATGGGCCGACTCGTCGAAGGGCATCACTTCTTCATCCACCGCCCAAGAGGCATACGACAGGGACTGGGCGATGTCCTCCGGCTCGAGATAGGGATAGCTGCGGATGATCTCCTCGCGCGACATGCCCGCGGCGACCAGGTTCACCACCAGCGACACCGTGATGCGCATGCCGCGAATGCACGGCCTGCCCTGCATGACGTTGGGGTCAATTGTGATGCGGTCGAAGGGGTTCATGATCGCTTGATCCATGGATCATTCTAACCCGCCGGGGCTCGCCGCGGCAAGGTTGGGCCTTTGCACGAATGCACGCGAGTCTGGCCGTCAACCGAACGTGCCGCTACTGCGTGACCGCCACCCCGGGGAATTTGCCCGACACGTTGTCCACCATAGGGTGCCCGTCCTGCGGCACCCAGCACGGGTCGTCGCGATGGACATCCTGCGCGAAGGCGGCGAGGCGATGGAGGTCGTCGGGGCCGGGTCACTCAATCAGCAGAAACTCCTTCATATGCCGATCGTACATCTCCTGCGCCTGCAGATCGTACATCGGCAGCCGCAGCTCGTTGATCACCTTCGTCCCCTGCGCCACCCAGCCACGCCAGCACGATTCGCACACCGTCTTGTACACGATCTCCCCCAGCTCTCCCTTGAACGGCGCCTTCGCGAGCTGCGGCCCCGGCCCGCCGCAGCGCCGGCACGCAAACCCGCCGCCCCCCGCCGTCGTCGCTGCCGGCGCCTTGGCACCAATCGCCGGCACCTCCGCACCCAGCTCGCGCAACAGCGCCGCCATCGCGTTCATCGGCATCATGTCGCCCTTGCGGTGGGCCACGCGATAGCCGTTGGTCAGCGTCTCGATCGCCAGCGACGACAGCCCGGTGCGCATCTGGACTGTGCCCAGCAGCTCATACGCCTTCGAGTTCGAACTGTTGATCGCCAGCACCCGCTGAAAGCACGGCCCCGCGTCCTGAAGATTGCCCGCCTCCAGATAAGCCTTGCCGAGGCTGAACTGGGCCAGCTCGTCGTTCGGATCCTGCTCCACCAGCCGCTTCATCTGCTCGATCTTCGCATCCGACATCATCTCACCTCGTCTGCCGCGCCGGTCATTGCCGCACGGCATGGTCAAAAATTCCTGTATTTCCGCGTGGATTCTACGCCGTGCTCTCGCTGATGCCCACGCCAGTTTTCGCCGGCCTTCTGATATCGCGCAATCGCGGCCTGCACTTCCCTCCATCCCTCAATCCCTCCATCCCTCAATCCCTCAATCCCTCAATCCCTGCTCCTTAGTTCCCTTCTCGCGCGGTTTCGATTTCCACCGCCGGTGAATCCACAAATACTGCTCAGGCACCTCGCGGATGAACTGTTCCATCGCCTGCGAATAACTCTCCGTGATCCATCGCAGCGGATCATCCTGCGACTTCCACTGCTTGGGATGGATGATGCGCGTCACGCCCATCTCATAGGAAAAGCCCTGGCCACTGCGCCGGGCATAGCCCACGATGATCGGCACGTCGTACTCCATGGCCAATAGGCCGATCGACTTGTACGTGGACGCCTTGCGCCCGAAGAAATCGACGAACATGCCGCGTGAGCCCGCATCCTGATCGCCGATGAAGCACAGCGCCCCGCCCGACTCGAGCACGTCGCCCGCCGATCGCGTGGCGCCCTTCTTGTAGAGCAGCTTCAGGCCGCTGGCCTCGCGGCGATCCAGCAGATAGTGGTTGAGCAGTTCGTTGTCCAGCGGCCGCATGACCGCCACCATGTCGAACCCGATGACCGCCAGCACATAGCCCAATAGCTCGAAGCTGCCGTAGTGCGCCGTGACCATGATGCAGCCGCGTTTTTTCAGCAGCAGCGGCAGCGCCTCGTCGAAATTCTTCAGGCGCATGTACCGGTGCCACGTCCATGGCGTCACCAGCCGCGGCGTGATCAGCAGCTCGGCCCCATAGACCATTGCCAGGTGCCGGAAGGACTCGTGGGCAATCCGCGACACCTCCGGTTCCCGCATGTCCGGAAACGACAGGCGGATGTGCTCCTCGGCCCGGACACGGTGCTGGCAGAAGCGCCCCAGTGCCTTTTCGCAGGCCGCCAGCGCATTCGGCGACCAGCCCAGCAGCAGCCGGGCCGCCGCATCCACCTTTCGCGAGGCCTGCAACCGGTGGGGGAGCGTGAACCAGATCGTCCCCAACCCGCGCAGCACGCCCAGCGTCCGATTGATCGGAAACAGCCCGATGACCAGTCCGACCAGGCGCACGGTCAGATAAATCAACACGTCCGCTATGCGAAGCCGTCGACCGGAAGGCGCGGCGGCGGTGGATTTCTGTCGTCGCACCTTTGCCTGTGGGGCTTGATCGTGCATCGAGCCCGATTCTATTCAAGCCCCACTGTTCCGAAAGTCGCGGCATTCGGGCCCGGCAGGCCGACTGGTCGCGCCACGAAGCGCCTCGTAAAAAAGCGGTGAGGAGGTGTGGGTGGCGGTTCCCACACCCCCTCGGTCTCCAGAAGCGGGATGGTTGTCTGTGGTGGTCGCCGTCGTCCTGGCGTCGGCTGATCCATTCACCCAAAAGGCTACAATTCACATAAAGGTTTGTCAAAAAAGAGTTTACATTCTTCCCAGTTTACCCCTTCGGCAACATGCGTACAGCTTTCCCCGTTTAACAAGCAGGCCGCCGCTGTCGTGCGGCGTGGCCGTACTTAAGCGCGTCACGCCTTGCCCTTACCATCTGGACATGCGCATCTCCTCATACAGACCCAGCAAGCAGGCGACGTTCGGCGGACTCATGGCGCTTTCGACGCTCGCGGTCCTGCTGCCACCGCGGATTTCGGACACGTCCAAGCACGGCACGCAGTTGCTGGTCCCCCTACAGCACGTGGCCTACGCAATGACGTTCAAGTCGCTCGAATCGCTCGCCGAGGCCCGGCATCAAACCGACGACACCGCCGCCGAAATGGAAGGCCTGCGAAATATCATCGCCTCGCAATCCGCCATGATCGAACAGCTCCGCGAAGACAACATCCGTATGGGCGGCATCCAGTCGCGGGCGCGCACGCGCGCGTTGCAGGCGCAAGTCGTCGCCCGTGACATCGTCGCGGCACGAGACTCGGTCCTGATCGAGCGCGGCAGTGATCGAAATGTCCGCTATCGCGACTGGGTGGCCTCGCGCTTCTTCATCGATCACGGCGACCTGTCCGAGGTGCAGCAGGGCAGCGCCGTCATCGCGCGGGACGTTCTGCTCGGCCGCGTGGAGATCGTCAGCCCCTACATGTCGCGCGTGCAGTTGTTCAGCGACGTGGGCGTCCGCGAGGCCATCGAAGTGCGCGTCGGAGAATTCGGTCCGCAGGGCTTTGCGATGGTCGATCACGCCTGCACCCTGTCGGGCATGGGCGAAGGCCGCATGATCATTCGCGACGTCGACTATCGCGTCGTTCAGTTGCCGCACGAGGCCCCGCAGGATGATGGCGTGCTGCGAATTCGGATCGGCTCCACCGTGTGCAGTGCCCCCGGCACCCTTGGCCTGCCCGAGCCGATGGTCATCGGCAAGGTGGTCGCCATCGAGGAAGACCCGAAGAAGCGGCTCGTCCGCAGCATCATCATTGAGCCGGCCCTGTCGATCGACCAGGTTCGCTACGTGCACGTCATACCGCTGTTATTAAGAGAATTGCCGCTGTAGGCGTCGATGCCGGCCTCCCGCGTCGGTCCGCCGGCTCGGAGGCGGCGAAGCCGGCACGATGCTTCCTAGCATTCCTGTGATGAATCGAAATCCCGGAGACGCCCCGATCCCGCGTCTGATACTCCCGATGGATCTGCACAACCGATGAAACGAAACGCCGAATACACAGAGGACATGGTTAGCACCCGCGAGAAAAAGCCGCCGCGGCTGGACGTCATACATCGCGGCCGCGACTTCTTCGTCGTCAACAAGCCCGCCGGCATGTGGCCCAAACACGGTCTGCTGGATGAACCCGGCGTGTTCGACGAACTGGCCCGCCAGGAAGGCGCCGATGTCGAAACACTCGCCAACGTGTATCCCCTCGAGCCCGATGTCAGCGGGCTGGCAGTATTGGCGACAACGCCGGACGCACTGAACGCCCTCGTCGATCAGTTCACTTCCGGACGAATGACCGTCACCCATTTGGCAATCGTCCGCGCCATGGTCATGACCGAGGGCGGCACATGCGAATTGCCGCTGCGCGATGTATCGCGCGGTGGAGGCCGGACGCACGTCAACCGTGAGGAAGGAGCCCCGGCCCGCACGGAGTGGACGCTGCGCGATCGCTTCGTCGGCTTCGCGCTGCTGGCCTGCATCGCCCGCACGCGCGTCGAGTTTCAGATTCGCGCCCACCTCGAGGCCTTGGGCATGCCGCTTGCCGTCGATCGCATCTACGGCTCGCCCGAAGGGCTCATGCTCTCCTCCTTCAAGGCCGGCTATCGCCCCAGCCGCCGCAAGGCCGAGCGACCATTGATCGACCGCGCAAGCCTCCACGCCCATATCGTCGAAATGGATGTGCCCGGCGGTGACGAGCGATTGACGCTGACGGCCGAGCCGCCCAAGGACTTTCGCGCCGCGCTTCATCAGCTCGACCGCTTCGGCCGCGCGCCCAAATAGCCGCCGCGTCTTGGCCTTTCTGCACCGGAGCCGCTTCGCACGCGGCTTGCCCGGCCCGGCGCGCATCACACCCCGGCCAGCAGCAGCATCAGGCCCTTTTGCGCATGCATGCGGTTCTCCGCCTGGTCGAAGATGGCCGAGTTCTTCGTCCGCGTCACGTCGTAGGAGATCTCTTCGCCATAGTGCGCCGGCAGGCAGTGCAAAACCACGCAGTCTGGCCGCGCCAGTTTCAACGTATCCATGTTCACCTGGTACGGCTTGAACAACTCGCGGCGCCGTTCGGCGTCCGCCTCCTGCCCCATGCTCGCCCAGACGTCCGTATACAACACATCCGAATCCGCGGCCGCCGCGCGCAGATCGTTCATCACGCTCACACTGCCGCCGGTCTTCGCCGCGATTTCCTGGCTCTGCTCGACGACCTGCGGCATCGGCTCAAAGCCCGCCGGCGTCGCGATGCGGACGTGCATGCCCGACAGCGCGCCGCCGAACATGATCGAGTGTGCCACGTTGTTGCCGTCGCCGATGTACGTGAACGTCAGTCCCTTCAGCGCGCCGCGCCGTTCAGCGACCGTCTGCAAATCCGCCAGAATCTGGCAGGGGTGCGAAAAATCGGACAGCCCGTTGATCACCGGGACTGTGGCGTGCTTTGCCAGGTCCTCGACGATGTCGTGCCCGAACACCCGCGCCATGATCAGGTCGGCATACCGGGACAGCACCAGCGCAATATCCTCGGTCGTCTCGCGCTTGCCGAGGCTGATGTCGCTGGGCGCCAGATAGATCGCATGCCCGCCCATCTGCGTCATGCCGGTCTCGAACGACACGCGCGTCCGCAGCGACGGCTTCTGAAAGATCATCGCCAGCGTCTTGCCGGCAAAGCTGCCGGCGTATTCCCGCGGATTCTTCTTCACCGATGCGGCGGTATCCAGGATCAGCGCCAATTCGTCCGGCGTCAGTTGTGCGAGTGAAACGAGGCTGCGTCCCTTGAGAGGATTGCTCATGCGCGAACGCTCCATGGGTGTTATTAATCCAATGAAAACTGAACCGGCCAGATGCTAGGCCAGTCGCGGGTGTTTCCGCAAGATCGCCTCCAGCCGCTCCGCCCCCTCGCCCGCCAGCTCATACCCGATCCGCACGTGCGGCTTGTTAATTTTGATCAGCCGCCCCAGATCAATCGGCGTCCCGATCGCCACCACGTCGCAATCCGCCGCGTTGATCGTCGCCTCCAGATCGGCAATCTGCTGCGCGCCGTATCCCATGGCCGGCAGAATCTCCTCCATGTGCGGATACTTCGCGTACGTCGCCTTCAGCGTGCCCGCCGCATAGGGTCGTGGGTCAACAATCTTCGCCGCGCCGTGCTGACGCGCCGCCACGTGCGCAGCGCCGTAGCGCATCTCACCGTGCGTCAGCGTCGGCCCGTCTTCGACGACGAGCACGCGCCTGCCCCGCAGCTTTTCCGGCTCGCGGCAGATCACCGCCGAATCGGCCCGGATCACGGTCGCCCTCGGATTCAGCGCCGCCGCGTTCTTTTCCACGATGCGAATGTTCTCCTCAACGGCCGTGTTCACCTTGTTGATCAGGATCACGTCCGCCATGCGGAAGTTCGTCTCGCCGGGATAGTAGCCCGTCTCGTGGCCGGGCCGGTGCGGATCGGCCACCGTGATCATCAGATCGGGCTTGAAGAATGGCGTGTCGTTGTTGCCGCCATCCCACAGCACCACGTCCGCCTCGGTCTCGGCCGCCGCCAGGATCTTCTGATAGTCGATTCCCGCGAACAGCAGATTGCCGTTCTGAATGTGCAGTTCGTATTCCTCCCGCTCCTCGATGGTGCATTCGTGACGGTCCATGTCGGCGATCTCGGCGAACCGCTGGCACGCCTGCCTGCGCAGATCGCCATAGGGCATCGGGTGCCGCGCCACCGCGATCCGGCGGCCCATCTCCTTCAGCACCGCCGCCACCCGCCGCGTCGTCTGGCTCTTGCCGCAGCCCGTCCGCACCGCGCACACCGCCACCACCGGCTTCTTCGATGGCAGCATCGTCGCGCGCGTCCCGATCAGCTTGAAGTCCGCCCCGGCCGCATTCACGCGCGATGCCATGTGCATGACATACGCATGCGGCACGTCCGAATAGCTGAACACGGCCAGGTCAATCTTCTCGCTCGCGATCAGCTCCTCCAGCATCTCCTCGGGATGGATCGGAATGCCCTCCGGGTAGCGCCGGCCGGCCAGCTCCGTTGGATAGGTGCGGCCTTCGATGTTCGGTATCTGCGTCGCCGTGAATGCGACCACGCGATAGCGATCGTCGTCGCGAAAGCAGCAGTTGTGATTGTGGAAGTCCCGGCCGGCAGCGCCGAGGATCAGCACGCGAATGGGCTCTTGCGCGGACATGCATTGCTCCAGGCGTTGAGGCAGTTCTCAAGGGATGGTGCGGCGTTCGGCCGACGCTCGGCGCATTGCCGGCATCCTCGAGATCGCTCCAGTCGTCCGCGCGATTATAACCTGAAGACTCCACCGGTCCCGCACCGCGGCAGCTTGGGGTTTTGCGCCTTTACCCGACGGCCGTCGATACTCAGCATTGCATTTCGGGAAGTCCGCCTTTGGTGGCAGTTTGCCGGCTCGACAGCAGCCGTCGAGGGCGCCGCGCCATGGCGGGGAAATGCATGGAGCAAGGGCAGGCGTATGGCGAGCGTCTTACGGAGGCCCGGGTTCGTCGTCCTGTGGATTCGTCCCGTTGTTGAACTCATCCAGATCGCTCGAACCGTCGTCGTCTGAATCCGAATCGTTCGGGTCGCTGCCGAAGAGCATCTCTTCCGAGTCGGACAAGCCGTCATCGTCGCTGTCGGCGTCGTCCGGGTTCGTGCCTGCGTTGATCTCGTCGCCGTCCGACAGGCCGTCATCGTCGCTGTCGTCATCGAGCGGATTCGTGCCGCCGATCGACTCCGCCATATCCGACAAACCGTCATCATCGCTATCGGTGTCGTTCGGATCGGTGCCGATCAGCCGTTCTTCGCCGTCGAGCAGCCCATCGTCGTCGCTGTCGTCGTCGGTGGGGTTCGATCCGCCCTCCACCTCCTCGCCGTCGCTCAGACCGTCGTCGTCCGTGTCATCGTCAAGCGGATCGGTATTGAACAGCCGTTCCAGCCCGTCATATATGTCGTCGTCATCGGTATCCGGATCGTGTGGATCGGTGCCTTCGGCCTTCTCTTCGCCGTCCAGCGAGCCGTCATCGTCCGTATCCGGGTCCTTGGGATCGGTCTCGCAGTCGTCTTCGTCCTTCTGCCCGGATTGCTCCTTTCCGTCCCCGTCGTCGTCTTCGTCGCCGTCGCCGTCGCAGTCATCCTCGTCGCCGTCGTCGTCTCCGTCGTCGTCCGTGTCGGGATCCTCCGGATCGGTTCCCTCTTCCTTTTCCTCGCCATCGTCGGCGCCGTCGTCGTCGGTGTCCTCATCGTTCGGATCGGTTCCGTCCGCTATCTCTTCACCATCGTCCACGCCGTCATCGTCCGAATCCTCGTCCAGCGGATCGATGGCCAGCGCAATTTCTTCGCCATCCTCCAGCCCATCGTCGTCCGTATCCGCGTCCATCGGATCGGTGCCCAGCAGCACCTCCTGGCCGGAAAGGAGCCCGTCCAGATCGTGATCGGCGGCGGCGAACTGCTCTTCAATAGACGGCGGGTCGGATGCATCCAGCGGGTCACTGCCCGCAAGCACCTCATCGCCGTCGGATATCGCGTCGCCGTCGCTGTCGCGATTGCGCGGATCGGCGCCGATCGCCACTTCCATGCCGTCGGACAGCCCGTCGCCGTCGGTGTCTCGGAGCAACAGCTCGGTCCCGATGCGCCTTTCCTCATCGTCCGTGAGACCGTCGCCGTCACGATCGGTCGGAGATGCCGAGCCATTGTCGACCGGCGACGCCAGGTCCGCCGGTTCGCCGGGCGCCTGTGCCGGGTTTGCCGCGTCATTCGCGGGCAGATCGACCCCGCACCCGGCAAACCACGCCGTCACGAGGAAGAAAAGCAAGAGATATGCGATGCGAATGGACATGTCCCTGCTTCCCGCTGCACGCACCTTCGAAAATTGGTGCGGATGGGCGCGCTGGTGATCGCGCCCATCCGCATTGACTGGCAAATCACTGCACGCTGATCGAGCCGAACACCGTCCACGTATAGCTCTGTTCGTCGATGTTTCCGCAGTTGCCGGATTTCGACCAGCTCAGCGGCTTGGCGGTTGCCGGCACCGTGAAGGACGTGTCGGCCGTCACATCGATCGAACCGGCAAATCCGCAATCGCACCCGGCCGGCCCGTATCGCAGCGACGCGTCGGCATCTCCATCGAGCTCCTGCACAAAGCCCGCGTACTCGAAAACGGCGCCGTACGCTGCCACAAACGTCACAGATTCGCTCACGCTGACGACGTAGTTATTGTCGACAATCAGGTGGCCGTCCCCGTTAACGCAACCTTCATCGTCGCAGGTCGGTAAACCCAGCGAGGTCGGCGATTCCAACTGAATGAAGCTCCCGTCGGTGGGCCGCTTGACGCGCAGCGAAAAGTTGAATTCGCCGTCGTTGTCCAGTGCGTCGCAGTCGCCGTTGATCTCGATCGTCGAGTACGTCATCGTCACCAGTTGATCGGCGACCAGCGGGTTTCGGCAGCTGCCGCCGCCGCAGATGCCGCCTTCGTCGTCGTCGTCCGTCGAGTCGCCGTCGGTGTCGCGATCCGTGGCGTCGGTGCCGTTGGCATGCTCGGTGCCGTCGTTCCAGCCGTCCTCGTCGGAGTGGGGATCGAACTCATCCGGATCAACGTCGATCGGATTGCCGCCCACC
This sequence comes from uncultured Planctomycetaceae bacterium, assembly GCA_964408455.1. GTDB lineage: Bacteria > Planctomycetota > Phycisphaerae > UBA1845 > UTPLA1 > CAYOZN01. The sequence goes on from CAYOZN010000010.1 coordinate 42,923, forward strand.
ATGATGGTGTAACCGTTGGCTTCGATGAGATCGTTCAGTCCGTCGCCGTCGGTATCGGCCGCCGTCGGGTTCGTGCCCAGGCGGCGCGATCCGAGTACATCCAGATCTGCGAGCACGAACGTGCAGTTGTCCGCGTCGTCGCAAGCCGTCACGAAGTCGGCCCAGCCGCTGAACTGGCCGCAGGGCACCGCCGTCGTCACGCACGTATCCGGCCCGTCGAACTCGTCCACGTCGCTCAGTCCGTCGCCGTCCGTGTCGCCGTCCTGTTCGCTGGGATTGATGCCCAGGTGATACGCCAGCAGATCGGGCAGCCCGTCGTCGTTGCTGTCCGGATCAAACTTGTTCGACGTCACATGAATGGTCGCGCCGTTGACCACGATATCCCAGCCGTCTTCTTCGAACGCATCCGGCACGCCGTCGCGATCCGCGTCGCGGAAGCGGGCGTCATCCCGCGGATTGTTGGGATTAATGCCCAGCTTCATCTCCGCCCCGTCCGGGATGCCGCCGCCGTCCGTGTCCGCGTTCAGCGGATCGGAAGCAAAGACCGCGTCCGTCATCCCGGGCAGGATGCACTCTGCAATGACCGTGTGCGTTGCCGAGATCACGTCGTCGCCGCCGGGATTCAGCGTGCTTTCGATCGTGCCGTTCGCGCCCGGCGTCACAATGATGGAACCCGGTTCCACGGTGTTACCTGCCGGCACCAGCACGTCGTCCGGTCCGACCAGCGTGGTCTCGACCAGGCCGTTGCCGCCATCCATGATCACCACGCCCGCATACGGCTGCACCACGTTCAGCAGGATGCCTGCCTGGTCGTTGATCGAGTAGCCGGTGATCTCGGTGAAGTCGTCGATGCCGTCTTCGTCGGTGTCGCGCTGCCGCGGATCGAGCCGGCACGCCTTCTCGACGTGATCGAGGATCTGATCGCCGTCCGACTCCGGCTGAACCGGATCGGGATACACCTTGCGCGACGGCCGACCCTCGACCTGCACCTGCCAGCCCACCTTGATCTCGTCGAAATCGGAAAGTGTGTCGACGGTGTCAGGATCGCAGCCGCCTTCGATCGCCGGCGTTTCCAGATCGTCTCCGGGACAGCCGTCGGTGTTCGGATTCTTGTCGGAACTGCCGTGAATGAACTCCTCGGTCGCGAAGACGCCGTCGCCGTCCTTGTCCTGGACGAAGGTAAAGGCGAACTGATCGCGAGCCTTCAGCACCACTTGATCGAAGTGAATCGCGTTGTCATCCAGCGCGCCGTTTGAGAATACCACCCAGAAGGTGCGCGTCTCGTCATAGACGAAGTCCGTCGTGCTGCCGGGCGGCGGCGTCAGCGGATCATCCTGGAAGCCCGATTCGACGTCCTTCACCCGCGTCAGGATTTCCACCGGCACCAGCGTACCGCTGCCATCCAGATCGCGATCGACGATCGTGGTGTCGTACCCGTCCGCCGCGCCCTTCTCGAGCCCGAGGATCTCCTGAAGGGCATACGCCATGGTGATGCCCATGGGCTTGCCCTCGTCGTCAAAGGTGCTGTTGACGGCGACGCGATAGCTTTCGAGCTGCCCGTTGCCGTAGTCGATGGTGATGCCCGCCGTCTTGTCGAAGACTTCCTGCGACGTGAATGCGAAGTTGCGACCCAGTTCGTCCGTGATGTCGAAATTGGCCAGCTTCACAATCAGTCCGCGCGGATTCTTCATCAGGTCCTGGATCTGCTGTGGAAACACCTGCGCCGCCTCGAAAACGAACGGCCCGCGCACCGACACCAGCCCGTCCGGCCCGAGATTCACCGTCTCCAGGTCCGGGTTCTGGGGAATCAGCGACGCCAGCGGGAGGAACTCCGACCGGTTGTTGGGATCCTGCTGAAGTGCCGTCAGTTCGAAGTTGCTGATGGTAAAGGCCACGTCGCCGATGTTTCGAAACGTCACGTCTGCAAGCAGGTTTGCGCCGGCGATCTCGCGCGTAACCGACTGCGAAAAGTCCACCGTGGCCGTCGTGCTCAGCGAGTTCTCATACGACTGTTCAGAGCCTTCCTTCGATTCCTCCGAGACCGTGGACGTGTGCCCCTGTTCGAAGCCGCCCTTGAGCCCGAAGGTGCCCTTCACGCCGCCGCCGCTCGGAAATGTCGCCGACACTTCCAGTTCCGTGCTGGCCTCGATCGTCGCCTTGGTGCTGTCCTCGTCCGACGTCGACAGCGTCTGTTCCTGCGACTGCGTCAGCGTGCTCGACTCCGAGCGCTCCTCAGTCTGCGACATGCCCGCCGTGTCGGTATAGCTGAACCGCAGATCGAGCGTCGGGCTCACGTTGCCGATCTCGATCCGCGGCTTGGGCAGATCGCTGATCAGGGGATCGCGATTCACCTCAAACAGCTCAACGTCGTCGTCGATCTGGTCGCCATCCGTATCCGCGATAATCGGCGATGTCCGGAAGAACTCGGCTTCGATGCTGTCGTGAAGCGTGTCCGCGTCGCTGTCCAGATCGTTGGGATCGCTGTACCAGACGTTCCACTCGTCGAAATCCTGCAGCGAGTCGTTGTCCGTGTCCCCCTTGCGCGGATTGCTGCCGATCGCGTATTCCTCCAGATCCGTCAAACCGTCCTCATCGGTATCCGGGCGCGTCGGATCGCTGGTCACTTCGCGAATCTCGATCACTTCGCCCGCCCGCAGGATGATGATCTGGTGCCCGCGCAGTTCCTCGGAATCCGGAATGCCGTCCTCGTCCGTATCGATGTCGGCCCCGGTGGGCGGCGTACCCGCGAAGGTCCGGCTCGTCGGATCGACCAGCAGTTCCGCCGCCGCAAGCGGATTGCCCACGGAATCCTGCACGTTTACTGCCGTCACGCGATATGTCACTTCGTTCTGCGAACTCGTCGTCAGCGTCACGGATGTTCGATCGACCGATGCCGCCGCCGCCGTCACGAACAGCGTGCCGACCTCGCCGTTCACGTTCTCCTGCACGATCAGGTAGTTGCCCGGCACGTCCAGCCCGTTACCCATCGGTTCCGAAAACGTCACCATGACCGCGGTGTTGCTCGTCGAAATGGCCCCGACCATCCGCGGCCTGCCGGGGAATGGATCGTTGATCGTGTTGAGAAAGGCGAAGGGACTCGTACTCGTCGCCCCCTGGCCGTTGCCGTTCCGCACCGTGATCTGCACGTTGCCCGGCGGATGGGGTGGCGTCGCCGCGCGAAGCACCTGGTCGTTGATAAACTCCACCGCCGGCGATGCGGAATTGCCGAACAGCACCGCGGCGTCCTCCTTGAATCCGCTCCCCTGAATGGTGACCACCGTGCCGCCTTCCTTGGGGCCCTCCATCGGGAAGAAGCCCGCGGTACTCGCGCTGCCGATATTGACCGGCACCGGCGCCGCCGCCGGCGGATCCGCAAAGGTGAATGCCTGCGTCAGGTGCGTCATCGCATCCGTCACGCCCAGTCCGCGATACACGACAACGTCGTACGTTCCCGACGCCTGTGGCGGCGTCACGCACGTAAGCGTGTTGTCGCTCAGCACCTGGACGTCCGACGCCGCGACGTCTCCGAACATCACCACCGGGGCCTGGCCCGCTCCGCCATTCACCACCAGGATGTTGCCCAGCGGCAACGCGCCCGGCCCGCCGGTAAAGCCGCGGCCGGTGATCGTCACCTTTGTGCCGCCAGCCGTCGGCCCGCTGTTGGGCGTGATCGCCGGAATGGTGAATGGCGCCTCGGTCTCGCAGGACGTGGATAGCGCGATGAATGCCACGCCAATGGCAAAAGTGCCGAGGCAAAGCCGCGCGGTGCCACGGCCATTAAGTCGCGCGCCAGCGGTGGAGCGAATGAATTCCCTGGAAAATTGCATAACATGTCTCCGGAATGCGAATAACCGGTCGCCATGCGCGGCAGTGGCGCTGGCGCGACCGAAACCCTTCATGCAAAAAACGAACTCTCCCGAAAGAGATGAACCTGTCCCCCTCGTTCACGACTCGCACTAAAGTGCACGATTATACACAGCCCGCAGTTTGAGTGGGATAGCAATTTTTTAGAGTGGGTGTCCGCCGGTCCCGGCCCGTTATGGGACTGCACGATGACACGGCGCGGAAGGTCCCCGGCAGGACCAGCAGCCCCCGTCTCCAGCGAGCACATCGTGCGGCGTTGAGGCTAACCGGCGATCGCCGGATCGGCATCCAAACCGTAGTGCTTCATTTTCTTGTAGAGCGTCGTTCGGTTGATATCGAGCATGTCCGCCGTCGCCTGCCGATTCCATTGATTGTGGCGCAGGGCCGCCTCAAGGATCAGCTTCTCGGGCCCTTCCAGCGCCTCTTTCAACGTCATCGGCTTGAATTCGCAGGTTGCCGCGATGAGGCCGGTAGGTGTCGGCGGCTGCGGCCGCTCCGCGACGATCTGCGACGGAAGGTCATCGACGTCGATGTGACGCCCCCGGCAGAGCACGACCGCCCGTTCGATGGCATTCTCGAGCTCCCGCACGTTGCCAGGCCAGCCGTAACGCTGAAGCGCCGACATTGCCGCCGGCGTGAATGCGACGACCTCGCGATTTAACTCCGCGCAGTATTTTTTCAGGAAGTGCTGTGCCAGCAGCGGAATGTCGCCCAGCCGTTCTACCAGCGACGGCATCGAGATCGTCACCACGTTGATGCGGTAGTACAGGTCCTGCCGGAATCGCCCGGCCGTCACTTCCTCCTGCAAATCCACGTTCGAGGCAAGGATCACCCGCACGTCGGCCTTGCGCGTCTCGTTGCTGCCCACCGGTTCATACGCCTTCTCCTGGAGCACCCGCAGCAGTTTCACCTGAAATGCCGCCGAGGCCGAGTTGATCTCATCCAGGAAGAGGGTGCCGCCCTCGGCCGCCTGGAATTTGCCCGGCTTGTTCGCCACCGCCCCCGTGAATGCGCCCTTCACGTGCCCGAAGAGCTCCGACTCCAGCAACCCCTCAGGAATCGCCCCGCACGAGACCTCCACGAACGGCCGGTCCCGCCGGTCCGACCGGTGATGCAGCGCCCGCGCGATCAGGCTCTTGCCGGTGCCCGACTCGCCGGCGATCAGCACCGTGGTCTTCGCGTGCGCGACCGCCTCGATCAGGTCGAAAATCTTCAGCATGCGATAATCGTGCCCGACCACGCTCTCCAGCGAATAGCGCATGTCCAGCTGCTCGCGGAGCGTTCTGTTCTCGCGGATCAGCGACTGCTGCCGCAGGGCACGCTGGAGGACCAGACGCAGTTCGTCGTCCTGGATGGGCTTGGTGAGATAGTCGTAGGCCCCCATCTTGATTGCTTCCACCGCCGACTCGATCGTGCCGTATCCGGTGATCACGATCGGCACGACCGAGTTGAACCGGTCGCGCACGATGGAAAGCAGCTCAAACCCGTCGGCCTCCGGCATGTTCACGTCCGTGACCAGCAGGGCGAACGGCTGCTCGCTCATCCGCTCCACCGCCTCGCGGACGTTCGTTGCCGTCTCGACGTCGTAGCCCTCAATCCTCAGAAACTCGGCCAGCGAGTCCAGGATGATGCGATCGTCGTCGACCAGAAGCACGCGCGCGCTCGAAGCGCCGCCGCTCTTCCGCGAAGCGGTCGCGGGCCGAACCGATTGGCTACTCGCTCTGCCTGCCACGGGTCCTCTCCCTCCTGATCGACGCGGCGCCGTCCGCGGGTCCCTGCGGTGCGACCGGCAGCGGGAAGCGCAGCGTCATGCGCGTCCCGCGCGGCGTCCGCCGCGACGGCGTAATGCTCCCGCCGAAGCGCTCCATGAGTTCCTTGCACACCGCCAGCCCCAGCCCCGTGCCCCGGCCGGCCTCCTTGGTCGTATAGAACGGCTCGAAGATGCGTTCCATCTCCTCCGGCAGCCCCACGCCCGTATCATCCACCGTCATCACGACATGCCCGTCGATGATTGCCGTCGCAATGCTCAGCGTCCCGCCGCCCGGCATCGCGTCGATGGCGTTCTTGATCAGATTACAGGCCACCTGGAAGAGCCCCGTGCCGTGCGCCACCGGCACGTCGGTGCCATTGAAATTGCACACGACAGTCACGCCGGCTTCGCGCGCCCGGCCCTCCAGCGCCTCGATCGCGTCCTCGATCAGCCGGTTGAGCGTCACCTGTTCGCCGGCCGCCGGCGCCGAACGGGAGAACTCGAGCAGCGCAGCCACGATCTGCGCCATTCGATGAATGCCCGATCGCGCCTGGTTCAGATAATCCATCAGCTTGTCGTCGCCGTGCTGCTCCAGCCGGCGGGCCGCCAGATTGATGTAGCGCAGAATCCCATCCAGCGGATTGTTCAGTTCGTGTGCCACCCGCGCCGCCAGCTTGCCCACCGCCGCCAGCCGCTCCGATACCGCCAGCCGGCGCTCCATCGTGATCCGCGTCGTCACGTCCTGCACGATCAGCATGCCGTCCGGATTCGAGCCGTCCGCCGCGGCCATCGGCGCGATCGTTACCTCCAGCCAGCGCTCCGGCTGCCCCGTCTGCCCGGTGGCAAGGGCATCAAACCGGTGCGACCGCCCCGCCGAGAGCACCTTGCGCACTTCGCTCTGCCAGTCGACCACACCGCCCTCGGCCGTCAGCCGGTCGAGCGCCGATGTCACCGTGATGGCATCCCCCAGCATCGCGCGGGCCGCCGAGTTGCACGCCTTCAGCGCCAGGTTCTGCCCGAACAGCGCCATTCCGAAGTCGAAGCTCTCCAGCATGGCCGCGATCGCCCGCTCCGGTCCGGCCCGCGATGCCGCCGCTTCCCGCGGCGCCGCTTTTCCGCGCGACGCCGGCTTCTGCCTGGATGGTGCCGTTCGTGCCATCGCGCGGAATTCCCCCCGGTTTGACGTAAAAGCGACGGATCGCTGCGCGGCTCGGCGCGCGGGACGTGCTCTGTATCGGATGGCGGTGCGCCCGGTGCAGTGAAATGTTGTTTTGAATCAACGCCCGTCGCGCCGCGGGATTCGGCGCTGGCGATTATTGGCAGGTGCAGCCTGCTTGCGTCTTACCGGATGCCCGCCGCGTGCAGATCGTCGATCTCCACGTTGAAACCGAACAGCAGGCTGTTGAGCTTGAGTCCTATAACGCTTTCCGCGCCCGGGAGCCACACCAGGTGCAGATAGGGCGGGACCTTCAGCGGACGGTAAAACCCCTCGCGATATTGCGCACTCAGCAGCACGACCCCGCGTCGATTCCGCGCGCTGCGGATGATGATCGGCCATCGGTGCAGCGGCGCCTCCCCGGACCGGCACATCAGCCCCACAACCGGCCCGCGCAGAAACGACGGCGCCGGTTGTTCCGGATCCAGCGTCGTCGCCGCCACCAGCCGCCGCCACTGGCCGCGCGTCCGCACCACCACGAAGTCAAACCTCTCCGAGAGCGCATGCCGGCACTCCCGCGGAATATTCTCCGGCTCCATCACCCGCGCAAACCACTGCCCCCCGGCCGGCTCGCGGTCCGGTCCGAACTGCGAAACCTCCTCGATGGCCTCCGAAGATGTCCAGATCGACAAGGCCGGCGCAAACATCGAACATCCGCCCGCCGTCGCCGCCCCCATCACGCAGAGCGCGACGTGCACGACGCGGATCAGGCGTCGCTCGTTGCCAGCATTGTGACGTTTAATTAGCATTCAGGCCCTTGGAGCACGTCGTCCCCGCGCACCCGGGATGCCGTGCGATTGATGGCTGCCTCGCGAACACGTGTGGTCCAGCGGGTCCCGGGAGTTCCTCACCATGATTGTTGGCGTCGTCAAAGAGATCAAGCCTCACGAATATCGCGTCGGCATGATTCCATCGGGCGCGGCCGCACTGGTCAGTGCCGGTCACCGCGTCCTGATCGAAAAGGAGGCCGGTGTCGGATCGGGTTTTCTCGACGATGACTACATCAAGGCGGGCGCAAAGATCATCGACTCGGCCGCCAGCGTCTTTGCCGAGGCCCAGATGATCGTCAAGGTGAAGGAGCCGCAGCCGGCCGAATGCAGAATGCTCCGCAAGGACCAGATCTGTTTCACCTACTTTCACTTCGCGGCCGATCGAGCCCTGACCGAGGGCGTCATGAAGAGCGGCTGCGTCGCCATCGCCTACGAGACGGTCCGCGACCGCCAGGGCCGGCTTCCCCTGCTTACGCCCATGAGCGAAGTCGCCGGCAAGATGAGCGTGCAGGAAGGCGCGAAATACCTGGAGCGACCGATGATGGGCCGCGGCATCCTCCTCGGCGGCGTTCCGGGGGTGGAGCCGGCCACGGTGCTCATCCTCGGGGCGGGCATCGTCGGCACCAATGCCGCCAAGGTGGCAGCGGGTCTCGGCGCGCACGTCATCCTCATGGACGTCAATCTCGAACGCCTGCGCTACCTGTCCGACGTCATGCCCGCCAACGTCGAGCTCATCTTCAGCGATCCGGCCCTCATCAACCGCCACATTCAGCTGGCCGATCTCGTCATCGGCGCCGTCCTCATTCCCGGCGCCCGCTGCCCGATTCTCGTCCGCCGCGACCACCTCAAGCGCATGCTCCCCGGGGCGGTGATCGTCGATGTCGGCGTCGACCAGGGCGGCTGCTGCGAGACCATCCGGCCGACGACGCACGACGAGCCCACGTACATTGTCGACGACGTGGTGCACTACGGCGTGGCCAACATGCCGGGCGCCGTGGGTCGTACCAGCACCTTCGCATTGACGAACGCCACGCTGCCCTACGTGCTGCGCCTGGCGAATCTCGGCTATGTGGAGGCCTGCCAGTCCGATCCCGGTCTGGCCGCCGGCGTCGATATTCACAAGGGCGTCCTCACCAACAAGGACGTGGCTGAGACCTTCAAAATGGAATATGCACCGCTCCGCCTGTAGTGCCTGCCGGCCCGCAATCGCCGCCGATGGCGCTTTTTCACGCCGCCGCCTCGCCTTCCGTTCGCACCCGGACTTGCGACAAGGCCCGGCATTGCGGGCGTCAGCCATGTCCCGGCAAAAAAACCAGTGCCCCTTCGTTAACTCTCGCTCATTTCGACGATTATCATACAATGCCCCTCGTGGTGGTGGGTTTTTGTCGTCCAATGCTGATGTATGTCGCGATCCCGGCCCAGAGTGATCCCGGCGCGCCGGGACGCGCCCCCGGGCCCCGGCCGGCCCGGTGCGGATCAGGAGAGTTCGTCCCATGAAAAAACTCATCATCGGCGGCATCGTCATCGGCGTCCTCGTCGCCGCCGTCGTCGTCATCATGAACCTCGGGCCCATCGGTCTGAACTTCCTCGACGGCAAGAAGGGCGTCGTCGTGCGCGGCAAGCTCGTCATCCCCGTCACCGCCACCGGCAAGGTCGAAGCCGCCGAGTACATCCAGATCAAGAGCAAGGCCAGCGGCAAGGTGCAGCAGATCCACGTCGTCGAAGGCCAGCCCGTCAGGAAGGACGACGTGCTGCTCGAGCTCGATCCGGTCGATGAAGATCGAAACCTCGAAGCACGCAAGGCCAACCTGAAGCGGGCCAAGGCCGCCCTCGAAAAGACGAAGATCGTCCTGGACAAGCAGAAGATCGACCTGCCGCTGCAAACAAAGATCGCCGAGGCCCGCCTGCTCGATGCGGAGGCGCGCCTCACCATCGCACAGTACGACCTCGAACGAACTCAGGACCTGGAGAAGGGCGGTAGCACGGGTCCGCGGGAGTTGATCGCGGCCAGGGCCAATCGCGATTCCGCCAAGGCCGCCCGCGACATCGCTGCCGCCGACCTGACACAGGCACGCAGCAACGAAACCGTACTCATCCAGAGCGCCCAGGAGGATGTCGCCCAGGCCGAGGCCGCCCACGATGAAGCTGTCAAGGCGGTAGAGGAGGCCCAGCTCCGCCAGTACGAGACCATCGTCCGCGCCCCGTCCGATGCCATGGTCTACAGCATCCAGGTCAAGAACGGCGAAGTCATCCAGGGTGGCACGCAGACATTCACCGGCGGCACGCCCTTGATGATGCTCGCCAACGTGGAATCGATGTTCGTCATCGCCCAGGTCGACGAGGCCGACATCGGCGCAATTCGCGAGATCGCGCCGGACTACGCCCGCCCCGGCAACACCAAGAAGCTCTCCGAGGAGGAGTACCGCCGCCGCGGCCGCGATATTCTTGATCACTCAAACAACGGAAAAAAAGACGCCCCGGCGCCGTCCTCGTCCAGCCGCCAGTCCGGCGAATCGACGGGTATCACCAGGGTGTCCTACCAGCCGTCGGATCATGCAACCAATGGCGAAGACGTGGCATCGGACGCGCCGCTGCCCCCGGAGATCGACGAGCTGATGGGCCGCCCGGTCACCGTGACCGTCGAGGCCTACCGCTCCGAGGAATTCAAGGGCGTCATCGAGCGGATTCTGCCCGAGCCCGTCCCCGCCGCCGTCGGGGCGGCCATCGCCTTTCGCGTCAAGATTCGGCTGTTTCCAAACGACGGCGGGCAGGACGAACTCCAGAAGCTCATGGGTCTCCAGGCCGACCTGTCTTTTGAAACCAAGACGCAGGAAAATGTGCTGCTCGTCAAAAACGAGGCCCTCGCCAGCGAAGGTCGCGATGTCTTCGTCTGGGTGCCCTGGCGCGAAAATGAAAACGAACGCTGGGACAAGAAGAAAGTAGCCGTCAAGATCGGCGACACGGATGGCACCAACACCGTCATCCTGTCCGGCCTGAAGGAAGGCGAAGAAGTATGGGAAAAGGTCCCGGTGAAGACGGAGGCCGAAAAGCAGAAGGAAAATGACTAACCGTGCGGGATCGCACGGTTCGTGCAGGGATGTTGATTGTTTCGGGAGACGTTTAGATCAGACCCGTCATCGAAATCCGGAATCTCACCAAGCACTACCCCATGGGTGAAACGATAGTCCGCGCCCTTGACGGCGTCGATATCACCGTGGAATCCGGCGAGTTCGTGTCAATCCTGGGGCACTCCGGCTCCGGCAAAAGCACCCTCATGCATCTGGTCGGCTGCCTCGACCGCCCCACGTCCGGCACCTACCGCCTCGATGGCGATCTGGTCAGCTCGATGTCCGATCGCCAGCTCGCCAATACCCGCAATCGCAAGATCGGCTTCGTCTTTCAGACGTTCAACCTGATCCAGCGCACCAGCGCGATTGATAATGTCGCCGTGCCGCTCTTCTATGGCCGCACCTCCGGCGTGCGCGACCGGGCCATGCGGGCACTCGAGCGCGTTGGCCTCGGCCCGCGCTATTCGCACAAGCCCAGCGAACTTTCCGGCGGCGAGCGCCAGCGCGTGGCCATCGCCCGCGCGATCGTCAACGAACCAAAGATCATTCTGGCCGACGAGCCCACCGGCAATCTCGATTCCCGCACCGGCGAACAGATCATGGGCATCTTTCACGAGCTGCACGCCAGCGGCGTGACCATCATTCTGGTCACCCACGAAATGGATGTTGCGGTCCAGGCCGAACGGATCATCCGCATGCGCGACGGCAAGGTCCTCGAGGACCGCCACATGGACGAGATGGTACGGACTGAGCTGCTGGCGGGCGTGCACAAGGAGCAGCCGCCGCGCCGATCCCCGCCGCCCATCGCCCGACCGGCAGGCGTATAAAGGCAGCGAAGTCGAGCTGCCCCGCAGGAGTCATGAAGTCGAAATGCACGGAACGGTGAACTATTCTAATGGGCAGTGGGGCGGTTCGGTGCCGCCGCGAATTCCGCCGCCGCGATAGGCCGGAGCGCAGGGTTTGCTCCGCTTTGCATCGCTTTGCATCGCCTGTTTTTTGTTGCACCGCGGTCCGGCGCGTAGGTTTAACGAGAGGCTGTCCAACTCCCGGCCGGAAAACGCCGGGATTTTTTCAGGCCGCTGAGCATGTTTTTCTTCCGCGTCTGCCTCATGTCCTTCCGAAGCCTCGCCGTGCATCCCCTGCGCACGATCCTGGCGACGCTCGGCGTCATCATCGGCGTCGCCGCCGTCGTCGCCGCCATGGCCATCCTCGAAGGCATGAGCGCCCGCATGCGCGAAGGCTTCTCCTCCATGGGCTCCAACAAGCTCTTCGTGACGCCCAACATCGAGCGCCGCAGCGGCCGCATGGTCGGCAACTTCGACTCCCTCAAGCTCGAGGATGCCGGCGCCATCGACAAGGAATGCGCCAGCGTGATGCACGTGATGCCGCAGGTCTCCAACCGCTCCCTGATCAAGTTCTTGTCGAAGAATACAGACGCCCAGGTCCTCGGCGCCACCGAAGCATACCCCGAGGCAAGCAGCCACAACGTCAGGGAGGGCGAATTCATCACCCACGCCAACGTCCAGGCCTCCGCCAGCGTCGTCGTCCTCGGCTCAAAGGTGAAGGAAGAGCTCTTCGGCGGCCTGCCCGCACTCGATCAGAAGGTCAAGATCTTCGGCACCACCGGCGCCCGCACCTTCACCGTCATCGGCGTCATGGAGGCCAAGGGCAACATCGGCTTCACCGACGTCGACCGCCAGGTCATCATTCCCATCACCACCGCCATGGATCGCCTGTACGGCCTCGAGTCCATACACACTATCGTCTGCGAAGCCATCACCCCGTCCGACGAGGACATCGAGAAGGCCAAATCCGAAATCAAGAAACTGCTCCGCTCCCGCCACAAGATTCGCGCCGGCGCCCAGGACGACTTCCAGGTGCAGGCCCAGAAGGAGTTTGTGGCCCAGTTCGGCCAGTTTCAGAAGATCATCGGCGTCGTCCTCGGCTCCATCGCCGGCATCAGCCTCGTCGTCGGCGGCATCGGCATCATGAACATCATGCTCGTCGCCGTGACCGAGCGCACGCGGGAGATCGGCGTCCGCATGGCCATGGGGGCCCAGCGGACCGACGTGCTCATTCAGTTCCTCATCGAGGCCAGCTTCGTCTCCTTCCTCGGCGGCGCCCTGGGCGTGCTCACCGGCTGGGGCCTGGCCACCACCATCGAGACCGTCACGCGCCTCTTCCAGACCATCACCACGCCTTTGTCCATCATCCTGGCCCTGGGCATGGCGACGTTCACCGGCATCATCAGCGGCATCTATCCGGCCTGGAAGGCCTCGCGCCTCGACCCCGTCGAAGCCTTGCGATATGAATAGCGGTGTAGAGATTTGGCGATCTGGTGATTTGGTGATGTTTCTCGTCGCTGACCCTCGCGCGTGGCACAATCACCGATTCACCAGACCTGCATTCTCTGTGTCTCTGTGGTGACATCGACTTCGGCGTGAGGCTGCCATGACCAACAACAAGCCCCGAGTCGCCGTCTTCGCCGGCTCGTTTGATCCACCCACCAAGGGCCATCTCGGCATCATCGAGCGCAGTCGTCGCCTCTTCGATACCACCATCGTCGCCGTCGGCGTCAACCCGGAAAAGGCCCCGCTCTTTACGGCGAAGGAGCGCGTCGACATGCTCCGCGAATTGATCGGCGATGTCACCGACGTGCGCGTCGAGTCCTACACCGGCCTGACGATGGACTATGTCAAGCAGTGCAATGCCGATGTCATCGTCAAGGGCATCCGCGACAGCGACGATCTGCGCAACGAGCTGCGCCAGGCCACCGTCAACATGATCGCCGGCGACGTCGATACCGTCTTCCTATTCACCGACGACCAGACGGCCCTCATCAGCAGCACCCTCATCCGCCAGATCGCCGAACTGGGCCGCATGCGCTCGACCGGCCTCGAACGCCTCATCCCGCCGCTTGTCATCGATCGCCTCAAAGAGAAACTGGCCGACGGCGGTAATCTCGCCAAAGCCTGATCATCGCCCCGTTCTCGCAATCCCGGCGGCGGTGTCATCCCGGCGAGCGGCCCGTCGACCGGTCACGACCACCCAGCCACACCAGCACGTGCCGGCGGATCACCGTGATCGGCCGGAAGATCCGCCGATGCCACGTAATCCAGGGCGGCCTGTTCGCGTGCCGGTATTGCTCCGGCAGCTGATCGGGTCGCAGGCGGCGCCAGTGTTTCGCGAGGTGATAGTGGTCTGACTTCTGGAGAATGCGAAGCAGCACGTTCCCCGGCCGATAGTGCCATCCGCCCGCCGGCCCTACGTACGAAATCTGAAAGTCAAAAAGGTACGGCCGGCCGTCCTGCCCCATCAGAACGTTCTCTCGCTTTTCGAGGTCCACGTAGGCAATGCCACGGGCGTGAAGCGAAAGAAGCAATTCCTCCAGAGCCGGGAAAAACGCATCCTCCGGACGATCGCCTTTTTGCAAGGGCCGTCCTTCGATGTACTCGTGGGCAAAGCCGGTCGGCCCCACCGGTCCGATCAACTTCGGCACGCCCGCCAACCCCTCGGTCAGCTTGTAAAGCCGCAATTCCCGGCGGGCGAGCAACCGCCCGATCAACGGTCCCACCAGGCCCACGCGCCGCCCGATCTTGACGACGATCCGACCTTTCTCGCCCTCGTACAGGCCGGTTGCGGCAAAGTAGTCGTGCTTGAAGGTCTTGAGCCGGCGATACGTGCAGCTCGAAATCTTCACGGTTTCGGGCAGCTCTCCATTCCCAAGGGCACGCAGCCAGGAGGGTGAGGGGCCGGGCTCGGCTGGGCGATTCATCGATGTCTCACGTTTGCGACCAGGCGTTAATCGATCCAAAAGGTCGTGATTCCTCGCCCAAGCGTTTGAAAACCGACCGCGAGAGGCTGCCGGAGGGGCCGTTTCCAGGCAAAGCGGCGGCATCTATAAGGGTAAACCCCACAACGATTTGTGTTAACCCTATGCTCAGTCAAATGTCATCCGAAATTCGTCTCCGAATAGATGCCGACGACCGGCAGCCGTCCTATCATCTTGCGACACTCCGGAATTGAGACGAGTCATGTCGTCCACCCGGATTCGGTGTTTGGGTCTGCATTCTACACTTTCGACGGATGGGAAAAACACATGCTTCGCCGCAAGACCGCGACTTACGCATTGTTGGCTCTTTACGAAATCGCACGCCAGTCCCGCGATGGCCATGTCAACGGCGTCCGCGCCGGCGAGATTGCCCAGAAGCACAAACTCCCCAAGGCATATGCCGCCAAGATCCTCAGCCAGTTAGCCAATGCCGGCATCCTGCATTCCGATCGCGGCCCGCGCGGCGGATTTCGCCTGAACCGCGCGGCCGACACGATTTCGCTCTTCGACGTCTTTGACGGCGTCGGCGCCCTCGACGGCTTCGATGCCAGGGAAGACGAACTCAACGGCATGCCGATCATGGTGCAGGATGTGATGTCCCGCGCCCAACTCGATGCCGCCGCCAAGCTCAAGGAACTTTTCGTGCAGACGTCGCTGACCGATCTGTTTGCACAGAATCGCGAGCTTCAGGCGGTCTGATCGGTCCTGTTCAACAGAAATCTCGATATCACTCTGCGGACTTCGTGGTGGGTTCAGGCGAGCGTTGCTTCGGCGCGAGATAATCCTCGGCAGCCCCCACCGCCTGCCAATAGGCCGCCTCGGCGTTGTACACCTCCGAGCCCTCGTGCAGGCGGGACTGCTGTTCAGCGGCTTCGGGCTTGGTCTTCAGGAATCGCTCGTAGTTGCGTTGAAAGATCTCGGTCTGCGTCTTCCAGCTCTTCAGCTGTTCCACGACCGGTTCGGCGACGGCCTGCGCCAGTCCGCGGGCCGAGCGGGCGCGCCGCGCAAACGGCTCGAAGTCGACCAGCGGCTCTTCAAACAGCATGTACACCGCCGGCTCCATCAGGTGGGGCCTGCCGGTGGTGAGCAGTCGATAGGCGACTTCAATTCGCACTTCCGGATTCGTCGGGCGCACGACGAGCGTGGAAACGCGCTCTGCGACCTCGAGATCCGGGCTGTCAATGTACTTCAACAGCGGCAGCATCGCCGCTTCCCCGAGTTTGCGTAATTCTGTCTGTGCCGACTCGCGCTCCTTGAAGGAGGGTGATGCCAGCCCGGCGACGAGCCGATCGACCTTTGCCTGAAGCTCGGGCTGGACGATGAGGGCGGCACTCTGCGATGTTGGAGCGCTGGCAGTCGCCGTGGGGGGCGACGCCCCGGAGGGTCGGCTGGAGGGGCCCGGATCGGCCATCGCCAGCAGCAGGGGGCTGAGCAATACAAGAAAGCGCATGATCGATGCCTCGGGTGCGGCGTCCTGCCGGAGATCATAGGCTGGCCGAAGCCTTTGAATGCAGCGGGCCGATCATCACAGAAACAGGTCCCATGCCGCAAGCGAGACGGTCGTGCCGGCGATGACGACGGCGGAGGAGGTCTTGATCAGCATGCCCAGGAGCCGGCCGATGACGGCGAACACGCCCACGCGGGCGCCGTTGCGAAGATCGTCGCGCACCGACATCTCGCCCACCAGCGCGCCGACGAAGCAGCCGACCAATCCGCCGGCGACCGTTCCGACCAGTGGAATCGGGATCGGCACCGTGAGCAGGAGCATTCCGGCCAGACCGCCGATGAGGGCGCCGATCGAGGCGCGGCGACTGGCGCCGGACCTGCTGACGACAAAGGCCGACGCGCCAAACTCCACCAGCTCGATCAGCGCTGCGAACACTGCCAGGCCCGCGAGCCACTTCCAGCCGATGACGTCCCAGTCGTGGCGCCAGTCATAGGCCGCGGCCGCCGCCAGGATGAGCCAGTTGCCGGGTAGTTGAAGCACCGCAAGCACAAAGCCCGCCAGCGCCACCAGTGCAAACGCTCCGAACAGCAGGTAATCACTCAATCAGGATTCCATCCATTCCAGTGCCGGACGACCGCCCGCCAACCGCCCGGGGCGCGGTCCGTCCGCCATCATAGCCTTGTTGCGGTTCGCGCGCGGAATATTTCAGCCGGGCGTGGCGAGGATGTCGTCAACAATGCCGACGATGACCGATCGTACCGGCGCCTGTGCATCGCCGACGATCTGGCGGGCGCCATTACCCTCGTCGTTGACCAGAACGCGTTCGCCGATTCCGGCATCGACCGCGTCGATGGCGATCACGTACTTGCCGGTTGCCGCGCCGTCCGGTGCGGTATGCTCGACGAGCAGCATGCGCTTTCCGGCGTAGAAGGGATGTTGAATGGTGGCATACATCGATCCGCGAACGATGCCGAGAATCATGACTGCTGTCTCCCCAGCCGGCCCCGTGTCAGTCGCTTGGCGCTGCCTCGCCAAGGTCCACGCCGTCAACGATGCCGATGATGGTGTGATCGACCGGAACGAACCACGGCTCGAGTGCCAGGGCCGCCTCACGCCCGCCTTCGTAATAGACCAGCTCGTCCGGTCCTGCCATGCGGGTGGCATCGCAGCAGACGACGGGCGCGCCGGCCGCCCGCTGCCGCTGGTCGAGCGGCTGGACAATCAACATCGGCACGCCGGCGAGTCCTTCATAAGTGACGCAGGGTACGACGGTGCCGATGACGCGGCCGAGGAGCATCAGGCGGGCCTCCCGGCGAATGTCGAATGAAGAACGATGAATGAAAAATGCATCTTCAAGTCCGCGTTCTACCAGCCGTCCCCCAGCCGCGTCGTCCGTTCGAGCTGCCGGCGCAGCACGTCGTCGATGCGCGGGATAATGCTGGTACACGGCGGCGCGGGCCTGGTGGACAGGACGCCGCGGGCGATGTCGATTGCCGCCTCCACGTCGGCCTGCTCGCCGCAGAACCAGGCCAGCCCTTTGCCGCCCAGCCCATCGCCCAGCCGCATCTGCACCAGGCTGACGTTCGCGCCCTTCACCGCGGCATCCGCGGCCTGAAGAACGGCCGCGATTGTGGCCGTCTCCAGCACGCCGAGCGTATCGCCGCTCCAGGCCAGCGTGCCGCCGGTGGCCGCCGCCCGCACCTGGGAATGCACATCGGGCAGGAATGCCACATCCACGACACTGTTGCCGCCCGCCAGCCTCCCCGCGCCCAGCGATTCCTCGACGCTCGCGACGTCCCCTGCGAACAGAATCGCGTATCGACCCGGCTGAAAAGATCCCGCCCGCAGCAGCTCGACCGGGGCCTTCTTGACGACGGCATCGGACGCGCGCGCGCCAACGGCGATGCTGGAGAACTCAAGCAGGGCCAATGCCGGGGCGTCGGGCATGAGATTCACAACAATTCAAGTGCAACATGCAGAATGCAATACGCAGAACGCAGAACAGCGGACGGCGAAGAGAGACACGTTTGTGCCCGCATGGTTCGCTCGTCTCGATTGGACATATTGCATTCTGCGTCTGGCATTTTTTGCGTTCTCTATACGATCCTGAAATGATCGACCAGTACACACCGCCGCTCGCGCGAGAAGCTTCGCGCATCGGTCATCCCCTCTCCCGTCGGGCTGGCGATGCTGAAAGACGAGTATCCCTCGCCGCCTTCGCCCAGCCCGCAGTAGATCGGCCCGTTCTTCACGAAGATGCTGCAGTTGATCTCGCGCGCCATACGCGACAGGTTTCCCAGGTGCATCGAATGCATGGCCGCCGAATGACCGAAACCGTGCTCGGCGGCGACGGCCAGATCGATGGCCTCGCCGGCCGACTTTACGCGGGCGACGGGCAGCACGGGCATCAGTTGTTCCGTCCAGATCAGGGGATGTTCCACCGGGACGTCCAACACGGCGAGCCGCACGGTATCGGGCACGCGCATGCCGATCTGCTCCAGTATGACATTCGCATTCTTGCCGACCCACTTCTTGTTGGTGACGCCGGGCTTGCGCGAACCGCGCGTTTCTTCGAAGATGACCTTCTCGATCATCCGGGCCTGCGGCGACGTGAGCACCACGGCGTTATTCGCCGCCATGGCCCGCAGCAGACGCTCGGCCACGCTCTCGACGACAAAGACTTCCTTTTCGTCGGTGCACACCACGTTGTTGTCGAACGAGGCGCCGTTGACGATGTCGCGGCCGGCTTTCTCGATATCCGCCGTCTCGTCCACCACTACCGGCGGATTGCCGGGGCCGGCGCAGATCGCACGCTTGCCGCTGGCCATGGCCTCCTTCACCACGCCCGGCCCGCCGGTCACCACGATCAGCCGCACGCCCTTGTGCCGCATCAGCGTCTGCGCGCTTTCTATGGTCGGCTCGGCCACCGCGGTCACCACGTTGGGCGGGCCGCCGGCGCGGAGGATGGCCTCGTTGATCATGCCGACATTGCGGCACGACACGCGGCGGGCGTTGGGATGGACGTTGAAGACGACCGTGTTGCCTGCCGAGATCATGCCGATGGTGTTACAGATGATGGTCGACGTGGGATTGGTCGTCGGTGTGATGGCGGCGATGACGCCGTAGGGCGCCCGCTCGGCGATCATCAGCCCGTCATCGCCGCTGAGGGCGCGCGGCTCCAGCACCTCCGGCCCGGGTGTCTTGCGCGTCACCAGGCGGTTCTTGATGATCTTGTCTTCCTGCCGGCCGAGGCCCGTTTCCTCGTGCGCTTCTCGTGCCAGCGCGATGGCATTGGCCATCATCGACTCGCGGACGCTCGCGATGATGGCCTTGCGCTGCTCGATGCCCACGCGGGAGAAGGCGCGATAGGCCGCGCCTGCGGCGGCGACGCATTCATCGACCGTCCGGAACACGCCGGCCGGATACTGCCCCCCGCGCGCGACGGCGTCGGCCTGTGCAGGCGACAGGACCGGCCGCGCGGGCAGCTCGGCGCTCTGCGGGCCGGCGCCGCGGAGCCGCTGCACCAGCGCGCGGGCGAGCGTATCGATCTGGTTATCCGAAAGGTGGGACATGTCGCTCATGCCTGCCGCGCCGCGGGCCGAAACGGCTCAACGCAGCCTCATCGTTCCGCGTTCTTGCGATATTTCGTGTCGCCGCCCACTTCCCACTGGTCGACGATGGCCATGACGACCGCATCCACGGGCCGCTTGTCGGTGGCCACGGTCTGGCGTGCGCTGGAGCCGCTGGCGTAGAGGACGATTTCGCCCTCGCCGGCGCCGACGGCATCGGCGGCGACGACGTAGGGGCCGTTGGCCTGCCCTTCGAGGTCGACGCCGCGCAGCAGCAGGAACTTCAGCCCACGGAGGCTGTCCTCCTTGCGGGTCGAGACGACGGTTCCGATGACGCGTGCCAGGTGCATGGATCAGTGTGGTCGAAGGGCGAACCGTGTGCGGCGGAGTGTCAGGCGATTGGCGTTCGGCCAGCGGCGCGAGTGACGCGCAATCGGCAATTCGACAATCGCCCGGGCAATTCGCCCGTCGCCGTTCATCAGGACTTACTTGTTCCCCGCCTTCTTCGCCGCCTCGCCGCCGCGGCCCAGCGGCATGACCGAATCCACATTCGTGTGGGGGCGGGCGATGATGTGGACGGCGACGATCTCGCCGACGCGCGACGCCGCCGTCTGGCCGGCCTCGCACGCCGCCTTCACGGCAGCCACGTCTCCGCGGACGATCGCCGTGGTGTAGCCGCCGCCGGTCTTTTCGTAGGCGACCAGTTCCACTCGTGCCGCCTTCACCATTGCGTCCGCCGCTTCCACGACCGCGGCAAAACTTCGAGTTTCGATCATCCCCAGTGCATCTGCCATGTCCAAGGTCTCCGAAACAGACGGCCGGTCTTCAGCATCGAATGCGAGCAGCCGTTGTTGTAATGCATTCTCGACAGTATGCCGGCGATCAATGTGCCTTGCCGTGCTGGGCCGGCGTTCGACCGGTGACCGCCTCGATCGCCGCCTCCGAGGCACGATAACCCACGTCGATATCGCGTTCTTCACCGCCGAGGTAGACGCGTCCGAAGCTGCCGAAGGTGCGCACCTCCAGCACGTTGATGTTCGCGGCCTTTTCGGCTTCGTTCGCCGCCAGGGCCGCGTAGGCCGCGGGCTCCAGCTCCATGATGTAGAGCGAGTGGCCCGGCAGGATCATGTTGCCGTGCCGCATGCGGTTAATGAGTTGCGTCTGGTAGGGATCGATGTTGCGAATCACCTGGCTCGACGAAACACGCGGCTTGTGCCGGTCGGTCTCCTTCAGCTCGAGGGCATCGAGAATCGCGCGGCCGGCGTCGCGGATGTCCGCCTGCGATTCGGAATGAATCTCCAGCAGGCCGTGCAACCGCTCGACGATCTGCATGCCGGGCGTGACGTGCGTGTTCTTCAGGGCGATGTCGGTGACGCGATTGATCTCGATGCCCGGGGAGATCTCGACGAAGAGTGAGGCCTGTCCGCTCGTGGGCAGAAAGCCCTGTGCGACGGTCGCCAGGAACGCGGCGAATTGCGGCTGAAGGGCGTCGAGGAAGACGTACGATCGAAGATCAACCATGCCGTGCAACACCCCGCTAGGTGACCGCGCCGCGCTGCGGCACGGCCGCAAACGGCGGAAGGTTACGCGCGCGACATGCGTATGTCAATTGGGAGCAGGGATTGCAGGGCGATGCCACGTGACTCGCACGAAGGCAGGCCTTCTGAGCCGAACCGGGGCAAATCGGCCGTGGCGCGGATCGGACGGCACGCGGGGCGCGATCAGGGAGCAAGCAGCGCCGAGACAAAACCGGCGGCGTCATCACTCGTGATGGCGCTGTCGCCGGTGTAGTCACCCGCGCAAATCTGATTCGCCGACGGGGAACCGAGGACGGCCGCAACAAAGGCGGAAACGTCCGATCCGTTGGTGGCGCCGTCGGCATTCAGATCGCCGCTGGGCCCGGCGCAATCGGGCTCGCAAAGCAGACTGGTCAGGGAGAAGCCGTCGAGCCCGGCCTCGACCACCGTCTGCGGATTGGCATCGTTGACGGTGAAGCGCAGAACGGTGTTGGCGGTGGGCGTCACTCCGGCAAGCTGCAACGCCTCTGCGGAGATGGCGTGAGTCAGCCACGCTCCGGCGTTGTCAGTATGCGCGGCAATGGGCGTCCAGGTTCCGCTGCCGCCGGTGGTATTGATCTCGACCAGCATCCGATCGGCGCCGCCGGCGTCGGTCAACCGCAGGTAGTAGCGGTACTCGATGCCGGCGTTGTCCATCGACATGTCGAGCACCGGCGATGTCAAGCGGACGGCGCCGCCATCCACGTCGGTGTTGTAGGGCTGTGGATAGGCGGGATTGTTGAGATTCTCGGTGAGCCAGCACTGACCGCTGCCATCGCCGTCGGCCGTGGGGCCGTAGGGCCAGTTTGGATCGACGAACGGCACGCCGCGCTGCCAATCGCCGGCGGTCGCCCCCAGATTGCTGGGCGTCCAGCCGTTGTCGGTTTCAAAATCGTCGAACAGGGCGACGGAACCGCCGAAAGCGCTCACCGCCTGGTAGGCGGTGGCGGGCGCAGCCATTGGATTGGTGTATTCGTCTCCCTCGCTGGTTTCGGCGCTGACATAGAAGCTGATCGACTGGCCGCAAGTCTGCGCGGGAAGCTCGGCCAGGTACTCGTTCGGCGATAGTTGCGCCATCGCGGTTGCCTGAAAACCGGAGCCGCTGTCGACGTACAACATGCCGGTGCCCGGTTGCGGCAGGGCAACACCACCGGACTCCACGACGACGCGGAAGCTGGTGGATCCGTCGGGGAAGGCATGGCTCGGCACACCGTCCGGGAAGGTGAACTTCAGCGACTTCAGTGCCGCCGACGGATCGAGCACGAACAGGCCCCGGTTCAGATCGCTGACGATGACCGTGCCGCTGGGGAAATAGGGATAGTTGCTCCAGGCGCCGTTGAACGTCGCGCTGTTGCTGTTTGGATAGGTATCAAAGTAGCCGACTTCAAATGGGGCCGTCGGATCGAGGGCGTTGAAGATTCGCAGGCCGGAGCGGTAGTTGGCCGCGTAGATGAAGCCATCCCGCGTGTACAGATTGTGGTCGATGGCAGTGTTGCCATTGGTGTAGGTGCCGACTTCGACCGGATTGGCAATGTCGCTCACGTCGATGACGCGCGTGGTGGTGGTGGGAATGTTGGGGTTGTTCTGCTCGTCGAGTTCGTCGTCGAGATAGAAGTAGTGCCGGTCTGGTGACAGCCAGCCCTGATGCGAATAGGCCGAGTTTGAGTAGAAGTAGCGCGCGACCAGGAAGATGTTGCCCTTGTTCGTCACGTCGAGGATGTCCAGCGCCGTTTCGACGCTGCCGTTGTTGTATCCGGCACAGCAGAAGGCGATCTGGCGGCCGGCATAGGGGCCCTCGGTGTAGGTGACGACCTGTGCATCGTGAACGTATCGATCCTGCCAGGTGGCGACATGGACCGGTGCCGCCGGATTGGCCAGGCTGTAGATGCGAAGGCCCATGCCGTTGATGCCGCCGCAGCGATAGAGAAAGCCGCTGGTGGTGTCGATGGCCACGTTGTGCGTCGCCACCGAACCGCCCGTCGTCACATTAGGAAGCTCGACGATGCGGTTGCTCGTGGCATCGATGTTCGACATGTCAAACACCTGGATGCCCGCGCCGGCGGCCAGTCCGGCGTTATCCTGATTGATGGCGTATGCGAAGGAACCGTACGTTTTGATATCGCGCCAGAGGCTGTTCGGCCCGGGAAAGACCTGCACGATCTGGGCATTGGCCGGATCGGTGATCTCGACGAAGGCCGTGGCATTGGACAGGCCGACGATGGCGTATTCCCGGCCGCCAGGAGAGGTGTAGCCCCAGCAATCGTTGCCGCTGTCGGCATTCGTGCCGAAATCGGGAATGCTGATCCAACTCTTCAGCACGACGTTGACGGCTTCAAAAGGATCGCCGCGCGGGGCGGGCTCCTGGCCGCTGATCCAGCCCGGACCCTGATAGGGCGGTTCGTAATCGAGGATCTTCGGATCGTCGGGATGTGCCAGCAATGCGGCAGTCCACGACGAAAGGCACGCGATCACGCACACGAAAGCGACCGGCGAACGCTTCATGAACCCGCTCCGTAATGGCCCGGGATGCAATGTAGTTTTATTAAGGGGGACGTCCGGATAAGGGGGCGGCCACCACTCCACAACTACCCATTACTGTAACCAGACGGCCGGCCGTTTTCCATAGGCGGGGCTTAGGGCGATCAAACGCCCGGCAACGGGCTGGCCGGCGGCTTCAGAAGGGCGGGGTCGATTTCGACATCCGTGAGGGACATTAGAAAGGAGCGAAGATCGTTCTGGGCCCATTCGGTGAGAAAGAGCGGCTGGAGTATCGTCTCGTCGTGATGGCCGACGGGCAGGGCATGATCAAACGTTGAATAGTGCGTAATCACTTCTGCAAGGCTCGCAAACTGCCCCTGGTGCATGTAGGGCGCCGTCAGCGCGATATTCCGCAGCGTCGGTGTTTTGAATCGCCCCCAGTTTTCGGGGCCGTTGGCCAGGTAAGCGATCTTCTGGCAGGCGCCGTCGGAGCGGTCGTCGCTGTGCGGACCGGTGGCATTGAACGCGTCGGCGACGACGCGGGCTGCGCCGGCAAACCGGCCGGCATCGGCCGCGTCGCCGCCCTCGCGGGGCGCGACGCGCACGCTGTGAAACTCACCATCGCTGAAGTTCGGTCCGCTGTGGCAGAGACGGCACTGGCCGATACCGATGAAGGTGCGCAGCCCGCGCTGCGCGGCATCGGAAAGTGTCGCCAGTTTGGCAGCATCGTGCTCGCGCAGCCCCTCGACGAAGATGTCGAACTTCGAGCGCCGGCTGACAATCTTTCGCTCATAGGCCGCGATCGCCTTTGCCGCGTTGACCAGCACGCTCGTGACAGCATTCCGATCGGCCTCGGCCATGGCGCTCCAGGCAGCATGATGCGGTTCATCGGGCGAAACGGTCGCCGGCATTCCCGCGGTGGGGAAGCGCGAGGCGTCCTGCATCGGCGGCAGGGGACCGAAGATGTCTTCATATGCCTGGCGGTAGTCTGCATCGCGATAGAGCAGGTGGGCGAGGCCGAGGCGCGTGAACCCGTGTTCCAGGTTGCGCTCGAGCGGCTGCACGGCCTGCGCCCAAAGCGAATCGGCGCGTCCGTCCCAGAAGTACCAGCGGTTGTACGCCGCGTTCCAGATCGAGGGCGTGTGCCGGGTGCCGAGGCCCATTCCCTCGGCGAGGGGCTTGCCGTCGGCAAAGCCTTTTGCCGGATCGTGACAGGTGGCGCACGACACCTTGCCGTTGCCGGACAGCCGCCCGTCGAAATAGAGGGCGTGACCCAGCCGCACGGCCCGCGGATCGTCGGCGAATCGATTGGTGGTGTCGGGCGGCGGGTCGGGGAGCGGAGAATGCTGGAGGATCAGGGAAATCTCCGCGTCGCTGAATTCGACGGCCGTCTTGATCGCCGATGCCTGCACCGGGACGCCAAGCGTCGAACGCTGCTCCACGGTCCGGGCGCAGTGTATGCCGGACGCGATGATGAGCAGCAGACTGAATGCGATCAGGTGTTTCATTCCAGGTTGATGTCGGCCTGTGCGCGCTCGATCACGGGGCCTGTTCCCACGTCAAAGTATAACTGCCAATGACCGGGCATGTGAAACAGCATGCCGTCCACGCGGTAAAGGCCGCCGCCCAGCGGCGTGACCTTCGGCCGGGTGTTCATGCCGTGACCATGGGCGGGCATGCCGGCATCGGCCGATAGCGTCAGCGCCTGCTCTCTTGCGATGGCCTCGCCGGCAAGCGGCTTCACCTGAACCGAAAGCGAGAAAAGCTCGTTCATCGGAATGGGATCGGGCTCGGGCGTGAATTGCACTTCGAAACTGCCGCCGTTGCTGTGGATGGTTCGCGCGTCGGTGCGAGGCGCATCGGCGGCGCGGGTCGACGTGGTGGCGGACGAATTCGTCTCGGGGGTTCGGCAGCTCCACATGGGGGCAACGAAGGATGCCGCGGCGGCGAGCCAAACCCAGGTCCGCCCGCGTGCAGTCGCGCGAATGTGTACGATTCCGCGTTCGCTGATCATGGCTGCTCGCTCCGCCGGCCGGTCCGACGGGCCGGTGCTGTAAACAATCGCGATCCAAAGACGCGTCGGAAGGCCCCATTTACGTCAAAAATTGCGCCACGATGGTTGCCGTAATCGATCGCGATCAGCTCGCGATCGCCCAGCCGGCGGATCGCGCCGGGGCGGCGCAGCTCGCCGGGGCCGAGACCCGGCTTGGACCAGCCTCGCACCAGCGCGCCTTCGCCGTCGAGCTCGATGATGCGATCGGCGGCAGCATCGCTGACCAGCACGCCGCCGCCGCTCAGCACGCAAATGCCCATGGGCCGGGCATGTGCCTCGCCATGGTTCAGGTTCCAGATAAAGCGCGTCTCACCGCCGAGTGTCAAACCAATGACCCGGCCATGTGCCGCATCAGCTGCCAGTAGTGTGGCACCATCGGCGGACAACACGATGTCCACGAGGCAGCGCGGTCCCTCGGCGGCGGCCTTCTCGTCAAGCCAGACGCCCTTCAGGTTCAGGGAAGCATCGAACGTCAGCACGGCGCCGGTGCGCAGATCGGATACGAAAATACCGTCCGGCCCGAGGGCGATCGCCGCCGGTTCGAAGACGGGCAGGCGCGCCAGGCGCTTGTCACTCGCCCTGAGAGCGTCGAACTTCACCACGCGCTTCAGCCGGGCCATGTCCGGCACGAACGACAAATCGCCGGGCTCCGGCAGCTTCAACGCGAACTCGCAGAGCCTCCGGTTGCCCGCGTCCGACACGTACAGCACCGACCGCTCGACGTCGAGACGCGCGCCGGCGGGACGGATGAACTGCCCCGGGGCCATGCCGCGCTGGCCGATGGTCGAAATCATGACCGGCTCTTCGCGCGACGCATCGTAGATGGCGATTTTGTCGGTCTCCAGCTCGCCGGTCACCAGGAATCGGCCGCCGACGTCGGCCCACGGCGTGAAGTGCGAACCGCCGGATGGATCGAGTCCGATGAACGGATTCTGCGGCGGCTTCTGCCCCGGCGGCATGCGGTCGAAGATCTGCACGCGATCCTCGAAGGGCTCGCACACGACGGCAAACGAGCCGTCTGGCGCAATCGCGACGGCACTTGGATAATGCAGCCGGCCCTCGCCCTCGCGCGGGCGATAGGCGTGCAGGCCCCACTGCCAGGCCGGCGACCCGTTGGCGTCGAAGACCTGCACCCGGTGGTTCAGTCGCTCGGCGATGAAGAAATGCCCGCCGCGGGCTGCCAGCCCGGCCGGTTCCAGCAACATGCCTACGAACGGCCCCGTTACGCAAAAGCTGGAGAGCCATTGTCCGTCGCCATTCAGTATCGCGAGGCGGTCCAGATCCCGATCGACGGCGATGATTCCGGATGCCATCGAGCTCACGCCGGACGGGCTGCGAAACTGTCCGGTGCCGGCTCCGAATGCACCCGTGCTCGAGAGCGCGCGACCATCCAAGGCGAAAACCTGGATGCGGGAATTCCCCGTATCGGCCACGACGATGCGGTCATCAGATGCAGATAGCCCGCCCGGGCAAATCAGTTCGCCGTCTTCCGTTCCAAACGTGCCGAAATTCGATAAAAAGCGGCCGCCGGCATCGAACAGGCTGATGCGATTCAACCGGTTGTCGGCGACACAGACGGTCCCGCTCGGTGTCAGCGCGATGGCAGTCGGCTCCAGGAACTGACCCGCCGCAGTGCCACGTTCGCCGAAGGTCAAAATGGTCCGGCCGGTCCGGTCGAAGACCGAGATGCGGGCCGCGTCCCGCTCGGCCAGGTAAATATGGCCGCGCTGGTCGATGGCCGCCGAGCAGGGACCGCGCAGGCCGGAAATGGTTGAGCTGTACCGCCCCAGCAGTCCCGCTGCACCGGCTTTGTCGGCCGGCCGGGAAGACGGGATTTGAGCGAGGGCCGGCGACGCGCCCAGCATCAGCGCGGCCGCAGCAGTCAGCCGCGGAATGGCCCGTCGCGTGATGGTCGCGAATGCCGAGAGATTATCGCGTGTGGATTCAGGCACCGGGTATCTCGCGATTCTGCAATCGCATCTGCAAAAATAAAAAAGGCGCTCGGCGGTCAATGGCCGTCGGCGCCTTTTATTCTATCCCGGCATCATGCCGTTGGGGCAATTCAGAATACGCTCAATCCGTTGAACACGCCCGTCAGTCCCGAGAACAGAGCGCTCAGAAAGCCGCTGATGAACGTCAGGATTGAACTGACAAAACTCTCAAACGTGCCTCCCAGTTCGAACATGGCAAAGTCTCCTTTCAATGAATGTCGGCGGGCGCTTGCGATACGGGATGATGCCCGCCTGCGTGATTTGCCGCTGTCTATATCGGCAAAACAGGCCCGTTTCGTGCACCAGCGCCCGCACGCCCGCCAGCCCAGCGGGCACAAGTGGCCGGAGACGCGTCACTTGCATGCGCTCGGGCCCCGGACCGGAAACCTTGCGCAGTCCGGAAGGCAGCTACTTCGAAATCTCGCGGGCGCAGTTCAGCACGGCCTCATAATTCGGATGGCTGGCGATCTCGGGGACGTACTCGGCATATTTCACCCGATCGTCCCGGCCGACCACGAATACCGCGCGGCAGTTGATCCGCAGATCGGGAATAAGGGTGCCGTAGGCCTTGCCGAAGGCGGCGTACTTTGCGTCGCTCAGCGCCTTGCACTTCGGATCGATGTTCTCCGTCCCGCAGAATCGCTTCTGGGCGGTGGGCAGATCGAAACTGATCGTGAAAAACTCGACGTCGGACAGCTTGTTCATTTCCTGGTTGAAGCGCCGCGTCTGATCGGCGCACACCGGCGTATCCAGCGATGGGACGACGCTGTACACGCGCGGCTTGCCGGCGGCCTGACTCAACTTGAAGTCGGTCACCAGATCTGCTCGAAGCGTGGCATCAGGAGCCGGATCGCCCACCTTCAGTTCCGGGCCTTCGAGATTGAGGGAATTGCCTTTGAGTGTGCACGTTCTGCTCATGAAATGCCTCCCGTGGTGTGGTGCAGGACGGTTAGTATCACAACCGCCGCCGCGGCTCGTGAATGCGAACCGGCATCCTAGAATCCGCGCCGCGAGCGGTCAACCGTGCATCGGGCCACGCCAGGGCGGCGGCGAATCGCCGGGATCGGTTTTTGACTTGCCGGTGGTGCAGTTCTAGAATCCCGCCGCTCGGAATTGCTGTGCGTCTGAACGACGGATGAGGGTTTTGTCAGAACAGCGTCCCGCACGCCAAGGGTTGAGAAGGAGCGCAACAAATGGCCGGTCACGACACGCTCGAATTCACCGACGACAACTTTGAAAGAGAAGTTCTTCAGGCCGACATGCCGGTCCTGGTGGATTTCTGGGCCGAGTGGTGCATGCCGTGCCGCGCAATTGGCCCGACCATCGACCAGCTCGCCGCTGAAAACGCCGGCAAGTTCAAGGTCGGCAAGCTCAACATCGATCACCACAGCAACATCGCCAGCCAGTACAACGTGACGGCCATCCCGACAATGCTGGTGTTCAACAATGGCGAAGTCGTGAAGACCTTTCTGGGCCCCGCCCCCAAGCGGGATCTTCAGGCAGCGCTGGAGGGCGCCACGCAGCCCCAGTAACGGCGCGGGTGCCAGTGCTCTGTGAGCAGTGCCCCAGCGGGTGCCACTGCTCTGTGAGCAGTGCCGAGTACCGGCAGCGGCGTTCCACTTTCTGCGAGCAGTGCCGAGCAGCGGCCGTTTGGTCGGCTGGACCTGCATGCAATATAGTGTCGCCCCATGGATGGTCTCGCATGGTCCACGGTGACGACGCAGGCTGCTGATGCCGCCGAAACGGCACTCGCGCCGCTGGAATTGGCGGAGCTGCTGCTGCTGTCCGCCGGCGTCATCATCCTGACGGTCGGCGGGCTTCTGCTCGCCGCGCGGCGGCAGTTCGGCGCCTTTCTCTCACTGCCGGCCCCCGGGCCGAACCATCTGAGCCTGATTGACATTGGCCTGACCGTTTGGCTTTTCGTCTTTGTACCACCGTTGGTGTCCCAACTCGTCCGGCCCGCGATCACACCCGAAAAGTCCGAAACGACGCCCGCCGCGTCGCAGCAGGCGCAGGCCGTCGCCGGGACACAGCCCGCACACGACTCAGATGAGACGCGCGCCGCGGATGCATCTGCCGAAGAACCGCCGCCGGCTCGAACCCTGCGCCAGGCTGCGCCGCTGTTTGCGTCGCAGCTCGTGCTGGCGCCGCTGTTGATCTGGATGGGCATCGCCAGGTTCGGCGGCGCGCGGGCCTGGGGCCTGACGCTGCGGCACGCCTGGCGCGACGCGTGGCTGGCGGTCGTCGCCTATGCCGCCGTGTGGCCGGTCTGTTCGGCGCTGCTCTGGTTATCCACGCTGGTCTTCGAGGCGCTGGGCATCCCCATCGAGGAGCATACCGCGATCAAAACGCTTCTCAGCCCGGACACGCCGGCGTCGGTGCGCCTGTTGACGGCTGCGAGTGCCGTAGTATTGGCACCCATCATCGAGGAGGCCGCCGTTCGCGGCCTTCTGCTGCCGGGGCTCGTGAAGCTGGCCGGCTCGCCGTGGATCGGCGTCGTCGCAACCGCGCTGGTCTTCGGGATCATTCATGCCCCGGTCGCCCACACCGTGGCGCCGCTGGCGCTGTTCGGGGCCGTGCTGGGATTTGCTTATCTCAAGACGGGCTCGCTGACGCTGGTCATGCTGATCCACGCGGTCTTCAATGCCAAGACCGTGCTGTGGATTGCGCTGGTCGGCCCGCTGCCCGAGACTCAGATGTGAATGTGCGACCGGGCAGGCGGTGCGCAGCCGGGGGCACGTGCGACCCGGGCCGGCGTCGTTAATAGAACATGGTGACCAGCAGGTGAGGTTCCTTGGTCTTGCCCTCGAACACTCCGACGGTGGACGCGCAGCTCTTGATGAACACCTGCGGATTGCCATCGAGCCATTCGTTGATCTGCTCGTCCATGTGGGCCAGCCCCGCTTCGGTCAGCTTGCCATGAAAGGTGCGACAGCGCGTCGCAGGATCATTCGGGCCGGCGAGCGGCCGCTTGTAATTGTCTTCGTGATGAACGCCCGCGAGCGTGCTGGCCTCGGCAAAGCTCCGAATGCGATTCGAGCCGGTCACGCGCATTTCGGTCTCGCTGATCAAGGACAGCGCCTCGTCGGCGACATCGCGCTTGCCCTCCGTCACCGGTGGCAGGTACACCGATCCCTGCACGGTGCCGATCTCGGGGGAATTGCCGCCGGCGGACGCGTGGGCGGGCTGGCTCGTCTGACGGGCGGCCAGCAGCTCTTCCCGCTTTTTCATGATGCACTGGCTGCACAGCAGGACGCCGCCGACCAGCCCCGCCTGCTTGGCGATGATCGCCTCATTCGAAATCGCCTCGCCGCAGCCTTCGCAGTTTCGTTGGTTCATGATCGCGATCTCCCGATGTGGCTCGCCGGACGGGCGGAACACGGCACGCGCCCGCCGATACCGCGCCTTTCCACTGTGCAGGTGATATGGCTGCCTTGCCGCGTGTTTTGCTGGATATGAACCGGCAGGTACTGGCCTGCCCCTTCGCAGCCGTCACGTACCACCAAGTGACTGCCAGTATATCGCCATTGCGGCCGCTGCTACAAATGTGCCGACCGCACGCCAGGCCGGGATTTTATGGCCGCACGCGGCCCGCCCGCGCTCACATCAGGTATCGCGTCATGGCATGTAGTGCCAGCACGGTAGTCGTCAGCACCGCACCACCACTGAGCACCATGGCCACCACGATGGTCGCGTGCGACGGAATGCGGGCGATCATCATGGCCAGACCGCCTGCCACCAGGAGTGATGCGATTGCGGGCGCTGGCTGGGCGAGCACGGCGCTGTCGAAGATGCCCAGAGCGACCAGCACGCCGAGCACGGCATACTTCTGATAACGGCTGACCAGTGCGACCTTGCGGCCGGTGAACAGGATGGCCAGCAGCATCACGACGGCCGCGGCGCCGGCCTGCCAGTTTTCCCAGCGAAAGGCCGGCGCGTTTCGCAGCACGAGCAGGTGCCAGATTGAAACCGTCCACGCGAAGGCGATGATCAGCGTCCGGCCGAGGATGAAACGCTTGGCGACGACGTGATCGAGAAAGACCTTCTCGTCGTCCACGCTCCGCAGGGCGGGCAGATTCAGATCGCTCGAACTGCCGGCGTGGGGAGAGACGACTTCGTCACTCAGCGTCCGCAGGAAATCCATCCGCAGGCGGTATTCGCCCACGCGGAAGGACGAGCCCGCCTTGAGCTTTCCCTGCGACACGCGAAGTGTGCCCACCCAGGTGCCGTGGTTCGATTCCAGATCGCGCAGCACCACTTGTCCCTGCGGCGTAAGGCGAATCTGGCAGTGATGATCGGACACCAGATCGCCATCCAGTGCCAGCCAGTTGTCATCCGCCTTGCCGATCTTCAGGTCCGGCCCGATCGGGACCACGAACCGCTGGCCGACCCACATCGGCCCTTCCATCACGGTCAGCACGCATCGCAGACGCTGCCCGGGCGAGCTTTCCAACTCGATGGACATTTCCTGCTCGCAGCGCGGGCAGGCGAGCGTCACGACAATGTCGAGATTCTCGCAGTCCAGCGGATTTCCACATGGGCAGCAGACGACGTACGCCATCGATTCGCGTTCCAGTCCAGCAGGATTTGCCGTTTGTCCGGCGGCCGCGCCGATCTCCGCGGATTGACCCCGGCCCGAGCAACCTCCTCCGCATTATACTGTAAGCCGTTGAATCGGGTTTCTCGGACCCGCCAATGCCCCGTCTTCGCCCGGACGACTTCCGGATTTGGGCGATCGCCGGCCTTCCCTGCTGCGATTGAGCCGACAGGACCTGCCGCCACCTTTGGCCGCCACCGCGAAATGACGATAAACGGTTGATCCCGCGCGAGCGGCATTGCTGCCGCGCACAAATTGCGCCCGAGAGCGATCAACCATGATTTTTGCATCCGCATGCCTGTGGTTCATGGTCGCCGTCCTGCTGGCCTGGGGTGTTCAACACCTGTGGAGCGGTATGGTTCGCGGCAAGGCTGTGAATGCCATGCTGCTGCCGGGAACGCTGGTGGCCTATATCGGGCGCACTGTCGGGTTGCTCCTGACCGGGGCCGCGGTCAACCCGCCCAAATCGGACAGTGCCGACGGCGAGCCCGAATACGTGCCGAGCATCAGCTTCTTCGGCCCGCTGGTCGTCGGGCTGCTGCCGATGCTCGCCGTCGCCGCCGCGCTCTACGTGCTGCTGACATATTTCTCGGGCAATCTGATCGAGCGCGTCCCCCGCGAGGCAGTCTCCGCCGATCTGCCGCTCAGCCTTACGTTCTTCTGGGATCAGCTGCGCAGCCTGGTGACACTCGCCGAGAAGACGCTCGAGGCCGTTCGCACGGCGGACATGGAGACGACGCGCCTGGCCATCGTTCTCTACCTGATGGTCTGTCTCACCGTCAAGCTCTCGCCCTTTCCCGGCAATGCACACGGTCACTTCGGCGCCATTGCCGGCGCCCTGGGCGTACTCGCGCTGGCCGGCACCCTGTCGGAGGGGCCGGAGACGTTCCTGAACCGCATCTGGCCCATCCTGGCGGTGACGTTGGGATGGCTGCTGATCCTTCTGATCGTGAGCCTGGTGGTTCGTGCGGCGTACGCCGTTGTGCGTATGGCGGCAAACTGGAAGTGAGGCAAAATGACACTTCAAGACGGCAGGGCGGGCGCCGCCGGCGACTTTCGCCGCAAGATCGCCGCGCCGGCCGATCTGGCACAAAAGCTCGATCGATTGCGCGCGGCCGATTCCGGCGACGCACGACCGCGCGTCGTGCAGTGCCACGGGTGTTTCGACATCGTTCATCCCGGCCACATCCGCTATCTCCAGTTCGCCAGGTCCTGCGGCGATCTGCTCGTGGTGTCCATCACCGGCGACGCCGCGATCGACAAGAGTCCGACGCGCCCCTTTATTCCGCAGGAGCTGCGCGCCGAGAATCTGGCGGCCCTCGAGTTTGTTGACTTCGTAACCATCGATCCCAATCCAACGGCGGCTGAGCTGCTGGCGGCACTGCGGCCCGATGTGTACGTGAAGGGCCGCGAGTACGCGACCAGCGCCGATCCCCGATTTCTCGAAGAGCGGCAGATCGTCGAGTCGGCAGGCGGAAGCGTGGTGTTTTCCAGCGGCGATGTCGTCTTCAGCTCCACGCGCCTGCTGGAGGAGCCCCCGGATGCCGACGAACTGGCGGCCCAGCGGCTGATACACGTGTGCCGCAGGCACGACATTGACGCGGCGACGGTCGAAGCCCTGCTGAGCCGCTTCTCTTCCGCCGGCGTGCTGGTCCTCGGCGACGCCCTGGTCGAGCGCTACGTCCTTTGCGATGCGCTCGATGCCGCCGCCGAAGCACCCATGATGAACCTGCGCGAGCTCGATTGCCGCGATTATCTCGGCGGCGCGGCCTGCGTCGCGCAACAGATTGCCGCCCTGGGCGTTCGCACCACGCTCGTCACGTCCCTTGGCGCGGACGATCGCTCCCGCTGGGTGGCCCGCACGCTCGAGGCGGCCGGCGTCGAATTGAAGTCGGCGTCGCGTCGCGATCCCGTCGTCGTGCGAACACGCTACCTGGTGGATGAACAGAAGATGCTCAAGGTTGAGAGCGGCGGGCCTTCACCGCTCGATTCGCGGGCCGAACGCGATCTCGCCAACGCCGTGCTGGAATCGGCCGAGCACGCCGATGCCGCCATTCTCTTCGACGGCGGCCTGGGGACGTATTCGCCCGGGCTGATGGACCTGGTCGGCGCCCGTCTTCGACAGCGCGTGCACTTTGTCGCGGCCGGTGCCGCCGATGCCGCCCTCAACCGGGCCTCTTGGCGCGATGCCGATCTGGTGTGCGTTTCCGAGCGCCGTCTTCGTGCGGCGCTGAACGATCGCGACAGCGGCCTCTCTGTCCTTGCGCATCGAATGCTCAATGCCACGAGGGCTCGCCGAATGATCGCCAGCCTCGGAAAGCGCGGCCTGGTCACCTTCGGCCGGCCCGAACAGCCGCAGGACGCCGGCCCACACGCGCGGCTGCTCAGCGAGCACGTGCCGTCGCTGGCCGGGCATGTCGTCGACCGGCTGGGCGCGTCGGAAGCGCTGCTGGCCGTCAGCGCGGTGGCATCGATGTGCGGCGCAAACCCCATGCAGGCGGCGTGGCTGGGAGCCGTCGCAGCTGCCACGCAACTGGCGCGCATGGGCCTGGCCCCGTTCGACATGGATAACCTGCGGCAGCGACTGGACGCACGACCGGAGCTGGGCGCCGGTCCGGCGCGTCCGGCGAACCAACCACCAAAGATAGCAAGGCGGAATACCCATGCCATGCAGCACGCCTGATTGCAGCATCATCATTCCCACCCGCAACCGCCCCGGCGTCCTGCGCGACACGCTCGATCGCCTGATGCGCCTTCCGGATGGTCCGTTCGAGGTGCTGATTGTCGACAATGCCTCGACCGAAGCACTCCCGCGGCTCGACGATGCCCGCTGCCGGCTCATTCGCCTCGCTGACAACCGCGGCGCCGCGGCGCGGAACGTGGGCGCGCTTCAGGCGCTGGGCCGCGTGCTGTTCATGCTCGACGACGACAGTTGGCCTGAGCCCGGCGTCATCGACGCGGCCGTGGCGCGGCTCGACGAACGACCCGATCTCGGCGCGATCGCCTGCCGGGTGCGCCTCGCCGATCGGCCCGACCGGCACGATGCCGGCGGCGTGCCGGGGGTGTTCTTCAATTGCGGGGCGGCCATCCGCACGCGCGACTTTCTGCGCGCGGGCGGCTATCCGGAAGATTATGGCTACTACGTTGAAGAGTATGCGCTCAGCTGCGAACTCTGGCGGCTGGGCAGGGCCGTCGAGCCGCAGGGCGATCTCGTCGTCTGGCACCGCCGAACGGCGGCCAATCGCGACAACAATCGCATGGTCCAATACCTCGTCCGCAACAACGTGCGGCTCTGGCGCAAATACGCGCCGCCGGCGCTGCTCGCGGAACTTACCGCGGATACGCTGGATCGGTACGGACGTGTCGCACGAATTGAAAATGCGCACCGGGGATTTGAGCAGGGGCTGCGCGACATAGCGGGCGATTCCGCCACGCCAGGCGCAGTGCCGTTGACCATGCACCAGTTCGACAGCCTCTTCGGCCTGCAAAATGCCCGGCGGATTCTGCGCACGTGGGCCGATAAGCACGGAATTCGTTGCGCAGGCGTGTGGTCGCGCGGAAAGGGCTGTGAACAGATCATTCGCGAGCTGCTAGCGCTTGGAATTTGCATCGACGCCATCTATGATGATCCGCGCGCCATTGGCGAAGAGATCGAGTGGCGTGGCGTGGCCCTGCGGCCCTTTGACCAGCTCGATCATCGTGCGAACGGCATCGTGATCGGATCGTTGTCGCCCGGTGTCGCCGAGGATGCACTATCCGATCTGACGCGGGCTGGTTGCCGGCGGCCCGCGGTGAATCTGGCTCCGTGGCGACTGGACGGCCCGGCGGAATTCGCGCCGGAGCATTCGCATCTGAACGTGGCCCAGCCGGCCCTCTGCGGCTGAATCGCGTCCGCGGCTCATTCATGAACCATCGACGTTCACACGTCCATTCGCTCCTGGCCGGTCGTTGCCGCACCACGCGCCGGCCGCCGCCAGCTACGACCGCAACCACTCAACAAAATCACCTTCGGCTCAGCCAGGCAGGCAGCCCGGCCGATCTTTCCGACGATCGCCGGCGGGCAAGCTCTCAAGAGGCTCAACTTGCCCGCGCCGAACGCACCGCGATCGCGGCACGGGCCGCGCTAAAAAATCTCGCGCGAATCGTTTGCAGGCTTGACGCCTCGCTTTCCGCCGCCGGAGATGACAACCGCAGCGCACGCTCTTCCGCCGCCGAGCAGGATCAGATTGAATCGCTTATCGATGCCGCTGAGGCGGCAACGGCTCTCGAACTGGACGACGCTCCGCCGCTGTCCGCCGGCGTCCTGCTCTCTGCGCAATCGGCCGGCGGCCCAAAGCCCAAAAGCCCATCACTGCCGCCGATTCGCTCTGACACACTCGGCAGCGAGGAGGTCGGCGGCTTTCTGTCTTCGCTGCGCCGCGGCCGGCCAAATGCACCGTCCGCCTTCGGCGTCGGCCCCGCTCGCGCCATCGTTCGCACGGCAGCCTTCCAGCTTCAAGCCCATTGCGACGCGATCGAGTCCTTTCTCGGTGCCATTGCGGATGCACGAGCCGAATCCGAAGTCGCCGCGGCCAATCTCGCTTCCGCCGACAGCCTGATGAACGATCCGGCATTTCTGTCTGCCGCCGCGATGCTCACGCCGATCGATGCCATGACTGCGGCGCCGACCGCCGGCGGTCCGGCCGCGCCCCAGTCCGCCCGAAGCGTGCTGCGACTTCGCCGTCCACCGCCGTCTGATAAGAGTGGCGGCTGATCCGCGCCGGGCAA
Organism: uncultured Planctomycetaceae bacterium; assembly: GCA_964408455.1. Lineage (GTDB taxonomy): Bacteria > Planctomycetota > Phycisphaerae > UBA1845 > UTPLA1 > CAYOZN01. The sequence continues at coordinate 79,881 of CAYOZN010000010.1, forward strand.
GTGCCGGGCAGAATCGCACGTCCGGTATGCCATTTTTTCGATTCATTTTTTTTCCAACGCAATTGTTTTATGGACTAATCAAAGTCCCATCTGCCACGGCCCGATAGGAGTCGCGGTCACCTGATGGCCCGCAAGCCATTCGGGGACCCCGGCTCAGACCGGCGACCACGTCAAGGAGGCGAGGGTCGCGGCCTGAAAAAGCAACGTCGCCCGTTCCGGCCTGCGTCTTGCGTCGCGGCCGGCGGCGTTGAAGACCGGCGCTCGCAGGGGCGAAAACTGCCGTGCCGCATGCCGGCTGCACAACCGGCTGTTCAGGGAGGAACCGATGAGTCGCATTAATACCAATGTTCCGGCGCTAACGGCGATCCACAAGCTGACCGCCAACCAGAAGACACTGAGCAAGAGCCTCGAACGGCTCAGCTCGGGCTTTCGGATCAATCGCGGCGCGGACGATCCGGCGGGGCTCATCGCATCCGAGTCGCTCCGCTCCGAAATCCGCGGAATCTCGCAGGCCATCAGCAACTCCGAGAGGGCGATCAACGTCATCTCGACCGCTGATGCGGCCCTCAGCGAGGTATCCAAGCTGCTCCTCGAGATCAAGAGCCTCGTCGTGCAGACCGCCAACGACGGCGCGCTGTCCAACGACGAGATCGAGGCCAATCAGCAGCAGATCGACTCGCTGCTCATCAGCATCGATCGCATTGCCAACTCGACACAGTTCAACGGCAAGAAGCTGCTCAACGGCCAGCTTGCCTACCAGATCGACGGCCAGGACCGGGCCAACATCCCGCGAATCCAGGTCTTCGGCGCCCGTGTTCCGGAGAACAGCACCTATGACGTACAGGTGCAGGTCACGCAATCGGCGCAGACCGCGGCCCTGACCATCGGTGTCGGCGGAACGACCGGCATTGCCGGCGGCGGCGTCCTCTCTTCCGGGAACAACATCACCCTCGAAGTGCGCGGCAATTTCGGCACCGAGCTGTTCAACTTTGCCAGCGGCACATCGCTGGCCCAGATTGCCCAGGCCATCAGCACGTCGGCGAACCTGACCGGTGTGTCGGCCACGGCCAGCGCGGGCGGCATCTCGTTCAACTCGACCGGCTATGGCAGCAGCCAGTTCGTCTCGGTTCGCGCCATCAGCGGCGTCTTCAATATCAACCCCGGCGATCAGGGCGACAACCAGGATCAGGGCCGCGACGCCCAGGTCTTCATCAACGGCCAGCAGGCTTCGGTCGATGGCCTCATCGCCAGCATTCGCAGCGCCGGCCTCGACGTGGTGCTCGATCTCAGCGAGTCGTTCGGAACCACTGCCGGCTCCGACACCTTCACCATCATCGGTGGCGGGGCAAACTTCCAGATCGGCCCCAATGTCAACTCCGACGGCCGTGTGAGCCTCGGCGTGAACTCGATCACCACTGCCAACCTGGGCAACACCATCGCGGGCTTCCTGAATGCACTCGGCACCGGGCGGGCTGCCGAAGTGGTCAATTCTGAGAACCTGCCCACCGCCGAGAAGATCATCACCTCCGCGATCAACCAGGTGTCCATCCTGTCCGGTCGCCTCGGTGGCTTCCAGGCCAACCAGGTCGAGACCAATCTCAACAGCCTGCGGGTCGCGCTCGAGAACGTGACGGCATCGGAGTCGGCCATCCGCGACACCGACTACTCCGTTGAAGTCTCAAACCTGACGCGGGCGCAGATTCTGCTGCAATCGACGACGCAGACGCTCGGCATCGCCAACCAGATTCCGCAGAACGTGCTGCGGCTGCTGGGCTAAGCCGGCAGGGCCCAACGCGGCCAACGGCGCTGAAAAGACCGATCGAACACATGCAAGCGCCCGCGGGCGCCGCCCAGCGGCCCCCGCGGGCGTCTCTATTCGGCCGGCCGTCAGCGCGAACCGATATTAACATTGGCGCTCGCTCTCGTCCGCGGGCCGCGGCTGCGTCGGCCGGCCCCCGTGCCTGAACGCCGCATCGAACGTACTCGCCAGGGTTCGTGGAGCTCGTCATGAAGCACACGGTTCTGATCCGGCCGGATTGCACCAGGAGCGGCGTCATCGTCACCTGTTACATCAACGGACGAAAACTGTTCCGCGCGGCTCCGTGGGTCGAGTCGCCTGGCGATGCGCAGGCCGCGCCGCCTGCCGCAGCCAGCCCGCCGGCGCAGGCCGGCCCACGCAAGCGGGGAGTATGAACGCGCCGCCGTGCAGGCACGGTGCGCCCACTGCAACGCCAAAGATGCGGCGCCGACAGCCGCCTGCCGGTCAACTCCGTCGCGCTGCGTAACTCACGGAAGGCAATGTCATGTCGACCATCTCCAGCGGTGTCGGGCTCGTCTCCGGCCTGCCGATCAACGATCTCGTCGATTCGCTCATCAGCGTGCAGGCGCGGCCCATCACGCTGCTCCAGGCCCGCATCGGCGCGCTGACCGGGCAGCGCACCGGCCTGCTTCAGATCTCCGCCCAGCTTTCGGCCCTGCGCAACGCCGCTCTGTCGCTCAAGTCGACCAGCCTTTTTTCGAGCACGACCGCCACGTCCAGTGCTGCCCAGTCTCTTGCCGCCACCGTCACCGGCGTGGCCCAGCCGGGCACGTATTCCTTCAGTGTCCGATCGCTGGCACGGGCGCACCAGCTCCTGTCCACCGGCTTCGCCAGCCCGGATTCCACCGCCGTCGGCGCCGGTGTGCTGACCATCGAATCGGCCGCCGGCCGCGTCAACCAGTCGACGCTGCTGGGCCATCTCAACGGTGGGCAGGGCGTGCAGGCCGGCCGCATCCGCATCACCGATCGCTCCGGCCAGACGGCCGACGTCGATCTGGTCACCGCGCGGACGGTCGACGACGTGATCAATGCCATCAACGCGGCAACCGGTGTCAACGTGACGGCCCGCGTGGACGGCGATCGCATCGTCATCGAAGATGCCACCGGCGGCGCCGGGGCCCTCGTCGTCGCCGATATCGGCGTGGGACGAACCGCCGCCGATCTTGGCATCGCAAAAACCATCACCGATCCGATGGCGACGCTCGCCGGCGACGATCTCGTCTATCTGAGCGAAGGCACGCGAATACGGCAGTTGAACGACGGCAACGGCATCCGTGCCCGCCGGGGACTCGATGATGTCGAAGTTTCCCTCTCCGACGGAACCGTCCTCCGCTACAGCTTTTCCAGCGAGTTGCGACAGGGCACGGCCCTCGCCGCGCTCAACCAGGGGGCCGGCATTCCGCCGGGCACGATCAAGATCACCGATCGCGCCGGCCACTCCGCCGAGATCGATCTGTCCGCTGCCACGACCGTGCAGCAAGTGGTCGATACGATCAACAACGCGGACGGCATCAGCGTCACGGCGTCCTTTTCCGGTAGCCGATTCGTGCTCATAGACAACTCGGTCGCCGCCGGTCAGACGGCCGTCGGCAATTTCATCGTCGAAGACGTGGAAGGCACCGCGGGCGACGCGCTGGGCCTGTTGCGTTCGACCGCCGGTACGCGCATCGACGGCGACGATGTTTATGGCGTCGATACCGTCGCAGACGTGTTGCGCGTCATCAACCTCGACCTGGTCAACAACGGCCGCCTCACTGCGTCGCTCTCCGACGACGGGCAGGGCATCAAGCTGGTCGACACGACCGGCGGGGCGGGCACGTTCGAGGTTCGCGCCATCAACGGCTCGCGGGCCGCGGACGATTTGGGCATCCTGACGGAGAACAACCCCGCGTCGGGAAGCGTCGTTCAATCGAGACGGCTCGTGGCCGGGCTCAACACCGTCTTCCTGCGATCGTTGAACGGCGGCAATGTTGCACTGCCGCCGCTCGGAGCGCTCGAGATTACCGATCGCAGCGGGCAGTCGGCCAGCATCGATCTGTCCGGCGCGCGCACGCTGCCGGCGGTCATCAGCCTCATCAACAGCCAGAACACGAACGTCAAGGCATCGCTGTCCGATTCGGGGCTGGGCCTGGTGCTGACCGACAGCACGCCGGCCGCCAGCGCCAACGGCAATCTCGTGCTCGCCGGCGACGCGGCACTCGCGCTGAAGATCGCCACCAATGATGCGGTTTCCAGCGTTTCGAGCGGTAACTATGTACAGTCGTTCCAGTCGTTCAATGACCTGACGATCACCGATCGCGGCGGCGTTGCCCACGCGGTGGACCTGTCGGGCGCACAGACGCTTGCCGACGTCATCGCCGCCATCAACGCCCTCGGCGGTGGAAATGCGCCCGTTCTGAAGGCATCGGTCTCGGCGTCGGGGCTCGGAATCGAAATTGAGGACCTGACCGGCGGGGCGGGGAACCTGGTCATCAGCGGGTCGACGGCCGACGTGCTGAACATCCGCACCAACTCGGCGGTGTCGAAGGTATCCAGCGGAAATCTGCAAAAGCAGTACGTCAACGAGGCATCGCCGCTGGCGAGCCTGTTCGATGGCGCCGGCGTCCCCAAGGGCAAATTCAGAATTACCGACAGCACCGGCGCCTCGGCCGTCGTCGATCTCACTCAGGGCGATGAAAAAACGCTCGGCGACGTCATCAGCGAGATCAATTCCCGCGGCATCGGCGTCCGCGCCCGCATCAACGACGGCGGCGACGGGCTCATCGTCGAGGACATCGCCGGCGGAACGCTGCAACTCAAGATTGCCGAAGAGGGCGGCACCGTCGCCCGTGCCCTGGGCATTCTCGGCACGGCCAAGGCCGGCGAGTCCTTCATCGATGGCTCGCGCGAAGCCCGCATCGGCGTTGTCGCCGGTGATAGTCTTGACGACGTTCTCGCGAAAATTCAGGCGGCCGGCGCCGCAATCAACGCCTCCATTATCAACGACGGCTCGTCGGGCAACCCCTACCGGCTCAGCATCTCCAGCACACGCACCGGACTGGCCGGTGAACTCGCGCTCGACGGGGGGACGACCGGTCTCCAGTTCCAGACGCTTGCCTCCGCTCGCGACGCGGCGATCACGCTGGGGGAGGGAGATTCGGAGCAGCCGCTCGTGGTCTTCAGCTCGGGCAACAGCTTCACCGGCGTCATCAGCGGCGTCCGAATCGATGCGCTGGCGACGACCAGCGAGCCCGTCACCGTCACCGTCAATAAGAATCCCGATGCCATCGTCACGGCGGTCAACGAATTCGTCACCCGTTTCAATGCGCTGGTGAGCACGCTGGATCAACTCACCTCGTTTACGCCGGAAACCAATCAGCGCGGCATCCTGCAAGGCGACGCCACTGCCCGCCGCGTGCGAGCCTCGCTGACCAATCTGGTGAATCGCGCGGTGCCGGGCATTTCTTCCGGCTTCGCGACACTGTCGTCCATCGGCGTCAAGTTCGGCAATGGCGGCGTACTCACGGTCGACGAGACGAAGCTGCGCGACGCCATTGCCAATGATCCCGCCAGCGTCACTCAGTTGTTCACCTTCGAACAGAAAAACGAGGAAGGTGAAGTCATCCGTACCGGCCTCGCGGGCATCATCGAAGCAGAAATCGATCGGCTCACCAACGTCGATAGTGGCGTGCTGACGCTGCGCGAAGAGGCCCTGCAAACGACCGAAACGCGGCTCAACGCGCGCATCGCACAGATGCAGGACCTGCTCGAGGCGCGGCGTCTGCGTCTGCTCGATCAGTTCAACCACCTCGAATCGGTATTGGCCAATCTGCAGGGCCAGCAGACCGCGCTGGCCGGCCTGTCCGGTCAGATCAACCTGTTCCAGCAGCCGCAATAATTGCGCGATCGGCGGAGGGCCATTTCGCGCGTGATAACTCATCGCGCGCTTGCCGACGTCCGATGTGTCAGCTGCGGCGTGAATGCGGCGCGTGTCCCGGGCCGCGGCTCGATCCGACGATTTGAATCACGACTGACATGACGAACGAAGCCTCGAAAGAGTATCTCCGAAACGCGGTGATGACCGCGACGCCCGAGCAGCTTCAGCTCATGCTTTACGACGGCGCGATCCGATTCGCGACGCAGGCATCGGACGCATTGCGGCTGGGAAAGCTGGACGAGAGCTGCGAGAAGCTGATTCGCGCGCAAAACATCGTCGTCGAGATGCGCAACGGGCTGCGGCGCGAAATCAATCCGACGCTCTGCGACCAGATGGCTGCCCTGTACGACTTCATCTATAACCGGCTGGTCGATGCGAATCTCAAGCGCAGCCAGTCCGATCTGGATCAGGCCGTCCGGGTCCTTCGCCACCAGCGCGAGACGTGGCAGATGCTGATCGAAAAGGTGCGCACCGAACGCGATGAAGGCAACGCAGCAAAGGCCCGGCCCGCGGCGATGGAAGAGACGCCGTCGCTCAAGCTCAGCATCGAGGCGTAGCGTCTTCTCACTTTCTGGCTGATCGCGGAATTCAGGGTTTACCGGGGTGCGCCCGGACCCGGTTTTCCGCCCCGCAAACCCGAAGGCGGCGAGCCGAAATTTTTTCCAGATTTTTCTTCTGACGGCGGCCGCCAACACATCGAAGCCTCTCCAAAAGGGTCCCGGTGAGGCGCCTCACCAGAAAAATACACGATGCAATCCGATGCAAACCGGAGCGCGCCGAGGCGCGCCGCGGCCAAAGTGACCAAAAAACGCCGACGCCGCTGCGAGGCCACCACCTGCTCCTCTACCCATTAATGTGCTCAACGTTCCGCCAGAATGGCCGGCTGCGTCGCATCCGGCGTGGTCGTCGGCACCGAAATTCCCGATTCCGGGTGATTATCGCAGCCCGATGCACGTTCGCGTGGCCATCTGACCGGTCCGCGGCCGAATACTGCGGCGGCGTTGATACGGCCATTGGCCGGATCGTCGATTACCGCCGATAATTCACATGCGCAGCCGGAGTGACAGGGCCAGCGGGCCGCTCGTGCGGCGCATGCCGAAATTGCGCGTCGGCCGAACACCCGGCCTGCCCGGCCCGTAGAAACGGCAATCCGGCCGGAAGACGAATGTCCTGTTTTCGACCTGCTGCACAGGAAGGCGATGCCCATGGTCTCGAACGGTCCTTTCAATAACCGCGTCTGCTTCGGCATGGTCGCCATCCTGGCACTTGCTTCGGCCCTTGCACCCGTTGCTGCGCAGGACACGCCTTCCGCCGCGCCGGCCAAGGTGAATCCGGATGAGATGATCCAGACGGCGCTCGACTGCATCGAGAACAACGAGTTTGAAAAGGCGGCGCAGCTGGTTCGCGAGGTCGGACTCCTGAAGCCCAATCTGCCGCGGCTCTTTCTGGCCCGCGGGCTGCTGTACGGTGCGTCCGGCCGGCAAATCGAGGCGATGGGAGAGCTGGGCAACTATATAAAGACGGACGAAGGACAGCGCGATCATCGCGGGTACGCCGGGCTGGGGCAGATTTTCATGCAGTCGCGGATGTATCGCGAGGCGATCGATCCGCTCGAGAAGGCCGCGCGACTGGCGCCAACCGAAGAGAAGGGCAAGAACCTTCAGGCCCAGATCACCATGTTGCTGGCCACGGCGTACGCGAATCTGGAACGCACTCAGAAGGCGGTCGAAACGGCGACGAAGGCCCAGGCCATGGCGCCGCGCGATCCGGACATTCAGCTCCAGCTTTCGCAGATTGCGGCATCGGGCAACGAATACAAAGTGGCCCTGGACGCCTCGGTGGCCGCCATCTCGATCTATCAGGCGCGGATCAGCGACGACGCCTTCAACGAAGACGCGCACCAGAAACTGCGCAAGGCCTTTGGCGTGCTCAGCTCGCTGATTGAGTACAACCGCAAGCTCGAGCCGAAAAACGGCGAACACGATCTGCAATACGCCCGGCTCATCCGCGACGTGGCCAATCTCGATCGCCGCATCAATCTTCTCGGTGCGCGCAATGTCGTACGTCAGGCACTCACCAAGAACCCGGACCATGCCGACATGCTGGCACTTCAGGCGCAGCTGGAAGTCGAGCTGGGCGCCTCCGCCGACGCCAGGGCCACGCTCGAATCCGCCATTCAGAAGCACCCGGAGAACCAGGAACTCAAGCGCATGCTCGCCGACATGGGGCCGCGGGCGTCGGCGACCGCTTCACCATGAAACTCGTTGCCACCTACGTCGCCGCATCGATCGCCTTCGCCACGGCGGCCGCCGGCTGCGGCCCCAGCCGGCTCCTCGATCGGCCCGTCGAACTTCCCCCCGCCATTCAGTCGCGACCGCTCTGGCATACGCCGGCGGCGTATATCTTTGCGCGGGACAAGACGCTGGCCGGCGAGACCGAGCGCTGGATTGAAGAGATCGACGCGCATTTGCGCCGCACCTACGACGCAACGTTGGGCAAGGGCCTCGTCATCGTCGTGGATGAAGGCGAGCCGGCGGTACTGACGAGCGTCGAAGAAGTCTTGCGCCTCCAGCGGGCCAACTCGCGTGTGACCGGCGTTGCGCCGGACGGTGATGCCGACGCCGCGGCGCAGCAGGAGGCCCTGGCGAAGATCGGATTTTCGCAGGAACTCTATTGCCGAATGTCGATCGTCACGTTGGACGACGAGGCCCTGCGCCGCATGGGGGTTGAGGCGCTGCCGCCGGATGTCGAATGGACCATGCACTGTCCGTCGCATGCAATGATGCGGGCGGCGGTATGGGAGTTTGCCCCGGCGGTGCTCGAGAAGGAGCTGGGCAAGGCGGGCGCGATTGCCACGGCGTGGGCCTGGCCGCTGGCCTTCGGCGAATCGGCGAAGGCCTTTCGGCTCAGCCGCGATGTACTGGCCTTTCAACTCTGGGCCGGGCGGCAGGAGGACTGGTCGCCGGAAAAGCGGCGCGAGCAGGTGGCCGGCTACATGCGGCAGCGCGCGGTCATTCACAGCCCGCTGCTGGGGCTTGCGCTGGAAGGCAAGGGTCCAAAGGGGGCTGGTGAAAATACGGCAGAGCCGGCGAGCCGACCGGCCTCTCAGCCGGCGGATTGAGTCGCGCGGGCACTGCGGTCGGTCGACGTTTGAGCAGCGGCCGTCACTTCTGGATGTATTGCTTCACGAAACAGGCCGGCGTCAGTGTCTCACCGGTGGCACGGCGGGTCAATTCCTGCCACGACCAGCGGTTGCCGGGGGCGAAGATGGCCTGCTTCATGTAATCGCCGGCCTCCTTGCTGTCGTAATAGCAGCTGGCGTGGACGCTTTTCAAGCCCAGGACCCGCGTGGTGATGTGGTGGTGCACCTGCGAGGCGAACAGATCGCCCATCAGGTAGCTGTGATAATAGACGGGCACGGTCACGATGTGGATCTTTGCCCCGTAGTTGGGAATGCTCGTGTCCTCGGGCGGGTTGAGGAGCTGGTAGTTCTTCCTCAAATCCCACCACAGCTTGTTCAGGTCCTGCTCGGGATCGGCGTACATCGCGTGTTCGAAGCGCACCATGACCTGCGCCCAGCGCGAGAAGATGAGCTTTTCGGCGCGCAGGGACTCCCGCGCCGATGCGACGTAGGCGTCGGCTTCGCCCGCCGACAGCTTGACCACTTTGGTGAGGAATTCCTGGTTCTTCGCCATGGCCCCGATCATCATCGAGTATCCCTCGGTGGTGATGCTGTGCGACGGCGTCCGCAGCAGGAACGGCAGCTTGCGATCGATGTACTGGTCGTAGACCGCGTGGCCCAATTCGTGCAGCAGCGTGTCCATCCAGTACAGGTTCTGCTTGAGGTTGCACAGCACCCGCTGGTCGCCGGCGCGATCGATATCCGTGGCGAAGGCGTGCGGGCTCTTGCCGGGTTTCTCGTACAGATCGCTGCGCGCGAGGATGTCGTCCACCTCCAGGCCGAGGCTTTGATAGTAGGTCCTTGTCAGCGCCAGCAGGTCCTGCTTTGCGTAGATCTGGTTCAAGTCGGCCTCGGCAGTCGGCGGCGCTGCCTGGAAAAACAGATCGCCAAAGTGCCAGGGCCGCAGGTCGGCGACGTCGATGCCAAAGTGCGCTGCCCGCGCGGCGTCGATACTGCCCTTGAGCTGCTCGAAGGGCTTTCGCGTCAGTCGATCCAGCTCGTCGAACAGCGCCAGGAACGCCTTCTCGTCGATCTCCTGAAGGTCGAGCATCATCGCGTAATAGTCGCGATAACCCAGCTTTTGCGCCTGCTCGTTGCGGATGCGCACCGCCTGCCGCAGCAGTTCATCCACCTTGCCGCCGACCTCCATGAAGGCACTCCAGGCCTTCCGGGCCTCGGCCGAATCCTGCGTGGCGGCGAGGATCTCGCGCACGTCGTTCTCGCTCAGCTCGCGCCCGTCCGCGCGGCCGCGATGGGTGTTGAAGATTCGCTCGACCTCGGTTTCGATCGAGATGAGTTGTTTCTGAAGCGCGACGTCCGCCTGGTTGGGCAGCATCTCGCGGTACATCACGTCAAGCTGCCGGGCAAGAAGCGGATCGCGCACGTTGCCTGACTTTCGCAGCTCGCTGACTTTGGCAAATACGGCTGCGTCGCTGTTGAGCTCTACCAGTGCCGACTTCGCCTGTTCCTGTCGTTCGAAGGCCGCGGGGTCGCCAGTGGTGTTGGCATCCCACCAGGCTTTGGCGCTGGCGATGGTGAGCGGCTGGTAGCGTTTGACGTATTCGTCGCGCAGGGCCGCCGCATCGGAGACTTGCTGGCGGGAGGCCGCCGCGCCTGTGCATGAAATCGGCATGAGCAAAGTTGCTACAGCCAGGAACCTGAAAATTCGTGAATAACCCATTAAGAGGCCTCCCTGCGCGAAAGGAACGGGGCGTGTTTGCGACAGCCGGGCTCAGAAATCGAGAAGACTATTGCCAGCTAAAGTCCCGATAACTATAAAGGTATCGGCCGACCTGCCCCAGGGGCCAAGGTACGGGTGCTGTAATGCAGCATTGTCACACCGCGTGTCCTGCCGCCCGAAGAGTGCAATTGTAAGCTGGTTTCGTGCCCACGCCGATGGTAGCGGGGCGATTTTGCACCGGAACAACGACCTGCCTATGCGGCTGAACAGCCTGCGTTCACACCCGTTGCGTTGAAAGAAAAAGCCCATGACTACCAACCGAAGACTCGATCAGGTGAATGAACGACGCCAGCAGCTCGAAAGCGAGCTGAAGAGCCTGTCCGAAGCCCGGCAAGACTCCGAGAATCCGGCATTGGCCGATCTCGAGAAGGCACTCCTCAGCGAGCTGGAGTCCGTCGACCGGCGCATCAATCAACTTCGGAACTATCTCGAGAACTGCGCTCCCGACCAGCCCGTCGCCTGAGACGGCCCGCCCGGTCTGCCGCCATTTAGCCGCCGGCCGACTGCGTGGTAGCGCCCGGGGCCTGCGCCGAGGGCGGCTTGTCGCCGCTTCGCGGCTGTGCCAGGAGTCGCTGCACCGATGCCTCGACCGTGTCCGCCAGGTCGCGTTTGTTGCCCGAGACCACGTGGTCGATCACGCCGCTCTGGTTAACGACGAACAGGCATGGAAACCCGGTCACGCTGAAGCGTTTGCCGACCTGGTTGCCGGCATCGATTGCCAATTCCCCATTGACGCCAAGTTCGCCGAGCACGGCCTCGGTCTCTTCCGGCGTGAAAGCCTTGCGCATCGTCTGGGCCACGTTCACAAAGCGAACGCCCCGGCCTTCGAACTTATCCCGCAGCGTCTCCACCACCGGCAGTTGCTTTTTGCAGAATCCGCAATTCGGCGCGAAGAAGTTCAGCACCGTCGCGGGGTGATACTCGAGCTCCCGGTTGGTCAGCGGGACTCCCAGCCGCGTCTCCAGCGCGTATGACGGTGCAGGCTTGCCGACCAGTTCCAGGGCCGGTCGCTTCGGCGGGGTGCGCTGCGTCGGCTGGGCGGCGCCTGCCGTCCGGCGCGCGGCGCCCATTTCGCCGATCGGCACCTCGATGACTGGCTGCTCGGCGTCGTCGGTCTTGATCGACAGCCGCGCGCCTCCCTCGGGCAGGGCATAGTTGGGCGGGAACTTGACGATGAAACGATAGCGCCGGCCGGGAATCAGCGTGCTGGTGGTGCATGCCAGCCGGCTGTCGGAGCATGTGACCGACTCGATGGCGACGTCGTTCTGGCCGCTGTTGGAGAAGTGCAGCACCTGACTGGTCGTCGACGCGGCGTTGTTTGGCGAGGGGAGCGGCACCAGGACCGGTGTCAGCTCGATGCGGCCGGGGACGATGGCATAGGCGCTGGTGCGTATTTCCTTCTGTTTTTCGAGGTTGGTGTTCAACACGATGTCGGTGCGGAGGGTGCCCTTGCCCAGCGGCGGCATGGTATTGACGAAGAGCTTGTATTCCCTGCCTTCGACGGTTTCCACCAGGTCCCAGGCGAATTTGCCGTCCGAGCTGCGATCGTTGGCCAGCGTCAGCCGCAGGGGCTCGTCGACGTTGCTTTTGAGCGTGATGACGCGCTCGCTGAACGCGTCGGCCGCGATCCGGCCGAAACCCGCTGCCGCCGGCGTGACATCGACGTATCGCCGGCATTCGCCGCGCATGTTCAGCATCAGGCGGGGCTGATCGGGATCGTTGGACAACACGGCGACCGAGCGGTCGTACGGCCCGCGCAGCGATTCGGGATCGATGTTGACGCTCAGCGTGGCGGAGGCGCCGGGCCCGATCTTCCTGGGCATGTCGCCGACGATGGAGACGCCATAGGGCGGCTCGACCTGATGGATCAGCAGCGGTGCGTCGCCGACATTACTCAACGTGAAGTCGTGGCGCAGCGGCTGGTCGACCCAGGTCCTGCCAAAATCCTGCAACAGCTTATCCGAACGGATCGCGGGCTGAGGCTGTTTTGCTTCGTCCGGTGGGGGTGGATCGGCCCGGAGCGTGGATACCGCCGTGCCGACGAACGCGATGGTGCATAGCGCGCAGGCCGAGATCGCGCGACGAAAATGCGCCATTCGAACCTGCCGTTGAATGAGATCGTCGATCTTCACGCGCATGCGAGAGATTCCTCCTGTCGCGCCAATTGCGATAAATGCGCCTCGGCGAGGCGATCGCGTTCGTTGAGTTTACCTCGAAACAAGGTGGTTGGCACGCGTCGGTTCGCACGCGGCGGAGATGTGCTTTCGATTGGGTTGGATCGATGCCGGTACGCTAACGTCTTCGGCGCAGGCAGAGCACGCCGGCCGCGATCAGCAGCCCGGCGCTCATGGGCTCGGGGATGAACGTCAGACCAGAGAGCCCGCTGGGCGCATTCGTATCGCCGAGTTCGAACAGCATCTCAAAGTCCAGCAGGTACAGGTATGTCTTGTTGGTGCCCAGAGCGCCGCCGTCGGCGACGTAGAGGTTGCCCGTATCAGGATCAAAGGCCATGCCCGCCGAGCTGCCGAGGCTGGCGCCCAGCGGGAATGTCTCGAGAATGTCCGCGGTCGCGGGATCGACCCGGTAGATCGCCTCGTTCAGCGTGTCGAGCGCAAAGAGGGCGCCGGATGCATCGAACGCCAGGGCCGAGATATCGCCGTCAGGCGTGATGATGCCGATCGTCGTGCCGAAGCCGGTGGCCAGATCAATCGTGTAGAGGCGATCGTCGCCGAAGGACTGGGCGCCGAAGAGCTTGCCCGACACCGGATCAAACGCCAGATCGCCCTCGATCACGTCGATGCCGATGAAGCCCACCAGAGACGAGTCGCCGGTTGCAGGATCGATCTGGTGCAGCGAATCCGTCGCCGCGTCGTGGCCGTACAGCACGCCGGCCGGCGACAGGGCGATGCCGCTGAGGGTGGATAGCCCGGTGGGCCGCGGATTGGTGGCGCCGCCCGACAGGGGATCGATGTCGTAGAGAACGCCGTCAAAGTCCGCGCCCAGCAGTTCGGCGGCGCGTGCCGGCGCAATGGCACCAACCGCGGCGGCGACGAATGCCACGGCGCCCGCAAAGAGCGTCATCCGGCTACGGACGCACACTGTTCGTTCCACCCCCTTGTGCTGCTTCGGTGATTGTTGTTGTTCTCGGCCGCCCCCGCGGCTCGTCAAATTGGTGCGGCCCCGCTTCGTGCGCGCCGCCTGCATCTTTCCCATCTGCATCGCAGTATATCCGACCGATCCGAGCAGCATCAAGGCATGGGATAAACGGCCGCGCACGGCCATCGGTTTATCCGGGAATCAGTCTGATAATGGCAGAATCGGTCGTGGCCCACAGATGGCCGTCCGGCGAGAAGGCGAGCGAATGCACCCCGGACGGTAGATTTGCGAACACGGCCTTTTCTTCGACGAGTGTCCCATTATCGTTCAGCCGAATCCGCATGATGCGCTTGTTTCGCAACTCGCCATAGAAAATCTGATCCCTGAATTGCGGACCATAGACGTCGCCCGGATTCACCGCGAGTCCCGCGGCGCCGACGCTGCCGTCGTTCTTGTCCAACAGCGGATCGGCGTATGCCGGATTGCCAAGGGCAAAGGCGATTTCGCCGAGTGGATTGCCCAGTGCGTTGTCGGCCACGCCGTGAACCTCCGGCCAGCCGAGGTTGGCGCCGGCGTCGATCCGGTTCACTTCGTCGTTGTTCAGGCTGCCGTTCTCCCAGCCGATCAGTCGGCCGGCTGCATCAAACGCGTGCCCGAACGTGTTTCGCAGACCCAGTGCATAGACGGCGCTGCCAGCGCCGAATGGATTGTCGGTCGGGATCGTGCCGTCGTCGTTGAATCGCAGCATCTTGCCGGCCGGTGAGTTCATGTCCTGCGCCGACTCGGGCGTCGTCAGATCGCCGAGGGACACGTACAGCTTGCCGTCCGGTCCAAAGCGAATGATGCCGCCGTTGTGAACGCCGCCGCCCTCGCCGGGTAATGTTACGACGAGTTCTTCCGGCGTCGCCGCCTCGTCACCGTCGGCCACGACGCGTACGACGCGGTGTTCGAGGATGGTGTCGATGCTGTTGGAAATGCCATCCGTCGTGCTCTTCGAGTAGTACACGTACAGCCAGTGATTGGCCGCGAAATCCGGATGGAGCGCGATGCCCAGCAGGCCGCGCTCTCCGAAATGGTCCACGCTCAGCGTCGCGAACGGCGCATCGAGGAGCGATCCGCCCTTGATGACTCGAATGCGCCCGGTGTTCTTCTCGGTGTAGAACACGCGATTGTCCGGCGCGAACGCGAGATCGACCGGCATGTCCGCGTCGGCCACGACCGTCTCGATCTGCACCTCGTCCTGCGGCGCGGGGGGATCAAAAAGCCCGGATAGAAGCTGACAGCCCGCGGTCGCCGCGGCCAAGATCGTCGCTGTCAGGATACAGGTAGCGCCCAGCCGGCGTTTCATCTGGCGTTCCTTTCAAGCTTGAGATAATGCCCGACGAACCACTGCACCGCTGGCCGGCATCCACGACGGTTGGCACGCGTCGCTACGAGCCCGCACGGCATGCGAGCGATCATAGGCCGCTTTTCGCCGGCCGGCCAACGACATACAATGACGGCGTCAGCGCAGAGTGCGAGCGCGGTTGAAACGACGCACTCCGCTTTCGTCGGGCGATTTAACCGTTCCGGATTTCAGCGTGCACACCGTTTCGACCGGCAACCAGGAACAGCCCGTGTACCGCATGCTGGTCCGGCGGGACCTCCAGCTGGTGCAGGATGTGCACCTGCTCGGCGACAGCATCACGATCGGCCGCTCCGGCCGGTGCGAGATACAGCTCGATCACGAAGACGTGGCGCCGGTTCACGCCCGCCTCGACCGCAGCGGCCAGCGCTGGACCATCACCGATCTGGCCGGCGGCCGCGGCCTTCGCGTCAACGGCCAGCGTGTCGAAGCGACGGCACTTGAGCCGGGTGACGTGATCGACGTTCGCCCGTTTGCCATGAACTTTCTCGGCGGCGCCAACGGGTCCGCGCTCGCCGTCGACAAATCGCTGAACCTCACCGGCTCCGGCGTCTTTCCCACGCTGGTGCGCGAGACGCAGGATTCCGGATTTGTCATTCGCCAGCGCCTCGAGGACCTGTATGCCCTTTCGCGGCTGATCCTCGCGCGCAAGGACAATGGCTCCTTCTGGCAGATCATCCACGCGGCGCTTCAGCGCTGTCTCGCGGCCGACCGGTGCGTGCTTGTCGGCGTCGATGCGCAGGGCGGCCTGTTCCGACTTGCCCCGCGGGCTCGACCGACGGCGGGGCAGACGCCGCTGGGCGTCAGCAGCTCCATCCTTCAGGACACCATCAAAGCCGGCGGCGGCATGTTGATCGAGCGCGTCAACCAGGATCAACGCTACGCGGACGCCCGCAGCCTCATCGACCACCGGTCCGGCTCGGTCATCTGCGTGCCGCTGGTGGTGAACGGGACGACCCGCGTCGTGGTCTATGCCGATCGCGAGGTGTCGCGCGTGCCGTTCCAGTCGGCCGAACTGGATTTCACCATGGCCGCCATGGACCTTGCCGCCACCGCCGTCAGCATGGACGAATTGCATGCCCAGACGCGCGAACTGTCGCGCATCCGCGCAAGGATCGATGTCGGTCGTGAAATCCAGAAGATGCTCCTGCCGTCGCCGATCGCCCAGCCCGCCTGGGGCGAAGTGGCCGCTCTCAACCATCCCGCCGACCAGATGAGCGGGGATATTTACGACGTGCAGCTCGACAGCGCCGGGCGGCTCGTGGTCAGTCTCGCTGACGTGGCCGGCAAAGGCGTGCCCGCGGCCTTTGTCACCGCCATACTCCAGAGTTCATTCCGGCAGAACCTCGCCATGCACGAGGACCTCGCCGTGGTGCTGCAAAACGTCAATCTGGCGCTGGAGGCCTCCAGCCCGGCCGATTGCTTTGCCACCATGCTGGTCCTTCGCTTCGCCGCCGACGGCCGTTCGTACGAACTGGCCAACGCCGGTCACCATCCTCCGCTGTGGTGGAAGTCCGATGGTACGGTCGGTGCGCCGGCGCACGGGGCCTCCGTTCCACTGGGCATCATCCCCGATTACCAGGTGTCCGTATCGCGGCACGATGCCGCGGATCTGCGCGGCCTGCTGCTCTTCAGCGACGGCATCGTCGAATGTCAGAGCGCTAGCCGGCAGGACTACGGCATGGAGCGGCTACAGCAGCGTCTCGCCGAGATGCACGACGCAGGTGCAGCGGCCATCGCAGGCGCGATTGCCAACGACGTGCGTTCCTTTGCCGCCCCCGCGGCCCCGCCCGATGACGTCACCATGGCAGTGGTGTGCCGCCACGGTTGATTTGCGCCTTCCGTCCATCGCCCGAGCGCGGTAAAAAAAGAAAACCGGCGGCGCTGTAGGGTGGCGCCGCCGGTATCGGTCCGTGAAGGGACCGGTTCAGTTTATCAGCACATCATCCGCGGGCCGGAAGACCGGCCCGGGCGATCAGCGACCGGCCGGCTTGTCCTTCGAGGCCGCGTCCGACTGGGCGGCCTGGGTGTCCTGTGCCGGCTTGGCGGGCTCTGTGGCCTGGGGCGCCACGGCCGGCCTGGCGCTGGCTGCCGGGGGCTGGAAGGTGCCGGGCGCTGCGGCGGGGCCAACCGTCACGGGGGCGGCCGTGTTCGGCCGCACCGGCAGTGCCTTGCCCATTTCGACGATCGGAATCGAGACGGTCGGCACGTTTGCGTCGTCGGTCGCGAAGGTGATCATGTCGCTCTGCGACGGCCTGAAGTTGGCGGGCACGTCCACCTTCAGCCGGTAGGTCATCGAATCCTTCACGTCGGTCAGTTCGAGCTTGATGGTGTCGTTGGGGGCCTTCAGCTCGCTCACCTGGAAGGGCTTGTTGACGTTGGAGCGGACGTACATGTGCACGGTCTGCGGTTCGGTGCGGCCGGGCGTCAGCGTCACGCGGGCCGGCGAGACTTCGATGGGTGCCACGACGAAGGCATACACGCTCACTTCGAGGGTCGGCATGTCCGCCACGCCGGTCGACATCGTCAGCTTGCCGGTCATGTTGCCAGTCTTCACGGGCGGGACCAGCGTGACTTTCATCTCGTACTTTTTGCCGGCCTCAACGGGCGAGAGCGTGGCCGAAAAGCTCGGATTGCTGCTGACCACGTCGCCGAGCTTCATTTCGCCTTCGAGATTGTTCTGGATGGTGACTTTGCGCTCGGGATTGTTGGCGGCATCGTCCGGCGTGATGCGTCCGAAGGCCACGGTTCGCGGCGTCACTTCGACGGCCTGCCAGACTTCGCCCTTGATCTGGAGGGTGACCGTTGCATCGGCGCCTTCGGCGTTGGTGCTGACGCGAATGCTCTTGTTCATGGGGCCGGTCGCGCTCTTGGTGGCCAGCTTGACGGGGATTTTGCCGGTTTCGCCGGGCGGCACGATCTTCGTGAATTCGCCGGCCACGGTGCATCCACACGAGGGCTTGACCTGGAGAATTTCCAGCGGGCCGTTGCCGGTGTTGGTGAACCAGTACTCGTGCTGGACGTCGCCGCCGGCTCGAATGCGGCCGAAATCATAAATCGGCTCGTCGAACTTGATGCCCGGCTTCTCGCCCGGCTTCAGCACCACCGTCGGCTTGGGCGTTTCCTGCGGGCCGTGGTTGTGTCCGGCATGCGGATCGACCGGCTTCACGGAGACGCCGGCCGGGTTCGCCTGCGGGCCGGCGGGCCTGGCCTCGGCCGGTTTGGCTGCCGGTTGCTGCTGGTACTGCGCGAACGACAGTTGCGGACCGAAGACCAGGGCAGCAGCGGCCAACACGGCCAGGCTCGAACGTATCACTGTCATGACTTTACCTCCGATCAGTGTGCTGAATATGAAATCGACTCGCATCGCGGGCGCATGCCCGTCCTTCCACGGCAGAAATATACCACGCGGCGCGATTGGGGGGGTGTAACACGTTCGTAACGCAAAATGCCGCGTATTTTGCGTTTTTTTCGGCACGGGATCGCGGCTGGGGAGCCGGGACATATGTGGCGGCCGTGCAGCGCCCGGTGCCGCGACGCGTGCACCGACCGGGGTGGAAAAAAAGAAACCGGCCGCCTCCATCGCTGAAAGCGGCCGGTGTCGTTCCTCAATGTCGTGCCGGTGGCACTTAGACGCTACTGGCCGGCGGGCTTACTCTTCTCGTCTGTTGCGGCGCCTCCGGCGCCGGCAGCGCGAGCAGCCTTGGCCTCTTCGCTCTTCGCCCGTACGGCCGCGGCCTTTGCCGCCTGGGCGGCGTTTGTGCGGGCCGACGGCTGAATCGTCCGCGTGGCCGGGCCCGCGGCCGTCGGCGAAACCGTGGGCGTACGCACGGGCGTCGGCGGCCGGGTCATCGCTACGATCGGAACCGAGATTCGCGGCGTGGACGGATCGTCGGTCGCGAAGGCGATCTCGTCGCCCGCCTTGGGCAGATATTCCGGCGAGACTTGCAGGCTGAGCCGATAGGTCTGCGAATCCTTCACGTCCGTCAGCTCAACCTTGATGGCTTCGCTCGGCGGCTGCAGATCGCTCACCTTGAACGGCTTGTTCACGTTTGACCGCACGTAAAGCTGCACGGTCTGCGGCTCGGTGCGCGACGGGTTGAGCGTGACGCGCGGCGGCGACACCTCGATCGGTGACACCACCATGGCATACACGGCGAGGTCGAGCGTGGGCGAATCCGCCACGCCGGTCGTTGCCGAGATGCGGCCGGTGTTGTTACCCGGCTTCAGCGGCGGAACCAGCTCCACCGTGATCTCGTATTCGCGGCCTTCCTTGACCGGTGCGACCGTCGCCTTGAAGGCGGCGTTGGTGCACTTGAGCTCGCCCAGCTTCAACTCGCCCTCGACGTTGTTGACGACCGTTACTTTGCGGATGAGCGTGCTGCCGCCGGCCACCTGATCGGGCGTAATCCGGCCGAAGGCCACGGTCCGCGGCTTGACTTCGATCGCCTGCCACACTTCGCCCTTGATCTGGAGCGTGATGTTCGAGTCGGTGCCCTCGATGTTGGTCATTACGCGGATCGACTTCGTCAGCGGACCCGACGCGCTCTTGGTCACGATCTTGATTGGAATCTTGCCTGCATCTCCGGGCTGCACGATCCGGTCAAACTGACCGGCAACGGCACAGCCTCACGACGGCTTTACGGACAGAATTTCGAGCGGTCCGTTGCCCGTGTTGGTGAACCAGTACTCGTGAATCACGTCCGATCCGGCGCGGATGCGGCCGAAGTCGTAGATCATCGTGTCGAACTTGATGCCGGGCATCTCGCCTGGCTTGAGAACCACGGTCGGCTTGGGAACGGCCTGTCTCGGATGCGCGGCCGGCTTGGCGTTCTGTATTCGTGCCGGCTGATTCCCGGCCTCGGCCTTGTCGTTCAGGCCGCGTATCGCGGCGCGCTTCGCGCGCTCCAGCCGCAATGCCTCTTCGCGATCTTTGGTTGCCTGATCGGTGGCCTGCTTGTCCTGTGCCGCCTCTTTCTTCTCGGCAGTTGTCGCCGCCTGCTTATCCCGGGCCGGATCCGCCTTATCCTGCGCGATCGCCGTATGGGCAAATAACCCGTTCAGCCAGACGACGCATCCGATGCCGGACAAGGCGGCGATGCGACGTATTCGCCCCATCCACTGCCTCCTTTCTGTTTGTTTCAGTCGCCCGCGCGGCGGCAACGCGGCTTCTGACACAGAGTCGAACGTTCCGCCGACGAGGCAAAATATACATCAAAAGCGCCCCCGACAGGGTGTAACGCATTCGTAACGCGGTCCGGCGCTGTCGCCTGCCGCGGGGATGAAGCACTGCGGTTCGATGCACGCAAGCGGCTCTGCATACGTGAGTTACGCGCAAACGAAAAAGCGGCGGACGTGACCCGCCGCCGCCCGGAATGCCAGCTCCGTGCCTCGCGCATGCCGCGCCTTACTGGTCCTTGTCCGTCAGCCAGCCTTCTCGCATTTCCCCCGACCAGCCCTCGCTCAGAGTGCGCGTCTGGCCACTCTCCCACAGCATCACCTGCGCAGGAGGCAGTTCGCCCTCGCCACCGGGGGCGACAAAGCTGATGGAATTGTGATCGCGCCACGTGGGCAGGGCCCGGGTCTTACCTTTGGCGGCGCCGCCGATCGGCGTCGTTTCGCCGGTCTGGAGGTGATAAATCGCGGCCCGCCCGCCCGACAGCGACATGACGACGCGCGTCTCGTCGGGGCTGAGATCGAACAGCGGCACCGCCAGGTCCAGCGGCTCGACAAAGCCGCGTCCCGTGACGCGCACGATCGTGGCCTGCCAGTGCGGATCGTAGGCGAACAGGCCCCAGCGCTGCGGCATGTCGTGACTCGTGGATGGCAGCGTCAGCTCGACCGACGAGAACAGGATTCTGCCGTCGTTCAGCCATGCCACGGTCATGGCATCGTTGTAGATCAGGCCCGCCTTGTCCTCGGGCTCACCGATCGTCGGCAGTAATGCCCCGTTCTCGTCGCGCAGCGTCAATGTCGCCAGCGTTCCCAGTTGCAGGCTGCCTTCGGCGTGCGCTTCGCCGCTCGCTCGTACCAGGACCAGCGCCCGGCCGTCGCCGCTCCAGTCGTAGGCCGCCGACACGTTGCGGGCGACGACGCGCGGCGTGCCCCCGCCTGCCGGCACGATCCACAGACAGCGCGCATCTCCGCCCAGGCTGGCGGCCGCCGCGTAGGCCACGAATGCGCCGTCCGGCGATGGCAGCGGCAGGTGAATCGAGTCCAGCGTCGAGACCAGCGTTTGCTTGGGCACGAACTGGTTGTTCGCCAGCTCCACGACGCTGAGCCGATTGATCGCCGGCTCGGCATCGCGCAGATCGTCCCATTGCGCGCCCAGCCGCTCTTCGAGCCGCTTCGCGTGCGTCTCGCGAAGATAGACGATGGCCGACGCCGTCAGGCCGCTGGACAGCTGGTTGGACGGGTCGAATTCGAAGTCGCGCAGATCGCCCTGGAACGCGGTCAACCTGCGAATCGCATCCTCGGATACGCTGCGGACGGTCGCGACTTCTTCCTTCGACAGGACGGTCTGCACGTCGGCCCAGGTCCGCGCCTTGTCCTGATGCACGACTGCCAGATGCCGGCCATCCTGAAACCAGCGCCCGCGCGTGGAGCCTTCGCCGAACCGCGGCGGCAGCACCGTGCCCTGGCCGTCGATCAGCCAGATGCCATTTTCGCTGAATACTGCCGCCACCGAACCATCCGGTGACCACGCAATTCGCTTTTCGGGGATGCAGCCGGTCGCCAGGATCGGCACGAGCACGCAGAGCGCGCAGGCCCGCCGGATTTTCGGTCCTTCGGTCAAGTGCGTAGAGAATCGTGACAATAAAACCCGCGCGTTCATAAAGCGCCTCCCATCTGCGGCCACCGCAACGGGCCGCTCCATTGAATCCGTCGACCGTCCTGAACCTTTCGATCGCGTATGACGTGTTGCAGCCGCGTTCGCGACCAGAATCCGTCCGGCTGCGGCGTCTGCGCCCGGGCGACCGGCTCCGGTGCCGGGCGAGTGTCAGGCGTGGGTGCTGTCGGCAGGTGGGCGCCGATCCAGAATGCCAGGCCGATCGAGGCCGCCATCGCCAGCCGGCGGGGCCAATGCCATTTCACTGGCATTCTCAGGGTCCGGTTCATTCGGTTCATCATCACCGACACAGCGGGGGGCGGCTCGATCGATGCGCCGGGCGCCGAGCTTGCCTGCTGCACGGCCGTCAGCGTCGCCTCGAAGCGGCGCGCCAATTCCGCCGACTCCGGATGGTCGGCCAGGTACGCGTTCAACAGCGCCGTGGCATCGTCGCCCAACTCGTCCAGGCACCGGTCCATCACCAGTCGTTCCAGCGTTTCACCGTCCATCGGGCACTCCTCGTCTGCTGACGTCGTTGCCGCGCGACACCCCGGACAACTTTGCAGGCTCGACGGCGCCGCATTGCTCGCGGAGGCGCCGCACGGCCGAATGCAGCCTCGATCGCACGGTGCCGATCGGCACGTTCAGCACAGATGCGATCTCCTCGTAACGCAGCTCGTGGGCCAGCCGCAGTTGCAATGCCTCGCGCTCGCGCTCCGGCAGACGTTCGATTGCCTCGCGCACCTGGTCGAGCCGGTCGTTGCGCTGCGGCGGTCCCGGCGCGGGCGGCTCTGAACCCAGCGGCAGCGTCGTGCGCGCTCCGCTTCGCCGACGGCTCGAGCGAACGAGGTTGCGCGCGATGCCCAGCAGCCAGGCCCGCGGCGAAATTGCCGCGGCGATGGCATCGGGGCGGCGCCACGCTGCCAGGTACGTCTCCTGGAGCACGTCCTCGGCGGCCGTGGCATCGCGCGTGTGCCGGCGGATATAGGCCCACACGGCCGATGCCGTCTCGGCGTACAGCCGCTCGAATTGCGTCCCGCCGTCTTCCATGCGTCCGCCATCCTAATGGTGGCGCAAGCGGCCGGAAAAGTTCACGTAGAAAAACTGGATTTGCCGCTCTGATGGGAATCGTCGCTGACTGCGGCTGGCAGGGGTGGGCGATCAGAAGCGAAGGGTGGCACTGACGGTGCTCAATCGCCGTTGGCGCGGGCGCGGGCCTGCTTGAGTTTTCGAGCGACGGACTTGTCGGCAGGGGGGGGCAGATGCGGCAGGGCCTCTTCATAGAGGCGGACGGCCTCGGCATAGCCGCCGGTACTCATGGCACGATCTGCATTCTGCGCCAGGCGTGCCGCATTGAAGGCATCCGCAAACTGTTTGAGGCGGGCAGCCGCCTGCGGCGTCTCGTGCTTCCACATCGAGTTTTCCAGGAGCCGCCGGGCGGTCAGAAGCTCGCCCTCGCGAATTGCGTCCATTGCCTGCTCGTACAGGTGGTTCGCGCCGGCCAAGCGCGCCTTCTGTTCCGTCTCTTCGGAGGGCTCAATCTCGTTGGCCGCCTGGTAGCTCGATTCGGCTTCGGCAAAGGCCTGGTCGAGCATGCCCTTGTCGCCGCGAAGAACGAGGTCTTCACGTCGCTTGGCATCGAGAATCGTCTGGTTGAGCTGGCGGGCGTTGCTGGTGTCCTTGATCACGCGGGCATCACGGCAGGCGATCAGGGCGGCCTCGAAGTTGCCGGCCTTCAGGGCCTTGTTGGCTTTCGCCATGGCCTCTTCGTACTCGATCGTCCGCACGGATTCCTGCAGGTCGTGTCGGAGCTTGCTCACGTCGTAACCCGCCTCGCGGGCGAGCCGTTCGACGTCCGCCATCTTCAGCTCGGCTGCCGAGAGCCGGCCGGACTTCACGTCGGCGTCGCTCTCGCGGGCCAGCCGCAGCATCTCCTTCTTCGCCCACAGCCGGCTTTGCAGGGCGCTCAAATCGGGCGTCACCGCGCCCATCGAGGAGATGTCGTTGATGATGTGCTCCACGCGGCTGAAATCGTTCTGCTCCAGCGCCTGTTCGCCGTCGATCAGCTTCAGCATCGTCGCTGCCTCGCCCTCCTCGGGCAGGCGACGCCCCGTACCTTCGGCGAGAATCTTTGCATCCGCGAACAGCTGCGCCGCCTTTGACAGGTCGCGCGTTTGGAACGCATCCCGCGCCTCGGCCAGCTTCGTTCGCACCTGCGACAGATGCGGATCGGGGCGCGTGTGCTGCCACACCAGGCTCCCGGCGGCGCCGAGGGCAATCATGCAGAGAACCGCGGCTGCCAGCGGCAACAGCAGCCCACGTCGCTCCCGCGCCAGGGGCGGCACTTCGGCCGGCGCCGGCGGAACCGGCGGCGTCTGAACCTGCCGGCGAACCGGACGCGACGGCATTTGCTTCGGCATGCCCGACAGCGGCCGGCGCGATTCGATGGAATCGCCGACCCGCGTCTGCGTTGCGCGCGGTGTTGTTCCCGACCCGAGGCGCTTGCGGAACTCCGGCTTCGACGGGCCAAATTCGACCGGGTGCGTACTGGTGAACTGGTCGGGCTTGAGGAGCCAGGTGAGCGAAATGGGCTGCCGTCCACCAAGGGCGGGGTTCTGTCGCACCAGCGCCTGCGGCGCCGGCAGCGCCCGGGGCGCTACGGGCGTGGCCGAAGGTGCCGGCAGTGCCGGCCGCGGCGGCGCCTGTCGAATTTCGCGCCGGCGGCTGGCCACGCGGACGAGGTCTGCGATGATCTGATCCATCGACGAATAGCGCCGATCCAGGTTTTTGGCGATCATGCGGCCCACCACGTCAGACAGTTCGGAGGCCGCGCGGGGGTTGAGTTCGCACAGGGGCGGCAGGCGCTTGCGGTGGTTCAGGTGCCACGCACGCCAGTATCCAGCCTGGTCGACGGGGTCCTCGGGCAGATCGCTCAGATAGTCGTGCAGCACGCCGCGGCCGACTGCCACTTCGTAGAGCACCATGCCGAAGGCATAAATATCCGCGCGGGCGTCGTAGTCATCGCCTGCCTGGAGCTCGGGCGCTGCATACCTGGCGACCACGTGGATCGGCCCGGAGAAGTCGCCTTCGTGAGCGGCACTGCCCAGATCGCTGATGCGCAGCGAGTCCGGCCGCGCCAACAGCAGGCAGCCGGGATGAATGCAGCGATGGATGATCTTGCGATCGTGCATGGCCTTCAGGCCCATGCTGCCGGAGCGCAGCATGCGCCAGGCGTCGCGATCATCCACGAGCCGCTTGGAAATCAGCGACTCCAGCAGATCGCCATCGACGTACTCTTCGACGAGGAAGAGGCCGGCCTCATTGTTGATCAGCTCGTAGACATCGACGGCGAAGCTCACGTTGCGCGGAAGCCGCGCCAGGAACTGGGCCTCGCGCTTGAAGTCGCCGCAGGCCGTCGGATCGTCCAGCAGGCCGGGGTTCATCTGCTTGATCGTCACCAGGCGATCCAGCATCGCGTCGCGTGCTTTGTAGAGTATGGCATTTCGCGTCGTGCGGACGCGCTCGAGAATCCGGTACTTGCCCAGGCCGGCACCGGTGGCAATACCGGCGTCGCCGCGTTCGTCACCATCGCGCGGCACACCGGTCAGCGGCATTGGAGGCTTGCCAACCTGCTCCCCAGCCTGTTTCCAAGTTTCCGACATGAAGTTTGTCGCTTATCGGTACGGTGCCGCGGGCTTACGCAGCCACAGACAACGACACAGTCGTGGCGAATTCCACTGCTTGCGGGAACGTCCGCCGCCGGTGGTAAACCCCATCCCGAATGTCCATTGCGGAGTTTGGTCTTGCGATCAACGGCCCAATAACCCCACGACGCCGTGTGCAAGGCGATGTGGTCACCCCCGCATTGCCAGGCGCATCCTCTGGACGGTGAATACTATCCGTCCGCGGGCGGCAAAGTCCAGCATCGCGGCTGCCGGCTTATCAGCCGTCTGTCGGAGCGGGTATCCTCAGCCGGAGTCGCATTCGCTCGGTCGAGCGTGTACCTGCCGCGGGACGTCGTACGCTTGGCGATCAAGCGGGGTAGCGGCTATGATGGATGGATGCGCGCCAGTTCATCTTGTAAACAGTTGCCGCTTGAAGGCTTAGCCTTCGTTGCCATGACCGCGCTGGCTTGCTTTTTTCTGAGCGGAGCGGAGATCGCGGCCGCGCAGTACGGCGGTCCAACTCAGGTCGAAGTCGTCGAAGTCGTTCAGGAGTCCGTCGCGCCCACGATGCGGCTTACCGGCACGCTCCAGCCCCAGCGCCGTTCGGTCGTCGCGTCCGAAACGTCCGGTCTTGTCGATTTCCTGGCCGTCGACGTCGGCGACCATGTCGAGCAGGGAAGTCTTATTTGCCGGCTGCGTGACACCCAGCGCCGGCTCGACAGGGATGCGGCCGTGGCCCGGCAGCGCGAACTGGAACTTGCGGTGAATGTCGAGGAGGCCATGCTGGCCAGCGTCGAGTTCGAACGATCGCGCGTTGCACGCCTCCAGCAGAATAACCAGGCCACCGAAAAAGAAATCATCAACGCCCAGGCCAGTTACGCCGCCACGAGCGCCCGCGTGGAACAGGCGCGCCAGGCGGTGCGAACCGCCGCTGCCGTGGCAGAGCGCGCCGAATACCTGCTCGCCCAGACCGAAATCCGGGCTCCGTTCGAGGGCTTTGTCACGCACAGGTACACCGAAGTGGGCGCCTGGATCGGCGAAGGCAGCGCCGTGGTCGACCTGATCGATATCTCCACCGTGCGCGTGCGCGTCAACGTGCCCGAAGGCATCGCACGCTACTGCACCGCCGGCGCACCGGCGGTTGCCCACGTCGACGCCCTCGACGCCACGATTCCGGGTCGTATCGCCCGTGTCGTCCCGCTGGCACAGGAGCAGGCGCGCACCATCCCCATCGAATTCGACCTGCCCAATCCCGACGCCCAGCTCAAAGCCGGCATGTTCGTGCGCGCCGATGTTCCGGCCGGGGCGGACGTCGACCGGATGCTGGTCCCCAAGGACGCCGTCATGACGCGCGGGCCGCTCAAGCAGGTCTATGTCGTGCGCGACAGTGAAAAAGGAAAGATGGCCGAAGTGGCCAATGTCCAGATCGAGGCGGAAGTGTACGATCGCTACGCCGTCAGCTCCCCGGGTCTGAAGCAGGGAGATCTGGTGGTCGTGCGCGGAAATGAATACATGCAGGGCCCGGGTCCGGTGGTGATCATGCCGTCTTCCGGTCCGCCCGCCACGACGCAGCCGGCCGGGATAAGACCGACCGCACAGCAACCAGACGGTGCGAGCAAGGTAAATCAAAACGTGAAAGAAGCTCCGGCAGGCGCGTCGAATCCTGAGCCCGCCGGAACGTGACGTCCATGCACTTCGTCGATCATTTCATAAAAAACCCGGTCAAAGTCGCCGTGGGCGTCATTCTGCTCGTACTGTTCGGGCTGTTGACGATCGTGCCGCCGTCGATTGCCCCGTCGCCGATCCGGGTGCCGGTCCAACTCACGCCATCTACCGACGAGCCCATCGTCACCGTCACCACCACCTGGGAAGGGGCAAGCCCCGAGGAAGTCGAGCGCGAGATCATCGACAAGCAGGAGGATGTGCTCAAGGGCATCCAGAATCTGAAGAAGATGACCAGCACTGCTACTCAGGGGCAGGGCTCCATCGAACTCGAGTTTCGCGTCGGCACCAACCAGGACATCGCCAAGCAGGATGCATCCGATGCCCTGCGGCAGGTCAAGTACCAGATACCCCAGGACGAATTCGACAACCCCACGGTCAAGAGCGGGCGCGAGTTCGGCGAAGAGGCGATCGCCTGGATCATCATGTCCAGCGATCGCGACGATATCTACGTCCCCGATCTGTACACATTCGCCTGGGAAGACATAAAGCCGATGCTCGAGCGCGTCGACGGCATTTCCTCCGTCAACGTTCTCGGCGGGCGCGAGCGCGAAATCCAGGTCATCATCGACGGCCACCGGCTCGCCCAGGCGGGCATCACCTTCACCGAGCTGTCCAGCGCCATACAGTTGCAGAACACCAACGTTGCCGCCGGCAACCTCGCGCAGGGCAAACGCGACATCCTCATCCGCACGATGGGCCGCTACGAGTCGCTCGACGAAATCCGGCGCACCGTGGTAAAGGTCGGCACCGGCGGCCCGATCCGTATCGAAGACGTCGCCGAGGTGCGCGACACCTTCAAGAAGCAATACGGCTTCGTGCGCAGCAAGGGCAAGTTCGTGATGGCCATTCCGGCCTATCGCGAAATCGGCTCGAACGTCATCCAGACCATGGAGGGCCTCAAGGTTGCCATCGCCGATGTCAACCGGCAGGTGCTCGAGCCTCGCGGCCTCAGGCTCGAACTGACGCAGGTCTACGACGAGACAACCTACATCAACTCCTCCATCGACCTGGTGAAGGAGAACATCATCTACGGCGGCGTGCTGGCCATCATCGTGCTGATGTTGTTCCTGCGCAGCCTCAGCGCCACCACCATCGTCGCCATCGCCATTCCGATCTCGATCATCGGCACTTTCCTGATCATCCCCATCGCCAACCGCACGGTGAATGTCGTCATGCTGGCCGGCCTGGCCTTCGCGGTCGGCATGGTCGTCGATAATTCCATCGTCGTCCTTGAGAACATCTATCGCCATCGCGAAATGGGCAAGAGCCGCGTTCAGGCCGCCTCCGACGGCGCTACGGAAGTGTGGGGCGCCGTGCTCGCCAACACGCTCACCACGATGATCGTCTTCCTCCCCATCATCTTCGTACAGGAGGAGGCCGGTCAGCTCTTCAAGGACATTGCCATCGCCATCGGCGGTGCCGTCGGACTGTCGCTGATTGTCTCCATCGCCGTGATACCGCCGCTCGCCGCGCGCATCCTGCACACCGGCGGCAAGTTCAAGATGAGCGAAGAAGGCCAGAGCTGGTTTTCGCGGGCCGTCGCCAATCTGGTGATGGCCATCAACCGCCATCTGCCCACACGCCTGGCCGTCGTCATCGGCTTCATGGCGCTGTCGATCGGCATCAGCTGGAACATCTCCCCCGAGCCCAGCTATCTCCCGACCGGCAACAAGAACCTCATCTTCGGCTTCTTGATGACGCCGCCGGGCTACAACGTGAACGAGTTCGCGCGGATCGGACGCATGCTCGAAGATGGCGACCCCCAGCGCGGCATCATCGGCATCCGCCGGTTCTGGGAAGTCGAGCAGGGCTCCCCCGAGCACCGGCAGTTGCAGAAGGAGTGGCTCGAATTCGTCGAGCGCGTCGCCGTGCCTCGCGAAGAAGCGCAGATCCGCCAGATCGAGCAGCAGCTTGCCTCCGGCAAGCTCGATGGCGAAGACCGCCGCAAGGCCAAACAGCAGATTCGCGAGCACACCCGCAAGATCGCCGAGTGGCGCGTCCCGCCGCCGGCCATCGAGAATTTCTTCTTCGTCGCCTTCGGCGGCGGCTGCTTCATGGGCTGCTCCAGCCAGGACCCTGAGCTGATCCGCCCGTTGCAGAACGTCCTTAACTCCACCGGTTTCATCGTTCCAGACTCGATGGCCTTCTTCTTCCAGCCCTCCATCTTCAACATGGAATCGGGAAATTCCGTCGACGTCGAAGTGCGGGGCGAAGACCTGGAGGAAGTCACGCGGGCCGGTCTGTCCCTGTTCGTTGCGTGCCGCAATCGCTTCGGCCGCGTCGAGCCAAATCCGCGCAACTTCTTCATGGACCGGCGCGAGGATCAGATCAGGCCCGACCGCATCAAGGCCGGCGATCTCGGCCTCACCGTTGCCGATATCGGCTCCATCATCCGTGCCGGTGGCGACGGTCGCGTGATCGGTCAATACCGCGATCAGGGTCGCAGCATCGATCTGGCCCTGAAGTTCGCCGGCACCGAAGATCCAACGACCGGCGAAAATGAAACCAGCGAGCTTGCCGGCATCCCCATCTACACGCCAGTCGGCAGGATTGTTCCGCTGGCGGCCGTCACCAACGTCGAGCGCACCCTCTCCCCGCAGGAAATCCGGCACATTGAGACGCAGCCGGCGGTCAAGCTCACAGTAACGCCGCCCGAGGGCATTTCGCTTCCCGAAGTCATCAAGACCATTGAAGACGACATCGTCGGGGCAATGCGAGGCGAAGGGTACGGCCCGCAGAAGGCGACGCTCCCGCCCGGTGTGGTCGTCTCCCTTGCCGGAAACGCCGACAAGCTCCGAGCCACGTGGGACTCGCTGAAGTGGCTGCTCGCGCTGTCCTTCCTCGTGATTTATCTGCTGATGGCGGGACTATTCGAATCGTTCACCTATCCCTTCGTGATCATCCTTACCGTCCCGCTGGCCGTCGTCGGCGGCTTCATTGGTCTGTGGATCGTCCACCGGTGGACCCTCAGCGATCCCACCATGGCCATTCAGGAACTGGACATCCTCACCATCCTCGGCTTCGTCATCCTCCTTGGCATCGTCGTCAACAACGGCATTCTCATCGTCCACCAGTCGCTGAATAACATCCGGGCCGGCTTCGCCCCGAACGATGCCATTGGCGAGTCAGTCCGCACCCGCATTCGGCCGATCTTTATGACCGTGCTCACCACGCTGGTGGGGCAGATCATGCTCGTCGTCCGCCCCGGCTCCGGCGCAGAGATCTATCGCGGCGTCGGGGCCGTCGTCCTCGGCGGTCTTTTCTGTTCCACCGTCTTCACGCTGGTCGTCATCCCCGCCATGCTGTCGATGTTCATCGGCGCCCAAGTGACGCTTGGCCGCCTGCTCTTCAATCGCGGGCAGGCCGTCGCCAATATGCCGCCAGGCGCGCCTGCCACGGCTGCCGCCGCCAGCCCACCCGAGCGCGAGCCCCGCACCCCCTCTGCCCCGCACATGCCCCGCCCGGCAACCAGCCTGCACAGCGACAGCCCGCCCTGATCGTCGCCCCGCGTGCCACTGCTTCAAGCAGTGCCGCGCACCAGTACCCATCGTGTGCCACTGCTTCAAGCAGTGCCGCGCACCAGTACCCCTCGTGTGCCACTGCCTCAAGCAGTGCCGCGCACCAGTACCCATCGTGTGCCACTGCTTCAAGCAGTGCCGCGCACCAGTACCCATCGTGTGTCACTGCCCCAAGCAGTGCCGCGCACCAGTACCCCCGTGTGCCACTGCTTCAAGCAGTGCCGCCACGCAGGACTTGAGCTTCACCGCCTTGCCCGCTTTACTTCCCGGCAAAGGAATCTACTCATGCCCACCCGCCGAATCATTCGCTTCCTCTGTCCCGCCGGAACGGTGCGCGTCGGCGAATGGCAGGATGAGTGTCACGCCCGCTGCATCGATGGCGATCCCTGTGGCGCGCACTCCCTCGCCCGTGAGACGACCGCCATCGCCCGCCTGCTGGCACCGGTCGATCCGCCCAACATCATCGCCATCGGCCGCAACTACGCCGAGCATGCCGCCGAAATGAAGGCGGAGGCGAATGCCGAGCCGCTCATCTTCCTCAAGGCGACGTCGTCTATCATCGCCCACGGCGAGAACATCGTGCTGCCGCCGCAGGCCCCGTCCGAAGTTGATTTCGAAGCCGAGCTGGCAGTCGTCATCGGCCGCCGCGCGAAGAAGGTCACGGAGGCCGAGGCGCTTGCACACGTGTTCGGTTACACCTGCGCGAACGACGTCTCCGCGCGCGACTGCCAGAAGCGGCGCGACAAGCAGTGGGCCCGCGGCAAGAGCTTCGATACCTTCTGCCCCATCGGCCCGTGGATTATTCCAGCCGCCGAGCTCGACCCGTCCGCGCTGGATGTGCGCTCGGCCCTCAATGGTGAGCCCATGCAGGCCGGCAACACGCGCGACATGCTCTTTTCCGTTCCATTTCTCATCAGCTATCTGTCGCATCAGTTCACGCTGCTGCCCGGCACCGTCATCCTCACCGGCACACCCGCCGGCGTCGGTTCCGCGCGTAACCCGCCGCGATTTCTTGCCAGCGGCGACGAGATCACCGTCGACATCGCCGGCATCGGCGTCCTGTCCAATCGCGTGGTTACCGGCGGTTGAACCAGTGCAATCCCGGTTATCGGCTGCACCACGACCGGCATGATTCCAAACCGTGCGCATTTCCCTGATGCCCAGCCTCAATTGCGCCGCGCCAGTGCGCCTGCTTCCACGCATTCACGCTGAATCCCCGCGCCGGCCTACCCGATAAAAGCCGGTCATGGCGATTGACTCATTCCTGGAGCAGGCTCGCCAGTTCCGTCGGCACGAGACGTCGTTCCGCGCCTATCTGGAGCCCGTGCGCGAACACGCCGAGAGGTTTCGTCTTGCCATTCCCGATGCGCAGACCGGCCTGGCGGTGATCGATGTCAGCGAAGGAGGGCTGGGTCTGCGCAGCAATCTCTTCCTGCCCCGGAGCCTGCGCGTATTGCTACAGGTCTGGCTCGATCCGGAACACTGCGAGAATCCATCGCCGCCGCTGCACATTCACGCGATCGTGCGCCGCTGCACCCCTGTCGATCACCGACCCACCTATCGCGTCGGCATGCAATTCGCCGATGCCGGCGGCATCGATGAACAGCGCCTCATCGCCGCCGTCCGCGAGGCCAGAAGTGCCGCGCAGGCCGCCGGGGCCGTCACCGGGAGGGCAGAGCCATGATCGTCGCCGAAGCCTCCGAGCTGCGCGATCAACTGCTTGCCGCCGGCGTCCTGCCGCCCGCTGAAGTCCAAGCGGCTGAAAAGCGCGCCGCCGAGAAGAACGTCGACCTGGAAACGCTGCTACGCCGCGAGAAGAAGCTCAGCGGCCTTCAGCTTTCCGCGCTGCGCGCCATGCGGACCGGCGTACCCTATTGCAACATCACCGACTACATCCCGACCATGAAAAATGCCGGCCTGATCTCCGAAGAACTGGCACGCCGGCACGTCATGTTCCCCATTTTCGATCTCGATGACGTCATCACGCTGGTCATGGAGAATCCCCACGATCTGACCGGCATCGACCAGGTCCGCCGCCTGACGCGAAAAGAGGTCGACGTCGCGCTCGCCGACCGCGACCACGTGCTCGGTCTCATCGAGCGCGCCTACGGCGCCGCCAAGTATCTCACGACCGGTTCGGTCACCGATTCGCTGAAGGGTATTGGTGAGGCCGCGGCCGCCAACGAATCGCAACCCGTCATCCGGCTCGTCAACGATCTGATCAATGAGGCGGTGCGGCAGGGGGCCTCCGACATCCACATCGAGCCCAGCGAGCACGAGCTGCGCGTCCGCATCCGGGTCGACGGCGTCCTGCGCGAGATCGCCGCGCCGCCCGCCGGCCTGCTCCGCGCCCTCATCTCCCGCATCAAGATCATGGCCCGGCTCGATATTGCCCAGACCCGCGCCCCGCAGGACGGCGCAATCGATTACCGGCACGATGATCAGGAAGTCGTGCTTCGCGTCAGCATTTTGCCATCCATCTTTGGCGAAGTCGCCGTACTGCGCATCCTGCGAAATGGCTCGCAGGGTATCACGCTGCTCGAATTGGGCATGAACCACGCGGTGCTCGATCGCTTTCAGCGCATCGTCACCAACGCCCACGGCATGATTCTCGTCTCCGGCCCGACCGGCTCGGGTAAGTCCACGACGCTCTACGCCGCGATGAAGTCCATCGCCAGCCCTCAGAAGAACATCATCGCCATCGAGGACCCCGTCGAGTATCGCACCACGCTCATCCGCCAGGTGCAGGTCAACCCCGAGGCCGATCTGACGTTCGCCAACGGTCTGCGGTCGATCCTGCGGCAGGACCCCGACGTCGTGATGGTCGGCGAGATTCGCGACTCTGAAACTGCCGAGATCGCGGTGCAGGCGTCGCTCACCGGTCACCTGGTGCTCAGCACCGTCCACACGAATGACTCGATCGGCGCCGTCGCCCGTCTGCGCGATCTGGGCGTCGCCGAGTACATGATCTCGGCGTCGCTATTGGCGGTGCTGGCCCAGCGCCTCTGCCGCCGCGTCTGCCCCGACTGCAAGACGCCCGATGCCCCGGCGCCGGCGATGCTGGAGGCGATCGGGCTCGATCCGAAGAACCTCGATTTCGAGCCGATGCGCGGCAAAGGCTGCCGCCGCTGCGTCGGCACCGGCTATCTGGGCCGCATCGGCATTTACGAATTGTTCGAAGTGAACGAGGAGTTCAGCGATCTCATCGTCCGAGGCGAACCGTCGGAGGCGATGCGCGCCCGCGCCCGGCAGCGAGGCATGCGCTTCCTCGTCGAGGATGGCGTCGAAAAGGTGCGCCAGGGTGCGACGAGCGTCGAAGAAGTGGCCCGGCTGGCCGGCCGCAATTGATCGGCCCGCGTGGCACCGGTTTCGATGCGGTGCGATACAGCCCAACCGCGGGGTTCGTTTTTCACAAAAGGTGCGGCGTCCGACGCCGGCCGCGCCGTGACAATATTATGGCACTATTTTCCGTACAGTATGCACTGCCCTCCGGCACGATCGGCCGCGAAGAGGTCGACGCCGACTCCGAACGCGCCGCGCTGGCCCGCATCGAGGCCGACGGCCGTACGCCCATCAGCGTCGAACTCGCCGGCCCGCCCACGGCCGCAGCCGGCCGCGTGCGCCGCACGCGCGGCGGCCGCCCGTCGAAGCGCGCCCTGCTCGACTTCACCCACCAGCTCACCGCCGTCGCCGAAAGCGGCATTCCCATCGTCGCCGGCCTGAAGGCCGTTGCCGAACAGACCGGTCATCCCCCGATGAAGGCCGCCATTCAGCGCATCGTCGGCCGGATCGAAGGCGGCCGAACCCTCGCCGACGCCATGGACGCCGAGCCCGACGTCTTCTCGGAACTGTACGTGAAAACCGTCGCCGCCGGCGAGGCGGCTGGCAAAGTCCCCGAGGTGCTCTCCTCGATTGCGCGATATCTCGAACAGGAAGCCGAGACGGCTTCGCAGATTCGTTCGGCCCTGACCTATCCCGCCATCGTCGTCGGCTCGCTGATCCTGGCGACCACGGTTCTGCTGGTATTCGTCGTGCCGCAGTTCGAGGAGATGTTCGCCAAGTTCAACGCCGATCTGCCGCTGCCCACGCGCATGCTGATCGGGGCCAGCAACGCCGTCACGGAACATTACATCGTGCTCACCATCGTCGTGGTGGGCGGTGTCTTCGCGGTGCGACGCCTTCTCGACTACAAGGCCGTGCGGCAGCGCGTCGACCGCCAGATTTTGAAGACCCCCGTCTTCGGAAACCTGCTGCTCGGCATCTACATGGTTCGCCTCATCGAACTGCTCGATCTGCTCATGCAGGCGGCGCTGCCCATCATCCAGTCCCTTCGCGTCACCACTGACAGCATGACCAACGAGGCCCTCCGCGACGACGTTCGCCGCATCACTCGCTCCGTCGAGGGCGGGCACTCGCTCACGCAGGCTTTCTCGGAGACCCGCTGGCTCACGCCGCTGGTCAAGCGCATGCTCGCCATCGGCGAAGAGTCCGGTCGCACCGACCAGATATTCGACTATCTCAAGAAGTATTATGCGACGCAGACGCAGCGAAGCATCAAGCTGTTATCGACGCTCATTGAGCCGATAATGGTTACCGGCCTCGCTGCAATCGTACTTTTCTTTGCGCTGGCGATCTTTTTACCGATGTGGAGGTTGTTAAAGATCGTCGGTACGGCCTGATACCGGCCGTGGCGATGTGCCGCAGGAGTTTGCGACCCGGCGCGCGTCACTTGTGCACGCACACTACGGAGCAGAAGAAATGAGAAGGAAAAAAGGCTTCACACTGATCGAACTCGTGACCGTCATCGTCATTCTCGGCATTCTCTCGGCCGTGGCCCTGCCGGTGTACCTTGACTACCGTGCCGATGCCCGCGCCGCCGCCTGCCGTGGCGCCCTCGGTGCCATGCGTGCGGCAATCGCCAACTACTATGCCCATGCCGCAACGCCCTCCGGCGGTGGCAATGCCGCCTATCCGACGCTGGCCGTCTTTACCACCGCCAACGCCGTCATGCTCCAGGGCATTCCCGACAATCCCTACGACACCGACGGAACCGCCAACAACGTCGAAGTCGGCGTGACCAAGGGCACCGTCGTTGGCACCGACGGTGGCTGGGCCTACCGGGCTGCCACCGGCGAAATCTGGCCCAACACCAATACGGTCGGCGAAAACGGCTTCTGATCTGCGGCACGCCCCGCGGCGTGCAAACTCGTGATTCGCTTCACGCGGCACGCTCGCCGCGCCGCGCAGCAGCGCGACGCGTCGCACGTGCCGCTTGTCTTTTCCGCATCGGGGCACCGCCATGACACCGGCACGCGACCATTCGCGCTTCTGCCTGCCGCGCCGCGGCGCGGTCCGGCGACGGCCCGCAGCGGCGGTGCGTCTCGCGGGATGCCGCACGCCCTTGCCTCCCATGCGCGGCTTTACGCTCGTTGAGCTTGTTGTCGTCATCGTGCTCATCTCGATCGTGGCCGTTGCCGTGGGCGGACCCACGCTCGGCTTCGTGGGCGACATGCGCAGCGGCAGCGCCGCCGCCCGGCTGGCCGCCGATTTGCGCTATGCCCAGCGCGTGGCCCTGGCCGCCGGTTTAAAGACCTGGATCGCCTTCGACGCCGCGGGCGACAGCTACGCCCTCTATCGCGAAGACCCCGACAACCCCGGGAGTGCCTCCCGAATTGCACTGGCTCATCCGTTCGATCCTTCCACGAACCAGGTGCAATTCGGCGAAGGTCCGTTCGCCGGCGTCGAAATCAGCGGCGTCAGCATCAACGCCACCGACGAAATCGAATTCGATCACCTCGGCGTGCCGGCCGACGCGAACGGGCTGGACCTCGCGGCAATCGCCGAAATCACGCTGTCAAACGGCATAAAAGTGCGCATCCATCCGGCCGGTGGCATGGTGGAGGACACGAGATGAGGCTAAGCACGAAGCCGCCGCTGCAAGTCCGCGCATTGTCCGCGCAAATCGGCGCACGCCTGCGCAGCGGCCATTCCCCGGCGATAATCGCGCGGGCGCCGGCGTCTTCTGTCCGTCGCGCCACCACCATCATCGAAATCGTTGCCGCCCTTGTCATCCTCAGCATTGCATTGCCGCCGCTGGTCGTCAGCTTTGCCGATGCCGCCCGCCAGTCCATTTATCCCGTCAATGCCTCGGCGGCGTCATTTCTGGCGATCGACCGCATGGAACAGATCGTCGCCCGCCGCTATCGCGACGACGGCGGATACGACGCCGTCACGACCGCCAGCTTCCCCGACGAGGGCAGTCTCACGGGCTTCCCAGGCTTCGCCCGCAGCGTCAGCGTGTCCTATGTGGACCAGGACCTGAACCCCGCCGGCAGCGATGTCGGCTACAAGCTGGTGCGCGTCGGCGTCAGCTGGAATGGCGGCGCCGGCGAAGTGCGCCTGGAAAGGGTGTTTGCAGACTTTGATTAAGCGGCCAACATTCCGCCGTGCTGACTCGCCGCCGCGTTCGCGACGACGAACGCCGGCGCGCGCCTTCACGCTCGTCGAGCTGGTCGTCTGCATTGCCACCGGGGCCATCATCGCCGGCGTCGCGGGCATGATCCTCTTCAACGCCACGCATCAACGCTCCGAGATCGCCGCCCGCTGCCAGCTTTCCGACACCGGTGGCGCGGCCATGGAGCTGATGCTCCGCTATCTTCGAGAGATCCAGCAGAACGAATGCCCCGCCGACCCCACGCCCTGTCTCGACGGCAACGCCCAGATCGCCGCGGCCGACGATGATGAGCTTCGCTTCGACGTGTACGGTTTCCGACTCAATGGCAGTGTTTTGGAGATCACGCGGGACGCCGGCGCAAACTGGCATCCGCTCAGCCGCGATGTTTCCTCCCTTGCGTTCACCTACTACGAAAGCGACGGTTCGCAGATCACATCCCCGCCGCTCTCGGCCAGCGAGCGTGAAGACATCCGGCGAATCGCCATCGATCTGGAACTCGCCCGCGCCGGGCAGACCTGCCGCCTGCGTTGCTCGGCCTATCTGCGCAACTTCATGAACGAGGTGGAAAATGCAGCCCCGTGACCGACGCGCCAACGCCCGATCAAATCCACCGTCGCGGTCTGAATCAGCGCCGCTCGCCTCGGCACCGCCGGCATGCCGGCCGAGGGCCGCCCGCCGCGGCGTCGCCATCCTCGCCTTCGTCGTCGCGCTGCTGGTCGTCGGCAGCTTTGCGTTATGGGTCTTTCACCTCACGTCGTCGAGCACCACGTCCTCCCTGGCTCATTTCATCAGCACGGGGGCCTTTTATGGGGCCGAAAGCGGTCTGGAAATGGCCCTCCGCGAATTGAACCTGACTTCCGGAAGCGATATCGACAGTGATGGGACCATCGGATCGATATCAGACAACGGAAACGACGCGGATGATCCCGCGCTCGCGTCGAGCGCATTTCATGTCACTCGCGTCAGCATCAGTCCGCCGCTCTATCGAGCCGTCGGCCGCCCGGTTCAAACCGGCAGCTTCTGGACGGGTTTTCAACGGCGGATTGAGGCGCGGATCGAATGATTTGATCCGCGCGATGGGTTCACGGCAGGCCCATGCCGCCGTAACTGCGGCGCTGCAAAGCGACAAGGATGTCCAGAAACAGCCATTTCATCGTCATCGAGGCCGATGCCCGGACCATCTCCGTTTGTCGGGCCGCGCGCGAGGCCGGCGCCGTGCAGATCTGCGACGCCGCCTCATTCGCCGCCAAGACCCGCGACGACAATCACTGCGCCCTGCTCGACCAGAACGCCGTCGACGAGGCCGTCAACTACATCGCCAGACGCCGTTGGGGCGGCGACGGCGCCGTCGTCCTGGTCGCCGGTGAGCAGGCCGCATACTGCCAGTTGCCCATGCCGCCGCTCAAGGGCGCGGCGCTCGACAAGGCCGTCCTGCTCAAGCTCGGCCAGCAGCTCCACTTCCCGCTCGACAATGCCGTCGTGGAACTCAGCCGCGGCGAAAGCGAAAAGGCCGGCGAAGGCATTCGAATGGTCGCCGCGGCCGTCCTTCAGCGCCAGCTCGCCATGGCCGCGATCGATCTCGTGCACCGTGCAGGACTGCGCATGGTTGCATGTTCGCTGTCCAGTGCCGCACTCGCATGCCTGACGCGCAACCGCCAGAAGGCTTCGTCGTCCGGCCTTGACGCCTATCTGGCACTGGGCGAGCGCACCGGCACCTTTCTCATCTTCCGCGGCCAGACGCCGGTCCTGACGACCGAACTGCCGATCGGTCTTCACGATTTTGCCGCGGCCCTCATGCGGCCCATCATCGCCGGTGACGAGGTCGTCCATCTCGATGAGGATCAGGCCATCGCCGTTCGCGATCGTGTCGGCATTCCCGATCCCGACGAGCACATTGCCGAGGCCGGCGTCCCCGGACAAAAGCTCTTCCCGCTGCTCGAGCCGACGCTCCAGCGCCTCGTGCAGTTGCTCACGCAGTGGCTCGCCTTCATGACCACCCAGTCGGAGACCGCGAAGATTCGCTCGCTCCAGCTCATCGGCCGGGCCGGCGCCATGCCGCGGCTGGCCGGCACACTGTCGACGCGCATGCGCATCGACGTGCGTCCCTGCGATTCGCGTCAATGGAATATCACGCTCTCCCGACACGCGGCGCAGCTCTGCATGGATGATTTCCTCGTGCCTGGCGCAGCGGCGCTTTATGCCAGCGAGTTGCCCAATCTCGTGCCGCGGGACGTCCGTCGCAAATGGGCCATGCGGCGCCTTCGCCGATCCACGACGCTGATCGGACCCATTGCCGCCGCGGCGATCTTCGCCATTGCCGTCCTTTTCGATCAACTCGGCCTCAAGGTCGAATCCGCCCAGGCCCACGACATGAGCCGCTGGAGCGCGCTGCGAGAATTGATCGAATGGAACGAATCGGCTGCCGTCGTCAAGGCCGAACTCACCGAGATGGAAAGCAGGCTGGCGTCGTTCTGCAACGACGGCCCGCACTGGGAGGGCCTCTTTCGCGAACTCTCGCGCGTGCTTCCGCCCGAGCTGGCGATCACGGTGCTTCGCTCCGCCAGCCAGCCCGGCTCCGATCGCATCATCGTCGAAGCCCGCGTACATGCCGCCGACGCCGACGCCGACTTCAATGCCATCGTCGAGTCAGCACAGCGCGCGCTTCAGAACAGCCCGTTCTTTGAGTCCGTGCAGCTGCTTGGCTCCTCCCAGAACCTCAACCGCTCCGTCCAGCGCACCGAACTGGGCACCCTCGCCATCGAGCTGCGCCTCGCCATCGGCCCGCTGCCCGCCGCATCGGCGACGGAGGTGGCGCCATGAACTTCCTTCGGCGATGGATGGACACCTGGATCTCCGCGACAGTCGCCCTCTCGCTTTTGGGCATCGCGATCTGGTATGTCGCCGCGTCGACGCGCGCGGCCTCGCGGCAGATCAGCCGGACGCATCTCGTCGCAAACTCCCTCTCGCGCACCGCCGAGGGGGCCGTCCGAATCGTCAACAATCGCGGGCAGATCGAGCGGCTCGAAACGCGACGCGACGAACTGCAACAGCTCATGGCCGACTCGCACAAGCAGGGGCTCGTCGCGCCGCAGCTCAGCGAGGCCGCCCGCAATCTCAACCTCAGCGTCATCGAGATCGTGCCGGTCATGCAGCAGGGGGCCGCCATCGCCGCCGACCTGCCGCGCTATCGCGTCATGCTCCAGGGCGACTACCGCTCCATCGCCGCCTACATGCACGGCTGTACACGGCAGCGCATTCCCACCCGCGTCGTGTCCTTTGAGATTCGCCCGGATGCCGTCGGCGGCAACACGCTCGATGCATCCGGTCGCCTTCGCGCCACCATCACGATCGAGGCCTTTCTCGATATCGGCAAGGCAATACCGCAGGAGGGCGACAGCGCCTGATGAACGCGCGCCAGAAAAAAGTGCTGTCGATACTCATCGTCGGCCTCGCGGTCCTCGCCTGGCGGATCTATGTGATCGTCGCGGATTACCTGCCGGCGCGCAGCCAGGCCGGACTCGCGCCGGTGCCGACAAAAGTCGAAGCGCTCGTCGACGATCTGACGCGCCGCCAGCGCGAGATGCGTCTGTCCGTCCTGCTGGAAGGCCAGGCCCGCACGCTCGATCTGCCCTGGGGACGCGATCCGTTTGTCGCACAATTCGCATCGGTCGACAGGTCCACTTCGGATGTGCCGGCCAGGACCCCGCACGTCATCGGCGAGGCGCCGCCGGCGCCGAATCTGCGCTTCGCGGGCGTCTCTCGCTCCGGCGACCGCTGGCTCGCCGCCGTGGACGGCCACGTCCTCGCCGTCGGCGACAGCATTCACGATGGGTTCGTCGTCCGCCGCATCAACCGCAACTCCATCCTGCTCGAAGCGCACGGCTGGGGCTTTCTCTACAGTT
Source organism: uncultured Planctomycetaceae bacterium (assembly GCA_964408455.1). GTDB lineage: Bacteria > Planctomycetota > Phycisphaerae > UBA1845 > UTPLA1 > CAYOZN01. The sequence continues at coordinate 121,132 of CAYOZN010000010.1, forward strand.
TGGGATCAAGCGCGCCGGTGGTCCGTCCGATACCGGAGGTGCCGTGAATAAGTCGATTTCCCACATCCTGATTCTGCTCGCCGCCGGCCTGGCCGCGGCTGCGCCCGTCCATGCCGAGTCGGCCGGCCTGAACCGGCGTATTACCCTCAACGTCGCCAACGGTGACATTCGCGATGCACTGCGGCTGGTCGCCGAGCAGGGCGGGCTGAACATTTCCATCGGTCCCGGCGTCGAGGGAGAAGTGTCCGTCTTTCTCACGGATGCCTCGCTGGAAGGAGCGCTGGAGGCCATCGCCCGCCACAATGGCTACGACTATCGCGTCGAAAAAGACATCATTTCCGTCTCCAAGCCGCCCGGCAAGACGGCCGGTAACGAAGTTCCGCCGCTTGAGACGCGCGTGTTCTTTCTCCGCTCTCAGGACGCCGAGCGCGTCCGTGACGCGCTGGAGTTCTCGCTGTCGCCGTTCGGAAGGATGAAGGTTCTCAACGAAAACAGCACCGATACCTACGCCACGCAGAGCCTCAGCCAGCTCAGCGGCGATCTCGCCGGCTCCACCAGCGGCAACGGCACGGCCGTCACGACGAACGCGAACTTTGCCCAGGGCGCGCAGGTCAACGGCGGACAGATCGGCCCCTTTGCCTCCGCCCAGGCCATCACCGCCCGCAATGCGCGGCATCTCGTGGTCACCGACGTCGCCGAAAACCTCGACCGCATCGCCGAGCTGGTGGACGATCTCGATAAGATGCCCGCCCAGGTACAGATCGACGCCCACATCGTGGAGATCAGCACCGACCTGCAGAAGCAGCTCGGCATCGACTGGAATACCGACATCCTGGCCAATGGCCCGATCCTCAATCACGAGCTACCGCTCGCATGGGAGGCCGGCTTTGCCAGCGGCAACCAGATACGCCGCACCCCCCAGGGCGCCGCCCAGGCCAGCGCGGGTCTGGCCCTCGGCACCATAGACTTTTCGCGATTCACGGCCCTGTTGCGCATTCATGAGTCCGACAATGCGATTCGCCTGCTGGCCAAGCCGCGGCTGCTGGTCTTCAACAACCATCCCGGCAGCATCCTGGTCGGCGAGCGCTATCCCATTCTCCGTTCCAACATCACCGATTTCGGCACCGTCACCGAGTCCTTCGACACCTACATTCCCGTCGGCATCCAGCTCGAAGTCACGCCGACCATCATGGCCGACGGTCGCCTGTCCATGCTCGTTCACCCCGTCACCAGCACGCTCGGAGACGACGTCGTCGGCACCACCGGCCTGCGCGTGGCCCGCATTCGCACGCGCGAATTATCCACGCGCGTCATCATGGGCGACGGCCAGACCATCGTCCTCGGCGGTCTCATCAGCGATCGAAAGACGCGCCAGGTCAACAAGGTCCCCGGCCTCGGCGATTTGTGGGGCCTCAGTGTGCTCTTCCGTCAGGAAAACCCGCGCAGTGAGCGCGTCGACTTGCTCGTGTTCCTGACTGCCCGCGTCGAGGGCGGCGCGGAGCTGACCGAGCGCGATCGAGAGATCCTTGAGATGTACCAGCCGCACTTCCGCATGGTGCCCAGGCTCCAGGATGTGCAGCTTCATTTCGAAGTGCCCACCGAATATGCGGAGCCGAAGCCGTTGTATGGCGATCCTGTCGACATGCCGTCCGGCGCGCCTGACGACTGCGATCCGCTGCCCGCCGGCGAGTTTCGACCGGGCACGAGCGATGAACCGGAGGAGTTCATCCAGGCAGCACCGGCGCCAACGCCGCCTGCCCGGCCTGCGCTGACGCCCGCGCCGGATCCAGCCGCAGGCAGTGCCTCCGCGGAGGCATCGAGCGCCCCGCAGGACAGCGCGACGCATCCCGTCCCGCCTTCAGGCGCGACCTCGATGGATCACTCACCCAGGCCCCGGGCGAGTCAGCCGACGCCTACCCCACGGGCAGGAGACGCTGCGCCGAACGCCGCCGGCACTCACGCCTCGGCTCGTCAGCAAATGTCCGGCGTCTCCCGCTCCGACGCTGCCGTTCGACCGCCATCTCCGACAATTCACGCTAACCAGGCGGTCAGCGCGGGCAGTGCGCCGGCAACCAACCGCGCCGCCGTGGGCAACAATGCCCCGGCTTCGTTGAATCACAATTTGCCCGCGCCGGATACGGCACGAATGAAGAAGCTTCAGCGCACGAAGCGGCAGAATCGCGATAACGCGGTCCGCAAGCGGAATGCCGCAAACGGCGGCCTGCTGATGGTCGGCGGCCTGCGGCAGGGCGGCAGCACTTCATCGAATGTCGCGGAGCAGAAGTAATGGCACACCATCCAGCACCAACTAAGCCCCGTGCCAATACAGAGCCCCGTGCTGTGCACGGGGTCCCGCACTTGCGCACATTTACAGAGCCCCGTGCTGTGCACGGGGTCCCGCACTGGCG
>CAYOZN010000010.1:123639-173807 GCA_964408455.1 uncultured Planctomycetaceae bacterium
CGCACTTGCGCACATTTACAGAGCCCCGTGCTGTGCACGGGGTCCCGCACTGGCGTACATTTACAGAGCCCCGTGCTGTGCACGGGGTCCCGCGCTGGCGCACATTTACAGAGCCCCGTGCTGTGCACGGGGTCCTGCACTGGCGCACATTTACAGAGCCCCGTGCTGTGCACGGGGTCCCGCACTGGCGCACATTTACAGAGCCCCGTGCTGTGCACGGGGTTCCGCACTGGCGCACATTTACAGAGCCCCGTGCTGTGCACGGGGTTCCGCACTGGCGCACATTTACAGAGCCCCGTGCTGTGCACGGGGTCACGCCGGCGGCCCCCGCACAGCGCGCTAGTTCCGCCCGCGCACGGCGCGCTACCATCTTGGCCGTCGTTCTCGCGCTCGCTGCCAATTTCGCCTGCCAGAATCCGCAGCCTGTGCAGACCCGCGAACACGCCAGGGCCGGCGTCGAAGTCATCGACGAGTCGCCGCAGTATTCGCCGCAGGACCGGCTCGCCCGCTTTCGCCAGGCGTTCGCCGCCGGCAGCGGCTGGATCGCCCGCGGCGAGTACGCATTGGCCCTTGCCGCCTTTGAAGAGGCGCTGCGGATGCGGCCCGATTCCATCGACGCCATGTTCAATCTGGCGGGCTGCTACGAGCAGATCGGCGAGCCCACGAAGGCCATCACGCTCTACAAGCGCGTCCTGGCCGTCGCTCCCGATGACGCCGAGTGCTATCACAACCTCGGCACCAGCTACATCAAGCTCTACCACATGGAAAAAAGCCCCGCCTGGCGCCGGATGGCCGAACGCGCCTGGCGGCGCTCGCTCGAGCTGAATCCGCAGCAACCCGCGGTGCAGGAATACCTGGCCCGCATGGCCAGTGACGCCGAATAGGCACTGCCGCGGCCCGCGCATCGCGATGCCCGACGCCGCGTTCGCGCAGAACGTGCAAAGCATGCAGGCGACTCGCTCCATCATTGATGCGATTCGGGCCAATCCCAAGGTCCCCGCGCCCTCGCAGGCCGTCTTCAAAATTCTTGAACTCACGCGCGACGAGAATTGCGATCTCAAGAAAGTCGCCCAGGCCATCTCCCGCGATGGGGGGCTCACGGCGCAGATCCTCCGCCAGGCCAACAGCGCCCTCTATGGCTTCGACAAGCCCACGTCCGCGCCAAACGAAGCCTGCATGCGGCTGGGACTGAAACGCGTCCGCGCCGCTGTTATCAACCAGCACGTCGTGAACGGTCTCTCCAGCGCCCGCCCGCCCGGCTTCGAAGCAAGCCGCTACTGGCAATCGGCCTTCGCCATCAGCGTCGGCGCCCGCGAGATCTGCCAACAGCTGGCGCCTGCCGACGCCGACGATGCCGGCACCGCCGGCCTGCTCTGCGATATTGGTGTCGGACTGCTGGCATTTGGCGCCCCGAGCCAGTATCAGCCGGTTCTCGCCCGTGCATGCGGCCCGGCGGCCATGCCGCTGCCGCAGTTGGAGCGCACGCTGCTGGGCGTCACGCATGCCGATGTCGGGGCCGCCATCCTGTCCGACTGGAAGCTGGATGACCGCATCATCGAGGCCGTCCGGGCGCACCACAGCGACGCCTGCGAAGGCGGCTATGCGGCGCTGCCGAAACTGGCGAAGATCGTCGCCGCCGCCGTCGTTCTCTCGGAAATTGCCCTGAATGGCTCCGACATGGAGCGCGTCGGCGAGCTGTTCGCGCGCGTGGAAGGATTGGCGCCCGAGCCGGATCGCCTCGTTACACGACTGCTCGACAAACTCGTGGCCAATATTCAGGAGACGGCGCGCACGCTCGCCGTTGAGATAGGCTCCGTCGAAACAATGCAGGCCAACTTCGACGCGCTGGCCGGCGACATTCCCGATGTCGGTGCGCGGCTCAGCTTCCGGCCCATGAAGAGCCCCGACGCCGGATAGACGTATTACCGGCGCGAGCCGGGCCTTGTCGGCCCGGTGTCGATCGCCTCCACCAACACGCATTCACACCCAGATCGGTGACCAGCGCGCGGCACTTCGCAACGCGACTGAACCGACGTTCCGCAAGTTCACCGCCAGCCAGACCCGTCAATCCCCTCCGGAAAGCACGGACCGGGCGCCTATCAATCACACGAATCGAAAAGCACGGTACAACGCCGGCCTATTCACCGGCGCTGGCTGCGATGATTGCGAACGGGGCGATTGCCGGAAACGAACGACTGCGATCGGCGCTCAGGCGCCGGCGCCAATGCGGGCCTCGGCCGGACGGACGGGCGCCCCTGGCGCACCGGGGGCAACCGGAGGTCGCGCGCCATCGATGGGCATCGGCCGTCCCGGCTGATGCACCGGGGCGGCGTTCGCCGTCCGCGGGCCGCTCGGCTCCGACGCCGTCTGTCCCACGACGACGTTGCCGATGAAGATGGCGCCGTCGGTCATTTCCAGGCGGTTGGTGCGAAGATCGCCCTCCACCTTGGCCGTCGAGCACAGCTGGAGCTTCTCGCTGACCAGCAGATTCCCCTTGCACTCGCCCTCGATCTTCACGTTGGCCGCCTCGATATTGGCGACGATCCGCGCGCCTTCGGCGATGTGAAGCGTGCCCTTCGAGCGAATCTGTCCTTCAAAATTCCCTTCGAACCGTACCTGGTTGTCGAAGGAAAGTTCGCCCTTGAATCTCACGTCGGCGCCGATGACCGTCGTGTTATCGCGTGAGTCGGCCATTTGGAATGATCCTCCCGGCACTCTCCATCGTGCCGCTAACAAGATTGCAGAATGTCGCGTGCTTCATGAGGAAACTGCGACGATTGGAAAGCTCAAGTATAACATTTCGCCTGCCGAACACAACGCGTTCCTTCGCGTGACCATTGTGTCCGGCGCGCGCTTTGCATTGCACAACCGCAAACTTCCGTCTAAACGACGCGCAGTCCAATGCTTAAAGATCGCGCGCCGCCTGTGAATTATTCGCAGCGCGCGCTCGCGCACCACCGGCGGCATCGAACCGAAAACATACACCTGTCTAATTCCGAAGCCGCGCCGACGCTGGTTGTGCGGCCCGCCATGGCGGGTCCCCGCGACCGTCCGCGCGCAAAAGGAACGATCCTTCTTCACGTCATACGCAAGCCGGTCACTGCCGGTTCTGTCCTGTGGATTGGAAAACAGAATTGCGACAGCGTCTGTCAGAAGCCCGTTTCGCTCTGGCCCCAGGTCCGCTTCCGCGGTGGCGGCTCGGTTGCGAATCCTTCCACCCGAAGATCGCAGCGCGGCACGACGGCCACGCACCACGGGCTCGCCAGCGACAGCGGCGCACTGGTGCCCGGCCGCTGCACCAGGGTCTTCACGGCCAGGTTTCGGCCCTCCCGCCACACCCGCTCGATGCGCACTGCATACTGATCCGATGGCACCCGGCCCAGCAGGACGATCAGCAGCATCTCCTGCTCGAAGTCCACGTCAATATCCGTCAGCGGAATGCGGGCCAGCTCCGCTTCCTCGCGAACCACCAACTGCATCGCCGTCAACTCAGTGGAATGCGTGCCGGTTTTCTGCCGAAGGATCGGCAGTTCCTCGCCCTCGGCCGGCAGGTAGCCAATCTGCGGCGGCGCCTCACTGCAACCGGCCGAAATGCCGCCCATCGCGGCAATCGCCGCGAACAGCACGACTCCTGCAAGAGGTTTTCGCCTGCATTGTGCCATGCAGCCTATGCTAGCAGCAGCGGGTGATGTTCGCATGCCTCGCATTGACCCGCGCCGGCTCAATTGATAAGATTCTCCGCTGCAACAAGTTACGTCTCTGGCTGTATATGTCATGCCCACATACACGCGGATCATTTGCCTCGCCTTTCTCGCCCTGGCGCACCTTGCCACCCCGGTTGCTTTCGCCGGGGACGACAACCCCGATGCCGAACGCCTCGCCCGCGCCCGCAAGGCCATCCGCGAAAAGGACCACGCCCTGGCCGAGTCGCTCATCCGCGCCGGCGTTAAATCCACCGCCGGCGATCGCCGCGATGCCTGGCGGATTGTCGAGGCCGATCTCCGCCACACGCAGAAGCGCTTCGCCGAGGCCGGCGTCGTCGCCATGCGCATCGTGATCCTCCGCCCGCGCAGCGACCACGTCGCCGCCGCCCTCTACTGGACAGGTCGTGCATATGAGGGCCTGCAGCGCCCGACGCGAGCCGCCGCACTCTATCGCGAGTGCATTGCGCACAAGACCTGCGACGAAGCGCTCGAAAAGCGGGCCCGCAAGCGACTCAAACTCCTGGAAAAAGCCGACAAGCCCGACGCATGACCGATCGCACGCTCTATCTCGAGACCATGGGCTGCCAGATGAATGCGCTCGACAGCGAGCTCGCGCTGGGCGATCTGTTGCAGCGCGGCTATCGCCTCATCGACGATCCGCTCTCCGCCGGCCTGGTCATCATCAACACGTGCAGCGTCCGCCAGCACGCCGAGGACAAAGTCTATTCGCGCCTGGGCCAGCTCAAGGGCTCCCGCCAACGCAAGGCCGAACAGATCGTGGCCGTCATCGGCTGCATGGCCGAGCGCGATGGCGACGGCCTGCTCGCCAAGATGCCCAATGTCGATATTCTCTGCGGCCCGGCCGAGCTGCATCGCCTGCCCGCCCTCATCGATGACGTACGCCAGACCCGCGCGCCGGCCATCGCACTTTCCGGCCGCCTCCGCGATCACAATACGCCGGTGCATAGCGCCGCCGCTCACGACGATCTCGAATCGCTCGACAGCGGCCGTGCCTTTGGCCTGTCACTCCACGCCGACGTGCCCCGCGTCATCGGCCGCCGCCAGGCCTACGTCCGCATTACCCGCGGCTGCAACAAGTACTGCACCTTCTGCGTCGTGCCCTACACCCGCGGGCCCGAGGTCCACCGCCCGCCTGCGCAGATCGTCGACGAAGTCCGCCGCCTTGCCGACTCCGGCGTCGTCGAAGTGACACTGCTCGGCCAGACTGTCAATCACTACCATTACTCGGAGCAGGGCCTTCCTCAGCCCGGTCACCGGACCGGGGACAGTCGGGCTCCGTTGGGCGACACGTCCTTCGCGCAGCTCCTACGCCGCATCCACGACGAGGTGCCGCAGCTGCCGCGCCTGCGCTTCGTCACCAGCTTCCCGCGCGACTTCACCGACGACGCCCTCCGCGCGATGGCCGAGTGCCCGCGCATCTGCAAATACCTTCACATCCCGGCTCAGAGCGGCAGCAACGACGTACTCAAGCGCATGAACCGTGGCTATTCCGTCGAGGACTACAAGCGCCTGCTCGATCGCGCCCGCGCGCTCATGCCCGACATCGCCCTTGCCGGCGACATGATCGTCGGCTTCCCCGGTGAGACCGAGGACGACTTCCAGCAAAGTCTCGACCTGCTGCGATATGCCCGCTACAAGAACTGCTTCATCTTCAAGTATTCCCCGCGCCCCGGCACCGTCGCCGACGGCCGCTTCGCCGACGACATCCCCGAGCCCGTCAAGCGCCGCCGCAACAATGACATGCTCGCGGCACAGGCAGAGATCTGCCTCGCCAATCACCAGGCCATGATGCACCGCGTCGTCGAGGTCCTGGTGGAAGGCCCCAGCAAGGCCACCCTCAAACGGCAGGAATCCGAACAGGACCGCGGCTGCGAGGTGGAAAGCCACGGCGGCGCCACAGCTCCCGTCAATGCCAGCGGCGCATCAGCTCCCCCCCTTGCCAAGGGGGGGCCGGGGGGGGTTCTCCAGCTCGTCGGCCGCACCCAGGGCGACCAGATCGTCGTCTTCGACGCCCCGACCGCCGCGATCGGCCGCTTCGTCGACGTCGAAATCATCGCCGCCACGCCTTACACCCTCCATGGCCGCGTCATCGACTGCGGGGCCGATGCACCCGCGCCGGCAGCCGTGCGTTCCCTCCCGTTGGCCGTGCTCAGCTGACAGCACCGCCCGGCGAAATCGGGCCACGCCACACTTGCGGGTATTTCTGCGGACTTGCCGGTGGATCATCGCGTATCACCGGCCATGAACACTGCATCAATCAGGCCGAGGCGCAACAGCTCGCAACGGACGCCGTCGACAACATCGCCGATGATTTGATCGACGAACTTCTCGGCGACTTGCCTTTAGATTTTCCCGATCTCACGGGCGCCGACACTACCGGCGAATGACCGGTTCTTCGACCGTGGCCAGATGGTGGAGCAGGATTCGTTTGACTTCGTGAATAGCCGCTGGGTTGCGCGTGCAGCTGTGCTTGCTGTGGATGATTTTTTCGCTCGCCGCGCCCTCCAGGTGTGAACTCGCATAGGGGACGATCGTGTCGGTGCCGCCGGGCGTGTCGGCCGCCTCGTGGTTGCAGATCACCGAGTGATAGGTCACGTGCGGCGCGATCGGCAGCCGATCGAGGGCCTTCAGCATCGGCTGTTTCGCCGACAGGCTGACCACGGCCGTCGGTTCCTCTTCGCCGATGACGCCGGTCGATCCCTCGGCCGCCTTCAGCGCCGCGACGGCCTGCACCACGACCTCGGGCAGCGTGATCTCCCCGCCGATCACTTGCGCGAGATTCGTATCCGCCAGTTCCGATCCGCGGTGCGGCGTCGCCATGAACACGGCGCGCTCGATGAACGGCAGCGCGTCGAAGAACATCACCGAGCGCAGCATCTCTCGCATCTTCTCATCCATCGTCAGCGAATCGAGCGGCCGGTCGACGATCGTTCGCCATAGCGTATCGCCGCTCGACGTCACCTGAAGTCGCGACACCAGGCCTCCCATGCTGTGGCCGACAATCACCATTCGCTCGAACGGCGCGTCATCGCCCTCCGGGTCCAGCACCTGCCGCGCCCGCTTCAACTCCTCCCGCAGCACCGCAGCCGAATACAGCACCGGATTGCCCGTGGGATAAGCGAAATACCAGAACTGGTAATGCGACCGCAGCGTCTCGTCGTCCATCAGTTCATTGACCATGGGCACCCACGTCATCGGCTTACCCATCAGTCCGTACACGAACACGACCGGGATCTTGGAAGGTTGATAAGGATGCATCATGTACAACCCGCGCCGATCCTCCCACGCCGGCACATTCATGAATCCCTCGAAGCCCGACACGTGCGGCGCCTGTTCGATCATGTAGGCCAGCGGTGTCGTGTAATCTGCCTCAAGCGGAATGCCCCGCCCGCCCACATGCATCTGCCAGTTGCCGACGGTGTCAATAATGCCGACACCAGCGGTCAGCCCCTGGCCCGTACGAGCCGCCTCCGCCGTTGAGCCACGGAACTGCGCCACCAGTGTCGCCGGAAAGGCCTGCTGCCCCATGCGCGGCAGGAACTCATCGAATGCAATCGGCTCTGCCGTCGGCCGCTCCGCCCGCGTCAGGATCAGAGGAACGCCCAGTCCCTCCTGCCGGCTGTGATTCTCCAGCCCGCGCACCTCATAGCGATACGCCACTTGCAATGTGTCATACTGCCCCGGCGGCAGGGGCAGCTGCCACTCGAACTCGGCAACCCGAACCGGCCCGATCAGCGTCTCGAGCGTCTTCGCATGACCCCAGTCCTCCGGCCGCGGTCGTCGTCCGGCAACCACCCGCGACAGGGACCGGTTGTACAGATCGCACGCCATGCGATACCGCCGGTCGAACGGGCTGCGCGCCCCCTCGAGGCCAGGCTCGAACAGGTACGCGTAGGCGAAGACCGCCGACGTGAGATAATTCTTCGCTGCCTCGGCGGTCGCGGACCCGCGCCGCTTTCCCTCCCGATAGCACAGTTCCGCCAGGGCGAACGCCGTCGTCTGCGAGGGTCGCTCCGCATGCAGCGCGATCAGCCGGCGTATGGCCTCTTCGCGCGACATTCTCGGCGCATCCTCGGGGAACTGCCGACGGAGGAACTGCTGCGTGGCCGCGCTCTCGTGCCCGCTGTTCAAGGCGCTTGTCTGCACGGTGCGAAAGTAGCGCTCGTCGTCTGTCGCTCGCACGCCATATGGCTGACCACACGCAGCAAACAGCGGCAGTAAAACTGCAAATGCAATGGGGCCGGCGTACCATCGGCCCGTCCTTCGGCACGTAGACATAGTCGCTCCTGTGTGCGCCTGCGGTCGGGTTTCGCGGGCGCCTTGAAATGCCGCATGCTTACGATAGGCCGGCGACCGGGCCTGTCAATTCGAGTTGCGAAAGCACTTCCCGTACGCAGGCTGAGCCATGTCGCGGGACGAAGCTGCGACGCCTGGTCATTTCGCCGCCCGAGCCCCGGCGCCATCGGGAGCCCGGTTCCGGTTCGCGAAAAAACACTCAATCGCCGGCGTTACTGCGAACCGGCAGCAAGCGACCCGCCGCGCCGTCGCGGATAATTTTGGCCGGCCGGCATTTTGGCGTTCCTATTGTGCTTTCGTTAAACTGAATGCACGTGGCGTGACATTCGTGCATCGCTCAGGGAGACACCACATGCCGGAAAAGATCACCGCTCAGGCCATGCTTACGGCGATGAAAGTCCACAGCGCGTCTGACCTGCACCTCAAGGCCGGCCTGCCGCCGATTTACCGCGTCGGCGGCCATCTCCGCAGCGTCGCCATGCCGCCGATGTCCGGCGAGGAAATCGAGGAGTGCCTCACCGCCGTCATTCCGCCACAGCGTCGCGATTTTTACGAGAAGTACGGCGATCTCGACTTCGCCTGTCACCTGCCAGACGGCGATCGATTCCGCATCAACATTTTCCGCGCCGGCAACGTCATGAACGCCGCCATCCGCCGCGTCAATCCGACGATCCCCAGCTACGAAGAGCTGCACCTGCCGCCGGTCTACAGCCGCCTCATCAACGAGTGCCACGAGGGCATCATCATCATCTCCGGCGTCACCGGCTCCGGCAAAAGCACCACGCTTGCGGCCATGATCGACCAGATCAATTCCACCCGTCACGAGAACATCGTGACCATCGAAGACCCGATCGAGTACCTGTTCAGGAGCAAGAAAAGCTACATCAGCCAGCGAGAGATCGGCATCGACATCCCCGACTATGCCGAGGGCCTCAAGTACATCGTCCGCCAGGATCCCGATGTCATTTTCGTCGGCGAGATGCGCGACAAGTTCACCATGTCCGCCGCGTTGCAGGCCGCCGAGACCGGTCACCTCGTCTTCGGCACGCTCCACACGGCCGATGCCATGCAGGCCTTCGCCCGCGTGCTCGAGTTCTTCCCCCGGGCCGAGCACGATTTCATCCGCAGCTCGCTCTCCAACACCCTCCGCGGCATCTGCGCCCAGCGACTCCTCCCCGGCACCGAGGGCATCAAGCGCGTCCCCGCCACCGAGGTGCTGATCAACTCGCCCACCTGCAAGGACCTTATCCGCAAGGAGCAGGACAGCGACCTGCCCGCGCTGATCGAGGGCAGCGAAAAGGAGGGCATGCACAGCTTCACCCACTCGCTGGCCTACCTGGTGCATCAGGAGCTGGTCTACCTCGACACCGCGCTGGAGTATGCCCCCAACCGGGATGGGCTGATGAGCCGCATCAAGGGCATCAAGACGACGGCGCAGTCGATGATCCACCGGGTGAAGAGCTGATCGCCGCTCGCGTGCCACTGCTTCAAGCAGTGCGAAGCCCGAACAGCCCGCCTGTGTGCCACTGCTTCAAGCAGTGCGAACGCCGGTAAGCATTGTGTGCCACTGCTTCAAGCAGTGCGACGTTGCATAGCGTAACCGCAGGGTGCCGCTGCTGTGTCAGCAGTGCGAAGCCCGGGCAACCAGCCCCCTTGTCGCACAAGCAATTTTCAGTCACGCGCGCAGCTGTCTGGCGAATTAACGGCCTTCCGATTTTGCATGCACGCCACTTTGCTCCTCGTCTTCCTGTTCCGACCGCAACAGTCCATCAAGCCGTTTCTTCAGGATCTCGAATATATCAGCCAGTTTACGCTGATGTCGGTTCGCAGAACTCGTTGCGTTTGGTGCCGCTCCAACCTCCAGAGCCCCGTCTGGCGGCTTCTTTCCCGCCGATGCATGGCTCTTTCGATCGGACGCGCTGGCCTTTGCCTCTTCCGCCATTCGGCGCACCACCGGCTCCGCCCGCTCGCGACAGTCTTTGAGAATCGCCCATGCCGCCTTGATCTGTGCCTCGGATAGTGCACTCCTGCTCGCGACCGGCTGAAGATCGACGACCGTAGCGTGATTTCGACGTAGTATCCAGCGACGGACGTATGCCTCCCACAAGTCTGGCTGGTGTTCAACGCCATTGAGCCCCAGCGTCCCCACCTCGGCCATCCACCACTGCGGGAACTCTCCAAATCCAAAGGCGTATTGCGTCTCTTCAAAACGCTTGAGCGCGTTAAGGTCGTATTGATGCTTGATGCTGTTCCATTCATCCTTCGAAACAAAGGTACCCGCGCCGAGATAATGCTGAAACTCGATTCTCCCGTCGCTTGGGCGCACCCGTATGTCGGCAACCCGCGCCCCGGCCGGCAGCCCAAGCGCGTCGGCATCGATGACTTGAGGGTGTTCCTTGCGGTCGAACTCGGCATGATGAATCACCTCAGTCTGCGATCGCTCTGTCCCGGCGTGATATTCCGTTCGGGCGAGTCGCCAGCCGATTTCCGACTTGGTGTAATCGTTCTTCGTCGTGTCGAGCAGGATGCGCTCGCCGTCGGGCTTCAACCTGTACGCTCGAACTTCGACAATCGCGTCGTCCTGCTCCGGGTTAATGACCCAGACAATTTGTCCACGTTCTTGCGATGCGTTTGGGTCCTCTCCGGTTACTTCAATCATCCCATCGACGACTGCTTGCGACCATCGGGCCGGCTTGGCCTGAAGTTGTGCGAGAAACGCAGCCGGCGACTTATCACCCAGATCCTCAACCGACAACCCGAATGAACGCGGATCAGCCAGTGTCAGCCTGTCTGAACTTCCACCGATCGTCACGACAGTCGTCTTTGGATCACCTTCGTACCTGAACCACTCATCGCCGATGCTGCGACAGCGAACGGTATGCCTTGGCGAGCACGCGTATCCCGCACCGAAAATGGGCTGGCCAGTATTGTAATCCTTGAAAAGGACACCCTCGTCGTCCCCCATATTGAGCCAGTACATGTCCTCGCCGCCGATCCGCGCTTCAAAGCGGTTTTTCAGCCGCGCCCCGCCCCACGAGTAGATCTTCAACCGCTCGTAGCGATAGTACGCCGTTTTAAAGGCCATTCGGCGGCTGATGGCCTTCGCGAGCACCTCCGGTACTTCCTGGCTGTCTGCTACGGCAGCCAACAAAAGGACGGACGATAAGATGCCAAAAACCATGACACTTGACTCCAGCGTTGGGTCCCAGATGAGAGTAATTGCCCTCGGACCCCGGAAGCTCCGTTCCGAGCAGTTCAGCGATTCCCACGATTACTTACATGATCGCACAGGATTTTGCGGTAGAAGCGCATAGCGGCTGGCGTGCGGTTAAAGTGTGCTGATCAGTGCAGTTTTGGTCGGTCAAAGGACGACAAGGCTATTGCGCCGGCACACAGCATTCGCGACCATTTTCCTGCCAGACGGTTTGAAAAATGTTCTTCGAGAATTGGGGATGACAAGGATCAGGCAGGACTCCGTCACAAAAAGTACCCCCCTGAGTGTTCAGGCAAACCCACTCTTCCAGGCACGGTACAAGCAGCCTGTAATAGCACAACCCGCAGTTACAGGGAGGCTCCGGCACTCCCGATTCAGTGTCTGCGGAAATGGCATTCGTACCATACCATGCAAACCAATTTGTGGGGCAACTCAGCGCAACACATTTGCATTGGTCTTGACTGTCCCCTATGTCAAGGTAACACGGTGATTTCAAGAAACTGTGTGGAGAGTCCAGACATTATACAACGCCGTTCGGAGGCTCCGGGCAAGCGGGGAACGGGCATGGATCCCCTGCGACAACCCCTTTAGGCTTAACAACGATTGTTGTAATTGCGCATCCTAATAGCCCGATTACAAGGAAATACGGCTTCATGGTAATGACTCCCGAGCAGCTCAATTGCACAACACCGCTCACGCAAAGCGGTTTGCGCGCGCGACTGCCTCCCGCGCAACCAGCAATGGCGACGAGAAGACGAGAAGACGAGAAGACGAGAAGACGAGAAGACGAAAAACTCGTCGCCTCTTCCGGTTGCGGATAATCTACGTCCCTAAACCGCAGCCGTCAATCACATTCTGCATAAATATATCTGGAGGCGTGCGATCATGCAGGGGCTACACTTCAAACTGCACACGGCGAACAGCTGCGTCAGGTACCTGGCGGAGCCAGCCGATGAGATGATCGACTGAATGTCCTTGTTCTTGACCGACATCGAGTGGCCCAATCTTCGCGACCGGATGTCGTGCGGCACCCCGCGTCAGCGGCAGGCCGTCGCCGCCCTCGATGCGCTCGCCATCTTCGACCGCCTCGCATTCTTCGCACCGATGCTCGCCGGCACCATCCCGCTGGACATCGACATTGCCGGCAGCGACCTGGACGTCATCTCGCATGCCGTTGATCTCAACGCCTTCGCCGCCGCATGTGCAACCCATTACGCCCGCCACGACGGTTTCACGTCGCACGTCGATCTCGAACGATCGCGGCAGCGCGCTTGCGAGCCTCCGCGCTCGCGGTCTTTAGCTTGAACTCTACACCGAGGCCCGCCCGGCGCCGAGCAGAACGCCGTCCGCCACATGCTCGTCGAAGCCCGACTGCTCCAGATTGCCGGCCCCAGCCAAATCGCGCCATCCGCGATCTGAAAGCACGCGGCCTCAAAACCGAACCCGCCTTTGCCGCGTACTTCCAGGTACCGGGAGATCCGTACGCGGCGCTGCTACAACTCTTCCATGCGCGCGAGGACCACCTTCGGGCCGCCGCCGCGAGTAGCGGTTGGCACACCCTTATCCACATCTGAGTAGGAGCCATACTCGCGGAACGGGGAACAACTCTAATGTATGATGCCGGCGATGATGCCGGCGGTCCGGCCGGGCAGCCGCCGTGAGGCGCTCCGGTTTGCATCGGTTTGCATCGGGCAAAAAATGTGCGGGGCAGGCGAAACATGGGGTGTTTACCCGATGCCCGCACCGCGTTGTGCCGGTTTGCGCCGCCTTGCGAAAGAAAAATCTGAAGATTTTGAGATGACCCACGAATCGCGAATCCTGCTCTTCTTCATCGCACAAACCGCCTTTGATCTGGCGCTGGTCCTGTGGTTGCTTCTGCGTCGACCGCGAACCCAGCCCGATACGCGTTCTGAAACCCAAGGCACGTCGGGCCCGGCGCAAATCAACCTCACGCGGGTGCTCGCCTGCGTCGTCGCCCTCGCCGCCGCCTTCCTTGCCAAGGCCGTCGTCTTCGCGCCGTTCGGCCTGCATCTCTTCGGCTGGATGAACATCATCTTTCTCGACGCGGTCATTGTCGCGCCGCTCGCCGCCCTCGTCGTCCTGATCGCCACCCGCCGCGATGGCACGGGGTGCCACTGCTCTGTGAGCAGTGCGGATAGCGCGCCCGCGTGCCACAACTCTGCAGACAGTGCAAAGGATATGTCCGGATGCCACCGCTCGGTGAGCAGCGGGGAGAGTGCAACAGGGAGCCACAGTTCGGTGAACAGCGGGCAGAGTGCAACAGGGTGCCACTGCTCTGTGAGCAGTGCAAAGCGAACCACTACCCTCCCCGTCCGTGCCCTCGCCCTCGCCGTAGTCTTCCTCGTGCCACCGCTGGCCATCTACGGCACTGTCATCGAGCCTGACCGCCTCGTGCTCGAGCGTGCTGCCGTCCCGCTGGCACCGACGCGGGCCGGTCGCGAACCCATTCGCATCGCCGTCCTCGCCGACATCCAGACCGACCACATTGGCGACCACGAGCATGCCGCCATCGATCTCGCGATGGCCCAGAAGCCCGATCTCATCCTCCTCCCTGGCGACGTGCTCCAGGGCCGCTGGCCGATGCGTGAGCGCGAAATGCCGGCCCTGCGACACCTGCTTAACAAGCTCAACGCCCCCGGTGGTGTCTGGTTCGTGCAGGGCGACTGCGAACGCCGAAGCGACTACGCCCGCATGTTCGAGGGCACGCCCGTCCGTCTGCTGCACAACGAGATCGCCTCGCTCATCATCCGGGATCGCCGCGTGACGCTTGCCGGCGTTGAACTCGACTACGAGTCCGCCGCCGCCGCCGACTGCATCCGGCAACTCGAGCGCGGCGGCGGCGCTGAGGACATCCGCATCCTCATGGCCCACCGGCCCGATGCCGTGAGCCAGCTCGACGAGGATTCCCGCATCGACCTCCTCGTCGCCGGTCACACCCACGGCGGCCAGATCGTCATCCCCGGCTTCGGCCCGCCCGTCACGTTCTCCAGCCTGCCGCGGCACGTCTGCGCCGGCGGCCTCCACGAAGTTTCGGGCAACTCGCTCTACGTATCGCGCGGCGTGGGAATGGAGCGGGGCCAGGCCCCGCGCATCCGGCTGTTCTGCCCGCCCGAGGTCTCGCTACTCCAGTTGGAATAGCCGCGCCCGCGCATTTACTGCCGCGCATGCGCCGCCATTTCCCGCGTTGAAACATCCAGATGATGGGCCCGTGCAAAGCGTGCGCCCGGGTGCGCGTTCTTCGCCGATGGGGCACGGCGCGTCTCTGCGCAATATCAGCCGTGAGCGGAGCTTATCCTCCGATCGCCAGCGCAACATCTTCAAGCCCGCGCACGGGCCGCGCCGATAGACACTCGGCGGCTTATCGGACAACCGGAGTTGCGCCGGCAGCGTGCATTCGCTGATGGCCGGTCCTCGAACAGCCGATAAGCACGCTGGACCGTCCGCAAACGCAGGAACGATCGCCGTTCTTCTCGTTTCGAACCTGCCTGACGGCCGCTGCCAGGGAGTCGATCTCGACATGCTTCAACACACGACATTCCGGCATGCGCTTCTGTTCGTGTGCTCCGCCGCCGCGCTGGGCTCGTGCAGCAGGAGCCGCGAGGCGACGCGCCAAACTGCCGCGACGCCGGCACGACAGGCGGCGCCCGCCGCGCCGACGCGAACCGAATATCGCGACGAATTGCACATGTTCGGACGCGGCGCTTCGGCCGAGGAAGTCTCGTTCGAAGGGAAGGCCGCGACGGATCTGCGGCAGCACACCGAACCCAGCGAAGGCGCCGACTTCGACGTCGATGTCGATCCGGCCGGCAGGATGCTCGTCCTCGCATCCACGCGGCACTCGCGGAACAGCCACATCTACATCAAGTCCGTCGATGGCGCGACGATGACGCAACTCACGGATGGTCCCGGCAACGACGCCCAGCCATGCTACGACCCGTCCGGCACGCGCATCGCCTTCACCAGCGATCGCAGCGGCAACTGGGACATCTGGATCGTCGACATCACCGGTCGCAACCCCGTCCAGATCACCAACAGCCCGATGCCCGAGCTCAATCCGACGTGGTCGCCGGATGGCAGCAAGATCGCCTACTGCCGGCTGGACCCGCGCGAAGACCGTGGCTCCCTCTGGATCGTCGATCTCGAGAATCCCGGCGTGAAGCGCCTCATCGGCGAGGGGATGTTCCCCGCCTGGTCGCCGGCCGGCGACAAGATCGCGTATCAGCGTGCCAAGGCGCGTTCGAGCCGATGGTACAGCATCTGGACCATCGATTTCGTCAACGACGAAGTGCTTTTCCCGACCGAAGTGGCCTCCAGCCCGAACGGCGCACTGGTGACGCCGGTCTGGTCGGCCGACGGCCAGCGTCTGGCATTCTGCATGATCACCGCCCAGTCCGGCGAGCCCGCCGTTCGCAACGCGGGGTTGACCCGCATGTCGGCCGCCGTCGCCGATATCGGCGTGGTCGATGTCGATGGCCGCGGTCTTCAGTGCCTGACCGATGGCGTCGGCGAATGTTACGCGCCGGCGTGGTCCGATGACGGCCGCGTGTTCTTCAGCCAGCGGGCCGACGGCCGCGAAACGATCTGGAGCATTCGCCCGTTCCATCCGACCGGCGCGCCGGCCTCGCCGCCTTCGCGGACGGCGGGCGATCGACGCGCCGTGGATGCCGGCGCCGCAAAGCCGGCCGGTTGAGCCGTCGCAATGACACTGGTGCCGCCAATTCGGCACCCACTCCAGGCGCCGCCCCGCGGCGCGGTTTGATGGCGTCGCGCCGGTGGATGCCGGCCACGAATAAACAGTCGCGTATGCGGACCCGCGGAGCAGGATTCGCATGCCTTCGGACAGATGTCGGCCCTTGGCGATGAACACCACCTTCCGCCGCGCTCCGCTCGTCCCGACTGCAAGGGCGACTCGCTCGTGCCTCACGACGTGCTATCGATTGCGCCGCTTGAGGCGACGCTGTCATTGGCATTCGATGTGCTGTGCGGTGATGGCGTCCATGCTCGCGGCGGGGGGGTGTCAGAGCCAGGACATGAAGGTCAGCATCGACCGGCCCTTCATCCGTCCCGCCGTGCTGGCGGTCGCGCCGGTGCTCAACTTCAGCGGTGAGTTCAGCCTCGATCCCGTCAAGGCCGCGGACCTGCTTGCGTCAGAATTGGCCTATGTGGAGGGCGTCACGGTTCTGCCGGTCAGCCGCGTGGTCGCGGTGCTCTCGTCGCAGGACCGGGTGCAGGTCGAGAGCCCGGCCCATGCCCTGGAGACGGCCGATGCGGTGGGGGCCGACGCCATCGTGATCGCGGGCGTCACGGAGTACGACCCGTACACGCCAGTGATCGGGCTGATCCTTCAGATGTACGTGCCGGACTCGGGCGCCGCCGCCAACGGGTTCGATCCCGTCCTCGCCAGCCGGATGAGCGAGCCGTTCGCCGTCAGCCGGATGGCGGACCCGCTGATCCCGTCCAGCCAGGTGCAACTGGTGAGCAACGCGTCCCACGCCAACGTCCGCGACGCCCTGAAAAGATACGCCGCCCCGCGTCTGGACGAGTCGATGGTGATGGGCTGGCGCCAGTACATGAAAGTCCAGACGCTGTATCTCCGATTCTGTTGGCACGAGGCCCTTGCCCGACTTATGCGCCAGGAGAGAACCAAGTGGATGCTAACGACCGCTCAGGATGCGGAGTCAGCCATATGAGCACGCCGGTGCGTCAGTTATCATTGGTGAAGGGGACCCATCGGTATTTGTTCCGATATTCCCCGGGAAACGAAGCGGACGTTATCGGTGCCTTCGCCAGTCTCGCCGCCAATGCCGCGTCCGAGTTTGACTGGTTCGATGCGGCGGTCCTCAGTTATCAGATGGGCCGCCGGCTGGAAGTGGAACTGGACGAGCTTAAAACACGGCACGAGATATAAGTTAACCCGCTAACTGGTTAGCCCGATACCTGAGGGCAGCCTGCGGACGGAGCGTCCGCAGCGAGCGACACGAAAGACCCGTGCTCGCTGGAACCTGCGACAGGGGTGGGAAGGCCGCGGAGGATGGCCTTACGACAGGTTGCAGTACGAAAGATGAAACTCGCCGAGAAGAGTGTCGCGAACATGACCCAGGAACATCCACTCGTCACCGAATTTCTGAACTATCTCCGGTATGAGCGGCACTTTTCCCCGCACACGGGCAAGTGCTACGCCGCCGATCTGCACCAGTTCAGCCAGTACCTGGTCGGCGGACCGGAAGCGGCCATGAATGCCGCCTCGCCCGCCAGCCGCAGCACCATTGCCGCCGCCATGCAGAAACAGCATGCCGCCGGCGGTGTCGCGGTCGCGACGCAGACCACGACCGAGATCGACACGATCCGGCACAAGGTGCTCGCGGTCGATGCCAACCAGATTCGCGCGTTTCTGTCGTTCCTCAACGAGCGCGAATACTCGAAGGCCACGGCCGCGCGGAAGCTGGCCACGCTGCGCAGCTTCTACAAGTTCTGCCTGCGCCGCGGATACATCCAGACCAATCCGGTCGCCACCATCCGCACGCCCAAGCAGGAGAAGCGGCTGCCCAAGTTCCTCGATATCGAGCAGATCAAGAAACTTTTGTGCACGCCGGACGACGGCTCGCTGCTGGGCTGCCGCGACCGTGCCATGCTTGAGACACTTTATTCGACCGGCGTCCGCGTCAGCGAGTTGGTCGCGCTGAACGTCAACGATCTGTCCAGGGATTCGGGCCATCTGCGCATCCGCGGCAAGGGCCGCAAGGAACGCGTCACGCCCATCGGCCCGACGGCGATCACCGCCATCGGCCGCTATCTCGAGATGCGCTCGCACGATCCGCGGAATCCGACGTTCGACAACGACGCCATGTTCGTCAACAAGCACGGCCAGCGGCTGTCCACGCGAAGCGTGCGCCGCAAGCTGGACAAGTACCTGACGATGGCCGGGCTGGACCCCTCGATCAGCCCGCACACCCTGCGGCACACCTTTGCCACGCACATGCTGAACAACGGCGCCGATCTGCGGGCGGTGCAGGAGCTGCTGGGCCACCAGTCGATCAGCACGACGCAGGTCTATACGCACCTGACGACGGCGCAGCTCAAGAAGGACTACAACGAGAGCCATCCGCGGGCGTGAACGTGGTGTGCCACTGTTCTGTGAGCAGAGCCTATTCGAAAAAACTCACGACCATTGTCAGACTTGAAATCTTCGCACGGGCGACGGAATGCGACATTCCGCCGCCCGTTTTGAATTGGCTGTTGAGTAATCGGCGCGGCGGAGAACTCAGTTCGAGAGGACCGACGGATCAGGTCTGCGCTTGCCGCTCCATGTACGGGCGATTGCGGTACCTGTTCGCGCGAGATCGGCCGGGAGATTCACTCCGGTCAATCGAAGCAGCCGAAGCAGGAACATGCCCGCCGCTCCAATTACGAACAGGGGCCAACGTGCCCACCTTCCAATGTAAGGCGGAGACTTCAGCGAAAACCACCACAGCAGCAGCACGGGAAGAAGCAGGCTCCACGGTACGAAAGACCGCGTCGCATACCACTGGGTTCCGCTGCCCGCGCCATAACGCGTTGCCGTGAGCCGGATCAAGAAATCGACGAGCAGGACAAGGGCGACTGTGCCGCCGGAGGCGGCGACCGACATTGCCGCACTTGCAACAATGTTCATCATCGATTGGTTCAAACAACCGCCGTTCGCCTGCTCGCGTTTGGACAAGTACCAGATTGTGCACAGCCAGGCGCCGGCGACGCCCCACCACGCGAGCACAGTGTAGATGGCGAGTTTTGCTTCCTCCCGAAGATAGTGCGGACTTTCCAGCCACCGGGACGAATCCAGCGTCCTGTCGATGACCGCGCGGTCGATGCGCTCCACGACCGGGTGCAATGCGAGGTGGCACCACTCCGCCGATTGATCGCTGTGGCAGGTCCAGCCGCGCCAATCGAACCAATGATACTCCAGAAAGTCAGGTCGTTCGTATGTTACGACGAAACGATCATCCGGCACGATGCGAGACTCACACCGAACGGTCGTCTTTACACTGACGGCCGCGCTTAATGCGAGTGCAAGCAGGGGAATAACGAAGCCCCATAGCGCGCAAAAAAGGCAATGGCGGCCGCCTGCCGCGCTCAATCCTGCGCGTGCTCGCCACGCCGCACGCCGGAATCGCTTCGTCAGCAGCCGGCCCGTTGCCATCGACGTCCATGGCCGGGCGAACGTCTCCTCGACAAATGCGTTGACTTCTTCAAGGTCGGTATTGTCTTCACCGCATTCGGGGCAGCGGCAGCAGGGCGGATCCAGGGGCAGCGGATAGTCGCAGTTTAGACAGGGCCTGAGTTGATCGGACATGGCGATGCCTCGGAGATGAGTGTCGGCACCCGTGGGGCCTTGGGGGTGAAACTATACAGGTTTGGTGTTGTTTCCAAAAGGTAACCGGCGACAGCGACGAAAACTAACCGAACAGGGGGGAGGAAACAGGTCTCCAGTCTTCGCGGGATTGCAGGACGGCACGCCCCGTGCACGCGGCGGCCAGGCACGTTAGTCAGCCGGTTGCGGCCATCCCACGCACATCGTCTTCGTCCAGATCGTGCAGCTCGTGCAGTTCGGCAACCGGAACATGAATGACCGCGAAACCGTCGGACACGACCATGACCTCGACCATGCCGGCCGGCGGGTGGTCACACTCCGGCAGGACGCGGACGATGTGTTCGGCAGCGCCGCGTTGGCGCCAGCGGTAGCACTTTCCGGTTTTTGGAGGGCCGTTCATGAGCCATCCTGACGCTGGAGATTTCCGTTCGCTGCTCGGTCTTAACCGTACACTCAATGGCGATGCGTTCGAATCGGTAAACATCGCGAAATGCGACAATCCGGCAACCGAATCGCGGATCGGGCGACACCCTATTCAATGCGGCCCCCGGGCCGCGGAGGCGGTTTTTCGTGGCCGGTGCTGGTGCGCCCCGGGGTGAAGGTGGGGGTTTGTATTAGGGGGCGGCCTCAATCGGCAGCGCGGCGGCGCCGGAGCAGAACGCGGTCTTCTGATGTCAGATAGGTGGCACGGCCGCATTCGGGGCAGCGCGGGCCTTCGACGCCGGTCAGGTTGTAGCCGCAGCCCTTGCAGGCTGCGTCTTCAAAATGCCAGCGCAGTGCCTTGTGCGAGACACCCAGCCAGAAGCCGCGGAGTCCAAACTCATCGCGGAAGCGCCGTGCAAGGATGGTGTTGAAGAACAGGACGGCGACGACGCCGGCGACAGGGGCTGCGATGATCGGCAGCCACACGCCCATCAGCGGCGTGCCTGCGTCGTACAGGGCATGGTAGGCGAACGCGATCGAATAGAAGACGCACCAGACCAGCACGAACCACGCCCAGGGCAGCAACTCGGAGACGGTGCCGGTACGCAGCCACGCGAGGCATGTCTGTAACTGCACGAGGACGAGCAGATAGAGAAAGATGAGCATGGCACGCTGAGACCGCGCAAGCATCAGGGTTCGCTTCCAGTTGTTCTTGAGGGCAGGCATGACACGATCCATGCGCGGCATTGTACGCAGTTCGGCGGCAGCAAACGCGAAACTCTCGATTGGTTGCTTTAAGTACAGCGATTTGCATGGGCCCGTTCTACACGCCCCTGGCTTCGCCGCTATACTGCGGGCCGCTTTGAAGACGTGACACCGCGAGGACCCTTTCGTGCCTTATCCAGATTTGCAGTCTTTTATTTCAGCCCTCGAAGCCAAGGGACAGATCAAGCGCGTGCGCGTGCCGGTCGATCCGGAGCTGGAGATCAGCGAGATTGCCGACCGGATGTCGAAGTCGCCGACGCCGGAAGCCGTAAAAACCCCCCCCGGCCCCCCCTTGGCAAGGGGGGGAGTGATTGAAAACCCCCCTGGCCACCCCTTGGGGAGGGGGGGAGTTGTGGGCGGGGCGCCGGCGACGGACCCGGTGCATGGCGGGCTGGGCGGCTATGGGCTGGTGTTCGAGAGCGTGCGCGGCAGTGCCATGCCGGTGGCGATCAATCTGTTCGGCAGCTACGAGCGCGTGCGGATGGCACTGGGCTGCGAGAGTTTTGAACAGCTGGCCGCGCGGGTGCAGCGGCTGGCGAAGCCCGAGCCGCCGACGACGCTGATGGAGAAGATGAAGATGCTGCCCGAGCTGGCGAAGATCGCCGGCTATGCGCCCAAGCGCGTGAAGCGCGGGATGTGCCAGGAGGTGGTGCGCACGGACGATGCCGATCTGTTGGCACTGCCGATCATCAAGTGCTGGCCGCACGACGGGGGCGCGGACGCGGATGTGATTGAAGGAATGGGAGAGAGGGGTCAGGGGGAAGGGGTAAGGGATAAGGGTTTGGGGGACGAGGCTCGCGCGCAAGGCGGGGTTCCCGTCGGGCGATATATCACGCTGGGCGGGATCTTTACCACGGCGCCGGATGGGAGCGAGCCGAACATCGGGATGTATCGCATCCAGGTGACGGGGCCGAAGTCGGCGATCTTTCACTGCCACGTGCATCACGACGGGGCGCGGCATCAGCGGATGTGGGCGGCCGCGGGGAAGGACATGCCCGTGGCCATCGTGCTGGGCGGCGAGAGCGTGCTGCCCTATGCGGCGACGTGCCCGCTGCCGCCGTCGGTCAGCGAGCTGATGTTCGCGGGCTTCCTGAATGAGGGCGGCATCCCGCTGGTGCCGGCGAAGACCGTGCCGCTGGAGGTGCCGGCGAACGCGGAGATCGTCATTGAAGGGTATGTGAGTGCCACCGAGACGGCACGTGAGGGTCCCTTCGGCGATCACACGGGCTTTTACAGCCTGGCGGAGATGTATCCCACGCTGCGGGTGACGGCGATCACGCACCGCGAGCGGCCGGTCTATCCCACGACGATCGTGGGCCTGCCGCCGATGGAAGATTATGCCCTGGGCAAGGCGACGGAGCGCGTGTTCCTGCCGCTGCTGCAAATGCTGATTCCCGACATCGTGGACTATCACCTGCCGATGTGGGGGGCCTTTCATAACTTCGCGTTCGTGAAGATCCGCAAGGAGTATGCGTATCAGGCGCGGAAGGTGGCCAGCAGCATCTGGGGCGCCGGGCAGATGGCCTTCACCAAGTTCATCGTCATCGTGGACGAGGATGTGAATGTGCACGACGAGCAGGAGGTGATGTTCCGCGTGGGGGCGAACGTCGATCCGCGGCGGGACACGTTCATCGTGGAGGGTCCGCTGGATGTGCTCGATCATGCTGCGCCCTATTGCGGCGCGGGCAGCAAGATCGGCATCGACGCGACGCGGAAGATCCCCGGCGAGGGCATCGTCCGCGACTGGCCGAAGGTGCTGCGGATGAGCGAGGAGGTGAGGCGGCTGGTGGATGGGCGGTGGGGGGAGTACGGGCTGTGAACAACAACGCTGATCGTTATAGAACAGTTCATCGCGAAGAAAACTAAAATGAAGGGGCCCGTCAGGATCGCCGGCAGAGTATGATTTTCGACATGCAAAGGCAGTTTGCATGTCTTGCTGGTAAACGACACATGCCCCGATGCCTCGTATCGTCTCTTTCGGTCCACATGATGATGAGCCGCTCAGCAAACTCGCGATGAATGCGACATGGCGGTCGGCTCCATTCACTGGTGACGTGCACCGCATGAATGAGCAGGGAGACAATGAAGTTCGGGCGCCGAGAATCGAACTGATCGGCGACAATTCGATGGCGAAGGAAAAGGCGTGGGCCGCCTCGCCGCCGCAGGATGCGTCCAGCGGCGACTACGGCTTGCCGGTGCCGCAGAACCCGCCGCACGTCTGTCCGGCCTGCGAGTACAACCTGACGGGGCTGACATCGCGGCGGTGCCCCGAGTGCGGCACGCCCTTCACGCTGATCGAGGCGCGACGGGCGGCGCGCAGGAATGAACCCATCGAGATCGAAGATCGCCGGGCCCAGCGCTGGCAGCAGGCGGGCCTGATCGCCGGCTGGGCGCTGATGGCCGCCGCCATCGCCGCGCCGATGATCGCCTCCCGAGCCATCGATCGATGGGGTCTCTTCGGCCGAACCGTGATCGTGCTGATGTGCCTGTCCGGCGCCTGGATGTACACCGCGTATCGGCACAGGACGCTGGCCGAGGCGGTGTTCCTTGCTGGCGCGGCAAGCGCGATGATTTCAGGGTTTTTTGTTTATCTGCGCTGGTGATGCAGCCCTGTTCGTGAGGCGGCCGGCAGCCACTACAATGGCGCAAATGAGCACGGCTGCCGAACAGGCCCTGTGGGACGAGCAGAAGCTGCGCGCACCGCACCAGCAACCCGACAAATCCCGGCGGGTGCGGGCGATGTTCGATCAGATCGCGCCGACGTACGAGCTGGTCAATCGCGTGCTCTCCGGCGGCCGGGATGCATCGTGGCGGCGGAAGGCCGTGGCGATGGCACGGGTGAGGCCGGACGATGCCGTGCTCGATCTGGCCTGCGGCACGGGGGATTTGACGCGGGCGTTCGCCGAGGCAGGCCCGGCGTCGGTCGTCGGTGGCGACTTTGCCGAGAACATGCTGGCCCTGGCGGCCGGCCGCGGCGCCGCGGGCACGCGCTGGTGCCGGGCCGATGCCCTGAGCCTGCCCTTCGCCGATGCGAGCTTCACCATCGTGAGCTGTGCCTTCGGCGTGCGGAATTTTCAGGAGCTGGACCGCGGGCTCCGCGAGATGCACCGCGTGCTGGCCCCGGGCGGCCGCGCCATCATTCTCGAATTCACCACGCCGCGATCGCGCGCATTCAGCGCGCTATACGGGTTCTACTTTCGTCGCGTGCTTCCGCGGCTTGCCCGGATGATCAGCCGCGATCGAACCGGCGCTTACGACTATCTACCCGAATCGGTGGCGAGCTTTCTGGATGCGCCGGCGATGGCCGCCGCCCTCGGCAGCGCCGGTTTTGATTCGGTCGAATATCGGCCGCTGACCCTCGGCATCGTGACGTTGTACCTTGCGCGAAAGCGGCTGCCAACCGGGGGCCTGCGATGAGCGAGGCGGTCAACAACCAGCAGATCGTGGACGTGTGGTCGCGCACGGCCCGCAAGTACCGCGTGCGCGCCGTGCTGATGCTGATCGTGCTGGCGGCGCTGTTTGCCGGGCTCTGTTGCTTCACCTTCTGGCTGCGCACGGGTGAGTTCGTGCCCTGGCGGCATCCCGGTTACTGGTCGCTCATGGGCCAGTCATTCATGCCCGTCGGTGCGAACCAGATCACGCTGACCGATTTTCTTTCCAGCCCGATCCCGGTGCAGGAGGTTCCCATTCACGCGGTCA
Source organism: uncultured Planctomycetaceae bacterium (assembly GCA_964408455.1). Lineage (GTDB taxonomy): Bacteria > Planctomycetota > Phycisphaerae > UBA1845 > UTPLA1 > CAYOZN01. The sequence goes on from CAYOZN010000010.1 coordinate 148,130, forward strand.
TCATGGGGCTGCAGTTTGCGTCGCTGTGTTCGGTGCCGGTGTTGATCACGATCCTCTACCGGCTGCCATTGGCGACCGGATTCGCGGCAATGGTGCTCTTTCTGGCGGCGATGCCGTGGCTCGGCATCACGATCTTTGTCGGCTGCGTGCTGACGCGGCTGGGCCTGGCGAAGTTTTCCTTCCGCTACGCGTCGGCCCTGATCGGCCTGATACCGATCGCGTTGTATTTTGTCATGGCCTCGTGGGAGCCGGCGGGATCTTCCTCCCGGATCATCCACCAGCGGGCCCTGATCTATGCTCCCTGGGTGCTTGCACTGCTGGGCTCGTGCGTCATTTGCGCCGTGGCCATCGCGATCGCCAAGCTGATCGCCTACCGGCCGGGCGGCATTCCGCCGGTGCTGGCAATGCTGTTCATCGCGCCGGTGTGGCTCTTTAACGCGTACGTCGGCCGCGACGAGCTTGCCTACCGGCTGCTGGTGCGCGAGATCGGACCGGGAAGTTCGTCGGTGTTCGCCTCGGTTGATGTCGGCGGCATGGCTCACGAGCAGACGATCAGCGAGTGGCGTGATATCCAGGGCACGCCGTATGAGCAGTACTACCAGAAAGTGTTCGATCAGAAGCGGGACGACGTCCTGGCCGAGGCCGAGAGCAAGCGGCAGGCCGCGATCGAGCGATGCTCCCGCTTCATCGAGCAGTTTCCCCGGTCACGCTATATTCCTTACGTGCTGTTCCTCAAGGGGCGTGCCCTGGATTGCCGCGTGAACGACTCGCGGCTTCAGCGCGACGAGCGTCTGGAGTTTCGATTTGAATTGCCCGGCGAGGCGTCGCGGCAGACGTGGCGCGAGCTGCTCGAACTCTTTCCCGAAGTCGATGTCAGTATGATGGCCCTGATGAACCTCGGCATTCTTGCGGCCGAAGACGGCGACTTTGACAAGGCGATCGAACGCCTCGAACGCGTCGAGCGGCGGATCGATGCCGCACATGCCGCGGCCCAGCCACTCAGCGCGGACGCCACCATCGTTGACTCGGTCTTTACGCGGGCCTCGCCGCTCGCCGGTCTCGGAATCGACCAGAACGTGCTGGCCGCGCAGGCCCGCCGACTGCGCGAGATGCTGACTGCGTGCAAGGATGACGCCGCGCGGCCGACGCGCGAGGTTTTCGGCATTCGCGAAACAGAGCCCGAAGCGCCGGTGCATCCCGCCGCCGTTCTGATGAGTCTGGATGATTCATCCACCTGCTATCGCGCGAACCTGGAGGGCATCGTGGCGGCATTCCCCGATTCCCGCACCGCCGGTTACGTGCGCATTCGCCTGGCACAGATGGAACCGGCGGTGTCGCGCCGCATATTGCGGCTGCGCACGCTGGCAGAGTCGCTGGCCGGCACGCCGCCAAGCGCCGAGGCGCGATTCGCCCTTGCCGACGCCCTTCAGGAAGATTCGCTGCTGGATGAAGCCCGGTCCGTGCTGGACGACCTGGTCGAGGCGCATCCTTCCAGCATCTGGGCCGAAGAGGCTCGCAAGCGCCTGACGGCCCTGTCGGTGCTGCAAACGGCGGAATGACGCGGCGAAGGACGATTCCTTCGCACATGGGGACCTCATGGAAAAACGCATCGTGGTGGCGATCACAGGGGCAAGCGGCGCCGCGTATGCGCGGCGACTGCTGGAGTGTCTTGCCCGCGGCGGCGCGCACGTTGACTTGATCATCTCGCCATATGGCCGGCGGCTGTTTCTGGATGAGCTGAACGTTGCCGATGCCACGCCGCGCAACCTGATCGGTGAGTCGCTCGCGGCCCGCGTCGAAGAACACCCCTATCGCGACGTCGGCGACCGCCTGGCGTCGGGCTCATATCTGACGCATGCCATGATCATCTGCCCATGCAGCAGCAATACGCTCGGCGAAGTGGCATCCGGCCTCGGCGGTAATCTCATCGCCCGGGCGGCGGCGGTTCATCTGAAGGAGGCTCGCCGGCTCGTGGTCGTGCCGCGCGAGATGCCGGTCTCGCAGATCGAGCTGGAGAACATGCTGCGCATTTCCCGTGCCGGCGGCATCATCTGTCCAGCCGCGCCGGGGTTCTACATGTTGCCGCAGAAGTTGGACGATCTGGTCGATTTCGTCGCCGGGAAATTGTGCGATCTGGTCGGCGTTCCCCACGGGCTGAACACGCGCTGGGCCGCCGGGTCCTCATCGCCTGCGCCGGACGAGAGTGCGCCGGCCGATTGAGCGTGGCATCAGAATCGCCGCTTGCGGGGGGGGCTCTTGCCGCGCAGGCTGCGGGCCATGGAATCCGCAGGGGGCGCTGGCGTTTTCGGGGCATGGCCGGCGGCGACCGGGGTGTGCTGCGCCGGTTCGGGTCGGGCACGGTCGGCGAACGTCTGGGCGCCATCGAAGCCCTCCACCTCCAGCCGCTCCAGTTCGCGATTGACCAGCATCTCGACGTCGGTCAGCCGTGCTCCTTCTTCCCTGGTGACAAAGGTGACGGCCTTGCCGCTGGCGCCCATGCGGGCCGTTCGGCCGATGCGGTGGACGTACACCTCGATATCCTCGGGCATGTCAAAGTTGATGATGTGCGTGATGCCCTGGACGTCGATGCCGCGGCTGGCCAGATCGGTGGCCACGAGTATGGGAATGTGGTGCTTGCGGAACCGCTCCATGATGCGCTCCCGCTTTTCCTGCACCAGATCGCCGTGGATTTCGCGGGCTTCTATTCCGGCGGCATGAAGGCGCTTGGCCAGTTTTCTCGCACCGTGCTTGGTGCGCGTGAAGATGATCGCCAGCGTTGGCTTCTCTTGCGCGAGTAGCGCCCGGAGGAGACGGAACTTGTCCTCCTGCTCGACGACGCAGTAGTACTGCGATACGTCCGACACCGTGATCTGGTCCTGCGAGACGTTGATTTCGGCCGCGTCGCGCATGAACTGTCGTGCCAGGCGCTTGACATCATCGCTGAGCGTCGCCGAGACAAAAATCGTCTGGTGCTCGCAGGTAATCTTGCCGAGGATCTTGCGGATGTCGTCGCGAAAGCCGATGTCGAGCATCCGATCGACTTCATCGAGAACCGCGAGGCGGACCTCGTTGAAGTGAATCACGCCGCGACTGAGCATGTCCATGACGCGGCCCGGCGTGCCGACGATCACGTGCGGCCGCTTGCCCAGCTGGGCGATCTGTCCCTTGATGCGCGTTCCCCCATATACCGGCACGCAGTGAATGTTGAGGTGCTTGGCAAGGCGTCGCATTTCGCCAAGCACCTGCACCGCCAATTCGCGCGTCGGCGTCAGCACCACGGCCTGAAGGCGAGCCTCCGGGTCGATGCGCTGAAGCACCGGTATCGAAAAGGCCGCGGTCTTGCCAGTGCCGGTTCGCGCCTGACCGAGCACGTCGCGTCCCGACAGCGCAAGCGGGATCAGCTCGGCCTGGATCGGCGAGGGCTCCTGGTAACCAATGGCCGTGAGGGCGCGAAGAATGGGAGGTTCTATGCCAAGTTCGGCAAACGCTTTAGGAAATTCGGGATGACGATGCATGAGGCGGCACAACTACTCCTGTTGAGCGGCGGTCCGGATGGATAACCGCCACGGCGCGAAAATGATAGGTTCTGCGGACCGCCCGTACAAGGCAAGAAGCCGCGACAGCCCGGCGGAGGTCAACATTCCACGAGCCAGTGGCCGGATTTGCCGCGCCCGCGGCGATAAACCGGCCTGCCGGCGGCCTTACCGGACCGGCATGCCTGTCCTATTGGCCTTTTTCGCAGGTGCGGGCATATCGTCATTCGGAGGATCGCCGAATGGGGGACTCGCATAGCAACAACTTCGAATCCGCACTCGATCGCCACCTGCCGCCGCGGGAACAACGCATGCGCGCGATGAGCCGGCGCGTGTTCCGCGAGATGGTCAAGGACGAAATCTGCGATCGGCCGCTCGGCTGGCGACGGCGGCGGCAATACCTTGCCTACGCCGCCAGGCTGAATATCGATCCCTTCGAGGCTCGCCTTCTCATTCGCGGCGTCGAGTACGAGTGCGGTCACGTCAAACCGGCGGCCATGGAAAATCCCCGCGCCGCCATCGAAGCCGAGTACCTGGCCACGTTCGAGGGCCAGGAAAGCACGATCGACCGACTCATGCTGGTTCCGGCCATGGCCGCCGGAATGCTGCTGGTCACGTGGCTTCTGGTCGCCGAATAAATCCCGTCGATTTGCCCGGTCGCCCGGACCGATCTATGCTGTTCATCCATGTGGACGGCGTATTCACGAGAAACTCCGGCCCGCCCGGGCTGGACGCCCGCGACCATGACGCTGGCGCTCGTGGGAACCCTGGCGGTGGCCCAGTTGCAGATCGAGCAACACAATCGCGTCGACCTCAAGATGGGCGAGACCATCCAGCGGCCGTACTGGCCCATCAAGTACGCGCTGCCTGCCGCCGGCCGCTGGGAGCGTGCCGATGAGGAGCGCGACGTCTTCTCCCAGTTCCTGAACTTCAGCCTCGGCCGCGCCGAAGTCGCCTATCGCGGCGACGGGATGGAGGGCGGCCCGCGACTGCTGGTCATCGGGTTCCGAAAAGCAAAGTCGAATGGCGACTTGCGTGAACTTGCGGTGGAAGAGTTCGACATGGAGCCCGATCGCCTGAGCGAGTACACGACGCCCGGCGGAATTCCCGGCGTTCGTTCGACGAAGGAGCATGCATTCGGCGCCAGTATTCAGGCCGTTTTGAAGCTTCCCACCGGTGTCGCCGTTTATGTCGGCTACCAGACGCCTTCCAGCATTCGCCGCGAGATGCCCCTGTTTGACGAAATCTGCCGGAACGTGTCGGCCGTAGATACCGGCGACTGAGCCCGGGAGATCTCGGCGGCGGCTTGCATTCGAGCGGATCACTATCTCGCGGTACCTCCAGAGGACACGTCCCATGCTTTGCAGCCTGTTTGCGTTGTACCTGGTGTTGACGGCCGGCGGCCAGACGTCGCCCAATAATCGGCCCGCCGGCGAGTTGGGCGATCGCTACGTCGACGGCACATACGGCTTTGCGATTTGCCCGCCGAAGGACTGGAACCTGGTGCGCAGACGCGAGGCCGAACCCAACGGCGAAGTGGTGCTGCGCATGCACACCGCGCCGCAGCCCGCTGGACATGTTGCCGCCGGCGATGGCGGCGCAACGGGCCCCCACGCCGAGGCGACGCCGATTCACGAGATACGCGTCCGCCACGTCACGCGCCGGCAGGACACGAACGTGGCCGACATGCTGAAGGGCATCGCATTTCAGGTCGAGTTTGAGCATCCGGACGCCAACGTCGAATCGCGGCAGGAGCAGGACATCGCCCGGCGCCCCGGCGGCATGTTGTCGGCGTCCTTCACCGTGTTTGACGAAAGCGTCACGACCATTTCGGCCGTCGTCGAAATGTCCCCGCGGAGTTTCCTTGTCATCCAATCGACATCGCCTACCAAGGCGCGATCGATGACCGAGCCGCTGTTTGTGCGCGTGCTGGAGTCACTCGAAATCCTTGCCGGGCCGGGCGATCAGCGAAAGCTGTCCGACGCGCTGTCTGCCGGCGCCGAGTGGCAGAAGTCGCTCAACGCCGAGCGACTGATCGGCGCCCTGCCCAACGAGGAATACTACGTCTTCGAGCTCGACGGCAAGCCGATCGGCCTCTCACGCTTGGATGCGGGGCCGGTCCAGTATCGCCGCTTCACCGGCTACGAGCTGTACGAAGAGACGTGGTTGTTCGATGTACCGGGCATAACGCGGCGAATCCAGACGAAGCTCTTCATACGCGACGATCTCAAGTACGAGCGTTATCAGCGCAGCTCGACGGCGTGGATTCAGCCTTCGGTCGACGGACCGGAGCGCCTGGAGAACGATTACGAGGATCAACTCCGCGATCGGTCGGTGCTTCTGACCGGGCAGACGCACACGATTGACGTGCCGCTCGAGCAGAACCCGGCCCTGGATGTAGATGAGAAATACCTGTCGCCGATGCTGGTGCGGCTGTTCCCGCGGCTCTTGGGCAACCTGGAGAAACAGCAGACCCTGGCATTCCTGTCGTTTGATCACGTGCGGCGGGGCTTCATCGTTCGCGTGTTCGAGTGCGCGGGCCAGACCGATCCACCGCCGGGTGTGGCCATCGCGAAGTGCTACAAGATCCTGGATCGCGAAGGCTTTGCCGACGCGGCTGTCGCCTACGTGAACCGAAACGGCCAGGTCATCCACGCGCAGGCCGGCTCTCTGCTGATGAAACCGGCAAAGCGGGATGAACTCGAGAAGATCTTCGGCCGGCGTGTGATCGACGCCGGCGAAGCCATCACGCGGCTGGAGAAGGAATATGAGCAGTACTGGCGGGGTCACGCCCGCTCATTGCGTCGCGGCCGGCGATAGCCCGATCCGGCTGCACCGCCCGCGCGCCACGCTCGGCATGTTTAGATAATCAGCATGGCATCGCCGTAGCTGTAGAACCGATAGCCCTTCTCAATCGCCTCGCGATAGGCGGCCCGCATCAGCTCGACGCCGCCGAACGCGTACACCAGGGCAAGCAGCGTGCTTCCGGGAAGATGAAAGTTCGTCACCATCGCATCCACGGCACGAAAGCGGTAGGGCGGGTAGATGAAAATATCCGTCCAGCCTTCGGACGCATTGTCCGCATCGGCCGCCGCAGCTGTCTCGAGCACCCGTACCGCGGTTGTCCCGACCGCGACGACGCGGCCACCCGATTGCCGCGTCGCGCGCAGGGCATCCGCCGTCCGGGCCGGATATTCATACCACTCCCGGTGCATTCGGTGGTTGCTGAGTTCTTGCACCTCCACCGGCTGAAAGGTGCCGAGCCCGACGTGCAGCGTCACGAAGGCGGTGTTGATGCCGAGTTCGCCGAGCCGGGCGAGCAGGCGTTCAGTCATGTGCAGCCCGGCCGTCGGCGCGGCGACGGCGCCCGGGCGGTCGGCATAGACCGTCTGGTATCGCGCCCGGTCTTCGGCATCGCCGGATCGATCTTCGCCGCGACGGATGTAGGGCGGCAACGGCGTTGAACCCACGGCATCGAGCACGGCCGCCGCGGCATCGGGCGGATCGATCTCGACGATACAACGTCCGCGGTCCAGACGTTCGGTGAGTCGTACGGTCCACCGTCCATCGCCCAAACGCATCGGCTCGCCGAAACGGACGCGTCGCAGCGGCGAGAGCATCGCCTCCCAGCAACCCGGCCGACGTTCGGAGATGAACAGGCCGCGGATCTGCCCGCCGCTCGGCCGCCGTGCGACAAACTTCGCCGGCAACACACTCGTCCTGTTCAGTACGAGAACGTCGCCGCTGGCGAGACACTCGGGCAGATCGCGGAAGGTGCGGTGTTCGATTCGCCCTGCATCGCAATGGACGATCATCAGACGCGATGCGTCGCGCGGCTCGACGGGCCGTTGGGCGATTCGGTCTTCAGGCAGTTCGTATTGCAATTCGGAGAGGTGAATGGCCGCGGGCCTCGCGACGCGTCGAAAGCGGACTGCCCGATAATGGCCTGCGTCCGACATTCGCGCACGGTTTGCTTTACCGGAACAGTTCAGAATCCTACGATAAAACTGAGGTGCGAGGAACTGGAGTGGCGATTTGAGCCGGGCCCTTGCCGGGCGATGGTTTATGGAGGTGCAGAATCGTGAAGTCCACGGTGCCCCCGGACCATCCGCTGCACCGCTGGTTTGCGGCGATGGTGGAGCAGAGCTTCCAGATGCAGGTGGGGATTGCCGATCCCCTGGTGCTGGAATACGTCACCGACCTGCTGACCGACTTCATTCACATGGAGCGGATTAATCTGGCGCCCGATGGCAGCGGCCGTCCCATCGAGGACGTCGCCGAGATGCTCTGCGAGGCGGAGCTGACTCCGCAGATTTCCCACAATCTTCGCCGTCGGGAGTATCACCGCCACATCGGGGATTTCACGCTATTCTGGACCGGGGTCTACCCGGAAAATCTGCGGCGCATGTACAAGCGCGGCTCGGCGGATGAGCTCATCGACTACTTCAGCCAGGGCAAACGATCTTATGCCATCGCGTCGAGCCTGAGCGACGAGGAGACATCGCCGCCGGCGCACGTCCTGCGCTGTCTGAGCGATCAGTTCGAATACTGCGTCTATGGCCTGGGTCTGGTGCGAAAACAGTGGGAGCGGGGGGAGGCCGGCAGCGCAGGCACCATCGAGATTCCGAACAACTGACGCGAATATCGCCCGAAAGGTGCGTGATTCGTATCGGCGGGGTGAGTGGGGGAGCTGTCTCGACGTCAGCCGGCTGCGGTGTCGGTGCCGCACAGGTTCTGACCGGGCGCTTCCAGCCGGCGGACGATTTCGGCGCGGATGGCCGCCGGGCCGACGCCGAGGGATGAAAGTGCCGCACTTGCGACACTACCCTCCTCGCGGGCCAGCGCCATGAGCATGTGTTCGGCGCAGACGACGCGGCTCTCGAGCTGCCGCGCCTCCTCAATCGCCTTTTCCATCACGTTGCGGAAGTGCGGGGTGCCGGGCAGCCGGCCAAAGACCCAGGTGTCGGCCATGCGATCGCGAATGAGCCGGTCGACCGCGCCCTTGGCGCTTGCGAAATCCACACCCAGGGCGGCCAGGATATCCGTCGCCTGCCCGGTGCCATCCTTCAGAATGGCCAACAGCAGGTGTTCCGTGCCGACGTATTCCTGCGCGTAATCGTTGGCGATGTGCTGGGCAAGCCGGAGCACCCGCTCCATCCGCGGCGTGAGCTTTTCGAACATGAGCTATGGCTCCCCCGCAATGGAATCGCCCGCAGGAAGCACCTGCGAGGAGGGTGCGATCCGAACTTCGGATCGATGGCGTACATAACTATACCCGAGGCTCACCAGCGCCACAAGCACGCTGAATCCCAGCGTCACGCGCAGGATGCGAAGCCGGTGCGACAGTTCGCGATCTCTCCACTCCGCCAGCCGTTCGTCGATCTGGTTGAGCTTCTGGTCGATGCGCCGCTCAATTTCGTCCAGCTTGGCCTGGATGTATTCATCGGCGGCCCCGCGGATTCGCGTCGCCAGGCCCCCGACGACGCCGAGCGACTCGATTTCTTCGCGCAGGCTCTTGCGGGCATCGCCGGCTGTCCGATCGCGACGCGGCGCGGGTTCCACGAGTGCCGAGTCGGCGGCACGCGGCTCGTCCTTTTCCTCGATGATGGCGGACACGAACCGGGCGACCATCCGCCGGCGCCCGCGACGGATCGCATCCCAGAAATTGCTCTGACCGCGCAGGCGCCTGATGAGCTGCGCCCGGTCGCCGTCGACCTCCGGCTGGATTCCATGAAGTCGCGCCAATGTCTCCAACGCAGGAGGGGGCAGCCGCTCGCAGGTTGCCAGTTCGATACTCAGCCCCTGGGCGGCAAGGTCCTCCACGTTCGACTTGTGAGCGGGATGTTGTCCGGCGGCGACCAGCAATTCTCGGAGCGCCGGCGCACCGATATCCAGCAATTCCTCGCGACGGCGCGCCACTCGCTTCTCGAGTTCATCCGATGTGGCAGTCTCGGAAACCACGATGCCGAGCCTGCGGGCAATATCGATCAACTCGTCGTGCGTGGGCGGCGGTGGCGGCGCGACGGCGTGCGTCGGAACCAGAATGGAGCGCGAATAGGGTGCAACCGACACGGGGGCGGCCCTCGGATCGCCAACCAGCCGTCCACCGCATCACGCCGAACGAACGAATCGGCATTTTCCGTATGCGCTGCGTTCGAGCGTGGCGACGGTCTGGAAGCAGACGGTGCGTCTGCCCAGCACGCGGCGCAATTGCTGCTGCACCGCGTCAGTGCCGGCGTGACAGGCGCCGGAGAGCATCTCCACGGCGACCAGCCCGTCCGGCTGCTGGACAATCTGAAAGCCACCATTCTCCACGAGTCCGCTCAGGGATTCAACCACGTCCCGCGGGCCGACACGGTGGCCGGCATCCGACTTCAGGAAGTCGGACCTGCGCCCCATAAGCGGTTCAATCACCGACAGGCCGCGGCCGCATCGGCAGCGGGTTGCACCGGCACGAACCACATCGCCGGTCGAGTATCGGATGAGCGGCATCGCGAACGAGTCCAGGCCGGTGACCACGACTTCGCCGACCCTTCCGGGAGCGACCGGGCGACTATCGCGTCCCAGCACTTCCACCAGCAGCGATTCGTCGGAGCAGTGCCAGTTCCCGTGCTCGCATTCGAACGCGATCGCGCCGGCCTCCTGCACCCCATAGCTCTCGAACACCGGCACGCCGAAGGATTGTTCGATGAGCTGGCGCTGCCAGTTGTACAGGATTTCACCGGTCGCGTGGACGCGGCGCAAGGACGGATTGAGTCGCGCAATGCGCAGGCCGCCGGTCCATTGAATCAGGTTGCAGAGCACGCTGGGGAATGCTGTCACCACCACCGGGTCAAACCCGCGCCACGCCCGCCAGACGCGGTCGATGAGCTGCGGCGAGACCGTCAGCGAGTCGAACTGCCGATCGCGGAGCAACCGATCGCGCAGCGTGCGAAGCTGCTCCTTGAAGCGGGATGCCGGTGTGAGTGGGGGATCGACGGGCCAGATGTGCAATTCGCGGTCGTGTGCCGAGAGGTGCTGCCAGGCAAGGCCGCGCAGGCGGTTGGCCTTGTCCCAGGCCTGGCGATTGCGATCCCAGAAGAAGGGCACGGGAACATCGGTGGAGCCCCGCGTCCAGTGCAGCATCTTCTTGCGCGGCATGCCGGGCCAGCGCATCTTGTAGGCGTTGCGACGAAGGGCGTCGCGCGTCATCACCGGCAACTCGTGGAAATCTTCGATTGTTCGGATCGCGGCGGTCTGATATCGCGGGTGCCTGGCGTAGTAGGGGCAGCGCAGCCGCGCGTGCTCGAGGAGGCGATTCAGCTTGGAAAGCTGCAGGGCCCGCAGCTCGACCGGGCTCATCCACTGCGATGTTTCAAGCTGTCGCGCGAGCCGCACCGTGGGCCGGCCGAGCAGCGCTTCGTGGAGCCGGTAGAGGGGACCGACGTGCGACCGCTGCCTGACCGGCAGGGGGGCAACCGGAACCGAACCGGAGAGCCTGTCCGGCGTCGGGGCAATCTTTTGCGGGGCACGATCGGAGGCGACCGCCGACGCAATATTGCAATCGGACGTACGTGCACCGGGACGGGCGAAGGCTTGCACCATGCCTAATGCATCGGCGCAATTGCTGCCGGATCAACAGCCCGCCGGCCCATTTCGAGGGGTTTATCAAACCGCGCTGCGTCGGTGCCGCATGAAGGCCCAGATCGCCACGGCGACCGACGCGACCGTCCAGATCAACAGCCACCAGCGCTCCCAGAAGTGGGCGTCCAGCAGCACTTCGACGACCTTTGCGCCAGCAAATGAGACCAGCGCCAGCGCAGCAATGAGAAAATACTGTTGCGAACTCGGCGGCTGCTCGGCCCGCTTGACCAGGAATGCGCCGGCGATGGCCAGGCAGAGCACGATCGCGAGATAGTTCAATATGTTTTCCATGAATCGATTTTCCCTGGAGCGGCTTTCTGAGGGCACTCCGGCGAATGCAACCCCTATGGCCCGCGCTCAGACCGCGCCGATCAGCCAATATTCCACCCACGCGGCCCCTTCGTACAGCAAATCCGGCACCAGCCTGAGGCGCGTCTTGACGCTGTATGGTCGCGAGCCGCGGGCCGACCGGGACCAGCGCGGCTCCTGCATGATCATGTGCCGATAGCCCGCATTGCGAAAGCAGGCCTCGCTGCGCGGCAGGTGCGTGAAATCGGTGACGATGATGCACCGGTCGGCGGCCGGGTCCAGCCCCGCCGCCACGCGCACCGAGTGCGGATGATCGAGCGTACGCGTCGCACCGGCATCCACAATAATGCGGTCGGCCGGCGCGCCCCAGCCGATGGCCCACTGCCGCATTGCCTCGGCCGAGCCGGGCGTATTGCTGACGACCAGGTACTCGCCCCAGCCTTCCCGCATGAGCGTCGCTGCCTCCAGCACGCGATACGGATCGCCGCCGAGGCAGATGATATACTGGGCTTTCTCGAGGTGTTGCTGACGATCGATGGCGGCGACAATGGAGTCAACCGCAGGGGAGATGGACAGTCCCCCTGTGGCCAGGGATGCGCAGAGCCACAGGATCGCCAACCGCCGGGTCCAGCGCCGAATCCAACCCTCCTTGCGAACCTTCGCACAAACGTGAGAGGCCTCCGGTTGCGGCGCAACGTCCACATTCCCGGGCCGGCCTGTCGCGCGCGTCTGCATGATGGCATGTTAGCTGAGGTCGGCCGGCGGTTCATGCCCCGCATGTGCTGGAAACCCAAAGTCTGGCGGGTCATTGCTCTGACGCCGCCGATCCGCGGCTGTTTCCGCGTCGTAAATGGATAGCCGGGCACGGCCAGTTGGACCAGCCGGCGAGCCTGTCCGATGGTCATGGGGGGAACTCTCTGGTACGCTGAAGCGCCTGCGGTTTTTGGCTTTTTTCGGACGCGCGCGAGCAAATAGACCAATCATCGCGGAGCTTTCCCGGTGGTAGAAGCGGGCCGGCGAACATTTGCGGACGGTGCATGCAAAGCGGCAGCAAGACACAACCGGCACCCGATTTGGACGGCTTCACGCCCGCCATTCTCGAAGCGACCGACGTGGATTCTTACTGCCGCGTCGCCCGCCGCGTCCGGCACAATGAACTCTGGTGGTACTACAACGGGCTGGCCCGGCCGCGAGGCTGGTGGAAGCCGTTCCAGGCAAGGGACGGCCGATGGTGGTATTACGTCAAGCCGGGCTTTGCATGGCCCCTCGACTATTTCGAACCCATCGACGCCGGACAGGATGCCGCGCCGCGCTCGCTCCTGTTGGGATGGCAATATCCGGTGCCGCCTGAGTGCGGGGACTCGCACGTCTGGCTCAACGTCATTCGCGACTTGAGCGGCTACGGCCTGTCGCGCGTCATGTCCTCCAAGCGCCGCGCCATTCGCAAGGGCTTTCGCGCCCTGGACATCCGCGTGGCGAATCCTGCCGATCCCGAGTTGGCCCGCCAGGCCTGCATCGTGTGGAACAGTCACGTCGAGCGCACCGGCTGGAACACATCGATGGCACCACACGCCTTCGTGACCAGTTGGCGCGAACTGGCGGACTGGCCGGGCACCACGGTGCTGACGGCCCTGGATCCAGAGCGCGGCAACGAACTGTGTGCCTGGCTGATCGCGCGGATCATCGACGACACCGTGTTCATCGACACCATCGCCTCGCACACCGATCGGCTGAGCAATCGGCCCAACGATGCCATCATCTTTCACTGCCTCGCATCCGCTGCGCGGATGGGCGTTCGCCGCGCGCACTACTCGCTCAAGAGCAAGCTCCACTCGCTCGAAGCATTCAAGGAATCGCTGGGCTTTGAGGCATGCCCCTTTCCCAGCCGGCTGCACCTGCGACGCCCGATCGGCGCCGTGCTCCAACGGGCGCGGCCCGACATCTTCAAGCGATTGCAGGGCGATCCGGTCTGGAGCGAGCACGGCCGCGTCCGCACCTTCGAGACCGAGTCGCTCAAGGCCGAGACGAGGTCGATTCCCGAGCACATCCGCGCAGAGAGCAACCAGGTTGCCAAATCGTGGTTTATCGCGCCGGCGGCGAAGCCGGTCGCCGGCTGGCAGGTGTTTTCGTTGAACTTCGTGCTGGCCGCGCTCCAGGGCACCATGAATGAGCCGCAGAATTTCCGGCGCACCGAGGGCTGGCTGGCCGCGGCGCGGGTCGTTCGCGCGCTGATGGCCGTCGCCCAGGCGGTCTTGTTCGTATTCGCATGGATTCCCGTCTTTTCGTGGTTCTTCGAGATACTGGCGCGAACGTGGGGGCGAAACGCGGCCGGCTTCTTCCTGCGAAGCTGCTACTGGAAGGCCAAGCTCCGCAATCTCGGTGTCGACACGCTGATCGACCAGGGCGTCGAAATCTGGGGCCCCGCCAATGTCGTCATCGGGTCCAACTGCCACATCGATACGCGCGTGCGGCTGGCCGCCGGCGAACGGCGCCATCGGCAGCAGGGCTTTATCTCGATCGGCAACTACGTGCACCTGGGGCCCGGCGTCCACATCGCCGGCCGCGGCGGCGTCGTCATCGAAGACTATGTCGGCGTCTCCGCCAGCGCGCATCTGTACAGCGCGACCAATGCCGTCGAGTTTCCGGATGATCCCGGCCGGCTCATCAGCATGTCCCACATGGCCCCGCACGGATTGCAGCACGTGATCGAGCAGCCGATCGTGCTCGAGGAATACTGCTTCGTCGGCATGATGGCCCGCATTATGCCCGGCGTGCGCGTGGGACGTGCCGCCATCGTTCATGCCAACGCGGAACTGACGCAGTCGGTCGCGCCGTTCGCGAATGTTGGCGGTCTTCCGCGCGGCCGCCAGATCGGCTGGCGCAAACCGCGCCGGCCCAGCCCGGACCTGAAGAGCCTGCCCGTGCCGGCACAACCGACCAGTGCCGCGCAGCCCACCGATGCCGCGGCGCCGGCTGCCGATGTCAAGCGGCACGACGGCCAGGAGGTTCGGCATGAGTAGCCCGGCCGGACTCCGGCTGCACCATCTGGGCGTCGTTGTCGACGATGTCGACGCGGCGGCCGCTGCATACGTCCAGGCGTTTGGGGCCGTCGACGAGGGCACCACGTTTGAAGATCCGCTCCAGGCCGCGAGAGTGCGCTTCCTGCGACTGGGTGATTCGCGCGTGGAACTGCTGGCCCCGCTGCGCGACGACTCGCACTTGAAACGTCTGGCCGGACGAGGGATCGGCCTGTATCACGCCTGCTACGAGGTGGGTGACGTTGCAGGCGAACTGGAGCGAATGCGAGGGGGCGGCGCGATGATCGTGTCTCCGCCCAAGCCGGCCGTTGCATTCGGTGGCAGACCGGTGGCATTCGTCATCTGCCGCGGCCTGTTGATCGAACTGTTGCAGCGCGATGTCGCTGCGCCGCCCGCGCCGTGAGGAACCTGTCAGCCGTGTCGAGCGAGCCCGCATCTGCCAACGAACTGGAAGCCGCGGAGGCCGTGCGCCGCCTGGACGAAATTGCCGCACAGCCGACGCTCGTGCGCCTGTCGCAGGCGACGGCGAATTACCCGGCATTTCGAGCGGCGCTGGAACGTGTCTCTGCGCGAATTGCCATCGTCGCCAGCTTCACCGTGGAACCCGTCGTCGGCGCGCTCAAGCTCAGCGCGATCCGGCACGGGCTCGGCATCCACGAGTACGTCGCGCCATTTGGACAGTACGAACGGGAGTTGATCGACGACGCCTCCGGTCTGGCGAACCATCGGCCGGACGCGGTTCTGATTGCGGTGCGGCTGCGCGACGTGCTGCCCGATCTGTATGAGTGCTTCAATTCGCTTGAGCCGGGGCGCGCGGAAGAGCTGCTGAATGAGTGGTTTTCGCGGCTCGAATCCGCCCTCCGAGCCTTCCGCCGGCACAGCTCGTCTCCCGTCCTGATGCAGAATTACGAATTGCCGGCGTACCCCGCGGCCGGCATCGCGGAAGCGGGTATGCCGGGCTCGCAGTCGCAGGTCATCGATCGGGCAAATCAGCGGCTGGCTACGCTCGCTGCCTCCATCGACAACTGCTACGTCATGGATTATGCCAACCTGGTGGCACTTGCGGGACGGGGCCAATGGGCCGATCCGCGCATGGCGTTGATGGCCCGCATCCCGCTTGCCAGCCGCCACTACTGGACGCTCGCCTCGTTCTACGTGCGGCATCTGCGGCCCCTGTTCGGACTCTCGAAGAAGGTGCTGGTCGTCGATGCCGACAACACCCTCTGGGGCGGCGTCGTCGGCGACGTGGGTCTCAATGGCATCGCGCTGGGGCCCGACTTCCCCGGAAATGCCTTTGTTGCCTTTCAGCGCCGCCTGCTCGATCTGTACCATCGCGGCGTCGTGCTTTGTATCGCCAGCAAGAACCAGCCGGGCAGCGTCGATGAAGTGCTGGACCAGCATCCGAACATGGTGCTGCGCGCGAAACACTTTGCCGCCATGCGCGTGGACTGGGCGCCCAAGCCGCAGAATGTCCGGCAGCTCGCCGAGGAGCTGAACCTGGGCCTCGACAGCTTCGTATTCGTTGACGACAACCCGGTGGAGTGCGAGATGATGCGGCTTCAACTGCCGCAGGTCATGACCATCCAGTTGCCGGCCGACCCGGCGGCCTATGCCGGCATCATCGAGTCGCTCGATGTCTTCGACCAGTGGACCATCTCGACCGAGGACCGAAAGCGCGGGGAGCTGTACCGGGCCGAGGCCGATCGCAAGGCACTGAAGACCGAGTCCGTCAGCCTGGAGGACTTCTATCGCCGGCTCGAGATGCGCGTGTGCATCGGCATCAACCGGGCCCGCGACGTGGCCCGCGCCGCCCAGCTCACAGCGCGGACGAACCAGTTCAACATGCACACGGTTCGGTGCACCGAGGACGATATCCGCGCGTTCATGACCGATGGCCGGCACGAGGTGTTGACGCTTGCGCTGGTGGACCGTTTCGGCGATAATGGCATCGTGGGCGCGGCGCTGGTGGAACGCGGCGGCGATGTGCACGTCCTGCGCATGTTCCTGATGAGTTGCCGCGTGCTGGGCCGGACGGTCGAGCACAACTTTCTGCGCTGGATTACCGCCCGCGCGCTCAAGGCAGGCGCGGCTCGGTTGGAAGCCGTGTACGCTCCGACGCCGAAGAACAAACCGTTCGGCGGCTTTTACGCCGAGTGCGGGCTGGCGCTTCAGCCGGACGCCGAAGGCGTGCAGCGCTGGTCGATGACGCTGAATGCGGCGCCGCCCGCCATGTCCGACTGGATCGAATGGACCGTTGAGGAACCGATGACCGGCAAGTAACCATGGATGCCAAACAGAAATTCCGCGACGTGTGTGCCGCGATCCTGCAACTGCCGCCGGAGCGCGTGGTGGACGATCTCACGCCCGAACAGGTGGATACGTGGGATTCGCTCAACCACATTAACCTGATCGGCGCCCTGGAGCAGGAGTTTGACGTCATGCTGGCCACCGAGAACCTGGAGCAGACGCACTCCATCCAGGCCTTGAAGTCGCTCTTGAGAAAACATGGCGTCGCCGTCTAATCCGCCGGTTGCGCCTGCCGTCCCGCTCATGACATTGCCCCCGGAACAACCCGTCCAGAACCGCGCCCTTCTTGTCGCGGCGGCGGCGATCGGGGGCTTCGTGCTTTATGCCGCCACCTGCGCGCCGGGCGTCCTCTGGCAGGACAGCGCGATGTTTCAGTTCCGCGTGTGGCACATGGACGTGCGCGGCGATCTCGGGCTGCCGCTGGCCCATCCGCTCCACATCCTCCTCGCTCGCGGCTTCGCTCTTCTGCCGTTGGGCGAATTTGCCTGGCGCGTCAACCTGTTCTCGTCGCTCTGCGGTGCCGTCGCCCTGGCGCTGGCGATGAACCTGCTGCTGACGCTGACGCGCAGGCCGGCGGCCGCTGCGGCAGGCACGCTGGCCCTCGCCGTCAGCCATACCTTCTGGACCCACAGCGTCATCGCCGAAGTGTACAACCTGTACGCCGTCGGGCTGCTGGCCGAATTGACGCTGATCCACCGGCTGCTGCGGACCGGCGACTGGCGGTGGCTGGCCGCCGCCCTGGCCGTCAACGGGCTGAGCTTCTCCAACCATGTGCTGGCCATCCTGCATGCACCGGCTTACGCGGGGGCGGCGCTGTGGATGTTCCGCGCGCGGCGGCTGCGCTGGATGCACATCGCGGCGTGCACCGCGGCCTGGCTCGTCGGATCGTTCCCATACGGCATCCTCGTCGCCGGCAACATTGCGGGCGGCCAGCCGGTCGGCAGTGCCTTGTGGGAGGCACTCGCGGGGCCGGAGAACCGCGCCAGGCTCGTCACCGGCACCGAATTCCCCTTCGCCGACATGGCCCTCAAGACCGCGCAATACTTCGCGCTGAACTTTCCCACGCCGCTGCTACTGGCCGCACCGCTCGGCCTGGCGCGTTTACGGCGCGACTCCCGGTCGAAGGGCCTCGCGCTGTTTGCACTGGCGGTGTTCGCCGTGGGCTTTGCCTTTGCTTTTCGTTATCGCGTGTCGGACCAGATCGTCTTTTTCACGCCCTGCTACGTGATCGCCGCACTGTTCATCGGGGTTGGGACCGCTTCGCTGCTGGACGGGCGCTGGCCGCGCACGGCCCTCGTTCTGGCATGCGCGCTTCTGCCGATTCCGGTCTACGAGATTGCGCCGGCGGCCCTGGAGCGGTTCGACGTATCGATCGGCGCAAAACGCGACATCCCCATGCGCGATACGCTCGCCTACTTCGTCCGACCGCGTAAGAATGGCGATGACAGTGCCCGCCGTTTCGCGGAGCAGGCCTTGGCGGCGGCCGCCCCCGATTGCCTTCTCTACGCCGACATCACCATCAAAAACGCGCTGGTCTATGTTCGCGACGTCGAGGGTCTCGATCGTGGCGTCACGCTGACGCTTGGCCCCGACACGACGCCGGCCGAGCCGGCGGTCGAGCCCACGCCGGACGTGGTGGCGGCATTTGCCAGCCGCGGCGAGGCATTCGCCTGCTTTGATCGCGTGCCGTATGTTCCGCAGTGGATGGCCGCAAGCTATGATTTCCAGCCCGTGGGAATCATTTACCGGCTGGTCCCGCGGCAATCGGCGCCCTGACAGCATCGCCGCTCGGCGCGGACAGAACCCGGGACTGCGGCCGGGGGCGGGCGCGTTGTGTTGCAAACTGGCATTCAGCCAGGCCGAGACATCTCGCGACTGACTGAGGAAGGTTACCGACGATGAATGAACTCGCCCAGAAATCGTGCGTTCCCTGCAAGGGCGGCGTGCCGCCACTCACGCCCGAGCAATACCAGCCCATGCTGGGCCAGCTCAACGGCTGGAAGGTCAATGAAAAAGGACACCTGGCGCGGTCGTTCACGCTGCCGGATTTCGCCCAGGCCCTCGCGCTGGTGAATCGCATCGGCGATGTGGCCGAGCGCGAAAATCACCATCCCGATCTCTACCTGTCATGGGGAATGGTCCGCGTTGAGATATGGACGCACAAGATCAACGGGCTGTCGGAGAGCGACTTCATCCTCGCAGCCAAGATCGACGAACTGGCGGGCTGATGGGCTGCGCCCGCTCCCGTTAACTTTCGGCAAGGCTCCCGACGGCAGGGGGGCTACGCCTCGCGAAAGACGATCAGGCTGCTGGTGAATCCGTGAATAAAAGTGTGGTTGCCGATCGGGCCGATTTCGCCGGCCGCGAAAAACCCGGCCACCTGACAGTTGGAGGCGAGCTGATTGACCACGCCGATATCGTGGTTCGGCTGGCCGAACATGTGAGTGCCGCGACCGTTGCACGTAAACAGCAGCGCGCCTTCGGGCGGCGCGCCCGTCTCGCCGAAGGACTGACCGACCAGCGAACGCATGTCCTGATCGGCGCTCAGCGAATCCCGCACGTGAAACTGGATGGTCTGCCCCGGCCGCACCAGGGCGGCGATGGCAATGCCGGTCTGCTCCACGATTCCCATCAGGTTTCGAATGAGAAAATCGCCGCGGCCAAAGGACGCCCGCGTCTCGTCGATGACACAGCCCACGTGAATGCCGCGCTGCATCAATGCACGATCCTCGGGATCGGCATCCTGGAAGATCTGTTGCAGCATCTCCATGGCCGGCCGGCCGCGCAGCTCCTTGATGACGTTGTGCTCGGCCTTGGTGATGACCAGCGGCTCGCCGATCGGGCGGCAGCCCTGCGAGACGACCGAGCTGATCGCCACCGGCCCGGAAAGCGACACGCCCACCATGCCGCGGCGCAGCACCTGGTCGTTGAGGAACAGGCGATTCTGATCGGGCCGCTCACCGCCGCTGACCAGGCCGCCCACGATCGTGCTTTCCGGAAACGCCTCGTCCAGCTGGTCCAGCGAGTGTTCCAGCGCCGGACCGAAGGAAAACGGCTCCGGCAGCAGCACCAGGCTCGGCCGGTCGTCCAACTGCATGCCGGTGCGATCGCGCCAGTCGTCGAGGCTTTCGAAGTTCTTGACGTCGTCGATATCGATGACGAATGGCAGCGCCCGCACACCGGGCATATTCGCCAGCCACAGGGCAATGGCCGGGGCGCTTTCCACTTCGCGATCGGGACCGATGATGCCGTCGGCCGTGCAGCCGATCAGGTTTCGCGCGTTGGTCCCGTCCAGCACCGCGTTGAGGATGGAGTCGCACTCGTTTTCGAAGTGAGGAGAGACAAACAGCATCGCCAGGTCGGCCGACACGCCGCTGGCCGCGTCGCAAAGCTCGCGCACGGCCTCTGCCGCATCCGTTTTGGTTGAAATGGCCGCCTTGAACTGCATCGCTGAATACCCCCGCTGACGCCTCTCGCGCCCGACTGTGTGCCACTGCTTCATGCAGTGCGAACTCTCCGGGACGGCTCTATTCTAGTCCAATCGCGTCGCAATTTGCCCCCCGGTCAGATTGTCTATCGTCCCTCCGCTGTTGCCCAGTCGACTCTTGCGGCATTTCTCTAACGCAGGCGGCGACCAGCACGATGCAGCACCATCAGCCGCAACTCGGACATGTGCTCGATCGCGCTGCGGAGCCCTTCCCGGCCAAGGCCGCTGTCCTTTACGCCGCCATATGGCATGGCGTCGGCACGGAACGAGGGCACGTCGTTAATAATGACAGCACCGACCTCCAGCTCGTTGAAGGCATGATGCGCCGCATCCAGATCGCGGGTGAATACGCCAGCCTGGAGGCCGTAGTCGCTGTCGTTCACCCATCGGCACGCCTCCGCGAAGTCGTCGTAGGCCGCCAGCACGGCCACCGGACCGAAAACCTCCCGGCAGCTTACCTTTTGTTCGCGGGCGACATTCTCAAGCAATGTCGCGTCGAAAAAATTGCCATGGCGCCTGCCGCCGCAGAGTATTTTCGCCCCGGCGTCGACTGCCGCCGCGACCCACTGCTCCACGCGCCTGGCCTCCGCCTCGGAAATCATCGGGCCCAGAAACGTATCTTCGCCGAGAGGATCGCCCGACTTGAGCTTCGCCGCCTCCGCGATCAGGTGATCGCGCACGTCGGCGTAAATGCTGCGATGAATCAGGATGCGCTGCACGCTGATGCAGGATTGGCCGGACTGGTAGAACGTGCCGACGATCAAGCGGCCGATGGCAAAATCGAGATCCGCGTCTCGATGGACGATGCAAGCCGCGTTGCCGCCCAGCTCGAGAATGACGCCTTTCTTGCCCGCCCGGTTCTTCAGGTCCCAGCCCACATCCGGCGAGCCCGTGAACGACAGCAGCTTGATCCGCGGGTCGATCGTGAACAGCTCGGCGTCGTCGCGGCGGCACGGCAGGATGCTGAATGCCCCCTCGGGAAGATCGCTATCTGCGAGAATCTCGCCCAGCATCAGGGCGCTGATCGGCGTCAGCGACGCGGGCTTGAGCACCCACGGGCAGCCGATCGCGATGGCGGGGGCGACTTTGTGGGCCACCAGGTTCAGCGGAAAGTTAAACGGCGAAATGAACGAACACAGCCCGATCGGCACCCGGCGGCTGATCGCCTCGTAGGCCTCCGTCCGCGGCGCGTCGTCGAGCGGCAGATACTCGCCCCTGATCCGTGTTGCCTCTTCCGACGCAATGCGGAACGTCTCGATTGCGCGCTGCACCTCCCCGCGGGCGTCACGAATCGGCTTGCCCGCTTCGATGGCGAGAACCCGGGCGAATTCCTCCTTCCGAGACGTCAGTTCGCTCTGAACGTGCCGCAGCACCGCGCTGCGCGCATGCGCCGGCATCGCCCGGCACGCATCGCGGGCCTTTACGCCCGCGGCAAGGGCGCGATCGATCGTCGCCGAGTCCGCCAATGGCACCTTCGCCGCAACCCTGCCATCAAACTTGCTGGTGACGGCGAGGTCCTTATTCGGCTCGCTGGGCCGGCCTGCCAGGTACAACGGATAATGGTCCTTCATCGCTTCGTGCCTCACGGTTGCATGCTGGCGCGTTCATCCGGGCACATCGCCCGCCCCAAGGGTATTGAAGCCGCATTGTGCCAATTTGACAGGCGACCGCGACTGACGGAACCGTGCTGCTGCCATTTCGACGGAAGCACCGGCCACCACTGCCGACCGTGCGAGATTTCATTATCCATAACCACAGGTGCAGACGCAGTTTACGGCGATTCCGCCAGGAACGCGCCCGGGGGGCAAATCGCTGGCATGTCGGTTGCAGATGTCGAAGGCCGATGGTGGCAGGTCCGCGCGTCCAGTTTGCCCGGGTGGTCGATGGCAGCGAATCTTGAGAGATTTGACCTGTTGGTTGCCCACGCCGGCCAGAGTCCCTGGGCGATGCGGCTGGAGTCGTGCCTGTCCAGCATGCCGGTGGGCTTTCATTGGTCGCGTACCGATGACGAGACGATCAACCTGGCGCTCCAGCGGACCATTCACGTCCTGGTGCTGGATGATCGGCTGCCTCCCGCCGGCGGATTGACGGCCCTGCGCCGGCTGCGCGACAGCGGTCTTGAGGTGCCTTGCCTGATGGTCAGCCCGCAGCCCGATGCCCGGCTGCTCCGCGATGCCATGTGGCTTGGCGTATTCACGGTGCTGGAGGAGCACCGCCAGTCGGACGACGTGCTGCCGACGCTGATGCGGCTGCTGCGGCGCGCCTACAACGTGGATTGGACGGTCCCGGAGAATTTCAACTAGTTCTTGGATGGCGGGTTCGGCATGGCTGCCGGCCCGCGAGAGATTGACCGTTAGTGTCAGGCGTTCAACGCCTTGATTGACAACAAGTAATTCAGAAGGAGCATGAGTTTATGGCGGCGACGAAGATCAGTGTTCGGCCCCTTGGCGACAAGGTCCTGGTGAAGCGGCTGGAGAGCGAGTCGATGACGGCAGGCGGCATCGTGCTGCCCGATACGGCCAAGGAAAAGCCGAAGCGCGGCCGCGTGCAGGCGGTCGGTGATGGCAAGCTGCTCAACACCGGTGAGCGCTCGAAGCTCCAGGTGAAGAAGGGCGACGAGGTGCTCTTCACCAGCTACGCCGGCACCGAAGTCAAGATCAACGGCGAAGAGTTTCTGATCATGGACGAGTCCGACATTCTCGCCATCTTCGAATAGTCAACCGCTCTTGATGGCCCGCTGCAAGAAGCGCGGGTGAAAGGCCTCGCATGGGTCCTGATCTATTTCAGTCGGCACTCGATGAGGCGATTCGATTCGGCCCGTCCGCGAGACTGGTGCTGACCTTCCCCGGCGGCGAAGACGAATTGCCCATCCAGGCGCTGGCGTATACCCGCGTCGGCGAGAGCGGATTCCGAGTGGAAATCCGCGTGTCGGACCTGGTTGATTCGGAAATCGTCGACGACGTCGTCTTCGTGGACGCCCGCTCCATCGAAACGGTCGAGCTCCAGGTGAAGCAGCAGGGCAAGGTCTGGCAGGACGAGCGTTACGAAGACGTCGGCGAGGAGGACATGGATCGATGAACGCGACACTCGAAGCCACGGGTCCGATGGCAGGCACCGTTCCGGCACAGCCCTGTTGCCTTGCGATCAGCGCCGTGCCCGATCTGGCACAGCTCGATTCGGCCGGCGACGTTCGCGCGTGGCGGGCATTGAGCCTCGATCGCCGCACCGTCCTGGGCAGCGGCGAACTGTTGCTCGACGGGATGGAGCCGCTCGCCATTCTGCGCGAACGTGCCGCCGAAGCGGCACGCGAGCGCGGCTTCGAACCGCGTCAGTTCATTCTCGAACAGCCCGGCGCGCGGGCCTGAGTCACGATTTTTTTGAAACAAGCGAAGCACTGTTTACTGATACACGGGAGTTAACGGGTTATGGCAGCAAAGAAGATTGCGTTTGATATGGAGGCCCGCGAGGCCATTCGCAGCGGAGTGAATCAGCTCGCGCGGGCGGTCAAGGTGACCATGGGCCCCTGCGGCCGCAACGTCGTTCTTGAGAAGTCGTTTGGCGCGCCGACCGTCACCAAGGACGGCGTGACCGTCGCCAAGGAAATCGAGTTCGAAGATCCCTATCTCGACATGGGCGCCAAGATGGTGAAGGAAGTCGCCAGCAAGACGTCGAACGACGCCGGCGACGGCACCACGACGGCTACGGTCTATGTCGAATCCATCTTCAACGAGGGCCTGAAGAACGTGGCCGCCGGCGCCAACGCCATGGACCTGAAGCGCGGCATCGACACGGCCGTCGCCGCCATCGTCGAAGAGTACAAGCGCATCGCCAAGCCGGTGAAGGATTCAAAGCAGATCGCCCAGGTCGGCACCTGCGCCGCCAACCAGGACGAGGAGATCGGCAAGAAGATCGCCGAAGCCATGGACAAGGTCGGCAAGGACGGCGTTATCACGGTCGAGGAAGGCCAGACACTCGAGACGATCGTCGACCTGGTCGAGGGCATGCAGTTCGACAAGGGCTACATCTCGCCGCACTTCATCACCGACCCGGCCGAGATGGAGGTCCGCCTCGACAAGCCCTACATCCTCATCCACGAAAAGAAGATTTCGAGCATCAAGGACCTCATTCCGGTCCTGGAGAAAGTGGCCAAGAGCGGCCGGCCGCTGCTGATCATCGCCGAGGACATCGAGGGCGAGGCCCTGGCGACGCTGGTGGTCAACAAGCTCCGCGGCACCCTCCCTTGTGCCGCGGTCAAGGCACCCGGCTTTGGCGATCGCCGCAAGGCCATGCTCGAAGACATCGGCATCATGACCGGCGGCAAGGCCATCTTTGAGGACCTCGGCATCACGCTCGAAGGCATCGACATCAAGGACCTCGGCCAGGCCAAGCAAGTGGTCATCGACAAGGACAACACCACCATCATCCAGGGCGCCGGCAGCTCGTCGGATATCAAGGCCCGCATCGAGCAGATCAAGACCGAGATCAGCCGCACCACCAGCGACTATGACCGCGAGAAGCTGGAGGAGCGCCTGGCGAAGCTGTCGGGCGGCGTGGCCCAGATTCAGGTCGGAGCCGCCACCGAAGTCGAGATGAAGGAGAAGAAGGCCCGCGTCGAGGATGCGCTGCACGCCTGCCGCGCCGCCGTCGAAGAGGGCATCCTGCCGGGCGGCGGCGTCGCCCCGCTGCGGGCCCTGGCCGCGGTGCTCGACAAGGAAGAGAAGAAGGCCAAGGGCGATCAGAAGACCGGCGTCGATATCGTCCGCCGCGCCCTGTGGGCCCCCATCAAGGTCATCGCCGAGAACGCCGGCATCGACGGCAGCATCGTCGCCCAGAAGGTGTTCGAGAACAAGGATGCCAACTTCGGCTACAACGCCATGTCCGGCGAGTACGGCGACATGCTCAAGATGGGCGTGATCGTGCCGGCCAAGGTCGAGCGCGTGGCACTCCAGAACGCCGCGTCCATCGCCGCACTGCTCCTGACCACCGAGGCCATCGTCGGTGAGATCAAGGAGAAGAAGGAAAAGATGCCCGCCGGCGGCGGCATGGGCGGAATGGGTGGCATGGGTGGCATGGGCGGAATGGGCGGCATGGGCATGTAAGCCCCTACGGCAATGCCGGCCCCTGCCAGGTGTTCGTTTTTCATATACAGCGGCGTGGCATTCTTGAACGAAGGCCACGCCGCTTTTTCATTTCT
Source organism: uncultured Planctomycetaceae bacterium (assembly GCA_964408455.1). GTDB lineage: Bacteria > Planctomycetota > Phycisphaerae > UBA1845 > UTPLA1 > CAYOZN01. The sequence continues at coordinate 173,621 of CAYOZN010000010.1, forward strand.
GCCGGCGTCCCCTGAGTCGCGGAGTGCATTCCGATCCAAAAAGTCGACAGTTGTGCCGCACATACCAACCCGACGCGCAAGCGAGGGCGTTTATCGCGTCGATCCCAACGAGAGCGCCAAGTCAGCGTGAGGGCGTGCATCGGCCGAATCCGTCCTCGCTGGCGCTTCGGGTTGGTGTGGCTGGCGA
>CAYOZN010000011.1:0-160606 GCA_964408455.1 uncultured Planctomycetaceae bacterium
CCGCCCCAGCGCGTGAGTCCCGTAGGGACGATCGAAAATAGCCCAGCACTTCAGTACTGGGTTCGAAACCGACTCCACCGCATAAGTCCCGTAGGGACGACTGAACCGCGTCGCCCGCTGAATCGCCCGCTGCACCGCACCCCGCCTCAAACGAACTTCAACCCCAAACGTACCGCTCGTCGTACTCAATCTCGTGCCGCTTGAGGAATGCGATGAACTCCTCCTGAAACGTCCTCACGCGATGGTGCTCTTCCTGCCGCTGTATGTAATCAATCGTCTGCTTGACCCCCGACACCCCGATCGAAAATGCCCCGTATCCCTCCTGCCATTCGAACTCGCGATGCTCGGGAAAGCTGTCGTGCACCCACTTCGACGACCCGCCCTTGATCAACTGAATCCCCTTCGCAATCGACACAGTCGTCGGCATCGACACCAGCATGTGACAATGGTCTTCCACACCACCGACCGCCAGCGCCTTCATCTGGTTTTCCCGCGCAATTCCTCCCATGTAGGGCCAGAGGCGGGCTTGCAACTCCGGCGTGATGACCTTGCGGCGATCCCGCGTGCTGAAGACGTAATGTACCAGGCAGGAACAATATGAATGGGCCATCGACGTGACCTCCGACCCGATGAAAATGCCATGTCTGTGGCACCGAAAATACCGCACGCGCCGCCGTTCAACCGTCCCTGACCGGACTGACACTGCTGCTCGCCATCCACCCAGCACCGAAGTGCTGGGCTATTTTCGATTGTCCCTGCGGGACAAATTGCCCAGGATGTGCCGTCCTGCCTCGGTCGAAACGACGTGGCCCCGGCCGCACCGACCCCGAGCAATGAACTACGAAGGCTGCGATCGCCTTCCTCCCGCCTCACCCGCCCAGCTTCCCGCGCAACCATGACTTCGCCGCCTTAACGGCATCGCCAATGTTGGCGCCATCCGGCCCGCCGCCCTGGGCCATGTCCGGGCGGCCACCGCCCTTGCCGCCGACCGCCGGGGCGACATCGCGAATGAGATCGCCCGCCTTGATGCCCCGGTCGTTCAGATCCTTCGTCAGGGCGGCGAGCAGGACGGCTTTGCCGTCGGCATCGCCGGCGAGGAAGACGGCCGCCGAGCCGGCGCGGGCGCGGAGTGCATCGGCCGCGGCACGCATGTTGTCGACCGTCGCGCCGGGCAGGCAGGCGACGATGATGGACGTAGAGCCGGACATCTCGGCCGCTGAAAGCAACTCATCCACGCGGCCCATGATGTCCTTCTCGCCTGCACGGGCCGCCTGCTTGGCGAGTTTCCTGGCTTTTTCCTGAAGGTGCGTGAGATCACCGCGCAGGTGCGCCTTTTCGACCACCGGCAGCTCGGCCTGATTCATGATGGCGGTGATCTCGGCGATGCGCTGCACCAGGGATTCGTCCCCGATGCGGCCGGCATCGGCCAACTGTCGTGCCAGTGCCGTGGCAGCGGCCTCCGCCTGCTCGGCGCGGTCGCCCGTCACACCGACGACGCGGCGGATGCCCTTGGCGACGGCGCTTTCCTCGACGAGCCGGAACCGCCGCGCCTGCCCGGTGCCGTTCAAATGGGTGCCGCCGCAGAATTCGATGGAATACTGCCGCCATTTTTTGTTCGCGGGGTCGGCCAGCAACTCATCGACGCTCGGGCCGATGGAGACGACGCGGACGACTTCCGGGTATTTCTCGCCGAACACGGCGCGCAGGCCGTTGATCGTCAGCGCCTCTTTCTGCGGAACTTCTTTCGCGTGCACCGCAAGATTCTGCTGTATCTGCTGATTGACCAGCGATTCAATCCGGGCGAGTTCCTCTTCGTGAATTTGTGACGGATGCGACAGGTCGAAGCGCGTTTTCTCCGCATCGACGAGGGAGCCCTTCTGCTGGACGTGTTCACCAAGCACCTCGCGCAGCGCCCAGTTCAGCACGTGCGTGGCCGTGTGGTTTTTCTGAATGGGCTCGCGACTCGCGGAATTCACCCGGATTTCCGCCGACATGCCGGGCCTGAGCGACTCGGCGGCGCCGTTGCCATTGACCACGTGCACGACGACATTGCCGGCGCGCCGGGTATCAATGACGTCAAACGACGCGCCGTTTTCGAATTCAATATGACCGCTGTCACCCACCTGCCCGCCCTGCTCCGCATACATGCAGGTGCGATCAAACACGAGTCCCAGCCTGGCCGGCGCGCTTTCGGGAAGCCGCTCATCCGAAAAACCCGTGGCAAAGAGGAAGACGGCATTTGTCGAACGCTGTACATATTTCGCCGAATCATCGGTGACCTGGCTGACGTGTTCCTTCGGAACCTCGAGCAACCTCCCGAAAGTCTCAGCACTCTGTGCCCCCCGGGCCCGCTCGCGCGCCTCCTCCATCAGCCGATCGTATTCGCCGATGTCGACGGTCAGGCCGCGCTCGACGGCCATGAGCTCGGTCAAGTCTATGGGGAAGCCGAATGTATCGTGCAGCTTGAAGGCGTCCTCGCCCTTGATGCGGCCATGGTGGTGACGCTGCGCATAGGCCGCTGCCTCCTCGAACAGGGCAATTCCGCGGTCCAGCGTACGAAGAAATGACGTCTCCTCGTCGCGAATGACATCAATGACGTGCGACGGGCTCTTCTTCAACTCTGGAAACACGCCGCCCATGGCCTCCACCAGGGCCGGCACCAGCTTGCACAAGAATGGCTCATGCTGATTGAGATACTGTCTGCCATAGCGCACCGCGCGGCGCAGAATGCGGCGCAGGACATAGCCCCGGCCCTCGTTGGATGGCATGGCGCCATCCGTCACCGCAAAAGTCAAGGTGCGCAGGTGATCGGCAATCACCCGGTAGGCAACATCTTTCATGATGTCGGGCTTGGCCGCGCTTCGATCGACGTCCTCCAGCAGGCCGGTATACGGCCCCGCCCCGGTCACCTTTTGAATGGCTGAGAATATCGGCGTAAACACATCCGTGTCGTAGTTGCTGAACCGCCCCAGCCGCCCCGCCGCCATGCCCTGAAGCACCGAACACAATCGCTCAAAGCCCATCCCCGTGTCTACGTGCTTGGCTGGCAGCGGTGTCAACTTCCCGTCGCCGGCGCGGTTGAACTGGATGAAGACGAGATTCCAGATCTCCATCACCCGCGCGTCGCCCGCGTTCACCAGCCTGCCGCCGCTTTTGTCGGGCGTCAGGTCGATGTGGATCTCGCTGCACGGGCCGCATGGTCCGGTGTCGCCCATCTCCCAGAAGTTGTCCTTCTTGTTGCCGGGATGCACGCGCTCGGCCGGCAGAATCGCCCGCCATAGATCGCGGGCCTCGGTGTCAGGCTCGAGACCCTCCGCCTCATCGCCCTGGAAATACGTCGCGTGCAGCCGCTCGGGGTCGATGCCCCACACCTTTGTGAGCAGTTCCCACGCCCACGTGATCGCCTCCTGCTTGAAGTAGTCACCGAAGGACCAGTTACCCAGCATCTCAAAGAACGTGTGGTGGTACGTGTCGTGCCCCACATCGTCGAGATCGTTGTGCTTGCCGCCGGCGCGAATGCACTTCTGCGTGTTGGCGGCCCGCGTCGGCAGACCCGCTGTCGCCCCGGGCCACTTGTCCACGTCCGCCGCCTGTTGCCCGAGGAAAATGGGCTTGAACTGGTTCATCCCCGCGTTGGTGAAGAGCAGCGTGGGATCATCCTGCGGCACGCACGGGCTGGACGGCACGAATGTGTGGCCACACTTCTGAACGAAGAAGTCGATGAATTGCTGGCGTATCTCGTTGGCGTTTGGCATGGTCGTCTGACGATCGCGTGTTGGATTTACAAAGGTGCAGCACCCGCCGCCCCGCTTCCGGAGCAGGCGGCAGGCCCGCTGACGGTTCCTGATTAACGGAAATGGCGCAATCTAGCCGCGAAGCGACGGGCAGGCAAAATTCCGGCCGTCCCTTCAAGCCGGACCGCGCGAACTGCTTGAGTTAAATCGCCCCTCAGAGGTGACCGTTGATCGCGGCCTCATAGGCCTGCTGGCTCTGGAGCCCCCTCAGCCGGGCCACCACTTTGCCATCCTTGAAGACGAGCACGGTCGGCAGGCCGGTAATCTGGTAGGCGGCCGCGGTACGGCGGTTGTAATCGGTGTTCAACTTTCCGAATGCAACGCGGCCTTCATACTTCTTCGCCAGCCGCTCGAAGTACGGCGCAATGATCTTGCACGGTCCGCACCAGTCCGCATAAAAATCGACAACCACCGGCACCGGCGACTTCAGCACTGCCTCCGCAAACGCGGCATCGCTGAGCGCCTGCACGCCCACAGGAATCCTGGCGTTGTTGGCCGGCATTGCCTGCCCATCGGTCTTCGGGCTCGCTGTCGTTTCACCTCCCGCCGCGCGGTTGCGAATCCCGACGGTCTGTGGCTGGCTCGCATTCGGCTGTTGGCCAGCCGCCGACTCTGCGGCGGGCTTTGCCGCGTTCCCTTCGTCTTCGCTCGACGTCGTGCATCCGGAAGCAAGGAGCAAAAGACACGCCAGAATCGCCAGAAGTCGCTGAACAGCTCGCATGACCATCTCCGCTGTTCCGGGTTTGTCTCAAGACCCGGACATCCCATCACCGCCTCAGTCCCTGTCGGCCGGCACCGCGTAATTCTGCGCAATTCGTGCGCACGCGAAACGGCCGTCGATCGGCGTCGAGACCCCTTGCGTTCGATGCCGATAATTCTTGAAATCGCCGGTAATTATATTGCGCTGCGGGGGCCATGCCGAGTACCCGCCGCCCCGGCCGCCGGGGGCAAAACGCCCCTTTGCTCGCCCACAATTGACGCCGAAAACGCCGGCATCGCCGAACCAGACGTGAATGCCCATGCCAGAACCCAAACTACCGCCCGAAATTGAACTGCGACGCGCACAGACCCTCCGCAAGTGCCGCCTGATCGCGGCCCTGGTCTTCTGTGCCTTCGCCTGGGTCTCGATCCTGACGTTCGACGCCGCCGACTGGCCAAATCCGGCCGTATGGCCCAACCCGGACCCCGTCCGCAACCTCTGCGGCAAGACCGGGGCCTGGCTGGCCTTCAAATTCATGTATTACCTCGGCGTGGGCGCCTATCCGCTCTTCTTCCTGCTGACCGCCGGGGCGACGGCAATGCTCTTCAAACGCAAAGTCTCTGACCTGCCGCTGCGCCTGGCAGGCGTGCTGATGCTTGTAACGATCACCTCGGCTGCGGCGGCCCTGATGGAGCCAACGCCGGCCGACGGACTCGTCGAAGGTCGTGGTGGCATTATCGGAATCGCCATCGCCAACTTCCTCCAGACCAATCTCCAGACCTTCGGGTCCACCCTCGTCGTGGCCAGCGTCTATATCGTGGGCTTCCTGCTTACGGCAGACGAAGTCATGACCGCCGTGCCGCGGGCGGTGCGATTTGTACGCCGCCGCGCCGGCGACGTGCTGGCGGCCATGCGCGGGGCGGGCCTCGCCCCGCGGCGTCTCTCGCCGGTCATGATCGGGGCCGGAAACGCCAGCGATTTCTCGACCGGCCGCAAGAAGTCAGAGCGCAAACAGGCAGCCCGGGAGATCGCCGAGGCCGGCGACCCGGCCGATAGCGCCGTCGACGACGAAACGGTCGAATATGACTGCGCGGCCGACGGGGAAGACGAGGGCGCCGACGAAGCGGACTACGAAACCGACGAGGCGGATGAAGATGCCGAGGCATCGGCCACCATCGGGACCGACGAGGCAATCGCACCGGAGCCGGAAACGGACACGCCCATCAACCGCGACCTGATCATCCGCATGCTCGGCCGCGACCGTGCCCAGGGCAAAATTCCGCCCAGCGTATGGCCCAAGGAGCTGGGCGACTACGTCCTGCCGCCCCTGACGCTGCTGGGCGACCCCGAAGTGAAATACAACGAGTCGCAGGAGGCCGTCGTCCGCGAAAAGGCGAACATCCTCGAGCGCACGCTCCAGGAATTCCGCATCGACGTGCGCGTCGTCGAGATCGACACCGGCCCGGTCATCACCATGTTCGAGCTGGAGCTGTCGGCGGGCACCAAGGTGAGCCAGATCGCCTCGCTGTCGAATGACATCGCGCGGGCACTGAAGGCCCCCGCCGTCCGCGTCGTCGCCCCCATCCCCGGCAAAAACACCGTCGGCATCGAGGTGCCCAACAGCGACAAGGAGAAGGTGCGCGTCAAGGAGCTCATCATGCTCGGCGGCGTGAAGCCCACGCGCATGGCCCTGCCGGTCTTCATCGGCAAGGATGCCAGCGGCAACCCGCTCATCAACGACATCGCGAGCATGCCCCACCTGCTCATCGCCGGCACCACCGGTTCCGGCAAGTCCGTCGCCATCAACACGCTGATCATGTCCATCCTGATGACGCAGCGGCCCGATCACGTCAAGTTGATTCTGATCGACCCCAAGGTGGTCGAACTGGCCAGCTTCAAGGAAATACCGCACCTGATGTGCCCCATCGTCTCGGACATGCAGAAGGCCGAGATGATCCTCGAGTGGGCGACGCAGAAGATGGACGAGCGCTACGAACTGCTGGCCGAGGCCGGCGTGCGGGACATCAAGAGCTTCAACGCCCTCGGCAAGGAGAAGGTGTACGAACGTTTCCAGCCGGCCACCGAGGAAGAGAAGATGCAGATCCCCACGCATCTTCCCTACATCGTGATCGTGATCGACGAATTGGCCGACCTGATGATGACCAGCGGCAAGGAAGTGGAGTACTTCCTGTCGCGACTCGCGCAGAAGAGCCGCGCGGTTGGCATTCACCTGGTCGTCGCCACGCAGCGCCCGCAGGCCAACGTCGTGACGGGTCTCATCAAGAGCAATCTGCCCTGCCGCATGGCCTTCCGCGTGGCCAGCCGCATGGACTCGCGCATCGTGCTCGACCAGAACGGGGCCGAGGTGCTGATGGGCGAGGGCGACATGCTCTTCCTGCCGCCGGGCTCGTCGAAATTAGTCCGCGCGCAAGGCACGTACATCGAAGATGACGAGTTGAAGGCCGTGCTGGCGGACCTGGCGACCAAGGCCCAGCCGCAGTTCCACCACGAATTGGCCCGCCTGACGCCCGGCGGCGACAGCGGGGACGGCGAGCGCGATCCGCTCTTCGACAAGGCCGTCGACGTGATCGTCGAGAGCCGTCGCGGCAGCGTGAGCCTGCTGCAACGCCGTCTCGAGATCGGCTACTCGCGCGCCAGTCGGCTAATCGAGCAGATGGCAGGCGCCGGCCTCGTCGGCGACTACAAGGGCAGCCAGGCCCGTGAGGTGCTGATCACGTCGAAGGAATGGGAAGAAATCAAGAAGCAGCGCGACCGCGAACTGGACGACACATCGCTGCGGGCGAACATGGATGCGGAGGATGATGAGGTGTACGGCACGGCGGGGATCGATGACAGCGGGGTGCCGGATTTGATCGAGGGGCCGGGGGAGATGAGGGATTGAGGAGATCTCAAATTTCAGATTTTAGATTTGGTGATCTGGTGATTTGGTCCCACACTCCGGGCAGATGCCCGAAGTGTTGCCGGTAAGGTTGTAGCCGCAATGCTTGCAAGCACCGGAAGGATGAAGCCGTCGTCGATCCAAACACCAGAGTACAAGTGTTACCAACAACGCGCCCGCGACGATGGGCGGTAGCGAAGACTCAAAGTAGCCTTGGTCGAGATACCATCGTTTCACATCGAACGCGCCGGCAAAGTCAAATTCTTGCATTCCGAACAGGTAATCGTCGGCATAGATGCTCGGCCAAGACCATTTTGCACCGTCTTCGATGGTAGACCAATCCACGTAAACTCTGCCATTCACCACGTAGTAAAAGACGAATACGAATCCTAGGTGCGTTCCACCGACAAGAAAGTACTTTCCGCTGACGACCAACGATGCAAATAGGGCCAGTGTAAAGAACAGCCCAGTCCACTTCGCCACTCGTCGCCATCGGAATCGCCGACGCATGATATCGTTCTACCGCGCCGCCGCATCCGCGCCGCGATCCACACCTGACATTCGGGCCATCATACCGCGCGTTGGCGCCGCAGGCCCTTTGTCCGATCATCAGACCGGCGATTTCAACAGCGCCAGGGCCATGGCCCGCAAATACACGCCTGTGCGGCGCGCGGCATGGGGTGCGACGGTTCCAAATAATAAGACTTTGCATCCGCGCACCAGTCCTGCGCTCTCACGGACCAGTCCGGCGCTCTCGCGGACCAGTCGGGCGCTCTCGCCGACCAGTCCGGCGCTCCCGCCGACCAGTCCGCGCTTAAGTTTCCTCCGCCCGAACCGCGTCCAGTCGCTTGCGCAGGTCATTCGGCAACGACTTGATCAGCCCGTCGTCGATCAAGCCCATCTGAAGCAGGTCCAGCAAGTGCACGCGGTCCAACAGGCGAAATGCCTGCAATTTCATCCTGACCAGCGACGCAAGATCGACCACGCGATAGCCCGAAGGCGAAGCGACCGACTGTTCGGTATCAGGCGCGGCGTGGGTATGTTCCGGCCGGACCTTCTCGCGCGCGAAAATCACGTGCACGCCGGTGCGCGGATTCGGCCGACGTTTGTCCACGAACATGAAGACGCCCATCACCTCGATCATGACCAGGTTCAGCGGCGACAGGGCTTTCTCGACGGCAGCAAGGTCCTCGCGCCGCAGCAGAATGTCCACGTCCTTGGTCGCCCGGACGGCGCCCGCATCGACGCTCGCCACCCAGGCCGCCACCGCGTTGCCGCCGACGATGGCGTGCGGGATCTTCTTCTTGCTCAGTGCCCGAGTTACGTCACGAAGCAGCCGCTCGACACGGTTCACCGCCATAACCTGCCGCCTGAAGTCCGGGGTTAAAAAGTTGGACATCCCGGACATCATATCGCCATTGCCGCCGCACGTGTGCCACCGCTTGAAGCAGTGGCACACGACCACAAATCGTACGCAGCGTCGACACTACTTTAGGCAGTGGCACACACGTCGCACGTATCCAACTACGTGTTTTCAGGGTGTCGGCTGGAGCTGCGCCTCTTCCGGTTCCCGGCGCAGCATCGCCAGCGTACCGGCCGACCACAGGAGGGGCATCGCCCGCAAAGCCGATCCGCCGTAGCGGCGGCTCTCGCGGGCCAGATGGGCGGCCTGCTGGAAGCGGCCGTCGCGGAAGGCCGCCCGAGCTGCCACAAACATGACACGAGCGAGGCGGTCGCGGGCGACGTCATCGGAGAGCTGGCCGTTGGCCTGTCTCGATTCGTAGAAATGTTGGAGCACGCGCGACTTGACGCACAGGTTGCGACACATACTCTGCTTGCTCAGCCGATCGCCGTGCAGCCGCCGCCGCGCCAGCGGCTGGTCAATCAGCCCGAACGCCTCGTGAACGCTGATGCGCAGCCACAGATCGTAATCCTCGCAGACCGGCAGCGATGCATCGAACCCCCGGGCGCGCTCCAGAATCTCGCGGCGGGCGACAACGGTCGGCACGTGCACGAAGCTGCTGCAGAAAAGCGCCTCGGTGATATTCCCGCCCTGGCACGGCTTGGTGCGGCCGGCGACGGGGCGGCCGGACTCGTCGATCGGCAGCATGGGCCCGTAGAAGATGTTGCAGCCGGGCGTCGCCTGCATGGCATCGAAAAACACCCGCAGCTTGTTCGGCTCCCACAGATCGTCGCTGTCGAGAAAGGCGACGACGGGCGCCCGAGCCTCGGCCAGGCCGCGGTTGCGCGCGGCGGCCGGCCCCTGCCGCGGCTGGCGAAACACGCGCGGCTGACAGGCGTGGTTGGCGATGCCTCCGCCGATGTCTTCGGTCGATCCGTCGTCGACCACGATGACTTCCCAGTCAGAAAAGGTCTGCGCCACGATGGAGTCGAGCGCTTCGCGCAGGAAATGGAGGCGATTGAACGTCGGAATGATGATGCTGACGCTGGGTACGGCCATGTGCTATTCGCCCGACGCGCGGCGAGAGTCAACCGCGATTGGATTTCCCGCCGGCCCATGCAGGAATTTCAGCGCGATCTGATGCTGCCGGAGGTCTCGCGCCAGCCCCGGTGCGTCAGACTCTGCCTCGCAAGGCAATCCTTCAACACGAGGGGAGTTCGTCCGGCGGCTTCGTCCATGAACACCACGTCGGCCGGCAGGTCCCCGCAGCAACCGAAGGTAGTCATATGGGCTGGAACGTACGGGGTCAAGCCAACCACCGGCGGACGCCATCGGAACCGGGGGCATCACGCTGCGACCCTGTGCCGGCGCCCGGCTCCGCTGGAGGAGCACCTTAAAATCCCGTATGCTGCCCGGCCCGCAACGAATCAGGGCGCAAAGCCGCCGGCAGCCAAAACCGGCCTCGCCCCATGGGTGCCTGCTTCGATGGACGCCATGCAAAACTTCCGACTTCAGTTGAATCAGCGCGTTCGAATCGTCCAGACCGTCGACACGCGCGAGGGGCCCTGGCAGACCGCTGTTGAAGGAGTGGTGAAGGCGATTCGCGCCAAGCCAACCGGGAGCTGGTTTGCCCACGGCAAGAACGACAAGCTGTGGCTGACGCGCGTTCTGCTCCAGAAGGACGATGGGGAACTCGTCGAGCTGGTGATCGATTCGGATACCAGCATCTCGTTGAGCGAAGCGGCAGGTAAGGCGCCCTCGGCCGCGCCCGCGACACACTAATCGCCGCCGGCCACATCCAGGATCAGCGCCGTGACATCGTCGGCCTGGGCAAGGCTGCCGGGCATGGTATCGAGGCGCTCGCGCAGCTTTTCCATGAGTCTGGCCTGCGGCAGGCAGAGTGTCGCCGGGATGCCCTCCTCAAAGGTCGGCACCTGCGGCAGTGGCGGCCGGTTCGACAGCAGCACCGGCTCGAGCCCGTCGCTATAGACAATCACGCGGTCGCCCGGCTGCAAGCGGACCGACTCGAGGCTGAAGTTCTCGCCGCGCGTCAGGCCGATCAGACATCCGTCCCCGAAGAGCTCGCGGATTTCGCCGGAGGCATTGATCAGCAATGCCGGCGGATGGCCCGCGACCGCATATCGCAGGACGCCCGATTCCGTATCCAGCAGGCCGTACCAGCCGGTGATGAACTGTGAATCGGTCAGACCCTGCGAGACCAGCAGATCGTTCAGATGTGCGAGGACCTCGTTGGGCGGCACCAGTTCGTATCCATCGGCCGTCACGCGCTTGGGCCGGATCGCATGCTTGATGTACATGGTGAGCAGGCCGGCTGCGACGCCGTGGCCGACGGCATCGGCGAGATAAAAGCCCCAGTGGGTCTCGTCGAGCCGGAAGACGTCGAAGATGTCGCCGCTGACCCACGAGCAGGGCCGGAACAGCGAGGAGAATCGGAATCTGCCAATCTGCGGCAGGTCCTGCGGGAGAAAGTCGCGCTGGAGCTTGGCGGCGAGGTTCAGTTCGCGATCGGTGGCCTCGAAGCGCTTCTGGAGGCTCCGGCCCAGCCGCTGCATCGCCTGGACCTGCTTGTCGACCTCGCGCAGCACCGGGCGCAGATGGGCCATGGCGACCAGGGCGCCTTCTATTCGATCGGCCGGAGCGTCGGGCGACAGGCAGATGACACCGGCCTGGAAGGCGCTGTATGCCCAGGGACGCCGCGTGAGCACGACGGCGCCGATGCGTCGCTTTCTCAACAGCGTGATCTGCTCTTCGTTGCGGCGCCGGATGGCGTCCGCGCCGCTGGCCGCGTCGCCCTCGTCGACGACGAGCATGGCGCCGAAGGCCGCCAGGGCGCCGAAGTCATTCTCGCTGGAAAGGCTGATGGGTTCGCCGCGGCAATCGCCATGGCCGGCAACCAGTCGCGCGACGACGGCCGGACCTGCGGCGGCGGCATTGAGGATGCCCACTCTGACGGCGGATCTGGACGGCCGCGGAAGGACCGCCACTTTTGAAAAAACCGGCTGCGCAAAAGCGCTCATGACATCGCCCCCGATCATGCGTTCACCCCCGCCGGAAAGCCGGCCGATGCGTGCCACATGGAGGACACGCCACATCCTGAATCGGCGCGGCGCGCATTCGGAATAAGCAAGATCAGAAGCGCGCCCGGCAGGATGGAAGCGAACCCGTTATCGGCGCCGCGCCAACGTGCTGCGCGGCCCTGAACTCTGAACCCGTTCCCGGATTAAAGCATACCAAATGAAAGCGGGCGAAAACGGAGGCGATCGGAAAAGCGGCCTGGGAAAAGTGCCTAGTCCGAGATGAGATCGTCCGGGATTGTGACGCGATCGCCGGGCTGAATACCCCAGCGGTCGAACTGCCCGGCGTTGACTTCGAGGGCAAACTGAGCCGCCTCGATGGAAGGATAGCTCATCTCGTTGAGCGGCTCCATGGTGTATGTCTTGACGATGACACCATCGGACCGGATGTACGCGATATCGAGGGGAATCAGCGTATTGCGCATCCAGAAGCTCAACGGCTGATCCCCGGGAAACACGAAGATCATCCCGCGATCATCCGGCAATTCGCCTTCGGTGACGTTCATCAGCCCGATCTGGCGGGTCTGGTCGCTATCGGCCACGTAGGCGGTAAAGCTGGTGCGGCCCTCGACGGCGATCGGTGCCGTGCGCATGCCGGCCAGATCGTTCTTGTCCGCCGAGCCACGGGGCACATCGACGCACGCCACCATCGCCGGAAAGGTGAACGTCATGGCCAGTACTCCGGAGAGAATCAGGATGCGTGTCGTCATGTCGCCCCAGCCGAACAGCATTCGTTTATGGGTCCAGGTTGATGCGACCGGGTTTGTCGGTCAGATCCTCGGTGCTTTCGGTGAAACCGGACGGCTTCGTGACTTCGAATTTCGCGGGAACCAGCTCGCGAAAAGTCGTAATGTCGCGGAAATCGACCTCGATGCGATCGCCGTCGGCCCGCCGCTCGCAGACGATGCGGACGGGCAGACTCAGGTTCGGATCGATATAGAAATCGACGCGCGTATACTTCTCCGCCAGATCGGTGCCCGCGCGCGGAACGCAGCGGAGGTGCTTGGAACCCGGCGGATCGCCGATTTCAAACTTGGCAAGCTTGACGTCGAAGTGCTGCAGAATGTCCTCGCGCTTCTGGCCGAACGGCAGCGGAAATGGGCCCTTCCCCAGCGCGAACGGGTCGTTGCGATCGCCCTTGCGGACGATGCGACGCCGCGTGAGCGTCTTGCTCTTGTCGTTCCGCTCGATGAAATACTCCCCGTCGAATGCGAAGAACTCCTGGTCGCGGGAGATGATGCCATCGGCCTCGAGCTTGTTGAAGTGAATGCGAAAGCGCGTCTGCCTGGCGTCCCGATAGAAAATCAACTCGCCCGTCTTTTTCTTGCGCGATTCCACCGGCATCACAACGACCAGACTGTGGGCCAGTTTGCAGGAGATTCCGCGCTTGTCTCGGCCGGCCGTTTCGAGCTTGTCGAGCAGGCGATCAACTTCCGCATTGCCCGACGTAGCCGTAGCCGACGGCTGCGACGTGGCCGGGCGACTCGTCGGCTCAGCCGATGGCGGTTGCCGTACTTGACCGGTTGACTGCGCGACGACACATGAACACGCCGTGGCCAGCAGCAGAAGTCCCGATACACATGTCTGAGGATTCATCGCAACTCCAGTGCCGCAAAGCAAGCATCGGTGACCGGACCAGACCTGTGAATTCTAAGACGGGGCTGAGAAGGCGGCAACGTAGTCGAAAGCGTCGCGACTGGCAGATCATCCGTATCAACCTTCAGGCTCTCCGGGCCCGCGAAGACAATCACGGGCGCCGTCGAGCAGCGCGACAATCTCGCGGAGATCGCGAATCACGACGTCGGCCTCATCGGCCCAGGGCTGGCGCCGCATGCCAGGTTCGAGGAAGAGAATGGTACGGCAACCGGCGGCCCGACCGCAGAGAATGTCGTAATGAAAATCGCCGATGACCCAGGTCTCCTGCGGCGTGACACTGAGTTGCCGGCAGATTTCGTAGACCGGCTCCGGGGACGGCTTGCACGGTCCGTTCTCGCGCGTCCACGTGAGATCGAACTCGACGCGATGGCGCGAGGCAAAGGTGGCGAGCGAGCGGGCTGAGTTTCTGGTCATGAGCGCGACTTTCACGCCGCGCTGACGCACCCCGGCGACGACTTCCGCGGCATGCGGCTGCAATACGCTCGAAGTTGCATCGCTCGCCTCATGCCGGTCGAGAATTTCCTCCGCCCGGGCACGGTCTTCGGGGAGCATTTGACGAATCGCTTCGAGAATGGGGCCGGACGGCAGGCCGATGTCGGCGCGGATGGCATCGAAATCAAGCGTCGAGCGCGTGAGGGTGCCGTCCATGTCGAAAATGATGGCTCGACAAGCGGCGGTGGAGACCGGCATGAGCGACACGCAGGCGATTGATGAGCAGCCAGCGGGCGAATCGGACAACACGGCGTCGCTACTTGGCGAAATTGCCATTGGCGCCGGCCGGTCGCCGGGCGACGCGGGGACGCACCATCTTGTAGGCGGCGCGATTCTCGGCGAAGTCCAGCACCTCGACCTGCTTGAGGCCGGCCTCGCGGGCGGCGGCAAGCACGTTGGCCTTGGTGACGGTTCGGACGCTCTTGGGCAGGACGACCCAGATGGCCCCGTCCTCGTGGAGTTCTTCGGTGAGGTCTTCGATCTGTCGCAATTCGCTGGCGCGCTCGACGCCGAGCATGACCATGTCGCACCGCCCGCCCAGCCCGTTGATCACGCGCGTCTTCTTGGCTTCCAGGCTGCTCTTGAGTTCGAAGTCGTCCAGGTTGAGTACGCGAACGGTGCAGCCCTCGGTGATGCCCAGCTTGTCGGCGAGCGTCTGCGGATGCTGAATGTAGTCGATCCACTCTTCGGCGGTCTTCACGGAGTCGACGATGATGCCGACGGGATTACCGTGGAAGCTGAAACGGAGGGTGTCGTCTTCGCGTCGCGGGCTGGCAATCTCGGCAATACGAAAACGGAATTTGGTGCTGCCGGCGAAGTCGATGTGATCCGCCTCCATGCGGACAAGCCCCTCATAGCGATCCCGCCCGACCTGAAGCTTGCAGGATGATTCCATCGCCATTGATGCAATTCCTTTGCTGAGAAGACCGCCGGCAGCGGCATCCAAGCTCGCAGCAGGACGGCCCGGTGGGACAAGTGCCCACGGTATATGGATGCTCGGCAATCTGCTCGACGCCGCACGCACCGCGCCTGCGTGGACGACGTGAACGCGATTGGATTTGACGGTTCGGCGTTCCTGTGCCGCCCAGCCCCTTAAAAAGGCCCCGACAGATGCGGCAGCCCCGAGCCAATGTTCCCTTCGCCTGTTGTTGATCGCAGGGAAAGAACCCCGCCTCGTTCAACGTTAACAGTATAACCGGAATGACGTCCCAATACAAAGGCGGGCGCCGCTGGTGCGGCACGTGCCCCGGCGGAGCACCGGCGTGGAACGGCCGCAGAGAAAGCCTATAACCGCAAGGGCTTACGCTTCATCGCTGCGCAGCTTGGCCAGCGCTGTGAAATCCTCAAGGGTCGTGGTGTCGCCTTCGACCTGGCCCTTGATGGCGATTTCGCGCAGGAGCCGCCGCATGATCTTGCCGCTGCGTGTCTTGGGCAACGCTTCGGCAAAGCGAATGTCCCTGGGCCGGGCGATGGCGCCGAGCGTTTCGGAGACGTGCTTCTTCAGTTCGTCCTTCAGGGTCTCCCCGGCCGTGGCATCGCCCTTGAGTGTCACGAAGGCGGCAATGGCTTCGCCGGTGAGTTCATCGGGGAAACCGATGACCGCCGCCTCGGCGACTTTGGGATGCGAGACGAGGGACGATTCGACTTCGGCAGTGCCAAGCCGATGGCCCGACACCTTGATCACGTCGTCCACGCGGCCGGTGATCCAGAAGTATCCGTCCTCGTCCCGGCGTGCCCCGTCGCCGGTGAAATAGACGCCCTTGATCTCCGACCAGTACTGCTTTCGAAATCGCGCCTCGTCGCCGTAGATCCCGCGCAGCATGCCGGGCCACGGCTTGCGGATCACGAGCAGTCCGTTTTCGTTGGCAGCGGTATCCCGACCGTCCTTGTCCACCACGGCCGGATCGACGCCGAAAAACGGCAGCGTCGCCGAGCCCGGCTTGGTGGGCGTGGCCCCCGGAAGCGGCGTGATCAGCACGCCGCCCGTCTCGGTCTGCCACCACGTGTCCACGATGGGACATCTGCCGTGGCCGATGTGCTGGTCGTACCAGTCCCAGGCGGCGGGATTGATCGGCTCGCCCACGGTGCCGAGCAGCTTGAGGCTGGAGAGATCGGACCGGTCGGGCAATTCCGGCCCCTGCTTCATGAAGGCACGGATGGCAGTGGGCGCCGTATAGAACTTGGTGACCCGGTGCCGCTCACATATCTGCCAGAATCGTTCCCAGTTGGGCTCGTTTGGAGCGCCCTCGTACATCAACGTGGTGACACCGTTCTGCAGCGGGCCATACACGATGTAGCTGTGGCCGGTGACCCAGCCGATGTCCGCGGTGCACCAGTAGATGTCGTCCGGCTTGAGATCGAAGATGATGCGGGCGGAGTAGCCGGTGTGGATCATGTAGCCGGCCGTGGTGTGCAGGATGCCCTTGGGCTTGCCGGTGGAGCCGCTGGTGTAAAGCAGGTAGAGCATGTGCTCGGCGTCGAGGCGCTCGGCCTCGCATTCTGCGGGCTGGTCCTTTATCGCATCCTGCCACCAGACGTCCCGGCCCGGTGTCATCGAAATGTCATTTCCGCAGCGGCGAAGGACCACCACCGATTTGATGCTGCCCACCATGCCGCACGCCTCGTCCACGTTGGCCTTGAGGGGGACGATCTTGCCGCGACGATAACCGCCGTCCGCGGTAATGATCACGCGGGAGTCGGCATCGGTCAGTCGGTCCGCGATGGCCTGGGCACTGAAGCCGCCAAAAATGACGGAATGTGGGGCGCCGATGCGCGCACAGGCAAGCATGGCAATCGGCAGCTCCGGCACCATGGGCATGTAGATCGTGACGCGATCGCCCTTTTCGACGCCCAGGCCCCGCAGGGCGTTGGCGAAGCGGCACACCTGTTCGAGGAGCTCGCGATAGCTGAGCCGCACGATCTCCTTCGGTTTGCCGGAGGCGTCCGTGGGCTCGCCCTCCCACAGAATGGCCGTGTGATCGCCCCGGCCGCGCTGTATCTGTAGATCGAGGCAGTTGAAGCTGATGTTGGTCTCGGCGCCGACGAACCACTTGGCATTCGGCAGATCCCACTGGAGAACGCGCTCCCACTTCCTGAAAAAGTGGAAATCGGAAGCAACTTCGCCCCAGAAGCCCTCCGGATCTTCGATGGAGCGGCGATGCATGGCTCGGTATTCATCGAGTGATTTCACATGCGCGGCGGCGGAAAACGCCGGTCGTGGCGGATGCGATTTTGCCGGCGTGGCAGAAGCGATTTCGGACATGTTTCGCTTTCCTCCCAGGGCGGCGGCCGCGGCCGATTTGCAGTGGGGCCTGCGGGGGACCGTCGCGGTAATGACAGCGGCATGATACGAACGACCGGGGCCGGCGGCAAATTCCAGCGATGGAGCACGACAGAAACTCACAGCCGGAACGAACAGGTTCGACTGCTGCGGAATCTGCCATCGAACAATGCTTGACGTTTCGCGTACAATAGGCGCACCACCGGTCTGCAGGAGGCAGGCCCGCGTCGCGCACCCGCAGCGTGCCCGGCGCGAGATTCCATTCTCGCAGCGGCGTGCCGGGTACGAGGGTGTCACATGATTCAGACGCCGTCCAAGAAGGACTATTATCGCTACTGCCCCGGCGAAGAGAGCGTAAAAATATCCAACGCGATCTGTCGCGGTCGCCGCCGCGTGCATTTCCCCAAGTGTGCCGGGTGTCAGTTCAACGACGACGAAAAGGCCGCCGCGCTACAGCCCGGTGGAGCGCCGCCGGCCCCGCTGCCGTTCTTCCCGGTGCGCGTGGCCAACGGTCACACGATCGACGTCACCGGAGACGAGACGTCGATCGCCAGCCTGTTCCATTCGGACAACATCGTCGGCACGACGCCGGAGCCGCTGTCGGACCAGGCGGCGTGGCGCATCGGCCATGCCACCGGCCAGTTCCTCCGATCCAAGCTCCGCGGATATGACCGCGCCGATCCGAACGCACGATCGGTGATCATCGGCCGCGATACGCGCGCCTCCAGCCCGCAGGTGGAACATTCGGTCATCGAGGGCATCCGCTCGACCGGGACCGATGTCTTCACGCTGGGAGAGATCGGGCTGCCGCTGTTGTACTTCGCGGTGAATCACATCGGCGCATGCGGCGGCGTGCTGGTCTCGGCGGGCCACCGGCCACTGGCCGAGAACGGCCTGCGCGTGTGCGGCGGCAAGGCGCTGCCGATCCACATGGAAACCGGCATGGCCAGCATCCGCGATATCGCCGTCCGGATTCCCTACCACCAGAGCGGCTCACCCAGCCGGCGCATTCCCAAGGACCTGGGCACGGCCTACGCCGGCTTCGTGCGGAACTTCCTGCTGTCCAAGGTCAAGGTGCCGCGGCTGCTGAAGGTCGTGGTCGATGCGTCCAACGGCACCGGCGGCAAGTGGGTGCCGGCCATCCTGCGCGGCATTCGCAATCTGCGCTTGACACGCGTGAACTTTGAAACCAAAGGCGAGTTTGCCCACGAGCCCAATCCGCTTCAGGCAAAGAATCTGCGTGACGCTCGAACGGCACTCCGGACGGAATCCGCCGACGTTGCCGTCTGTTTCGACGCAGCCGAAGAGCGGTGCGTGGTAATCGACGACAAGGGGCACATCGTCCGGCCGGAATACGTCGTGGCGCTATTGGCGCGACAGTTCATCGAGCGGGAGCCGGGAGCCATGATCGTGCTGGACCACCGCGCCAGCGTCGCCGCCGAGGAGGAGATCACGCGTGCCGGTGGCGTCGTCGTGCGCGAACGGATCGGCGGCCCGCACATGAAGCGGTGCATGTCGGAGCGCAACGCCGTCTTCGGCGGCGACATCTCCGGGCGCTTCTACTTCCGCGACAACTATTTCGCCGAATCTGCCGCCATGACGCTGGTGCAGCTCATCAACCTGCTGTCCACCGCCGGCAAGAGCCTCAGCGAACTGGTGCGGCCGATGAACCGCTACTCCAACTCCGGCGAGCTTCGCTACCAGTGCGAGGATGCCGGACGCGTCATCCGCGAAGTGGCCCGCAGCTTCGAAGGCGCCCAGATCGAGCACTTCGACGGCGTCACGGTCCGCTACCCCGACTGGTGGTTCAACGTCCTCCCGCATGCCGCAGAGCGCCAGGTGCGCCTGACGCTGGAGGCGCGCAGCCGCAAGTTGGTGGAGGAGAAGCTGGCCCACCTGGAGCCGATGCTCGGCCAGAAGATGTAATGCCTGCGGCGCCGGCCTTGTGTCGCCATCGGCTGTGGCACCAGCTCGCGTAACATTACCCGTGTGGCACCGGTTTTTAACCGGTGTCCTGGGCTACCGGCTGTTAACCGGTAGGGTTTGTGGCACCAATTTCCTATGGCACGTGTCTCTGTGGCACCGGTTTCCAACTGGTAAAGTTGTGTGACGCCAGTGTCCTGAGGCACCGGTCCCCAACGGTGAACGAGTTCCGCGCGTGACCGCCCTCGAGCAATCGGAGCCCGACGCAAAACGGAGCCCCGTGCTGTGCACCGGGTCGGCGCGGGACCGTTCTCGCGCCCATGGCGCAACCTGCGTACGAGTCGTGTTGAGTGGCTCGGCGGCGATGTGCGCGGCGACGTTGGTGGTGAATGTGGTCTGGTTGGTGAGAGCGGCGTGCCGTCCCCTCCGCACCTCTCCGTGCCCCGAGAAAACCCACTCGCCGCTCGGGTCGCGTGCTTCAATCGCATTGAACGGGGACGCCGGCGGCGGCAGCCCCGGCCGTGCGACTGTCTTTCGGTTCCGGTACTATTGCTCCTCAAATGAGCGGGACACCCATCGGTCAAAAGTTGAACTCCGGGTCTCACTGGCACCGCTGGGACCCTCATATCCATGCACCGGGAACGCGCCTCAACGATCAATTCACCGGCCCGGACCCATGGACCAAGTATCTTGACAAGATCGAGCAGGCCAGCCCCGTCATTTCGGCGCTGGGCGTCACAGACTATTGCTCATTATCCACATACGAGAGAGTTCTGACCGAGAAAGCTAAGGGACGCCTTCCGGCGGTGCGCCTTATTTTCCCAAACGTAGAGATGCGACTAGCAATCGGGACCCAACGGGGCGGATACGTCAACATTCACTTGCTTATTTGCCCAGATGACCCAAACCATCTTCACGAAGCGCGCCGGTTCTTGGGGCGGCTGAAGTTCAAAGTCGACGGTGACACCTTCGCGTGTTCGGATTCTGATCTCGCAAAGCTAGGCAGGCACACATACTCCCAGCTTGATGACGATGCGGCACTAAGGAAGGGGATTGAACAGTTCAAGGTAGAGCTGACCAACCTACGGGACGAGTTCAAAGGAAGTGAATGGGCGCAGAGGAACATCCTGATCGGCGTTGCCGGTGCCCAAAAAGACGGTGCCTCTGGCGTGCGTGAAGCGGCAGACACAGCGTTGCGGGTCGAGATCGAGAAGTTCGCGCACGTCATCTTTACGGGCAGTATTGCCCAGCGTGCCTTTTGGCTGGGAGATGGCGCTGCGTCAGCCCAAGAGCTTGAGCACAAATACGGCGGACAGAAGCCGTGTATTCACGGTTGCGATGCGCATGACTTCGCAAAGGTCGGCGTGCCTGACGAGAACCGCTACACATGGCTCAAGGGGCTGGTTGCATTCGACACGCTCCAGCAAGCCCTGATTGACCCGCGAGGTCGCGCGTTCGTCGGCCCCCAGCCGCCGGTCAGCACAATCGCCTCCCAAGCCATCGCCTTAATTGCAATCGACGGAGCACCTTGGGCGCGCACGCCAAAGGTGGCATTAAATCCCGGCATGGTGGCCATCATTGGCTCACGCGGCTCGGGAAAGTCAGCGCTAGCTGAGATGATCGCGCTCGGCTGCGACTCAATCTCGGAACATCAACACGAGAACTCCTTCCTTCAGAGAGCGTCAGACTTGCTTGAAGGAGCGTCGGCAAGGGTTGTGTGGAAGTCGGGCGAGACCATTTCACGTACTCCGCAAAGTGGTCATGCGGGTGGGGTGGACTCGTATGCTCGCGCAAGGTATTTGTCCCAGCAGTTCGTCGAGGAACTATGCGCGGCGGATCGTGTCACCGATGGCCTCATCAATGAAGTGCAACGCGTAATCTATGAGGCGCACCCACTGACGGATCGTGACGGCACATCCTCCTTTGAGGAACTGCTTGAATTGCGTGTCGCCGTCTTGCGACAAGGCCGCCAGAATCAAGATGTAGCGCTGTGCAACTTGTCCGAGAGGATCGGCACTGACAAGGAAAAGCACTCCCAGGTCGCCGCTTTGAAGGCGCAGATCGAAGCCAAAGAAAAGCTGATCGCCGGTTACAAAACCGACAGGACCAAGTTGGTGTCCAAAGGGAGCGAGTCGCGCGTGCCGCGATTAGAAGCCTTGATGCAGGCCGCACAGAAGGTGAGGGGCTACCTGCGGTATTTCGCCAACCAGAAACAATCTCTGGAATCACTGGACCAGGAAGTGCGAGAGCATCGCACCCGCCTGGCACCTGAAGCGCTGCGGCAGGCAAAAGGCCGTTATCAGCCAAGCGGTATGCGAGAGGAGGAGTGGGAGAGATTTCTGCTTGTGTACAAGGGGGATGTGGACGCCGCGATCCGAGCGCACAAAGAGGAGAACGCGCAGCGGTCAAAAGAGTGGAAGGGTTTACCGCAGCCGGAGCCTATCGATCCAGCGGTTCCCCTGATCGCGGAGGAGGCGGATCTTGCCAAGCAACCACTTGAACTGCTGGAAGCCGAGATACTCCGATTGCAGAGACTTGTCAATGTAGACAAGGACACAGCCAATAAGTACGCGGCTATTTCCAAGCGAGTAGACGAGGAGGCCGCGGCGCTCGAGAAACTCAAGGAGCGACTCGTCGATTGCGAAGGTGCAGCGACCCGGATCAAGCAGGCACAGGCGGATCGAGAGGCCGCATATGCCAGCGTGTTCGAGTTCATCACCAAAGAGCAGCGGATCCTCAATGAACTATACGCGCCGCTGCAAGCTCGACTCGGGACCGCCACGGGCGCTACAGCCAAGCTGACCTTCAACGTTGTGCGCAAGGTCGACGTGGCTGACTGGGCCACTCGCGGAGAGGAATTGCTTGACCTTCGTAAGGCGACCCCGTTCCAAGGCCGGGGGAGGCTACTTCGTCTCGCCCAAGAGTCGCTTGAGGGTGCATGGCGCAGCGGGGATGCGGCCACGGTCAGAAAGGCAATGGCCGATTTTCAAAACGCACATGTCAGGGATCTTCCTTCCGTCACCACGCTCCCACCCACCGAGCAAGCGAACTACCGCGACTGGCTCAAGCGGTTTGCCAAGTGGCTCTACGGCACCGAACACATCGCGCTTCAGTACAGTATTGACTACGACGGCGTAGATATCCGGAAGTTGTCTCCGGGCACACGCGGGATTGTGCTACTGCTTCTTTACCTTGCCCTCGACGATGCCGACGACCGTCCCTTGATCGTTGACCAGCCTGAAGAGAATCTGGACCCGAAGTCTATTTACGAAGAGTTGGTCCCACTCTTCCGTGCCGCAAAGGCAAAACGCCAAGTGATACTGGTCACGCACAATGCGAATCTGGTCGTCAACACGGACGCGGACCAAGTCATCGTTGCATCCGCCGATACACATGCGCCGGGGAAGTTGCCGCCTATTACCTACACTTCGGGAGGCCTTGAGGAAGCAAATATACGCAAGCGAGTGTGCGACATTTTGGAAGGCGGCGAAGCGGCCTTCCGCGAACGCGCCAGGAGGCTCCGTGTGCGGATGGAGAGGTAGTCGCGCACCTGCGGGAGCTAGGACAATCACAAACGCGTCACCTACGCCGCGATGGTTGCGGTGGCCACCTCGCTCCACAACCCCTTCTCGCCGCGGGTGTTGACCTAGCGGAACATGTAGACGGCGGTTTTCCGCTGTCGGCGGCGCGGAAGTCGGTGCGGAGAGTCGGGCCGGGTGGCATGCCGACACCAAACCGGCAGCGACGCTCCCGGCATAAATCGACCTCCACACCTGCCGATTCCCGATGCCGAGTCATCCGTCCGTGTTTCGGCATGCGGACGTGAGGCCAGCCGTGCATCTGCACCCCCTCCGAATTGGTCCCGGCGCGCCGGCCCGATCGTCCACCAATCTCCACCATCGCTGGCGGAACGGGGAGCTATTCTGATATCTATCCGCACGGGCCCCGCGGCCGGCGGGCGGACGCGAAAACCGCCCCGCGCACCCGGCGCAGGGGAGTTTTGCGCCGGGTTGCGCCGCTTTGCGCCGCACGGGTGCCCCACCCCTTCCACGGGGTGGGATCGCGTAGATAAACTCGCAGTGCAACCGCTCGAACTCCGGCGATTGTACTACCCTTCCGCAACGCCACGAGCCTCCTCGAATGCCGAATCCCGTCAAGCTCGCGGGGAACACTGAGCAAATCAAATGGGTGCCTTCGCAGAGTCGCCGCCGCGTGTGCGGCACTCGCGAAGGGCCGCGCGCCCCCGGCGCGCTCCGCTTTGCATCGCTTTGCATCGCGTGTTTTTCCCCGGAGCGCGGCGCAAAGCCGGGGTTCGCCGCGAGGTTCACCATGCAGACCCGAACGCTCCCGGCGCGCCGGGATAACAATTTCAATTTTTTTTCGCCCTCCCGCGGCGGAACGCCGGGCACGAGCCATCGACCCGTCGGGCCGCGCCAGCCATTCATCGCCTCAGAATGCCCCGCGTCCACAAGCGTGCCAACTCAGGGAAAAAGGGCCCTGCCGAAGCCCCGTCGTGCCGCGTTGTACCGGGTTGTGCCGCATCTTTTCTCGGCCCAGGCACGTGCCGCCCCGGCCGCCTGCGTCAGAAATTCGCTTTCGCCGTTTCGTCGCTATAATGAACCCGAAGTCATCCTCCGGGGGCGAATTGGATTCGACCGGGCAAGTTGACGGAAAGGTGGCGTGCCGAGGTTGTCAGGCGGCCTCGTAAAACACCTGGCAAAAAACCTTTACATGGCAACTCACAGTTCGCCATGGCGGCCTAACTAGCCGCCCGTCAATCCGCCGACGCCTGCTGGGTGGATTGGCGACGACAGCAGGCTGGCCCGGATGCGCTGCTCGGCCGCAAACGGGCGAGACTTTGTCGAGCTGGACGACGCGGAAGCCTGTCGACCGGCGTCCGCCAAGTCGAGACTTAAAAGATCGACTACGCACGTAGAGGCCTTTCCTGAAGTGTTCCGGGACGCGGGTTCGATTCCCGCCGCCTCCAGTTTACGGCGCGTCGTTCGGCGGTACGGTGAGTACCGCGACATAGAGCGCCGCCGGGCTCCACGCCACCAGCCGCAGCTGGCCCGGCCGCTCGCACGCGCCGGACCATTCCTCGCTCGGGCCGAGGTTCACGACCGGCGCAAACTCGAAGCAGGCGTTGGCGCGTTCCATGGCTGCATTGGCCTCTTCCCGATTGGGTGGCAAACGTACGGGACCGGCTAAGGGAATCGGTGTCCGGCGAAAGCTGACTTCGAGTCGAATGGCATTCTTGGGCCGTTTAACGCGCCAGCGGCATCCCGTGAGTTCCGCAGTCAACGTCGCCGCGAGTTTTCGCGGCAGTCGTAACCGCACCGCCGGATCGCCGAGCAGGTTGTACATGAGCACCTGATCGCGCTTGAGCTTCTCAACGTTGATGTGTTCTTCGAGTTTCCCCTCCACATCGCGAAGGACGGGCTCCACCAGAAAATCCCGGGCATATCTGGCCAGAAATTGCGAACCGAACCACGCATCGCCCAGGGTGCGCGTTCTGCCCGCAAGAAGCGCAAGCAGCTCGACGGCCGTATAATAGTTCGTCAACGGGTGCGACTCGGTAGACGCGGCGATAACCGCCACCGGGCCGCCGGGTCGCAGCAGGAGCGACTCGGCTAGCGAAGGGCGCTCGCCATCGAACTGACCCGCCAGACAGGTGAACAGGATCATGGGCGCGGCCGGCGGACCGGCATCGAACCGGGACATTGTCTGTTGCGAATCTATGGCGATGGTTCGCCCTTCAAACTTCATCGACAGGACTGATTCCGGCTGACCGTGACCGATGAACACGTTCAGTAGACTGCCGGCCTGCATCTGGCGCACGAATCGTGCAGGCTGGTCTTCGGGCCAGCCACAGAAGGGCTGAGTGGCGTCGCCCATCATCAGCCAGGGCTGAACCCAGCCGGGGCTTCGCTGTTGAATGGTGGTCAGCAGCAGACCGTTGGCGAGGCGATCGATGGCATCGCCGTACATGGGAGAGCCGGCCCAGACGTTCAGGTTGAGATCGCGGATGTCCGGCGGTCGCTTCTCATAATCGAGGATCTTCTTGACGACGATTTCCACATCCCCGGCCGTGCGCGCCGGAATGCGCCCAACCGCAAAGTCGGGGAGCAGGTCGCCGTCGAGGTCGGCGTGGGCCGTATCGCTGGCAAACTGCCGCAGCTGAGGCTCGCGCCAGCGGTAGAGATCGCGCCGAAGCGCGGGGAGATACCACGGTTCGTGCGCGGCATCTTCGGCATCATCACCCACGAGCAGGAGGTATGCCGGCCGGCGCGGGGCCTTGCGGAGGGTCTCGTCGATTGAATCGGTAGAGATTATTGCATGCATGCCGCCACGGCGACGCCATTCGGCCAGCGATTGCAACTGCTCGACAAACATGGGCCGCGTGACGGCGAGCCAGAGCGGCTTCTTGCTCGCAGGTTCGGCGCGAGCGGACCGAAGAGGGGCCACGACGGCCAAAACCGCAAGTGCCATGTAAATGGCAGCAGTTGCGCGGCGGCGCCAAGCGTGGCGCAGGCCTGCCTTCGTGCTCGTGTGCGCCAAATCAGTCGAAGAAGTCGATGACATCTTTCCAAATCGGATTCGCGGCATCCTTGGCGGATACCACGGCGGCGGCCGGATCAACCGGCCAGTCTATGGCCAGTGCCGGATCATTCCAGCGGATGCCGCGTTCGCAGTCCGGCGCGTAGTCGGCGCTCACCTTGTAGAGAACCTCGGTATCGGGCTCGAGCGTGCAGAAGCCGTGGGCAAAACCGACCGGCACGAGGGCCTGGCGCGCGTTTTCGGCGCTGAGGACGAACGACACATGCCTGCCGAAGGTCGGCGAACTTCGGCGGAGGTCGACGGCGACGTCGAAAATCGATCCGCGAATGACGCGGACGAGCTTGTCCTGGGCGAATGGCGGAAGCTGATAGTGAAGACCGCGCACGACGCCAGGATGAACCGAAAGGGAGTGATTGTCCTGCACGAACGTGAGATCGATGCCGGCGCGTGCGAGCCTGGTACGGCTGTATGTCTCGGAGAAAAATCCGCGCGCGTCTGCGAAGCGGTCGGGGATGATGATCTTTACATCCGGCAGCTGTGTCGGCTCGACTTTCATCAAAGCGTGCCTCGGAGATTGCCAGCGCCTCGGCCGTTCGGCGGCGTGAATCTTCAGCCTCGCGAATCGGCGAGCATCTGGCGTAACATGTCTTCTATCTGTTTCTTTTCTTCGGGCTCGAATGCCGGCTGCGATAGAGATGCGGCGGTTTCGTCGAGCTGAAGGGCCTTCTTGAGGCATCGGGCAGCCTCGTCCCGATCATTGAGCTCGTGGCAAACGCGACCGAGTTTCCAGTAGGCCCGTGCACGGCGCCTGGCATTTGTATCCCAAAGACTCAGGGCCGTGGTGAACTGGAGCCTGGCGTCTTCAAGCCGGCCTGGAATGCCCCGCAGGATTTCTCCGAATGTTTCACGGTATTCGGGATCATCGGGCCGGATATCCACGGCCGCCTGCGAAAACTGGACGGCCTCGGCGGGGCGCTTCTTTTCGATGCCGACGATCCAGGCAAGGTTGTTCAGGGCCTGGTCGCATTGCCGATCGATCTCAATCGTTTCACGATAGGCCGTTTCGGCCTCGTCCAGATTGCCGATCCGGAAGAGCGTCAGCGCCAGGGCAAGTCGATGCGGCACATATTCGGGCGAATGCGCGACCGACTCGCGAAGGAGCGGGATGGACTGCGCGAGCCTGTCGCGATCGCTGGTGGCCGTGAGAATCTGGGCGGCGTAGATGGCGATTTCGTCGGCTGCGGCCCGCGGGACTTCGGCGTCGGTGCGGGCGGCGGCGGCGAGCGCGGCAACCGCGGTCAAGTCTGCGCGGGCGGCGGCGACGGCAATGCGGGCCATGATGACGGCCGGCGACTTTGGAGCCATAGATTCGGCACGGCTGAGATACTCGGCGGCTTCATCGAAGCGGCCCTGCGACTTGTGCAGGTCGACGAGCAACAGGACCAGATCGAGGTCGTCCGACGACGGCGGCTTCCGTTTCAGATAGTCCGCCAGTCGATCCGCCGCGAGCGGCAGTTGATTGAGCCGCTGAAGCAGGCGCGCCTCGGCGATGCGCAGCCTGGGGCTTTCGGCGGTGGCAAGGCCGCGATCGAGGCTGGACGCAAAAGTCCGAAGCGTGGCGGCAGAGGCGCCACCCTCGGGAATCGAAAGGAGTGTTTCGTAGCCCTCGGGATCGGCTTCACGACGCCGGACGAAATCGTGCAGCGCTGGCACCGCCGAGGTGTACTGCCCCCGGGCGATCAGAAAATTCGCCCACATGAGGCGAATCAATGGATGGCTGTCGCCATACTCTGCTTGTGCGGCGACCAGCAGCGCCTCGGCCTGGCGGTGGGCATTCACCCGCAAGGCCAGGTCGACCAGTCCGCGGTACGTCTCGAGCGCCGCCCTCGGGTGTTCAGCCGCGCGGGTCACAATCTGCCGGACGCGTTCGACTGAATCCGGGCGGCGGAGTGCCTCTGCGACCATGGCCTTGACCCGCAGGAGATCGGTGTCCAGTTCGTCGTCGGGGATGGCATTGAGAACGCTCTCGGCCTTTTCGAGGTCCCCATCAGCCCGCCGGACAAAAAGCGCCTTGGCGAGGCCGCGGACGAGGTTGCGAGTCTCCGGAAATTCTTTCAGCCCGGCCTCGCAGGTCGCGATGACGTCGTCGTAACGGCGGCAAGCGGCATAGAACTCGGCCAGGTGTGCATGTCCGCTGCCATCGCTGGAGCGGCCGGGGAGGACCTTGTAGTCGCTTTCGGCGGCCTGGTGATCGCCAATGGCAGTCAGAAAACCGCCACGAAGCAATCGTGCCTCAATCGAGTCGTCCGTTGCGATCATGTCATCCAGTATCTTGCGGGCCTCATCGGTGCGGCCCTCACTGCGGAGAATGCTGATGCGGGCCATCGTCAGCGGTATCGGGCTGGCGCCGGCCTTTTCGGCATCGCGCAGTATCCGCTCGGCTTCGGCGGCGTTGCGGTGAATGGCGTATGCGAGTGTGGCGGAGAGGATGAGGACCTGGGGATCATTGGGCCGATTGGCCGCCAGCATCTGCACCTGTTCGGACATGAGATCGGGATCGCCCGAGGCCAGTGCAAGCGTCAGGCGGCGGGAGGCGTATCGCGGATCGGCGTAGGCGCTGAGATAGCGGTCCATGAGTTCGAGGGCCTCGCCGTAACGCCGCTGCCTTTCGAGAAGCGCGAGCATGCGGTCGGCCACTGGCGCCGACAATGTGGCATCAAGGGCGCGCCGATAGACGCGCTCGGCATCGGCGGTTCGCTCCTGCATTTGAAGCAACTCTCCCAGCAGCAGCACCGGCGTTTGCCAGAGGGGATCGCCGTGGACGCAGGCGTTCAGCAGTTCCTCTGCGCGGGCGAGCATCGGCGAACGTTCGTCTGGAGCAGCATCGGCAAGGTCGTCCGCGATGAGCTGGGCCTCGTACATGCGCCAACGCAAGCCGAATTCGCCCTCCACCGATTTGATCTCGTCGAGCAGCTTTTGTGCGACCGTGCGATCGAGGCGGAGCTGGGGAGATTGAAGCAGCAGCTCGCGCGAGTCGAGATCGGCGGGATCCTCCTCGCAGATGCGAAGCAGGCGGCCAATGCCCTGTTGGCGCAAGGTGTCATCCTGAAGCTCGAGCGCACCGAGCCTGCGGGCGAGTGCGTCGCGCGATTCGGGCTTCACGGCCGTCAATGCCCTGTCCAGTACGGCCCGTGCGTCGGCCGGCTTTCGATCGCGAAGACACTCCTCGGCGTGTGCGAGCCAGACGGATGCTTCCTCCGGAAAGGCGCGGCACGCCTCTTCGAATGCCTTTTGCGCGCGGTCGTTTTGCCCTATGCGGGCGTAGAACCTGGCCATTTGCAGCTGAAGCTGGTCGGAAGCATCGCATTCTCGGATACCGTCCTGGAGTTCCTTTTCGGCGGCATCGAGCTGCTGACAGGCGACCAGCATCACGGCCAGCTGCGTTCGAATGGCGGCGCTTCGAGGATGGGCGGCCTTCAGCGAACGCAGGCGATCCAGGGCGTTGGCACGGACCGCGTTGAGATCGGCCCCGGGCTGGCTCAACCCCCGCATTGCATCTGCTTCGATCCGCGCAAGCTGCACATCGACGCGGGCAGGAAAGCGCGATTCGAGCTCGGCGAGACGGGCTTCGGCCGCAGAATACTCGCCGCGACGCACCTCGGCGTCGATCGATCGCAGGACCGACGGTACCAGGCGGGGATCGGCCGGCAATCCGCCTCGGAACAGCTCGGCGGCGCGAGCGGGCTGATTTACCCGCTGGTAGAGCAGTGCCAGCAGCGTGCGCATTGAATCGTTGAAATCCTGCGTCGGCACAAAGGGCTGGAGCAGACCGATGGCAGGGTATGGCTTGCCGCGTGCCATGTAGATGTTGGCCTGCAAATAGGCAATTGTCGACTCGACGCGCGGGTTTCCGGCGCCCGCAATGCGTCGGTATTCACCGAGCAGCTCGGCAGCCGCGTCGACGCGCCCCAGGCCGACATTGAGTTCCACCGCAATGGGAAGCAGCGCGGCGCGATGTTGCGGCGCCCGGCGATCCTTCAGGGCCAGCTCAGCGGCATCCGCCGCCTTCTGGAGTTCGCCGCGTTTCGTATGCAGCGAGATTTCCTGGAGGGCCGTGTCGAGCAGCCAGTCATCCAGATCGAGATAAGATTGAGCGACGACTTCGCGCGGCAGCTTACGCATCCGTTGCAGTTGCGACGCCGCGCGGTCAAACAGGTCGTGCTGGCGAAGCTCCTGGCAGAGTATGCGCAGGCCAACGGCTGTGATCGATTCGCTTTGCTCGGCCACTTCCAGATCGGCCCGGGCGGCGGCCAGCATCTCATCGCGCTGCTCGCCCGAGGATCGCTCGGCCATGGACCGCAAAAGGGAAGCACGCGCAATTCGGGCGTCGGCATCGTCCGCCGCGCGATCGATGGCACGGGCCAGCCATCGAGCGGCATCGCCGGCATCAGCCTGCGGCAGCGAGGCCAGCATCAGGCAGGCACGAACGAAGAGGGCCTTATGCTCTGGCTGTGATTCAAGCCGGTCCGCCATGGCTGCCAGGATCGAGCGGGCCGCGGCGATGTCCTGCTTTCCGACGGCGGCGCGGGCATTCCACAAATCCACGCGCGGATCGCCGGGGCGGTGTTCGTTCAGACGCCGAGCGAGGTATTCCAGCTCGATCGGTTCTCCGGTGGACTGATAGACAAATGCGAGGCGCTCGCAGACCTGTTCGTCAAATTCGCCGTCCCGCAGAAGACGGCGATAAGTATCGACGGCGGCGCGGATATGAACCGTTTGCAGCGGATGAATTGACAGGTTTGCGTCGGCGTATTTTCGGGCGATGGCTGCGACTTGCGGATCTGAAAAGCGGTCGGTGTTGCGGATTACGTACCTGCTCAGGAGTCTTACCGCCTCTTTCCAGTTTTGCGCTTCGTATGCGGCGAGCCCATCCGTGAGAGACTGTTGAATCGTGCGATCGCGCTGCCATTCCCGAAGCCCGTAAGCACCGGCGCCGACCGCCAGGGCGCCGGCCCCGAGGATCAACAGGAGCCGCAGGTTGGCGCCCGCCGTTCTGGTCGTGTTCATGCAACTGGTCCTATTCCGTCGTACCATCGCGGCACGGCGCCCCTCCGCGCCGAACGTGATGCCCTTCGACTGCATGGATTCTCCGGCCGACGAACTCGATGCGGTGCTGAGCTTGCCCGGATATCGCGAACGGAATTAGTTCGCCCGTGCCGGAGACAGCTTTTGCGGCACTAAAGATAAGCCGACTCCGGCGGAAAAAAAAGAACCCCAACCGCGGCTCCACCGCGATCAGGGTTCTGGGGAGAGCATCCGAGCGTCAGCTCGGAAGCAAATGAGCGGAGATAAAAGCTGGTCAGGCCTTCTTGTTGCGGCGTCTGACGAGGCCGACGGCCGCGATGCCCAGTACGGCCAGCACGGCAGCGCCGGGTGCGGGAACCATCATGAGCTGGCTCTGCTGGGACTCACCGGTGACCGGGTGCCACAAATTCATGACGCGGACGTTGCCGATGTCGGTCCAGCCGGCGTTGACCGCGTCCTGCCACCAGGCGAAGGCCTGCGCCGAGAGGTTCTGCTGCGCGAGCGTCTGCGAGAGCGGGTTGTAATTGTCGTAGCTGTAGGTAGAGCCGTTTGGATTGACTTCGTTTTCGAACCACCAGATGAGCATCTGCAGATCGTCCGCATCGCCTTCGCGGGCGGAATTGGACTGGCCATCCTGGTCACCGTAGGCATAGCCGTCGAGCGTGCCGTTGGCAAACTGCGTGTACAACCAGGCGGTCTGCGGGGATAGCGGATCGGCCTGATCGTTGGAGAGGCCGGGCCCGTTGCCGAATCCACCCGATTCGGCTGCCGTGCCGACGGTCGCTACGAAGGTCGTGTTGAAGGCAATGAACTCGTTTCGCTCGAGGCAGAACGTACCGAAATCCCGGGGCGTCGTTGCAGTCCGCGTCTTGAGCGGCACGGAATCCGAGAACGAGTAGCCCATCTGATCGCCCGGCATGATGCGGACGTCGAATTCACCGCCCGGACCGCTGCCATAGCCGTTGAACAACTTGACGGTGATGCTGGCATCGGCACTGCCGGCGCCGAACAAGAGTAAGGCCGTTGCAACACACGACAGGCTCAATCTGGAGCCATGCAATACATTCGAGTTCATGTTCAATCTCGTGGTTAACACAGGGTCCCCCCTTTTGTCTTATCGCGCCGCGCACAGCGCGCGTGATGCGATGGTTAACGGTTCTTGCGACGCCTCACGGCAATCGCGGTCAGGCCGAACATGCCCAGCAGGGCAGCACCGGGCGCGGGAATCATGAATGACAGCGTCAATTGGTTCTGAACGGCGGCGCCCGTATTGCCGTCCCACAGGTTCATAACGCGCACGTTGCCGATGTCCGTCCATCCTGCGGCGACCGCCTCCTGCCACCATTTGAACGCCTGCTTGCTCAGGTTGACGCTGGCGAGACCGGCATCCAGCGGGTCGTAGTTGTTGAAGGAGAACTCTGCGCCGATTGGATCGATCTCGCCTTCGAGCCACCAGATCACGCTCTGGAGGGCGGCGGCATCGGAATCGCGGAGGCTGTTCGCAGCCCCATCGGCGGTGCCGTAGTCATAGTTGCTGAGAGTTCCATTTGCGAACTGCGTGAAAAGATATGCGGTCTCGGGTGCAATGGCATCGCCGGCATCGGTGTTGAATCCGCCGGAGAAGGCCGCATTGCTCAGAGTCGCGTTGTACGAAACTCCGAACGAAAGCGCTTCGTTTCGTTCCAGGCAAAACGTGGCAAACTGGCGGGCACCGCTGCTCTGCGAATCGAAGCTGGTGCGCGTGGCCAGCGGAATCGACGTGTCGAATGCCTGCAGAGCGTTGCCGGTCGACGACACGACGCGGACATCGCGTTCACCCGCGAGGCCTCCTCCGCCGTAACCGTAGTACAACTGCACCACCATTTCAGCCTGAACAGACGTAGAAGCCAACGTTGTGACAAAAAGCACAAGAAGGGCGATCTTCGATTTCACGGACACGGTCCTTTACTGCAATCATCATCGCCCCGCCCGATGACGCCCCCCGGCATCAAAACAACTACACACTACGCGTTTGAACAAATACTACTCAACCACTCCTGCCGCGCCTTCGGGCGGAAATGGTGCACAGACCGATGAGGCCAAGCAGCGCCGCGCCGGGAGCCGGGATCATGCCGCCAACCGGCGGCGGATTATTGACGAACGACTCGCTTTCACCGTCTCCAAAGCCCTGCACGTGAATGCCGATTCGCAGATCGACGCCACCTGCAAGGGCTGCGATGGTATCGGCATAGGTCTTTCCATTGATCAGATTGAAAGTGATGCCGAGGTATTCGCCGGGATGGACGCCGTTGGGCTGAACCGGTGGATCGGCATCGGCCAAAAATCCTGCGGTCGCCTGAAAGCCGATGTCGTTGCCGCCCGGCAGGTTACCCGGCGATGCGCCCTGCGAAAAATTGACGCCGGGGCCTTCAGTAATCGACGCGATGCCCAGCAGCGTGCCGTCGTCGAAATACACGCGCGTGATCGACATGGCAAGAGGCCCACTGTTTGCGAAGTCGAAGCGAACCTGGTTGCCGCCGAGTTCGACGACGGTGACGGATAGCTGCGACTCGCCCGCGGCCGCGTTCGTGGCGCTGTTGCCGGTGATATTGGCGAAGGAGTAGGTCATGTCGGCGCCGGCGTTGGCGGCGCACGCGACAATTGCGATGACGGAAGCCAAAGCGACTTGGGTTGCGCGGTGGGTCATGGATAGATCCAAGAAACAGTTAAAAGTTCGCGGCATCGCCGCGAAGCCTGACAATTCAAGTATCGAAACTGGTTATCGGGAAGGGGCTGGCTGAGGTTGGCGCGGATCAGAGGGCCGGGGGCGCGCGCGGGCCCGCAGGGGGCAGAAATGCCAGGATGGAACTGAATCGCGCATCGTCGATGCGCTCGAGCGGATGCAGCATCAGCGCGAGATCGATGCATGCGTCATAGAAAGATGGCAGTGCGTCGATCGAAAGATCCCGGTCCAGCGACAGCGGCGTCGCGTGGCCGACCTGGCAAGGACCGCCCGTGTGATACCAATCCGGCACGGCAAAGTGAACGCCCTTGGCGGCGCGCGTAAGCTGCCATGCACCGGCGGAAACGAGGGCGCTGAGGACGAGCTGAAGGCTGTTGGGAGCATTCGGCACTTGCATCACATGCTCTGGCACTGAAGCATCGACGCCAGGCACGGGAGGCGAACTCGATATGGGTCGAACGCCCGACGCAATCGCGTCCGTGGCGAAAGCGAATGTAACGTCTTCACTCACGGATGGCGCCGTGCAGGCAAGCTCGCTGTGTCCGGCGCGCGGTTCCGGCGCACGCATTTCGGCGCGGGCCGCGGTGGCCGCGACGTGAACCGCCAACAGGACAAGCAATGAACTCGCAGTGATCGAACGCATGCGCAAAATCCGCTGAGACTCCTAGCCGATAAAAATATCAGAAATTCTTGCCGGATTCAAGGGTATTCCCCAATTGAAGTGACCGGCGCAAAGGCATACGGTTATCGGAACAGTTGTGCTGGACTGGCAAACAGCCGGCATCAGAACATACCCGCTTCGTGCGAATCGGCGAGCTCGACGCACGGACCTACCCCTGAGTGCGTATGCCTCCGGTCTACACTCGGACGGTCATTCACTCCCCCGGATAACCAGGACGGCGATAGTGGCGCCGCCTTGCGCATTTTACCTATTTTTCCCAAGTTATCTACTTGGAAAGAATCGTAGGCTAGGAAACGAGCAGAATCCGAACCTGATACAGAGGGTTCCGCTTTCCTCGACCTACCCGAACTAAAAGGAAGGCTCAGGCATGCACCTCGCACGATCTTGTTTTGCGCGGCCGGTGTTGGGGGTCATAATCGCGATTGGGATCGGCTCTCAGTTTCATTCTGCGTGCGATGTATACGTCACGCCCAACCTGCCAAACTCTCCCGATCCGTTGAATCCGGCCTTATCGCTGGACGATGTCGAGCTACAGTTCGCGACGATCGAAAACCAGGACCTCGTGTTGCAGGTCGATGCGTCTGATAGCCTGCCATCCGGGTTTCAGATCGTTATCGGCCAACCACCCGAGCACGGGACGTTGTCGGACGTCGAACAAACCGGTGCCGGAGCGACGGCTACCTATTCGCCGGACGCAGATTTTGTCGGCACCGATTCCGCGCTGATCGAGCTGCACCAGGATGGCGTAAAGATCGACGAAGCGACCGCCAGCATTATCGTCTATCCGGAAGTGCGGTTCGACGTCGAAGTGCTGGCCGTTTCGCCCACGCTGGACATCCAGGCCCGCGCATTTTCACCGCGCGATCACGAGTTGCCCGAGGGCGAGTATCAGTGGAGTTTTGGATCGGATACCATCAGCGGTCCGATGACCACGCATGCCAATTCTTCGCACACGTTCTCGTCGGCCGGGCCCCATGTCGTGCGGCTGACACTTGTTCTCGCATCCCTGGGTTCGGTCCAGTGCTCGAAGGGCACGACGGGCGACGACAAAGAAGCGACGGTGCCCGGCGATGCCATCATGGCAGTGTCGCCCGGCACGGGTATGGAAAGCACCATCGGATCGGCCACTGCTTCGCCGCTGAGTTCCAAGACCTACACCATTGCCAACCTCGGCGACGCCCCGCTGGAATGGACCGCGTCAAACACGCAGCCGTGGATCACGCTGACCAGCCCATCCGTGGGAACTCTGTTCCCAGGTTCGATCGCGACGGTGACGGTGTCCGTCAACGATGCCGCTAATTCGCTCGATGAGGGGACGTACGAGGACACCGTGACGTTCACCGGCGGCGGCACGGCCGTTCCGCGCGGAATCACGCTTCGGGTGCTGAGCCCGAATTGCGAGACGAGTTCGACGACGTGGCAGAACTTCTCGATGATCACGCAGACCGGCGTCTTTACGGCGGAGTTCGACGCGATTCCGAACGCGGCCCCGATCGACGGCGTGACGGGCCTTTCGGCTGGAACGGCGACCAATTACACCAGCCTCGCCGCCATTGTGCGGTTCAGCCCGACGGGCGTGATCGATGCTCGTAACGGCAACGCGTATGCGGCAGCGACGGCGATCAACTACACGGCTGGTGAGAGCTATCACTTCCGCATGGTTGTCAATGTGCCGGCCCGGACGTACAGCGTTTTCGTGCAGCCCGCAGGTGGAACCGAAGTCACGCTGGCCAGCAATTATGCGTTTCGCAGCGAACAGAGCAGCGTGTCGAACCTTGGACAATGGGCGATCGTCGGCAGCAGCGGCTCGCACAGCGTCTGTGGTTTTCAGTTGCAAGACGTTCAGGGAATGCTGTCCGTTTCGCCCAGCGGCACCCAGTCAAGCTTCGGTGAACCCGGCGGACCATTCGCCCCGTCGAGCAGGCAATATACGCTGACGAACATCGGCGGCACGGCGATCACCTGGACTGCGTCAAAGGCCAAGTCGTGGGTCACGCTGTCGTCAACGTCGGGTTCCCTGAATCCCGGCGCATCCACGAACGTGACGGTTTCAATCAATAGCGGTGCGAATTCGCTGGCGGAAGGGGTTCACACGGACACGGTGAGCTTTACGAATTCCACGAATGCGACCGGAAACACCACTCGCGCGGTGAGTTTGTCGGTATCGACCGGTGGCGGCCAGCTCGCAACATCGGCAACGCGTCACGGCATCACTTGGAGTTTTGGACAGCCATACACTGTAGGCCAGTTTATTAATGGAGATTGGTGGGTCGTAGATTCCGGCTCAGGAATCGTGATTACGGCCATTACTCGACCCCATTCAACTGCTGGTCGAGACGGCTCGCAGATTAATCCGACCACTGCAAATCACGGATACGACTCCCGCGTGGGTGGATATAGCGCAACTGCCGACGTATCTCGCTCGCTGCCCATCACCATCCACGCTGGAGATTCACTTGTATCGACGATAAGCTGGGAGATAGGTGAAAGCGGAGCACCAAACGCGACCAATGGCATCCCGCGGCCCGCGCTCAAGGTTGCATCGGTACTTACCTGCCTGGCCAGCCCACCTTCCCCCTCGGCCTTACGCCCGTCTGCATACGGCACTGTCAAGACTATGTACGACTCAAACAGCATTGCATGGCACCTGTTGCCCAACCTGGCGTTGCCATCCAACGCTCCTGCGATCACGAGCATTGCTGCCAAGTTTGACAAGTTCAGACTTGACCAAATTGGCACTTATCCGGCAATTGAATTTCTCCATCCCAGCCAGGCGATGCCCTGGTACGGGAGGGATAGTGCATCTGAAGTGGGCGATGCGGCAATGCTGTTGTGTTCAATTTACAGCGAAGCCCAGAAATTCGATTTGGGAATTGATCTAATCCAACTCGGAATTGACACCTATGGGGCCATGGCGAGTGGCACAAAGTGGCGACCGAACGGCGGCCATGCATCAGGTCGCAAGTTCCCCATCCTCTTTGCAGGTCTAATGCTGGGCGACAACGACATGCTAAACGTCGGGAGCACCGTGCTTCCAAGCACCAACACTTTCGGTGAAGACGCACAGTGTTTTTATGTTTCCTCCGCAACGGTGGCCGGGCAAGCGGGCGCGATCGGTTATACCAGTGCCATGATCGGCCTACCGGAATGGGGTATTCGGCATTGGGAATTTACGACTGCAAATCCAGACAACGCCTCGTGGGGCGCTTCGTATAGAACGTGCTGCACGGCAAATTCGTGGATCGGCTTTGTACTCGCTGCCCGAATGCTGGGCCTGCAATCGGCATGGAATCACGATGCTTTGTTTGACTACCAGGACCGCTACATGGACGTCACTGCGCCCGGCGGGCAACACCCGGGTTCGCGGTCATGGTCTGCGTTCCAGGAAGCCATGTGGGATTTATATCGTGATCAATTTTAGGCGCACACTGGACGCGAATCATCGCGATTCCATTTGGCCGTTGAAGCAGGTGCACTTGATGCCGCACAAAGTTTCGTAGCAAAGACAATTGCGTAGTACACTGGCAAACTTGGCCACAGCAACGGCCTGAAGGCCAGTGAAAAATACGAACTTCGGCGGTTGACTTTCTCGGTAAAGAGCCCCATTGCCTGAAGCTGCCGGATTCCACGCCGCACACGTGTCTTTGCCCGGATCAGAGACCGAATTGTTCGCGGGGCTTCAACATATGACCTGGCGTCGTACACGGTCATTCGTTCACCAGGTTTATACTGCAGTCGCACAAAGCCGTCATCGTTAATGACGCGCGGTATCTCTCCAAATCGTGCGCGGCCATGACCGGACAGGGAGTAAACGCCGCTTCCGACCCTGCCATCCGACTTATTGTAATCCAGTTGCGTCCAGACACGATAAAATGCTCGTACTGGCCAACTACTCCGCGAGAGGTCTACTGAAAAATCCGGCGTTGCCATGAGTGCTCTGCCGTCGATCAATGGCTGCACAAGCTTTCGAATAGATGTTATTGACAGCTCCACGTCTGCATCGATGTAGACACGGGGAAAACTGGTCGTAACGAGTTCGGCGGCGTTTATCGCCGCAACTTTGGAAGACTCGTCAATCTCGACAACTTTGACCGGTGCCCCAAATCCGCGGGCGATTGCTGCAGTTCGATCCTTGCAGCCGTTACAGGCGACTATGACTTCCAATTCGCCGGGCCTGGCTCCCTTAAGTACCGACTCAAGACAGCGAGCGATTACGCTCTCCTCATTGTGCGCTGGTATTATGACGGAAATCATCGCTAGGCGCGGCTAGTGAATATGGAAGCCTTTTCAGGTTAACTCGACCGGTATCTGAAGAGATTCAGCAGGGGAATCAGCCGGGGTGTCCTGGCGGATGAATGCTCGAAGTGCATTAAGAAGTGAGACGTCTGCAACAGGGCCAATCGGCCCACCGACCTCGATACCTTTCGCATGCAGCAGGGCGCACATGAGTTCTTGTTCGTCCATGGCGACTGTCACACCGCGAACGTTGGCAAAGCGTGTGGCAGATGCAACCTGATGATCATTACGCGTCTCGCGCAAGTATTGCCTGCGCGGCATCACTATCAGCGGTTTGGCAAACTGAAGACACGAGAGAATGGTACCCATTCCAGCATGACCGACCACCAGCGACGCAGACATGATCCGTTCGCGAAACTCATCGGGAGTCAGGAACTCCGACCAGGCGCAATGCAGCGGGCGTTGCCCGCCTTGCCCGATCTGTGCGAAAATGTCCGAACGCTGCTGCAAGCGAGCCCAATTGTCCACACAAGCAACAAGCCGATCAAACGGTAACTGTGCTCCAACGGTAACAAATATCATACCACAGCCCCCACAAAGCTCGGACCTCCTGGTTTCGCAAGGTGCTGCCACTGCGTCAGGAAAAGGTCCGCATATCGACCGGCCCAGGCGCCCGCCATGGAGACCTGGTCGACATTTGCGATGCTATCAAGCCAGATTGTCTTGGCGCCGAACCACTTGCCAAACCGAACGGCGAAGTAACCCGGGGCCGCGCCGGTCGATACGACGACATCGGGCCGCTCGCGCAGCAGAGTCAGCAGCACCTGAAGGGCGGTTCGAACCAGGCCAAACTTGCTCCATCTTGTTGAATCTGAAATGACACAAAAGCGCGCTCCACCGACATCCGTGCGATACGCTTCGTTCACGGTGACATAGGTAACGTCACAGTCATCCAGCGCCGGGCGAAGTCGCATGAGTTGCACCCAGTGCCCGCCGCCAGACGCAATGGCCAGAACCCGTTTAGGCGACCGCGAGCTGTCTGTCCTTGTCTTTATTTGCATTGTAAAGCTCATCCAATGTGCAGACTGCCCAGCCGCGTCGTCGCGCGAGATTGATCAGGCCGCGCGTCACGGCAATTACATGTTCTCCCCGCCTGTCTGCATCAGAACCCATGCGATCAAAATCGTGCATTAACACCACGGCTCCACCGTCGCGCTCGACCTGAGCAATAATGCGATCCACGCTTGGCAATTCTCGCCAAGTATCGCCGCTGTCCACTGTCCAAAAGGCAACCTGGGCTCGCCGGTGGCGCGCCGCGAGCCACATCGGAAGCGATATTTTCCCGTATGGCGGGCGAAACCATGCATTTATCGAGAGCCACGGCTTGAGTCCGTCCAATCCGCCGGTCAGGTCGGCAACAGCGCGCCATGGAGTTGCCTTCCAAGCGTGCAAGTGAGCACGGCCGTGGCACCCTACTGCGTGGCCTGCCGTTGCAACATTCGAAAGGAGACTCGGCTGTTGTGACGCGCTCTTGACTGTTGGAAAAAACATTGCTCTTGCGTTCGCTTCGCGCAGCAGACTCATTAGTTCAGGGGTCAGGCTCGCTCCAGGTCCATCATCATATGTCAGCACAATGACTCCGCGCTGCCGGCAAATCCTGCGCATTCCGCTAATGAGAAACTGCTTGAATAATTGGGGAATGCCGAACATTAGCAGGAATAGTGCAAATACTGAGATGGCTGTCGTGTACATTATTATGTTGACAAGACTACTGGCTTCAGGAAACAAGTGACTCACGTGAATTCACCCGGCAGTAATTGAGTGAGCTCCATTCGCTCCGCCGCCTCCAGACACCGCGCCAAACGTGGTATTCTGCGTTCCTCAGATTGGCAACCGAGAACGCCAGAAGCCTGGATAAAGTCCAGAGCTTCAGCATTGCAACTGAGATTCGCGCAGACGCCTGGTTCATGTGCCGCCGGTACAACTGTGACTTGGCCTTGAGCAGGCGTACGAGCTTCTCCGCTCGCACGCGCTCCGAGGCTCCGCCGTAGTGGATGATGGCCGCCTGCGGGCAGATCATGCCGACAACGCCTCGCTTCTTCGCCCGCAGACACAGGTCTGCCTCTTCGCCATACATGAAGAATGCGGGATCGAAGCCGGACAGTTCGTTCCACAGGGAGCGGCGCAGCAGGAAGAAGCAGCCGGTCACGATGTCCACCTGGCGCACCGAATCGCGGCGCCAGCGGGGCATGGCCTCCGGGTTAAAGAGGTTGCTGCCGCGGAACATGCTTGTCAGGCCGGAAGCAATGCAGAATGCACTCCAGGGCGTCGGCGCCATCCAGCATGATGTGGGATTCAAGGAGCCGTCGGGGAAGAGGGTGCGACCGCCGAAGATGCCGGCACGCGGGTCCTGCCGCTGTCGCTCGCTCGCGAACGCGACCAGTCGGTCGATGGCGGCGTCCAGTACTACGGTGTCCGGGTTCAGCAGCAGAAGCCATTCGCCGGCGGCGAGTTCAGCCGCAAGATTGTTGGCGGCGGCGAAACCGAGATTTTTCGTTTGCGGCAGGAAGCGAACGTGCGGGAATTCCGCTGCGATGGCGGCAGCC
This sequence comes from uncultured Planctomycetaceae bacterium, assembly GCA_964408455.1. Classification (GTDB taxonomy): domain Bacteria; phylum Planctomycetota; class Phycisphaerae; order UBA1845; family UTPLA1; genus CAYOZN01. The sequence continues at coordinate 41,131 of CAYOZN010000011.1, forward strand.
GAGCCATCATCCGAGGCGTTGTCCACGACGATCAGTTCAAACGGAGTCTGCCGCGTCTGTTCATAGACCGAGCGGAGGCAGGCCAGCGTGAGTTCGCGCGTGTTGTAGCTGACGACGATGATGCTGAGCACCGGTGACACCGGTCCGCGACCGGCGGCGGCGTCCGGCGGCGCGGGCGTTGGCATGGCGGGTGTGTCACTCGACGTCATGATCGGATCCTGCTCGGTAATCGACGAAAGTGCTGGCAGGGATTCATGTCGCGGCACCGCAAATGCAACGAAGCAAAGTCGGAAGTGGATCGACCTAAAAAACGAGAGCGGTTCGGCGCAGCCGGAATGCCTGGCGGGATTCTGACGTCAACTATTTCGAGCAGCGAGCCGCGGAGGGAGCGCGCGGCGGCTGCGAGCAGCTGCTGACTTTGCGCGCGGACTGATGCTGCCGATCGCGCCGAGCGTGAGATACCACAATGCCGTAATCGTGCCGAAATAGCTGACGCCGAAAAAGTTGAACGCGTGGACGAACAACGTCACACCCAGCGCCCAGCAGAGGATGAGGGTCGGCCGGCTCGCTTCAAATTGTCGCCAGGCGCGGCCCATGCCTGCAAAGGCCACGGCGATGATCGCGATGAAGAGCGCCAGCGTGACCAGGCCGCCTGCAACGCCCTGCGCCACGTAGAAGTTGGTCAGGTCCTGACTGCCCCAGAACCAGTGCGCCGTGGAGTTGGTGCCGATCAGTACCCATTCATTGACGCGGCGGATGAAGTGGTCGATTAACTGATAGCGGAAATACGCGGTCGATCCGCCGACCGCGCTGACGCGTGAGATCAGGTGCCAGACCGGGGCCTTCATGACTATATGAAGAGCGACAATGCTCAGCACAAGTGCCCAGCGCACCAGCCGCAGGTTGCGGCGCAATGGGAAGAACGCGGCGCCGATGAGCCCACCCAGCAGGCCGAAGACCGGCGTGCTGGATGCGCAACAATAGACGATCAACACGGCCGCCACCGAAGCCAGTAGGGCCTCTCGTCTGGCACTCCCGCCCTGCCACCAGCGAGCCGCCATGACCGGCAGCAATGCCGCCCAGAAGCAGCCTGCCAGAATCGGGTGGTTGTATGGTCCCTGACAGCGTAAGCGATCGTCGCGGACGGCCGTGATCTCGCTTACGCCGCCAAAGATCGCGAAGAGGTTTCGCTGTGTGCTGTTTTCGACCAGAAACGCGATGGCCACCGGTATTGCAACAATGGAGGCAGCCCTCACGAGCACGTTGAAATCTCTTGAGTCGCGTATCAGGCACCGGACGGCGAAATAGCCGCCCAGCGCGTCAACTGCCATACCGGAGTGATAAACCAGCATCTCCCCGCCCGTGCGCAGGAAGCCGGTGATGAATGTTGCGCCGATCCACCACACCATCAGCGCGTCCAGCGGCTTCCAAACAAAATTTGCTGCTTCGCCTCGCCCCGCGATGCGGAATATCAGCACCAGCACCAGTATGCGAAGAAACGGGAAATCCAGCGACATGATGGCCAATCGCTGAGCGGATGGCACCAATGCCATGATAATGAACATTGGAATGAGACTGTAGCGGCGCGGCACCGACAAGGTCGCCAGGACGGCGAGCACAAGCAGTGCAATGCCGACCGCGTGGACGTGTGTTTCATCCTTGAACGCGGCTCGACCGAAGTGCTCAAGTTCTCGAATGTTCTGGGCAAGCAGGAGCATGCTGTATCCGCAGACTTCGCCGAAAAACCGTCATTGAATTCAAATGCATGGCCCGGTTGGCCCGGCGCAACCCGCTACGCATCAAACCGTCGACACGGGCGCGGCCGGAACAGACACCTGCAAATCGAGGGGAATGACCCGCTGTGGGCGCCGCAGGCCCCGCGAGCCGATGCGGCGCCATGTGCCAACAATCGACTTGACCTTTTCGGAAAAAGACAGCCGCCTCCATGCACGAAAGAGAGAAAAGCCCGAAAATCGCGGGACGGGCAAGCCTGCCATTCGTAAAGCCAGTATGCGGCCCCACACGGCACCGCGCGCCCGGAGCAGGTTCGGCTGCGAGCGAGCGAGAAGGGATGCGTCGCACGTCTCTAGGACGATGTAGCCCGCCGCCGCGGCCTGGCGCAGAATCTCGCCGCCCCGCCGGGTTCGAACGACGATCAGCGACTTTCCCGGCTCACCAGGTTGAATGGACCGATACCATGGATCACCGACTGCGACATCGGCAAATTCGCCAGTGTGATCCGGGCACAGTCGGCATCGCCACTGGACGTACTTGGACAGAAAGCCCCAGGATTCCTCGTAGCTCAGGCTGCGCTCCTGCAATTGATCATCGTCATCGCGAAAGGTGACAGTCCAGCGACCGGGCCAACCTCGCCCCCGGTATCGAAGGCTCTCCACGCGATCCGGCGATGGAACACCCGCATGACGCAACAGCGCCAAAGTTCCTGTTGTTGTGGGTGTACCCGCACAAAAAAAGGCAATCGTCAGGCCCAGATTCGAATCCAGCGTCGGTCGCAGCTTTCTGGCGGCCTGCGTCGCTGCGACGTCGCAGGGTTTGCCGATGAATACACACGGTGCATTCGCATTCTCTACCAAACTCAACCCGTCACACGGACTCGCCGGAGCGTAACGCGATCCCGTCCGCGTAAGCAACTCCTCACGCGTTCGGCTCAACGCAGTTACATTCAAGTATGGCGCCTCCCGACGGGCCGCAGTGTGCAATACTCCGGCGAAACCGCGTCGCTCGAGGCAGTACAGTGCCAGCGCGGTCGATGCGCCGCCACTTGATGCGTTAAGACGCAAGGCTTGATCCTGAGCATACCCTTCCCAAACTTCCACAACCGGACCCCAGTCGCGATGGAGTTCAGAGAGCGTTGCGTCGCCTGACACAGATTCCGTCAGCGAAGCCCCAGGGCAAATGCCGGCTGCAGCCTCCAACGCACCATCGTCGGCCTCAGAGCCGCCCACGCGCACCGGACGCCGGCCCTCAGCTGTGTCAATCATGCGCAGCGCACCCCTGGCCATGTACTGGCACACGCCACAACCGGTGCATAGTTGCGACTCAGCGATGTTCGAGACAGATTGCATGAGCCCTTGGCAACTTCCCCGCTAAATCGCAGCCCGGCCCGGCATCAGCTTGCGACGAATTCGGCGCACCAGCCTTCGCCATTTTGAATAATGACCGGGACAAATGGAGGCTGATTGTATGATCTCGGCCGATCGGCGAAGTTGTGCGTCCCACTGCTCGATTGTCGATGCGCCGCTTCCGAACGCAGACAGCGGCTGAAACCTGTTCAATTCAGCGTCGCTGCGCAGCAAGCTGTTGGGTGAACGAGGGTCATCCAGGTGCTCCTGAAGCACAAGCGGATAATGCCATCCAATCAGCCAACCGGAGCTGAACAACCGCATGCAATAACCGGTGAATGTCTCGTTCCTTTTAAGTAGCCCCGCATCGCGAACGCATTCGCGCTTCATAAGGTATCCACTTCCACCGACCCAGGCATTCATCAGGAGACTATGCGGTCCACCGATTGCGCGCATTTTGGCCGAAGCCATGCCCTTATTAAAATCTGATTCCTGAAAATGCCAGCACGCGATAATGCCAAGCCTCCCGCAAAGTGCATGTGCGCGGCGAAACTTCCCGATCCATCCGTCAGGTACAAGGCAGTCATCATCTACCTTGGCCAGGTATGCCCCGTCCGATTCGCGCCACAACCAGTTGGTCGGCTCGCGAAGCCGCACGTTCGCATCCGAGTGGTGAAACCGATAAACGCGAGGATGATGTGCATGCTCGCGCGCGACCTGCAGTGTTTCGGGGTCGTCACCATTGTGCCACAGCCAGACGCGTGTTTGTTCGTCACAAGTATCCAACAGCCGCGGAATGGCCCTTCGGGCATAATGCGGGCGATTATGCGTGATCATCAGTACGTCGACTATCCCGGAGTCGAGCATAAAACACGTAATCTCAGGTCAGGTAAGCGTGACGGGCTGCATTGCCGGCACTTCACAAAACGGCTTGCTGGGTTGCAGGCCACATTGCTCAGGCAACATCACGATCGGTCGAGCGGCGCTTCGCACGACGTCAGGAACTGCCTCTCGCAAGAGATCGCGGGCATTCATCCGTTGATTCCAGGACCGCAGCACCGCCTCAACCACATCATCGCTATCCAGCCGCCTGGGATCGGCAACATGGGCCCCAGCGCCGCAGGTCTCGAAAACACCGAGCGTCTTATCGCTGTAGGCGATTGCCGCGGCAGGCACGCCGCTGGATAACGCAGCTATGGTTGCATGCATCCTTGTGCCGCAAAACCAATCGCAACGGCCAATGATCCACTTGGCCATCGCGGGATCCGTGTAAACCGGTGGCAGGGCTACCAGGCGATCCTGCACAGCGCGGCGCAACACTGGCTGATCACAATCCAATAGGGACTGCATAGCCAGGTCATTTGCCGACGGATCGGACTCGAAGTGACCGCCCGTGGTCATCACGTGGGGAATCAGGATGATATTCGCATCCGATTGCGTCAATAGGGCCCGAAGCACGCCCAGAACCACCTCCCGGTAGTTCGCGCGAAAGCCGTAGCGCTGCTTCGTTGCATCCGGGTCATGCCACATGAGCCCGCTGATATTAAGTCCTATCGTTTCAACCGAGCGCCGATCTGAAAGCCATGTTGCAATGGGCTCCCCAAGTCGCGGATGCGGCTCGCGCGGAAGCAGTGCAAACGCCACATCCACACCACAGTGGTGTCGATCGGCATCAAAGCAGGATCCGAGCAAATCCTTAAGAACTTGAAAGCTTCGGGGATCCCGCGCCCAGGCTATGGTCGCCTTCCGAGCGATCATCTCGGCGCGGCGGCGCAAGGTCCTATCATGGAAGGGACCATACGTTTGCGGCAGCAGCACAAGCGGCTTGCCCAGGTCCAGGGCAAGCTCCTTCAGCAATGCAATCGATTCAAAGCGATGCCGTCCATAGAGATCCGTAAAGCTGTCGCCTCCACTGATGTCGAGTACGGCATCCGCCTCGATCAGCGAGCGGGCAGCCGGGTTGGCGCGGATGCCCGAAATTGCTGCCCGGCGGATGCGCCAGTACGATTCAGCCTGCCAGATGCGCCGGGTTAATTTCGCGCCCACCATATTGACGCGCACACCGTTGGCGGCTCCGAGCCCCTGCGCCAGACGCTCGCCCCGGCCAAAATCGAAGACTGACAAGCAGGACGGCCGAAAATGTTCCGACAATGATTGAATTACCGACGTGCCCAAGGCGCTCACACCCAGGTTGCCTGTGTCCAATGGAGCGCCCAAAAGCACAACATTGGACTTGTACGGCCGATCCGTATTAAGCAATTGAGCGGGCAATCCCATTCTGAACCTTGCCGCCTTAAATCCCATCGCCTGTGCCACGCAAGCGTGTTTCAGTTACGTGAGGCAGTGGCAGAAACAATGTACCTACGCTGCCGAAACCCACGCATCAAGCCCCGATTATAGCTTTGCTTGAGTTTGGCCTCGAACCGCAGCGCGGAATTGCTCGACGCGGCGCCCAGACCGGCGCGTACCGCACTCTTCATAATGCGTGCGAATACCCAAATTGGGCAACCAAACGGAGCAATGCGACCTCTATTGCCGCGCTTGCCAGCAGATACTCCGTTACGATAGGCGCGCTCAACCGCCCAATCCGGGCTGCATCGCTCCGCAGGAACGTAATGCCATACCATTGCCCCTGGAACATAGCGCGACCGAAAGCCGGCTCCGCGCAAGCGCGATTGCATCTCGCCCTCCTGCCCTGTACTGCCAGTTGCAGAGCCAGGGCCGAATTCCGGATCAAATCCGCCAAACTGCCGAATATGCCGCGCGTGAATGGCCCAATTAAACCCAAGGAACGCGAGATCCTCAGCCATTTCGCGTCCCTCAGGAGGCTCCCAGCCCTTCGCAGAATCCGGAAGATAGCTGCGCAGCCAAGAAGGTGGAATTACCTCATAATCCGCCCCGGTGGGGCCCCCAAAAATGCACATCCCTTCCGAGCTAAGAGCAGCCCTCTCGTATTCGACAAGCACATTCGGCGAAAAGCGCACGTCGTCATCCGAAAAAAAGATCAATTCATCGCCTAGCAGCCCGAGGCCCTCATTGAGCGCCGCACTCTTGTTTCCCGATTCTACATAATGGTATCGGCACCGGAGTTGAGGTGCAGCTCGCCGCACAACGCCCTCAACGTCGAATTTGCCGCCGTTCTCTATTACGAGTGTACCGTTATACTCGGATGGAAGCACGCATTCCGCCAGTGACGCCAGGGTTCGCTCTAACAACGCCACCCGTCCACCCGCCGTGGCAATTACCGTGCTGACCTTGCACATTATCGATACCTTCGAAGCAAACAAAACCAGTCGTACGAATGAGCCGAGCTCGGCTCGCAGCCACTCACTTGGCTTGCGGACGTCTTACGAAAACCACTGGCAAAGGGAAGGCGCTCCAAAGTGAACGGCAGCCGAGTCGGCTCGCCAAATGCAGGCGGTGATATAGCAATCTACAGTCAACAGAGTGCCGCGCTTGTTGACTGCAAGACACGACTGCTCGCCACACCCGTCCCACCCAGAGTACGTATAAGGAGTACTAGCTTCATCAGCTCTTGGCGTGCCGAATGCCATACCACCAACAATAGGAACCATACGACCAGCGCGGCAGCGGCCGCAATGGCGCTCCTCAGAACAGGTGTTAACTGCAACTCAATTGCTGAACAAATATTCACAACAATGTACACGCAAGCTGCAAGGCCAAGCGGCCGCTTGATGGCGTGAATAATATCCGCCAGGCGCAATCCCGATCCGCGTAACAAATATACAAACGCCGGTACAAACCACATATTAACAGCTACCGCGTACGCACCAGCAACGCCGACTGTACCCCAGGGAAGACCAATAATAAAGGACATTATGAAAAGCGGTACACCGACAAACGACGCCCGCATCATTCGATCCGTCGTACCGGTCGATGTGCACACCCAGCCGACGGTATTCAGGACCGGCTGCAAGAGTGCCGCAAAGGCCAACATACGGAACACAGGCCCAGCACCGGCCCACTGTGGCCCCAGGACCAGCAGAACTATTTCGTCTGCCATTGCGCCTGCGAGTGCAATAAGCGGCATCGAAGCGTGAGCAATGGCATTAATGGTTTGGGTATAGGCCTTGCGATACTGCTCAGGCCTATCTTGCAACCGACAAAGCGCCGGAACTACGACAGCGGCAACCGGATGGGTAACCTGTCGTATTGGCAGCAGGAGCAAACTGTACGCCTTCGCGTAAAGTCCAACTGGACCAGCTCCCCACCAAACGCCAATCAACAAATTGTCCACATTTCGACCGAGGTAGTTTATGGCATTGAAGACCGTAAGATGGCCGCCAAACCGGAGCATGGGACCAATTGTGACATTTCGCTGGGGTGGCCCCGGCCGCCAGGGCGAAATTCTCCAGACGCAAAGCATGTTACTAAATGAGCTCGCCGCGCTCATGCCGATCAACGACCAGTATCCCCAGCCGGCCCAGGCCATGGCAATTGCCCCGCATATACCCGCCAGCATTGAAATCACTTCAATTCCAGCCAATGCTGAAAACCGCATCTGCCGGCGAAGCAGCGCGGTGTGCTGTGCGGTTAAACCCGCGAAGACGAAGGTCACGGCTACCGCGACGGTAATCCCGGTCAGCCTTGGCTCGCCATAGAACCAAGCAACAACGGGGGCAGCAAGTGCCGCGATTAGCATAAGCAGCATGCTTAACGCTACATTTATCCAGAAGAGCGCCGTGACCTGTTCATGGTTGATTTCCGGCCTCTGCACAGTGGCCATGGACAGGCCGAGATCCTTGAACAAGCTGATGAAGCCCGTAAATGCAGCGACCATGGCTACCAGGCCAAAGTCCGACGGAGCCAGGAGCCTCGCCAGCACTGCGGTAGACAACAGTTGCAGAAGGAACTTCGCCACTTGCGCGGTAATAGTCGCCGCGCCTCCGCGAACCGTCCTCCGGCCCAGGTCGGAAGGTATTTGCTCTGTTTGAAACAGCCTTTGGTGCGCCTGAGAATTGCTCCGGCGCCAGAGCCAATCACTGATGAACCGCACTATGACCATACTTTGCTTGTACAGTAGATCGGTGGCTGGAGACTTACTTGATGAAGACGGCACTTTTTTCGGCTGTCCTGCCACGCAGTAGCGGCCCAAAATACGCCGAGCGCACTTCGCCGCCCAGAACCCGCCATTGCCTGTTCAAAAAAACCCGCTCCGCCAGGACAGCGGCAAGGCAGTGCGCTCGTTCGCTGACGTTCAGCGGTGCCCGCGCAACCGCCTTCAGGTGCTCCCAGAGAAGGCGCGTCCGCGGACACATCCCACCCTTGCTTGCCGTGGGAGCATACCAGCCGGCGAGCGTCGATGCGGAGGTGTTCTGTCTTATCGACGACGCCGCATGAAGCCTGCGAAAGTAAGTGGCCTTCGGCACAAACCGAAACATGCCGCGCATTGCGAGTTCCGCAAGGAGCACTTTGTCGGCAGAAGGAAACGGGCCAATCAACCTCGTACTGACGAGTGCGTCACGTCGAATGAGCCCCATTACAACATTACACATACGTAGCGCGCGACACAGCCGCAAAAGGCGCGAGGCTGCTCGCGATTCATACAGCTCCATATTGTCATTGTAGGGCGCAATTGTTCCACCGTCCTTATCGACCAGGACAGTTTGACCATAACAAATCACGGTTTCAACGGAACTGCAATTGAATGCCGAGATGCACTCAGAAAGGAAATCTGATGAACAGAAATCGTCGTGCGTAGCCCACTTGAAAAACTCACCGGTGGACTCCTGAACAACCCGATTGTAATTCGCGGCGGCACCAATGTTCACCGTGTTTGCAAACATTCTAACGCGATTGTCCTGATGGGAATAGCGGTTGCATATTTCCCACGTCGAGTCTAATGATGCGTTATCGCAGATCACCAGTTCGAGATTCGTATATGACTGGCCGAGGATAGATTCAATTGCATTGGCAATGAATTCCTCGCCATTATAGACCGGCATTCCAATGCTGACTAGCGGCCGATGACCTTTCACAGCTCAGTCTCTGCTGGTCTTCGCTTGCTCGCACGATCTAATCATGACAGACTTAAAAGACATCGTACCTACCGGCCAGAACTGATTGCATCTTATGGAAGTGGCACGATGACGACTTCACCAAAACGCGCATCCACGTGGTGAGACACCAGAAGCATGCACCCCGCGCCGGGGTCATTGTCGCTCGACTGCTGGCCCTCCAGGAGCCATTCAGCCGGCTCCTCCTGCGTTGCCAGCCAGCTCTTGAATCGATATGCAGTCTGCCCCTCGAGATTCTCTACACGCATTTTGAAGATGTACTCGACGCTGAATTCCAGGGATAATGCCGCTGAATCCAGCACGTTGTTGTTGTTGCCGTGAAGCCGGTAGGACTGGCCGCCCGACGTCCATCGGTAGAGTCCGAAGGCGCCCAGCGGAACGAATCCGCGACGCGGAAGCTCGTTTCCAATCTGCGTATGACCTGTCCAGTGACACACAATGCCGACCGCCGGACCATTGCTGGGTGGGCCAAACCCCTCGGGATCAATTCCAAAGACGGTGACTGGAACTGTCACTTCGTAATCGGTCCACTCCTGGTCACCGATGGCAACAATGCGATCATATCCCAGTTCCACAGGTCGAATCGCGGAGCCAGCGTCAAATTCCCACAGGCCGTCGCTGACCTGTGCCGCCTCGGAAACGTTGGCGAAGTCCGCCCAGTGCACCGTGTACGGCAACGGCCACACATTGTCGCTCTGGAAATCGAACAGGACCGACTTCTGAGCTTGGTTTCCGATCGTGTCAAACGATCGCAACGTCACTACATTCGGCCCTTGAAGCAGCTGAGAGTGAGTGAACTCGACATTGAAGTCGCCGTCGCCGTACAGTCGGCGCAGGTCCGAGCCGACCGCAAGGGGGAGATAGGGTCCGCCATTCAATGAGTATTGCAGAGCTGCCAGGTTCTGAGTGTCGACCTTGCCGAGAATATTCACGTACGGGATAGGAAGCCCGATCGCGCCGAAGGACTGGTTGTCCCCATACCACACATCAATCGCCGGACCGAGGAACGTCCCCTCGGCGGCCGTTTTCACGACCAGGTTATCCGACAGGCCCACTTGTCCCAGCGAGTCCGACGACGCGACGCGGACCTGATAGGTCGTCTCGGGCGCAAGGCCGCCGATCACGACGGCATGGTCGAATAGAAACGCCGGATTGCTCTGCGAGCCCAGTTCGTAGGAAGTCGTCAGGCCGTAGTCGAGCCGTCCGTCCGCAGGTTCGTCCGTCTTCCATTTCACAAGAATCGAATCGGCTGCCGTCAGCACCTCGACGCCGAATATGACGGGCGGTTCAGTATCGATCACCGTCGCGCCGTCCTCGGGCTCAATCGGGCTGGCAGCATTGAAGACGTAATCAATGACGCCGGTGAAAGCGGGTGTGCTGCTGCCCGCATTGGCGACAAACGGTCCGGCGGCATTGACCGTCATGGCGTAGGTGAACTCGCCGCCCAGGGTCCAGTTGGCCCCGGTAAACGAGTGATACGCCCGCCAGACATCGCCGGCGCGTTCGACGCGGAGGTGCCATGGAAAACCATCGGGCAGCTCCTGGCTGATGAAGGTTGCAGAGCCGCCCTGATTGATCGCGGCGGCATACATCCGCATGGAGTTGCCGTCGCTGTAGATATCGAAGCGAAGGAAGTGTTCGGCGCTTTCCTCGAAGAGCAGACCCTGCTGCTGATAGGCCTGCGTCATCAGGGCCTCAAAGCGCGCCTCAATGGCGAAGTCCACGTCGCTCATCTGCTGCATCAGGCGCGGGGCGCGATTGCCGTTTGTCCAGGGGCTGTGATCGACACCGGCGGGGAGATCAATCTCGATCCGCGCATCGGGCGTGTTGACGCCCTCGAGCCGGAGCACGGCGTCTCCCAGCGGATTGACGAATGTCCAGACCTCGGGATCGAGGTTGAAATTGTTGAAATCGTCGGAATTGAAGCTGCCCAGTACGTCGGTCGTAAAGGTCATGTCATCGGTGCTGAGGCTGGCGCCGAGACCGTCCACCGATGTGATGCGTACGTGGTGGAGCGCATCGGTATCGAGACCGGTGAGCACCAGCTGATGCGCCATGACATAGTTGCCGCTCTGCACGTCGCCAAGCTCATAGGCCGAGGACAACCCGTATTCGACCTCACTGGTAGCCGGCTTACTGGTAGACCATGTGACGACCGCAAAGGTGTCGCCAACGTCGATCGTAACATCCAGTATTTCGAGCACGCGATCGTCGATTACAAAGTTGGCCTGAACCGAGCGTGACTGGTCCATGATGAGCGACTTCGACTGTTCCATGCCGGCCAGATCGCCGGTCCACCCATCGAAGAGCCATCCCGGAGTTTCGACCGCCGTGAGTTCCACCGTTTCACTGCAGTGGTAAACGGGCTGGCTTGGTGTGACGACGATTGTGCCCTGGCCGATAACGCCCGCCGTCAGGAGGGCCCCGGGCTCGGAAAAGGCTTCGTCCTCAGGTACAACCGGCGCCTCGACTGTATTGAAGTAATCAACGACTGCCGTAAAGGCAGGCGCGGGATTGTAATTGCCTGCGAACGGGCCAATCGAGGTGACCGCCAGGGTATGTGCAAATGTTGTGGCGGTGGTCCATTGCTGACCATCGGCGGAATGACGCAGGGTCCAATCATCGCCGACGCGTGCAATCCGCATGTATAACAAGGTCGACGTGTTCAAATTACCATTATGCCGTTGGATGGCGTGATCACTGGCGAAGGTAGCAGCGAACAGCCGCAATGCAACGCCGTCGTGATAGAAGTCGAACCGCATGAAGTTTTCGGCATCCTGTTCGACAATCACGCCCTGTGACTGGAACTTGGCGGACGGCACGGAGTCGAACTTGACCTCGATTTCGAAGTCACCGTCGGCAGCCGGTTGCATCACGCGCGGCGCCATGTTGCTGTTGGCCCAGACGTCGTGCGAAGCACCTGACGGCACCGAGATCATTAGCGCTGCATTGCCGGAGCCCGCGCCGACCATGCCGATCGTCGCGTCCGCAAGCGGGTCTATCACGGTCCAGACGGCTTCATTTAGTGAGCATGCATTAAAATCATCAGAGATAAATCCACCGACAACAGGTGTCACGAACGTGAACAGCTCGGATTGAACACTGTTTTCCGCCGCGTCAGTCGATACTACACGGGCATAGTACTGCGTGTCAGGCGTTAAGTCCGTCAAGACGATCAGATGATTTGCAGTCGGCGCCCCAATTGTGACCGGCTCGAGTTCCAGCTGCTCGGACAATCCGTATTCAACGGCGCCGGCTGCGACCTTGTTGGTGGTCCATTGCACCGTCGCGGACGTGGCGGTTGTTTGTACATCGACCGCTCCGACTATTTCGAGCGGCGAGGTGTCCAATTCGAAGACAGCCGAAACCGAATGCGACTCCGACATGACGAGCTGTGCAGTGGGATTGCTGCCGCTAAGCGATCCAGTCCACTCCAGGAAGAACCAGCCGGGAGCCGGGACCGCCGTCAGATTCACGGTTTCACCGCATACGTAAACCGGTGCGACCGGATCGACGACGATCTCACCCTGGCCAATCACCTGCGTAGTAAGCGTGGGCCCCGCCATATTCGCATCCTCAGGCAGAATTGGTGCCTCGGTGGTGAAGAAGTAGTCCACAAGCGCCGTAAACGCGGGCGCCGGTGTGAAATTGCCCACGAATGGCCCTACTGTGCTTACGCTCAGCGCGTGATTGAAAGAGCCCGCCGTCGTCCACGACGTGCCATCCGCCGAGCGCTTGACGGTCCAGGAATTGCCGATACGAGTGATACGCATATACAGGGACGCAGCTCCCGCAATGGCAGAATTAATTCGGGTTGTCGCCTGTGTCTCCGCTAACGTGGCCGCGAAGATCCGGAGCGTGCTGCCATTGTGATGAAAATCGAACCGGATGAAATTGTTGGCATCCTGTTCGACAATGACACCCTGCATCTGATGTTTGGCACTGGGCACGGAATCGAATTTTACTTCGATCTCAAAGTCGCCATTCTCCGCCGGCTGCATCACCCGCGGGCCCATGTTTGCCTGTGCCCAGACGTTGTGTGAAACGCCAGCAGGAACGCCGAGGGAGAGGTGTGCATTGCCGCTTCCGCTGCCAGTGATGGCGAACGTCGCATCCTGAAGCGGGTCGATGATGGTCCAGGGAGCGCTAATGCCGCAGGAATTGAAATCGTCCGAAAGAAAGCCGCCCAGCATTGGCGTGGTAAACACCAGGAGGTCAGACGATGCGGCGTTATTCACGCTGTCTTCCGACGTGACGCGCGCATAATAGGTCGTGTTCGGCGCCAACCCATCGAGTTGAATGGCATGTTCGGTCACCAGCGCGGCGTCGGAAGCCGGCGCGAGTTCCAACGACGGCGTCAGGCCATATTCCAGCAGACTGTCTGCCGCCTTGTTCGTGGTCCATTCGATCAGGACTGATTGCGGGGCGGTACTCACCGACACTTCGCCAACCAGTTCCAGCGGCGTGGTGTCCGGCGCGAATGTCGCAGTGATCGAATGTGGCTGGTTCATGACCACGGTTTCGACGGGATTCGTCGATATCAAATCGCCGCTCCAACCTTCAAACTGCCAACCGGCGGCTGGAATAGCGGTCAATTCGACCGTTTCGCCACAGTAGTACACCGGCAGCTCGGGGCTTACCGATAATTGACCGCTTCCGATGGTTTGAGTTACCAGACTTACACCGCTGAACGGCTGATCTTCGGGCTCAATCGGCGACGAACTGCAGAAGAAATAGTCGACCTTGCACGTGAATGCTGGTGCCGGCGTGTAGTTCCCTGCGAAGGGGCCGACGGCGGTCACATTCATACTGAAGTTGAAGGTCACAGCGGTCGTCCAGCTCGTCCGTGTCGTCGAGTATTGGATGGTCCACGTGTTGCCGGCGCGAGTAATGCGCATATAAAGCGTGGTGCCGGCGCCAATCGTTGCGTTGCGCCGGACGACGGCCTGAGTGCCATCTATCGAAGCGGCATAGATCTTCAGCGCGCTGCCGGTATGATGAAATTCCAATCTCAGAAACTTGGTCAGGCTTTCCTGAACGATCACGCCCTGCATCTGGAAGCCGGCACTGGGTATGGAGTCAAATTTCGCTTCGAGCACAAAGTCCGTGTTCAAACAGGGCTGCATGACCCGCGGGGCGTTGTTGCCATCGGTCCAGACGTTGTGTGAAACCCCCGCCGGCACCGAGATGTTCAAATGCGAAGCGCCGGAGCCGGCTCCGCTGACGGAAAAATCCGCGTCGCTTAGCGGATCAACGACCGTCCACCATTCGTTGAGCGAACACGAATTGAAGTCGTCGGATGTGAAGGCCTCTTGTGCCGTGGCCGGGCCTGCCCACCCGAGGATCAGGGCGAGGCACCAAAAAAGGGATGCTCTAAAGCGTGGTTTCATGTCTATTTGTCTTTCGGATCGAAGCCGAAACAGCAGCGGGTTACTGGATCGGCATCAGTATGCGAGTTAACGGCGACCATGTTGTCCAAACGCAGCCCAATGACGCGGTGTGCCGCGGCGGCGCGCAATGTGCTGCTAAACCGCCAGCAATTCCGCTCTTACACCCAGGCTCAACAGCTCGTCTGCGATTTCACGAATGTACGCCGGGTTCATGGCGATCACCAGATCGGGCCCGTAATCAGTCAGAAAGCCCGGGCCCACAATCCGCTGACCCGTGCCCGGCATGTATCGATCGTGCCGGTGCGGGTTTATGTCGACCACGAACTCGATCTGGCCGTCGAGTTCGAGAGATGTCAGGAATGCCACGGCCTTGGAGCCGGATCCCCACAGGACGGTTCGCTGCCCTTCCGCATGTCGCTGGCCGATGTAATCGCGCCACCGACTCATCTGCCCAGACGTCTTCGCGGCAAAGTCGAGTGACCAGCGAGTGAGATTGTCTGCCGACTCTTCAATGACTTCAGCCGGCGAAGAGAGAGAGCCATGCGCCGGCTCGGCGACGATGTGCAGGTACTGGTCGTCAAACGCCCTCGTCAGCCGGCGGACCAGGAACCCTGCCCTGCGAAACAGCCGCGCCAGCGAGCCCGCCGTGAAGTACGAACAATGCTCGTAATACACATCCCAGAATGCGCCTTCATCCAGGATGCGCTTCATGTCGGGAACTTCGAAAAATACCTTCGTGTCGCGCTGACCGACGGCGGCGCGGATGCCTCTGAGAAATTCAAGCGTGGGCCCGATGTGCTCGAGCGTGTGTCGGCAGACGATGCAGTCGGCCGCGCGCCCGGCGTACTTCTCCGAGTACAGGTCCTGCACAAACTCAAGTCGCTCCATCGCCGGCCCACTCAGGCGACCGGGCACGTAGGCCGGATCGAATCCGATTCCACGGCCAATCCCGGCCTCAGCCAGTGCCAGCAGGAATTCACCCTTGCCGCAGCCGATCTCAATGACCGTCTTGCCGGCCAGGCCCAGCTCATTCACCAGTTGCTCGGCAAGCGAACGGGCGAATCGCGAAAACGTCGGAGAAAAGCCCTGCGTTTCCTCGTAATTCGGAGAATACTCGAGCAGCGCGGCATCGAAGGCCGCATTCGCCATGAAACCACACTGGGTACACACACAAAGTTCCAGATCGCCGCGCGGATAGTCGATCGCGCTCTGCCGGTCCGGCATCAACAGGCAGCTCTGCACAGGCACGCCGCCAACCCGGAAAAACGGGAGCGACGCGCATGCGAGGCAGCTCGGACATGCGGTCCTCGCGGCAGCCTCGCCGGCGTTCGTGCGCGCAGAATGTGAAGCGAGCGGAATCAACCCGTCACCATCTCCAGGTCCGCGGTGCGGCGGAGCTGATCGTCGAGAACACCCGACTGCATCATCGCCTTGATGTGATCGATTCGCTTGAATCGCGGACCCTCAAACTCTTCAACGGACAGGTTCATGCTCCTGTACGCGTTGTACAACTGCATAGCGCCACGCCGCGCATCCCATTGCGGCTTGAACTCCGGCACGTGGCTCGGAAGCTTCTCGAAGCTGGCCCGATAGCAGCGGGTATCCGGACCTGCGCCCTCGGCGAATTCAACCCGGCTGCCGGGCACCGTCTCCATCACGATGTCGGCAATCTCGCGGATGCGGAAGTTCTGATCGCTGCGGCCGACATTGAACGCTTCGTTGTGAACGGCGTCGCGCGGCGCCCGGGCGACCGCCATAAACGCGCGGCACATATCCTCGACGTGGACGATCGGCCGCCAGGGCGTGCCGTCGCTCTTGAGCAGCACCTGACCGGTCGCCACTGCCCACGCAATCAGGTTGTTCAGCACGAGATCGAATCGCAATCTCGGAGAGACACCGTACACCGTGGCCGTTCGCAGGAAGACGGGGGTGAACCTGTCGTCGGCGAGCGTGGCGATGTCGCGCTCGGCCATGACCTTGGACTTCCCATACGGCGTAACCGGGTTGAACGCGGCCGTCTCGTCGAGCATCGTGTCTCCGGCAGCGCCGTAGTTGCTGCAGGAGGAGGAAAATACAAAGCGACGGACGCCGGCCTGACGGGCAATCTCCGCCAGCCGAACCGAGGCCCGGTGATTGATGTCGTACGTCAGATCGGGGTTGAGATTCCCCAGCGGATCGTTCGACAGCGCCGCCAGGTGCAGCACCGTTTCAATACCGTCGAAGTCTTCCTCGGTCACATCCCGCAGGTCCTTCGAGATGGTGGGAACATCGGCGATGGCGCCGCCGGCTTCAAACGTGCATGCGCGGTAAAGATCGCTGTCGAGGCCGACGACGTCAAAACCGGCATCGAGCATCATCGGCACCAGCACGGTGCCCACGTATCCCAGGTGTCCTGTTACCAGTACTGCCACGCGTCGTCCCTCCTTCACGTATAGGAAATCCGGCATCGATCAGACGATGCGCGGTTCCGGTATGGGCACAATAAAGCGTCCGCCACGCGAACGATATTCGGTCTGCGCGGTCATGATCTCTTCGGCGTAGTTCCACGCCAACAGCAGCAGGTAGTCCGGCATGTCCTCGAGCAGCACCGAGGGCGGGCGGATCTCCAGGTGATTGCCCGCCGTGTAAAGCCCGTGCTTGTGTGCGTTGATGTCCACCGCGTAGTCGATCAGCGATCGGTCGATGCCGACGAAGTTGAGCAGCGTCGTTGCCATGCCGCCACCGGCGCCGTACACGACGATTCGCCTGCCCTGCTGCCGCAGTTCGCCCAGCATGTCCAGCAGCCGATCCTTGATCGAGTGGACGCGGGATGCGAACGCCCGATACAGCTCCGGCCGGTCAATCCCACGGCTCTTTTCTTCGCCCAGCACTTCCCGCGCCGATTCGTCCGGTCGTTCCACCGTCTCCAGAAACACGCGAAGCGAGCCGCCCATCACCGAGGGCAGCCGTTCGACTCGGTTGATGAACAGCCCGTGCCGGCGGAAAAGTCGATCGATCGCCGTCGCCGAAAAGTAGCCCACGTTCTGGTGGAAGATCATGTCGAAGGCGGTGTCATCCATCATCTGCACGAGATACGTCGACTGGATGACCGCCACGCCGTCGTCCTTCAGCAGCAGCCGAATGCCCGCCGCGAACCCGTCGAGATCGTCCACCAGGTTCAGCATGTTGTTGGCGATGACGACGTCTGCACGGCGGCCCTCATCGTGCAGCCGCTGGGCCACGTCGCGACCGAAAAATTCGCACAGCGTGGGGATGCCCGCCGCCTGCGCGACTTTGGCCGGGCCGCTGGCGGGATCGATGCCGAGCACCTCCAAGCCCCGATCCTTGAAGACGCGAAGCATATAGCCGTCGTTGCTGCCGATCTCGATGACGCGGCTGCCCGGCGCGAGGCCCCGGTCATTGACGATCTCTTCCGCGCACTGCGTGAAATGTCGAACGAGGCCGGCAAGCACGGAGGAGTAGTACGGATACTCGCCGCTGAAGAGCAGCTCGGGCGGTACGGTTCGCTCGATCTGGGCCAGCGTGCAATTCGGGCAGAACACCAGATCGAGTGGAAACACCGGCTGCGGCCGATGCAGCTCCGACTCGCGAAGCAAAACATCGGCCAGCGGCATGTCGCCGAAGGACAGAATCCGCGTCAACGGCGCGTGATCACAGCAACGGCATCGCACGGGCGATGCCGCACCGTAGTTGGGGCGCTCGCTCACGCCGGTAATTGGAGCAGGAGTTTGC
This sequence comes from uncultured Planctomycetaceae bacterium, assembly GCA_964408455.1. Lineage (GTDB taxonomy): Bacteria > Planctomycetota > Phycisphaerae > UBA1845 > UTPLA1 > CAYOZN01. Next base: position 59,374 of record CAYOZN010000011.1, read on the forward strand.
GGCAATGAAATGCCTCAGCAAAGCCCGAGGGAGCACGACACTCGATGCCGCGCAGTCGCATGAGGGCGCGGAACGTGTCCTCGGTAAACCAGTACTTGTTCTGCTGCGTGGCGAAGTGCTTCATCAGCAGCTCGATCTTGGCGGTCGCCGCACGTTCGTCCAACGGGACGTAGACGCCCGGCCGCGACAGATCGCCTTCGTACTTGGGAATCTCGTATTCGAATATCAGATGGTTGCGAAACGTGTTCCACGTAAGCTCGTGCAGGACCCGATGATCCTGGTGCGAGTCGTCGTGATGGTGCGTGAAGATCACATCCGGCTCGAATTCGGCGCGGATGGCCTCAAAGCGGCGCTTGATGTCGGCCCACTGCGAGGGGAAGTAGCCGTCGGTGAAGTTGTCGACCGATATGGCGCCCTCCGCGCCCTGCGCGAACCAGGCCTCGGCGCTGCGCTCCGCCTCGCCGCTGCGGGTGCGCTCTCCGGAAAAGACGCACCACTTCATCTGCATCCGCGGCCGTGCGGAGGCCATGCTCCACAGGGTGCCTCCGCAGCCGATCTCGATATCGTCGCAGTGGGCGCCGAGACAGAGCACCCGGGACGCCCGATCGCTCGCCGCATTCAGCAGTAAGGAGATCATTCCGGTAAAGGTCTCGCTATCGCGTCTGACGATGGCCGTTGGCGCTCACGGTCTCAAATCCGCCATTGGCGGACGGGACACGCCGCAGTTCCAGCGTGCCGCCGTGGCGGCCCGGCCGATCGTCGTCGGGACTGCCCTTCCACACTTCCCACGGCGCGTTGCTTGCGGCATACAGATCGTCGAGCCGCTGCTTGTCCTTGAACGTATCCATGGACATCCAGAAGCCGCGATGCTGGTAGGCCACCAGCTTGCGCTCCCGGATCAGGCGCTGGAATGGATCGAGCACGAGCTCGTCGCCCTGCCGCATGTAGCGGAAAATGTCCTTGCGAAGCACGAAGTAGCCGCCGTTTATCCACGTGTCCGATTTTTCAACGTGCTGAATGTCGTCCACCGTCGAGTCGGCCGCCAGCTTGACCAGGTGATACGTGTGGGCCGGCCGCACGCACAGAAAGCTGGCCACGCAGTCGTGCCCCTCGAAATGCTCGATCATGGTCGGCAGCGGGCAATCGGTCAGGCCGTCGCTGTAGTTGGCGAGAAACACGTCCTCGCCCTCGAGGTGCGGCTCGACCAGCTTGAGGCGCTCGCCGATGTTCGAGTTCGCGCCGGTGTCCACGAAGGTGATGCGCCAGTTCTGAATATCGTGGTTGAGCAGCTCGACGCGCTGCCCTCCGTCGCTGAGGACGAAGTCGTTGGACATGCACTCGTCGTAGCCGAGGAAATACCGCTTGATGACGTCGGCCTTGTAGCCGAGGCAGAGAATGAAGTCGGTATGGCCGTAATGGGCGTAGTACTTCATCACGTGCCAGAGGACCGGCCGATAGCCGATGTTGACCATGGGCTTGGGAATGGCATCGGAATAGTCCCTCAGCCGGGTACCCTGTCCACCGCAGAACAAAACGACTTTCATGACTGAGCTCCCTCGACCTTCTGCTGCGAGCACCTGTTCGCTGCCAGGGGCCGGATCATTCGAACACCGTCAGTTCCGGAATGGGCACCACGAACCGGCCGCCCCATTCGCGGATGTAGGCATGTTGATCCATGATCTCCCTGCGCAGATTCCAGGGCAGGATCAACACGTAATCGGGCCGGTCTTCGCGGAGTTTTTCCGGCGGGAAGATGGGGATGTGCGTTCCCGGCAGGAACTTGCCATGCTTGTGCGGGCTGCGGTCGACCGTGTAGTCCAGGAAATCGGTCCGAATGCCGCAGTAGTTCAGCAGGGTGTTGCCCTTGCCCGGCGCGCCGTAGCCGGCGACGCGCTTGCCGGCGTCGCGCGCTTCGATCAGGAATGACAGCAATCGCCGCTTGGTGCGCTCCACCTGCGATGCAAAGCGCGTGTAGGTATCCAGCGCGCAGATGCCACTCGACTCCTCGGCCGAAAGCAGCTTCCGAAGCCGATCGGCGACAGGCCTGATGTCGTCATCATGGCATGCAAAGACCCGCAGCGAGCCGCCGTGCGACTTGAGTTCCTCGCAGTCAAAGAAGCGCAGGCCATGGGCCATCAGCATTCGATCGACCGTCTGCGCGGAAAAGTACGAAAAATGCTCGTGATAGATGGTGTCGAACTGGTTCTCTTCCATCAGCCGCGACAGGTGCGGGAATTCGAGCGTGATCACGCCGCCGGGCTTCAGCAGAATCTTCAACCCGCCGATGAAGTCGTTCAGATCGGGCACCTGGGCGAGCACGTTGTTGCCGGCGATGAGATCGGCGCCGCGGCCCTCGGCGACCAGCTCCCGGGCTGTCTGGCGGCCGAAGAATTTCACGAGCGTCGGCACGCCGCGCTCGACGGCGACTTTGGCGACGTTTGCCGCGGGCTCGATGCCCAGCGCCGGGATGCCGCGCTGCACAAAATACTGAAGCAGGTATCCGTCGTTGCTCGCGACTTCGACCACGAGGCTCGCCGGCCCCAGCCCGAACCGGTCAATCGCCAGTTCGACGTACTTTTCGGCATGGCGCAGCCACGAATCTGAATAGGACGAGAAGTACGCATAATCGCTGAAAATGTGCTCGGGGGTGACATATTCCTCGAGCTGCACGAGAAAGCACTCGCCGCACACGTAAACGCGCAGCGGATAGAACGGCTCCATCTGGTTGAGCTGATCGGCGCTGAGGAAGCTCTCGCACAGGGGGGACATGCCAAGATCAACCACCACGTGCCTGAGCGGCGTCCCGCAGAATCGGCAGGCGGCCGTACTTGCCGCGTCCGACGTCGACTCAACCCCGGTCATTGCCAATGCCTGACTCATTGCATTATCCCGTTAAGCCAGATGGACTGCCGGCTCCAGCCCCATCGCGGCAAGAGAACTCCGAATCTCGGACTCGTACACCGGGTTCATCACGATCACGTGGTCCGGCCGATGCTCTTTAAGAAAGTCCGGCGGCACCACCGGCTGACCGGTGCCCGGAAGGAAGGTGCCATGTTTCCTCGGATTGACGTCCACGGCGCAGGAGACTTCCTGCGCCGGCGAAAGCGCATTCAGAAAGCTGACGCCCCGCGCGCCGCCGCCCCACAGCACCGTTCGCGCCCCGGCCGCCGCGAATCCGCGCAGCCTGCTGCGCCACGATTGCACGCGCTGTTGATAATACGTGGAGAAGCCATCGACGAGATGGGCCAGTTCGCCGATACCGTTCCCGTTCGGCAGCGGCGCATCGACGGCGGCGTTCGCCTCCGACGAGATTCGTGCCTCTATCACCAGGTACTGTCCGCTGAAAGTTTCGCGGACGCGCAACACGTCGAACCCGGCCAGCGTAAACGCGGCGCTCAGCGAAGGCGCCGTGAAGTAAGAACAATGTTCGTAGATGATGTCCCAGATGGAACGATCGCGCAGCGGATAAAGCGTGTTGGGAACCTCGAACATCACGGTGCAGCCCAGCCGCCGGCCGATCACCCGCCGCAGCATGCTGAGAAATGCATGCGGCTCGGGAATGTGTTCAAACACCTGGCGGCAGCAGATCAGATCGGCCGGCTCTTCCGCAAACTGCTCCGAGTAATATTCGCTGACGATGCGAACGCGGCCGTCATCCGGCTGGCCCGTGGGAACGTAGCTGGGATCGAAGCCGGCGCCGCGGTTCTGGCCGGCGCGGCAGATCGTCCGGAGAAAGGCGCCGTCGCCGCAGCCGATTTCGACGACATCCTTTCCGCGAATGCCGTAGGTTTCCACGAGTTCGCCCGCCAGCTCGTCGGCATAGGCGGCAAAGACCGACGAGTGATGCAGGGCGTTGTCATAGGACTGGCCATAGGCAAGCAGTGCCGCGTCGAACGCCGCATTGAAGATCAGGCCGCACTGCCGGCAGAAGACCAGGTCGATGTCGCCGCGCGGACACGCGGCGGCCGAGTCTCGCGTCGGCCACTGCACGCAGGCATTCACCGGCACCTCGTGCTGGCGGAAAAAGGACTTCGCGGCCGCGCTGCCGCAGGAGGGGCAGTACGACTCGCCGGTGGTCCCGATTTCGTGTTGTTTCGCGGGGGACAGCGATGCCATGCTATCTTCCGGCACAGTGGACGACAGTCTGCCGCTTGCGGACGCGGATGCGCCGCCCGAGTATTCGCAGGCTCAGGCTGCCGTCACGACGCGTTTGTGATCGTTGAAGCACACTCATGAATCCGGATTTTCTCATCATCGGGGCGGGTATTGTCGGATTAAGCGTGGCCCGCGAACTTCGCGCCCGGCACGCCGGGGCGTCGATCGTCGTGGTCGACAAGGAATCCGAACTGGGCCGGCACGCCAGCGGCCGTAACAGCGGCGTACTTCATTCGGGGATCTACTACGACACGTCGACGACGCGATTCAAAACCTGTTCCGCGGGTTCTAGAGAGTTGCGCGAGTGGGCGATGGCTGCGGGCGCCGATATCCGCAGAGTCGGCAAGCTCATCGTGCCCCAGGAGGAACATCTCGCGGCGAGTCTCGAATCCGTCCTGCTGCCGCGGGCGCAGGCGGCGAAGATTCCCGCTGAACTGGTGCGCGATGGCGACGTTCGCCGAATCGAACCGTCCTGCGTCGTCGACCGCCCGTGTCTTTACCTGCCCGACGCCCATATTGTTCGGCCGGCATCTGTGCTCGAATACCTGCGCCGTGAGCTGGAGTCCCGCAACGTGGACATTCGCATGGGCAGGTACGTTCACTGTCGCGACGGTCGCGCATTCACCGGATCGGAGTCGTACGGCTACGGTGTCATGGTGAATGCATCCGGCACCTTTGCCGATCGGATCGCACATGGGTTCGGGGCCGGCCGCCGCTATCGCGTCATACCCTTCAAGGGCAGTTACTACACGCTTCGCGCCGGGACCAACATTCGCGTCAACGGCCTGATTTACCCGGTGCCCGATCCGGACATGCCATTTCTGGGTGTCCATTTCACACCTTCGTTCGACGGCCGGACCATATACGTCGGGCCCAATGCGTCGCTGGCCGGCGGCCGGGAGAATTACGGCGGCCGCGCGGGATTCAGCCTGATCGAATCCGCGCGAAACGCCGGCACCCTGGCCCGCCAGTACGCCACCAGCCGCCAGTTTCGCAGTCACGTGCACAGCGAACTCCTGCGGCGGCGAAGGCCGGCATTCGCCCGGTCGGCCCGCAGGCTCATACCGGACATCGAGCTCGCCGACCTGGAACCCTGCACAAAAGTGGGTATTCGACCCCAGCTGTACGATCGAATCGAACACAAGCTCGTGCTCGACTTTGTGATCGAGTCCACCGGGCGCGAGGTGCACGTGCTGAATGCCATCTCTCCGGCATTCACCAGCGCATTTGCCTTCGCCCGGCTGGTTGCCGACAGCGCCGATGCCCTGAAGCGCTGAACGCGACCGTCCTGCCGCCGATCGTGCCGCGATGAACGAAACGAAGAATCGATGCTGTTGATCGCGAACATCTCCTGGCCGCCGCAACTGATCTCCGCCGTCCGCGCGGTCCGGCATCTGTTTGCCAGGATCAGCGAGGAAACGCTGCTGGGCGTGCCGCTGGACTGGCCTGTGCGATTCGTTCTTGTCGGCGCCGTGTATTGCATCTTGCGAATCCGGCTTTCAACCCGGGCAGCCGCTGCGATCGTATTGGCATTCCTGTTCGGGAAGGAACTGTTTGACATCGTGGCCCACCAGAACCTTCAACCGCGTGCACCGGACCTGGGCGATCTGGCCGACCTGGCATCCGGACTTGCCGGGCTGTTCTGCGGCGGTCTCATCATTCGCCGCCTGCGACGAGCCGAGCGGGCGCAAACATCGACGCGCGATAGTAGCGAAACAGAACCCGGCTAATTGCCTTTCGACCGGGTATCGGGCAGGAGCGAGAGAATCTCGGCAAGCGACGCCTCGCCGAATTCGATGGCCCGTTGGCGTGCGGCGGCATGATCGAGGTCGATGCGCACCGCGATCTGCACCTGCGCGACATAGCGCCGGGCGTCGCGAGCCAGGTTTGGCGTGCGCCAGCCGATGCCCCAGAAGCTGCTCTCATCAACAGTCACGTGGCCGTTCAGGACGTAGTAATGCAGAACCAGCGTACGCTCATCGACGACGCCCGTCTTCACAAAGGTATGCAACAGGGCAGCTGACCGAATCCCGCCGGCATTCAGCGTCACCGGCTCGGCACTAACGTGAGTGTGACCGGCGTTCACAAAGCAGATGGTCGGCCGATGGCCGAGCATGGTTCGCGGACGCCCCGTGTAGCCCACGTAAAGCGACACGGCATCGTCTGAGAACTGCCGCTGATAGCGCCGGCTCAACGTCTCGTCGTTGCCTGCAATGCGGCGAATCACGTCGGGCACGTCCACGTCGGTCCCGATCCATCCATTCAGCGAAATCGGCAGCGAAGCAAGCGGCGGATCCAGCAGGATGGGCTCGGACATCGCGGCATCCAGGGCGTTGGCCACGATGCCGTAGCCCCAGCCCGTGCCGATCAGAAACACCCCGCCCGCAAGTCCTGCCCGCCAGATTGCGCGGCGTGCCAGTGCTGTTGGCTGTCGTTCAGCGGCGGGTTGTCCGTTATGGAACTTCATACCGGTGCGCAAAAGCGCCTGAGCTCGTTATGAAAGCGACGGCTCCGGAGGCGCGACGGCCGCCTTATGCTGTGCGGCCGGCTGTGCCTCGAGCGAATTCGTCCGCGGCCGGCGGCTGGTCGATTCAGTATTCCGGGCGTGACGCGAAGCCGGGCGAACTCCGCTGCCGGCGGGTGCGATGATGTCGAAAAGGCGCACGGCCCCGAGAAACATCAGTAGCGCCAGCGGCATCATGGCCCAGCCCGCCATGTCGTGAAATCCCTGGCTGACCAATTCGCTGCCGGCATAGTGCATGAAGCATGCCGTCACAAAGCCGCGCACCCCATTCGAAAATACCGCGATGGGAATGCCGAGCAGGACGAGCAGGATGCGCTCCCAGCGCGGCCGCTCGATCAGAAAGGCGAGCACCGCCGCCACGAAAAGGAACGCCGTCAGCATGCGCAGGCCGCTGCACGCCTCGGTCACCGCGACGGTCGTCGACTCGTCCAGGCGAAGAACGTTACCCTCCCGGACAACAAAGAAGCCGGCCAGCTCGAGCCCGAACACCGTCATCGATGTCGCCGCCCGCTGCAGCGGCAGGGCCACGATCTCGTGAAGCCTGGCCGGGAATGGCACCATGAGCAGCAGAAAGACGAACACCCACCGCAGGCGCCAGAAGATCTGCCGGCCAAGTACAAGCCACACCAGGCCGGCGATGCTCATCACGAATGCCACGCGTTCGCCGGAACCGATGCCGAAATACAGTCCGAACAGGCGCGTGCACTCCGACAGCGACAGCAGGGACAGGGCGACCCAGTCGGGTGCCGGCTGTATGGCCCTGAGCTGAACCCGCTTTCGCCAGACGAGCCAGATCGCCACGAAGGGCACCAGCATGCCCACCGAGTAGTCCTCGTTTCTGCTCCAGAACGAGATCAGGTCGCCGAGCGTGCGCCAATGGCTCCAGAGCAGGCAGCATAGCAGCATGCCGCCCAGTGCCAGAAATTCGACACTCAGCCGCCCCGCCCCGTCCTCGGCCATTGCCGGTGTACGCGATGAGACGCGGTGTTTGGCTTTTCGGCTCATGTGGTATGGCCCGGCGGCCATTTGGAAAATCGACTACACACGTTTGACATGAGGCCCGTTTTTGCGGGCTATGCCTTCACGGCCTCGAGCCGGCCCGAGCGTTCCACGTGGTTTGCCCCGCCGTCGGCCACGAGATTGGCCGCCCGATGCAGCGATTCGAAAGTGCCCGCGTCCGTCCACCAGCCTTCGAGCACCTCGTGCTCGAGCGTGCCCTGCTCGAGATAGAAATTATTGACGTCCGTAATCTCGAGTTCGCCGCGCTCGGAGGGCTTGAGCGACTCGATAAAATCGAAGACCTGTTCGTCGTACATGTAGATGCCGGTCACCGCCATGTTACTGGGCGGGCTCTTGGGCTTCTCGATGATCCGGCGTATGCGACCGTCGCCGTCGAACTCGACCACGCCAAACCGATGTGGATCCGGCACTTCCTTCAGGTACACGCGGGCGCCCGCCGGCTGGGCGAAGAAATTGGCCACGCCTGTGCGAATGTTCTTCTCGATGATGTTGTCGCCGAGAATCACCACGATCTTGTCTCCGTCGGCAAAGTCCTTCGCCAGGCGCAGCGCATCGGCAATCCCGCCCTCGCCTTCCTGGTAGGTATAGTGAAGCTCGCGAAGCCCCAGTTCTTTTCCATTACCGAGCAGTTGCAGAAAATCCCCCGCATAGTTGCCGCCCGTCACCAGCAGCACTTCGCGAACGCCCGCATTGATCAGGCACTGAAGCGGGTAATAGATCATCGGCCGATCGTACACCGGCAACAGATGCTTGTTGGTCACCTTGGTCAGGGGCAGCAGCCTCGAACCAAGCCCGCCTGCCAGAACGACGCCCTTCATGCGGATACTCCCATCTCAACGATCCAGAACCTCAGTGAGTCTCGGCCGGCGATGCTTCGCCGCCTGCATGCCACGCGGCCGGTTTTCACGCCTCTGCCAGTCTCGAGGCGGACGGCAGTGACTCGCAGTCTAATCCCGTCTCGTCCGACGCGAAATTATCCTCGGCCTCGGATTGCCGCATCGTCGGCTTCACGGCTTCGCCATTCTGCACCGCCTGACGCTTGTCGTGCGAACGCATGCTCATCCACTCGGCGGTGGCGGAGAGGCCGACCTGTTCCAGGTGTTGCAGCGACTGGTCGTAATCGAATGCCACATCCGCCGCGCGGCCGACGATGAAGCGGGCGGGAATGCTGAAGCGACCGCCCAGCGTAAGGATGGTCGCCGCGAGAATCCGCAGGTCCATGGCGAGCGTCCAGTGATGCACATACATCATGTCAAAGTGTATCCACTGATGGAAGTCGCCGGCACTTCGCTCGTGGCGGCACACCTGCCAGAGCCCGGTGATTCCGGGGCGGACCGAAAGCCGCGCCTTGCGCCACGGCACGCAGATCTGGTTCTCCCGGAATGGGGAGGGGCGCGGACCGATCAGGCTCATGTGGCCTCGGAGCACGTTGAACAACTGCGGCAGCTCGTCGATGTTGGTCGCACGGAGCACGGCCCCCAGACGCGTGACCCGCGGATCGCCATCCATCTTGAACTGCGGTCCATCGACGTGGTTTTTCTTATACAGGGCGCGCTGCTGTTCGTGGGCGTTGGCCACCATGGTCCGGAATTTCCAGCAGCGAAACTCGCGGCCGCCTCGGCCCTCGCGCAAATGCCCGAAGAGGACGGGACCGCGCGAACACAGCTTGACCAGAATCGCGGTGACGATCATCAGTGGCGAGAGGAATACGAGTCCGATGGCGGACAGTATGATGTCCATCGCGCGCTTTGCCCCGGAATCCGCCGCGCTGGCAGCCGCCTTGACCGGCGCCGGGTGATCGCTGCCATCGCTATCCGCAACCGGGCTTCCATTAGCGCTCGCGGCGCCAGCATGTCCGTTGCGGCCGTTTGTGCGTGCCAGTTCAATGTCGCTGCCCGTTACGACGCAATCGGTCCTGATCGCACCTTCCTGTACTCGAACGCCGTCATGAACAATGGCATTGGCAACGACCGCCCCGGCACCGATGTACGCACCTTTACCCACGACGGCTGGTCCGACGATGACCGCCCCGGGGCCGATCTCGCAACCATCGTCCAGGAACACGGTGCCATAGAGCCGCGCCGTCGCATGAATGATGGCACGTCCGGGCTGATGAGCGGTACTCCCGTTGCGGCCGGGATTGGAGCGACTGAAAAGCGTGCCCTTTTTCCGGCCAAGCAGCCGGCGGTTCAGCCAGAGCAATTGCCGGATGTCGGTGAGATCAAGCGCCGAACTGTTGAGCGTGACATCCCGGCTTGGAACACCGCGAAGCATGAGTCTGGTTCTCAGTTCGTTGGGCGCCAGGCGCGACAGGTCCTCGAGCGTTCGCAGCGCTGATACCGTGAGCAACGAAGCAATTGTGCCGGCGGCCTGGACGTCGGTAATGCCGGCGTAGTAACGCTGGATTTTACGCACGTTATGATGGGCATCGAGCTGCACCCGTTCGCCCGCGACGCTGTGTTTGGCCGCCAGCGGAACCAGGTGAAGCGCGGTTCGATCGCCGTTTGTCGCGGACGCGAGCGGAGAGAGATTAAGTCCCTCGAGCGGAACGTGCGAGACGTCCAGCACCAGCACACGATCCGACGGTTCAAGCTCGGCCAGGTGCTCGAAGAGTTCGCCGGGGCTGCACAGGCGCGCCTTTGGGAACGTGGCATGTGCCCGCTGCTCATAATCCTCGCCCATTTCGAACGCGGCCACGATGCACACCGGCGAATGGGGCGCGTGTCGCTGAAGTTCGTCGCGCACGATCGCCAGCAGCGACGTGCCCGCCAGCGGCATCGTCAACAGCGATTGACACGAGCCGTGCAGATAGCCCGGCCGCTGGTCAATCAAGAGTATTGTGCAGCCCGAGTCGATACTCATGGTGATCTCTTTCCCCTACCCCCCATCAACGATCAAGGGATCGCGATCAACTTCAGTCTGGCGATGGCTCGCCTGGCCTTGGCGTTGTAGTTCGCCCGTAGAACACGTCTGGCCCGTTAATGTGTCGCGGCGTCGGTCGCGGAATAGCCGTAATAGGCGTAGTGTTGGCGCGGATAATCGCCAACGAAAACCAGCCCCAGTGCCTGGCCGCCGACCGCGTTGATCTGCGCCAGGGCGTCTGCGACCGCGCGGCGATCGCAGTGGCCCTCGCGGACCAGAACAATCGAGCCGTCGACCTGCTGCGCCAGCATCGAACCATCGGCGATCGGCACGATGGGACAGCTGTCGATCAGAACGGCGTCATAACTCTGACGCCACTCGTTGATACGCCTCGCAAGCACGCCATTGGCCAGCAGCTCGCTGGACTGCCGATCCTGGCTGCTGCCTGCCGGCACGACCACAACCCCCGGCGGGCGCCGAACCGCGACTTGCTCATTCTTGACGCCTGCATTGCGAAGCAGATCGCATAGCCCCGGTGCTTCCGCGCAGCCCAGTCGCCGCGACAGGCTGCACCGGCGAAAATCGGCATCGACCAGCAACACGCGTTTGCCACAGGCCGCAAGGCTTTCCGCCAGCATGAGCGCGAATGTTGTCTTGCCAGTGCCCGGGCCGGCGCTGGTGATCTGAAGGACCTGTCCGCCTGCTGCGGAATTCAGGAAGCGGGGCATGAGGGCCGTGCGAATCGTCCGGACCGACTCCTGCTGCATGGCGGCCAGGTCGTTCTCGAAGCGTTTGCCCGGATGATAAAGCGGCAACTGCCCGAGGATGCGCCCCCCCGCCGAATGAACGGTCACGTCGCGCACGTTCATCACCTTGGGATTCAACTGGAACCGCAGAAAGGCGACCGCGGCTCCGGCGGCCAGGGAGCCGAACAGCGAGGCGATCGCCATCTTCGGCCGCTTGTCCTCTTCGGGCGATTGTGGTTCGGAGGCAGGACCGAGTACCCGGGTATTGGCGGGCATCATGCGCTGCTGATCGATATCGCGAAGGCTGTCCAGGGCGGCCTGAAGCTCCTGCTGGTTGCGTGCAAGTTCCGCGTGGACCTTGTTGTATTTTGCCAGCGCATCAAAGGCCTCGTCGTACGACGCCGCTCGACTTTCAATGTCCTTCCGCGTCTGTGCCAGGCGAGTCTCAAGCTCGGTCTTCTGTGCCATCCACACAACCGGACCGCCCAGTCCGACGACCGGCTGGATGGCCATCGCGGCATTGGGCTGCGGAGCCGCCGGCAACGCGCCGCTGAGTTCAGCCTCCCTGTCCAGTTTCATCTTCTTCAACCGGTCCAGCGTCGCCATCGAACGCTTGACCGAGAGGTGCCCTTCGCCCATCGTCAGCCGAAGATCATCGAGATGGGTTTGTTCTTTGATGATGTTGTCCTGAATGGCGCGCCATCGCGGATCGGTCCCGAACTGGCCCTCGACGTAAGTTGCCGTTTCCTGCTCACCGTCATTTGGCGCCGAGTGCTTCTTCAGCAGATCGTTGACGATCAGCAGTTCCAGCTCCATGTCGGCGATCTTGCCACGCAGCGCCTCCAGATCGCGGTTGCGACGCTCCACCAGCGTCGTCGGATCGGGCGTGCGAAGCTCGGTGCGCTGCTGGAGGAAATGCAAATCAGTCTCCAGGTCCTTGATCGCCTGCTCGTGGCGGTCCTTCTTCTTGTTGAGCGCCGTGATCCGGCCGTGATCCTCCACGAACTTCACGCTGGAGACATGGTCCACATATCGCGCCACGACCATATCGACGATGACCTTCGCTTCGCCCTGAAAGGCACAGTCCATGGAGACTTCGAGAAGCTGTTTGCCCCGTGGCACGTCGACCGTCAGGTCCTTCTTGAGGCGGTCCAGTGGCGGCGCCGGCGTTTGAAGCCGGTCAAGATAGTTCAACTGCGGAGTCCTGTACCACCTCGTCTTCCGAACGATCGGGTCATCGAGGACCTTGTTTAGCACGTCGTTGCTCGTAACGACGTCCACCTGAGTGGCAAGGTACTGGCCGTAAAACGGCACCGGGCTGAAGTCATCCACTTCGCCGATGAGCTTGGGAATGACCGGCGCAATCTCGATACGGGCCGTGGCTTTGTACTTCGGCGTGACCAGCGTCCAGACGGCCGCCTGAGAAGCGATCAGCGCAGCCATCGCCACCAGAACGATGGTCCACTTGTATTGCAGCAGGAGCTCCGGCGAGATCTGTCGACCCTTTCGGGCTTCCGTATCGGCCTGCTCGCCGCCTGGCCCGGAATAATCCAGAGAGCCTTGAATTTCCACCGGCGCGGCGCGCGAGGCTCGCGCCATTACGATGGCACGATCAGCCATTTCGTCACGTTGAAAATTCGGTTCACTCACGAATATGCAATCCTTGTGTATCTTGAAGGGCGAGCGCGCCGTGCAGACTGGTGTTTTGCCGGCGACATCGGCTGTTCATTCCTAACCCACGCTGACGTTGCCTGTTCGCGCGACGGCCAGGCTATCGACGACCGCCCCGGCAGCGACTTCGACCTGGTCCCAGATGACGCTGTTTCGAACCACGCTGCGCGCTCCGATCGTGCACCCTCGTCCGATGACCGCCGGGCCGATGATCAGGGCATCCTCCCCCACGCACGCGTCCCGCGCCACCAGGCAGCGGCCCATCAATCGCGCCGAAGGAGCCACCTGGGCCGTCCGGTCGACAAATGCCTCTCCCCGCCGGTCGCACGCCATCTGCCAGAGGTCGTCGGTTTCAAGCTGCCGGAGGGCCCATCGATTCAGGGCCAGGTACGACGCGGTATCGTGGACGCGCGGCGCAGCCGAAGGGGCGCGATAGGTACAGATGCGTTCACCCTCACGGTAGAGCCGCGGGATCAGGTTCTCCTTGAGGTCTTCAAATCCCCGGTTGGACGCCTTCAGGAGGGCCGCCCGATCGAACACATAGACACCGACCGGATCCTCATCCTGTCCGCGGATCGCCGCGGCACGGCCGCGTTGAGCGACGGCCACGGTTCCGCAGGCGCCGCTGGCTGCATGGAAGGCCAGAAGATCGCTCAGGTTGAGCGTTGGGATCGTATTGGCTTCGGCGATGACGTATCTATCCGCCGCGAACAGCATGGCAGCGTCGCGTGAACAGCCGGCGGGCCCGCGAGGGGTCCGATCTTCGTGGTACAGGATGTCCAGATTCAGACTGCCGCCGTCTCCGAGGACTCGGCGAAACGCGTGACCGCCGCGGTTCGCACACACGACCACCGTCCGTACACCGCCGGCCGCGAGCCAATGAAGGGTGTGCATGACCAGCGGAACGTTGACGACCGGGGCCAGTGATCGGGGTACGCGTTCGTTCAGTTCGATCGCGTTCCATTCATGCAGCCCGGCGAGCACCACGCCGATGGTCGCCTGGCATTCGTCAGCGCCGGCATGATTTTCGGAATGCGGATTGATCATGACATGGCGCTTTCGCAGGTCCGCGAACCGATGTTCTGCAAAGAGGAAGGTGTTCCGTTGCCCGCCCTCTGCCGCAGTATGCCAGCCAGAATCACGGCGCACGACGCAGCAATGACTAGCGCCTGCTTCCAGCCGAGGCCGGGTACGCGCGATAGTGCCACCAGATCGGCACCGATAACGAGCATGAGAAGCAGGCCGCCCGAAATCGAGACCAGATCGATGCGAAGCAGGGCGCCGAGAATCAGTGCGGCTGCGCCGATCGCCAGACCCGATTGCTGCATCAACCCCAGCCCGGGATGTGTTCCGGTAAAGCCCGGGATGTGATCGCTCAAGATCGCCAGGATGCCGCACAGGCTGCCGAACACGATCAGCGGAAGTCCCGATCTGACGCGATCGTCCAGCCGCCGCGCAGAAGGCCATCTTGCGGGCTCATCGGCACATCCAAGGCAGAAGTAATCAACCGCCGGTACGCCGCGGCGATAACCCTTCAGCACGCTAACCCGTGCCGGGGCGCCGCAGTGCTTGCACGGCTGGTGGATACCGGGCCGGTGCCGTACCTTCGACACCGTTTGTGCAATCGGCTCGAGAGTCGCTTGTGTGGTGGGGTTCATGGTGTTGATTCCAGTTGAAAATTCGTTCATTTCAGCGTCATGCGGGCAGACTTCGTCCGCGTCGAGTATAACTCGATTCTTGCGCAACCCGTTTACCTGCAAAGCGTTACAGCCCGGCTACTCGTCGACCGGCTCGAGCCAGGCGGCGTCGATCTCGAGGCTGACCGACTGCCCCAGCGCGTTCACGGCAACGAAGAATCTGCAATGCTTCAAGGTGCGAACCACGACACCCAGGACGCCCTTGAGCGGCCCGGTCGTGACGCGACATTTGGCACCGACGCGCAGCCGCGGGTAAAGCGAATACGCAGCCGGTGACATAACCACTCGTCGAATATGTTCCACGTCGCACCGAAACTGGTCCTGGTCGCGCACCTCGATCGTCGCCACGACCCGGTTGGTGCGTAGGAATTCGAAACGGTCCAGCGGTCGCGCAAACAGAAACAAATAGCCCGGAAACAAAGGCAATTCGACGATCGCCTTCTTCGTCCGATAGGCGCGGTGCGCGCGCCTGAGCGGCAAATAATGCAGGATTCCGAGGCGCGCAAGATCAGACGCTAGCGCCTTTTCCTGCCGCGGCTTTGTATGCACCACGGTCCAGGCGCGCACGTCACACTTCGCTGCGCCAGACAGCGCATAATCGAGGTCGCGCTGGTCAACGCGACCCGTCGGCGAAATCTCGAACACGAACGCTCTCCCCTACGGCGAAAAACCAGAGCCCTCCATGGCTAAGAGTTGGGCCCCCCAAAACTACGGCCCATGGGCGGTGATTCTACACAAGTGCCGAAACCGAATCTAGGAAAATCCATTAGGATCGTTGGCACAATCCCACACCCGAACGGGGGTACGTTATAGGACCAATTCTGGCCAATAATACCCAGTACAACGCGCTTGACGTTGATGACGTGAGCCTCCCATCGCCCTCCTCCTTTCCCGAAACACCCAATGTTCACAAGAGTGAATCACCTTTATGGTGCATCCCTTCCACGCTTGTCGTTCCAGTGTAGCATTAAACCAATGGGCAATAATACCACGATCACTGCAATGTTCGGTTGGGTTTAGCCCCTGGTACACACCTGTGACTTGCGCGCAACGCATGCCATTCGCAGCCATCAACTCACAGGTAGTCGGTCGCGTCATGCCTCCGGCACAGCAGCCGGGGCCGCAAACATCTTCGCAACTATCGAAAGCAACGAAGGTTAGTCGCTTTCCGGCGACTTCGACTTCTTCGCGTTCGGAAGTCCATACTCGACGTCTATGCTCGGTGGCGACTTCGTGCGATCCCCCTCCGCCAGATAATGCTCGAACCAGCGGAGCATGCGAATGTGATAGTCGAGCCGGGAGCCGGGCAGCCGATTACCATGCCCCTCACCGGGATATAGGACCAAACGAACCGGCACCTTGCCCATCGTCTTGAGGTATCGGTGCAACTCCATCGACTGCGTCGGATGCACGCGAGAATCTTCCTTGCCATGAAGTATCAGAATAGGTGTCCGGCACTTGGCAGCATGAAAAATCGGACTGCGATCGCGAAACCAGTCCCAGCGCTCCTCGCTTTCCCACGGCCAGTGCCGCGAATGCACCAGGTGCATCTCGTTGGGAATGTCCGTCGTTCCTGCCTTTGAAATGTGATCGCTGATCCCGACGAACATGACGCTCGCTGCAAAGTGCTCGGTCAGCGCGGTCGCACACCAGGCGGAGGCGAAACCACCGTAGGATCCACCCGTCACGCCGATCCGCTTCTCGTCGATCAACCCCTGATCCACCAGGTGCCTTGCCCCATCAACCAGATCATCAAACTCGGGGCCGGCGTAGTCCGCCTGATCGAGCTTTGAGAAGGCAACACCGCGACCGGTGCTGCCGCGATAGTTCGGGTAGAGCACCGCGAAACCCCGCGCGGCGGCAACCTGCCCCGGCCGGCTGTAATTGGTCAGCCAGCCGTTCTGCTCGCAGGCCTCCGGCCCGCCGTGGACGGATATGATCAGCGGATATCGCTTGCCCGCTTCCTGATCGAGCGGACGAATCAGGATCGCCTCGATTTCGAGGCCATCCCGGGCCTCATACCGAATCACCTCCTGCCTCGCCAGTCGATAGTCCGACAGCCAGGGATTCACGTTCGTCATGCGCCGCGCCGAATTATCGCCGTGCTGCATGAAGAACACCTCGCGCGGATGCTCGGGCGACTCGCCCACGAAAGCGGCCCGTTGACCGTCGCGCGACAGTGAAAGGCCGCCGAGGATCGGCCCATTCGGCTCCAGCAGCACCTTCTTGTTTTCCCCATTGGCATCCACCTTGCCGAATTCGGTAAAGCAGCCCCGATCGGCCACGTACATGATGGTGTCGTCGTCCTGCCAGGCGATCGATGTGACGTGGGCCTCGAACTGGGGCAGGACGTCGCGAAACTCGCCGCTTTCGGCGCTGGCCACCATCAGCCGCCCTTCGGATGGGTCGTGAATGTCCTCACCGGAAAGGAAGGCAATCCGGCTGCCGTCCGGGCTCCACCGAAAACTCCCCAGCTTGCCCGCATTCGCGATCTCGGTGAGCGTCTCGCCGGTTTGCACGTCGATGATCCGCAGGCGCGAAAACATCATCGTATCATCAATCAACGGCGACGGTGCCACTGCGATGGCAAGCCGCCGGTTATCCGGCGCCCACTCAAATGCGTCCACGTGTCCCGTCAGCTCAATCTTCCGGGAATTCTCTGTTTCGCCGGGCTGGCCGATGTAGAGGCGATTGAAGAGAGGCTCCTCCTCGTAGATCTCCGGGTTGAGCCCCTTCTTGCCCAGGTCCTTCTTCTTTTTCGGTTCTTCATCCTTGACGAGGAACGCGACGCGCTTCCCATCGTGTGACCAGCGATACAGCCCGATGCCGTCCTCGTGAGCCAGGACCCGGCGCGCCTCCCCGCCGGCCAGCGGCAACACGTACAGCCCGTTTTCCTTGTCCTTGCCGCGCTTCGCCGTGAAGGAAAGCCCGCTGGCGTCTGGCATCCAGGCGAGCCCGCTGAATGAAGTGTCGTAGGTGATGTACGGCAATTCAGCGCCATCCGCGAGCCTGATCAGGTGCAGTTCGTTCCGCGGCGCGCGGTTTTCGTATTCCGGCTCGGTCTTGCCCGGTTCCGCAAATGGATCAAAGGGAACGGCGCGAATGAAGGCAATATGGCCGCCATCCGGCGCCATTTGCGCCGAAGACACGTATTGCATTCGCGCCACTTCCGGCGGACCCAGCGTTTCCGCGGCACGTGCCAACGCATCGAAGCCACCCGCCCCGACAAATAGGAACAGGCCGGCGACGAAAAGCGAAGGCTGGCCGAGCCGGTAATCACGGTCGTTCGTTCGTGTCATCTTGAAATTCCTCGAAATTTACTTGCCCGAGCCGGCATGGGCCGGCGGCTGTCCGGACAACCTGCCGGTCGCCGCAGGAGGGCATGTCAATCCGGTCGCGCCGTGCAAGCGCCATGGCCCTCGTGACGGCAGAGTACGCTTTCGCATGCCATCAGCGAAAACCCTAAACTAGCCAAATCCGCAGTTCCGCGTCAAACCACGCAGCGACGGTGATGCAACACGTTCGGCGCCGAGTATTGCAGAAGCCTGCGGCGGCTCGATGGAGATTCCGGCCGGTGTCCGGAGTTGGCGGGAAGCCGGCAAATCGTTAAAATCGTGGGCGTTACAAGGCTTGGTGCGCCGCGGGTGAGGCGGCTGGGAGCATCCTTATGGCAGATCAGTCGGCACGACTCAAGGTTCGAGACTTCAGCGGGGTCTCCATCGTGCATTTCGCGGATCGCAAGATCCTGGACGAACTGTGCATTCTCGAAATCCAGGAAGAGTTGTCGCGCCTGGTCGAATCCAAGGCAGGTTCCAACGTCGTACTCTCGTTCGACAACGTCGAACATCTCTCAAGCGCGGCACTCGGCATGCTCGTGACCCTTCGAAAAAAGGTCGAAGAAAAGCAGGGCAAGCTCAAACTCAGCGACATCAACCCCCAGATTTTTGAGGTATTCAAAATCACCAGGCTCAACAAGTTCTTCGATATTCATCCGTCGGCGGACAAGGCGGTCGCCAGCTTCTAACGGCAACGGGATCGAACGCCGGCGCCCCCTCTGATGCGGATGTCCGCCGGCCAGGCGTCTTTGCCCCCGTCGGGGTCTTTGCTCGCTCTTGCGGTCCCCAGTACCAGCGAGGCAGTGCTTTGAAGGAAATCGTCGTCAAGAACGATCTTGCGGCCGCGAAGCACCCCGAGCGCGAAATACTGGAGGCCGTCAAGTCCTGCGGCTACTGCGAAAACACCACCTTCGCCGTCAAGCTCGCCCTCGAAGAGGCCATCACCAACGCCTATCGCCACGGTAACAAGGCCGATCCCAGCAAGACCATTACGGTGAGCTATCGCGTCACCGAGTCCGAAATCGAAATCATGATTCGCGACGAGGGCGAGGGTTTCGAGCCGGCCAGCGTGCCGGATCCGACGCTCCCCGAGAACATCGATCGCCCGCACGGCCGAGGCATCATGCTCATGCGCGCCTATCTCGACAGCGTCGAGTATCGCGAGCGCGGCAACGCCGTGAGACTCGTCATGCGCCGCAAGTGACCGCCCGCTCGCACGTTTGTTGCCGCGTTCCGGGGCACAGACCTGGAGAGAATGCCATGAAAATCACCGAACGCCCGCTGAACATCTCCACCGAACGCCGCGGGGACGCGGCGATCGTGCGCCTGACGGGCTCATGTTCCATGCATGTCTCCCAGCGCGTGGGCGATTGCGTCAGGGATCTCGCCTCGGAGGGTCTCCGCGTCATCGCCGTCGACATGTCGGGTGTGGATTTCGTCGAAAGCACCACCCTGGGCTTGCTCGTCGCCGGCTACCTTCGCGCCCGAAAAAACAATGGCGACGTGCGGATCGTGGCCCCCGCCCCGGAGATCATGCGCCTCTTCGAATTAACCCGCCTCGAGCAGCTCTTCCGGATTTTCCCTACCGTCGACGACGCCATCCAGTAGCCACGCGCGTGCGGACGAGGCGTGGATCGCGTTTAGACTGGTGAGGATTCCTGCGCGCTAAAATCCGCAGCCAGCGCGCCTCGCGCGTCCAGAAATATGATCGCTCCTCGGCCGCGCTTGCGCCTGTCCTGAAATCAAGGCATGCTCTCGGCGCGACCGATGTGTTAAGAAGGCAAAACCGATGTCCAGGTCCGGGATTCAATTGAACCTTTGCCAAAATGGGCCATATAATGAATTGTAATGGAAGGGGCAGACGGCCGTGCCGCGCCATCGCATTTGGACCGCCGCCGCCCCGGTGGTTGACCCGCGCAAAGCGATCGGGGGCCTGACGAGTGACACATCCAACTGCCCTTGTCTCGCGGCACGTTCGGCTGATATGTCCACCCACCATCGGTACCCACCGCAACTGTACAGCAGCTTCCCGCAGAAGCGGGAATGAACATGGAGGCAGCGTCGTGCTGAACCGCAAACCCATTCTCGTTCTACTGCTCAGCCTGATCTGCATGCCCGGTGCCCCCGCGTGGGGTTTCCAGGCCCTATCGGACGAGCCGCGGCAGGTCGCCGCAGCAGACGTCGAGCGGCTCTGGCTCAAGGGCTCCGATCAACTTCTCGCCGGCGATTTCGCCAACGCCACCAGGACCTTCAAACAGGTCCAGGCCCTCTCGCCCCAGCACCAGGGCGCCTCCTCTGCCCTTCAGTGGATGGGCAATTGGGAGGACGTGCAGCAGGCGCGCGAACGATACCGCGAGGCATGGTTCGCCTATCACGTCGACAAGGCCAGGGAAAACGCGGAAAAGGCCAAGCGCGTCGCCGCCGGCCTTCCGGTCGAGGATGAATCATCGGACGACGAGGCTTCCGAGGCCGCTGCCAAAGTGGAGACCGGAGACGACGAGTCCGGCTCCAAAGAGGAGTCGGACGGCGAATCGAGCGAGGACGAAAAGCCGAACTATTGGAGCCACGCCCTGCTCTGGGCCCAGAATGCCATGCTCAACGCCAGGGATGCCGACGAGTTCCGCAAGGAGCCCTGGCTTCTGGAGATCGTCGGTCATGTCCGCGACGAGATCGTAAATCACCAGGACAAGGGCGAATGGCGAGATGCCCTCACCCTCTACGACATGCTCCAGAATATCTTCCCCGATAACCCGGAGTACAAGCAGGGATTCGACGTTGCCCGGCGCCGGGCCCACTTCGACTTTGTATACGGCGGCAAGAAGCAGTCCTGGCAGACCGACCTGTCCGACGTCACCACCGATTCCGTCAATGAGATCATCAACCGCGTGGACGAAGACTATGTCGAAGTCCCCGACTACCGCAAGTTGTGCCGCAGCGCCATCGAAAATCTGACAATCCTCGCCAAAAGCGAGTCTCTGTCGAAGACCTTTCCGCAACTCGCCGAGCGCGACAAGGTCGCCAGCTTCGTCAATCGCCTCAACGGCATGCTTCACCGCGAAGTCGAGGGTGAGGGCCGATTTCACAGCCGGCAGGCCAGGCGCCTGTTCGCCAAGATTCTCCAGGCAAATCGCGAAACACTGCGCCTTCCGCAGGAAGTCGTCGTGGACGAATTCGTCGCCGGCATGCTCGAGCCGCTCGATGAATTCACCTCGGTCATCTGGCCCAGCGAAGTAGCCGAGTTCAACAAGCAGACCCGCGGAGAGTTCGTCGGCGTCGGCATCCAGATCACTCAGGACATCGGACAGCCCGTCCGCGTTGAAAGCCCCCTGCCCGATTCGCCGGCCTACCGCGCCGGCGTGAAGCCCGGCGATTTCATAATCTCCGTTGAAGGCAAGAAAACGGTCGAGATGACCATCAACGATGCCGTCCGCACCATAACCGGCGAGCCCGGCACCCACGTCACGCTGACGATCCGGGACGGTGCAACCAACCAGGAGCGCGAGCTCCGCCTGAAGCGGGAGCGCATCACCATCCGCACCGTCAAGGGCGACCGGCGGGACGACAGCCGGCCCACCGGCTGGGACTTCATGGTCGATCCCGAACTCAAGATCGGCTACATCCGCGTCAGTGGCTTCATGGATCAGACCGTCAGCGATCTTCAGGATGCCCTCGATCAGCTCAAGGCCGAAGGCTGCCGTGGTCTCATTCTCGATCTCCGCTTCAACCCCGGTGGCCTGCTCACCAGCGCGGTCAAAATGTGCGAAGTGTTCCTCGACGAGGACGAGCAGATCGTCGAGACGCGCGGCCGCAGCCGCCCGCAGAACATGACGATCAACAGCCGCGAGCGCGGCCGCAAGTTCGACCTGCCGATGATCGTGCTGGTCAACGACTACAGCGCCAGCGCCAGCGAGATCGTGGCCGGTGCCCTCGCCGGTCTCAAGCAGGCCTGCGTCATCGGCACGCGAACCTTCGGCAAGGGCAGCGTGCAGAATCTCGTCCCCATCATGGGCAACGAGGGCTATCTCAAGCTGACGACGGCCCACTACTATGTCTGGGATGACGATCTGCCCGGCAAGGACAAGTGGTTCTGCCTCCACCGCAAGGATGACGCCAAGACCTGGGGCATTGAGCCGCACATCAAGGTGGACCTGATTCCCAAGGAAGTCGAGAAGATCCTGCGCCTCCGCCGCGAACGCGACGTGCTCAAGGGCAAGGACCAGAAGGAGATCCCCCGGGAAGTGCTGGAGCGCAAGCCCACCACCAGCCGCCCGGCCGAGAAGTTCCCCGAGGATGAAATTCCCGATATCGATCCGCAACTCATGGCGGCGATGAACCTGATGCGGATGAAGCTCGTCAGCCATCAGCCTTGGGCCCTGGCCCCGCGCTCCGAACGCGAAGCCGTCGCCGCCTCCAAGACGCCGCACAACGTCGAGGGCCAGGCGCGGCAGTAATCCGGCGCGCCGCGGCTGCAATCGAAGTACGTCACGCGTGTATATTCATGGCGCCTCCGGTCAGTCTCGCACGGCCGGAGGCGCCTTTTTGTTTCGCGCCAGCGTGCCACATGCTGCGTGCGGCATGCTTCATTGACCCTCCGCCAGCGGTTTATTACATTCCGACTCGTGATTCACGGGCAGCCATCACTTCCGCACGCACCTACATCGCGAATGGCGCACGGCGCCCTGTTCGTTTGCCTCGCCGCGCTTCTGATCGCATCTTCCGGCCAATCGCAACCTGCCGAGCGCCAGGAAGAGACGGTCCGGCGGCGCATACCCATTGCAGTGCCCGCGTCCCCTCGCGACGACGCGCCAACGACGACCGGCCCGTCGCTCCAGCCGCCCGGGCAAGCCGGGCTTCAGCGTCCCGGGCCTTCCGAAGGAAAGTCGCCAACACCTGCTGAAACCCAGCCGGTCACTGCACTGTCCACCAGTGGCGTCGCACCGGCTGCCGAAAAGACCCAACCGGAACCATCGACAACCGCGAAGACGCCGGCCGAGTACTACGGCCTCGCCACCATCCTGCCGGCCCTGGTCGCCATCGTGCTCGCCGTTGCGACGCGACAGGTAATTCCGTCGCTCGCGCTTGGCATCCTCTCGGCATCCATCATGCTGAGCATCCTCGCCGGGCAGTACAGCCCCATTGACGTGATCCAGCGCGCCGTGCGCGACTACCTGCTCGGCGTATTCATCCCGGCCGGCGCCGGAGATCCCGCGCCCGGCGAAACGCTTCGGGACCAGATCGAAACCGGCTACAACCACCTGCGAATCATCGTCTTTACCCAGTTCATCGGCGGCATGGTCGGCATCGTCAGCATCAATGGCGGCACCCGCGCCATGGTGGAGAAGGTCACGCACATGATGCGCGGCGCGCGATCCGGCCAGCTTGGCGCGTGGCTCAGCGGTCTGATCATCTTCTTTGACGACTACGCGAATGCCATGATCATCGGTCCGGCCATGCGGCCGGTTTTTGACCGGTTGAAGATCAGCCGCGCCAAGCTGGCATACATCGTCGACTCCACCGCCGCGCCCGTGGCCTCGGTCTTCATCGGCACCTGGCTCGCCGCCGAGATTGATTTTCTCGGTGACGGCCTGAAGGCACTGGACTCGCGTCCGGCATTCCTGGCCGACATGACGGGCAGCACCGCCTTCTGGAGTTCCATTCCCTATCGCACCTATGCGTGGATGGCAATCTTCTTCGTCTTCATTGTCGCCGTGATGAGGCGCGATTTCGGTCCCATGCGAACCTCGGAAGCGCGGGCCCTTTCCGGCAGTAGTGCCGCTTCGGTGACCTCAATTGATGAGTCGCCCCGATGTCACTGGCTCGTTGGCTTTCTACCCGTGTTCGTTCTGGTGGCCATGACGCTGAGCCTGCTGTTGATCACCGGACATCAGACATCCATCGCCGACGAAATTACGCTGGAGCCCAATTCCAGCGTGTCGGGTGTCTGGTCCAACATCACCACCCTGCTGGGTAAAGCCGACAGCTATACGTCCTTGCTCTATGCGGGGCTGGCCGCTGTTTCGCTCGCCGCAGTGCTGTCCGTCTTCTTCAGTCCGGCGGGCCTGTCGAAGTCGATGGACGGCATGACCAATGGCATGATGCGCATCTTCAGCGCGCAAATTGTGCTGATTCTCGCCTGGGGACTGTCCACGTCGATCCTGGACCTTCAGTTCGATAAGGTGGCTTCGTCATTCCTTCAGGCAAAGGTCGAAAGCGGCCACTTCGATCAGCCGCTGTTGCCGACCGTCATTTTCATAACCGCCGCCATCGTGTCCTTTGCCACGGGGACCAGTTGGGGCACCATGGGCATCCTCTGCCCGACGACGATCGCAATCTCGGCGTCGCTGCTCGCGCCTTTGCCCGAGGCCCAGGCCATGCCGCTCTTCTACGCAAGCGTCGGCGCGGTCCTCACCGGCGCCGTCTTCGGCGATCACTGCTCGCCGATCAGCGACACGACCGTGCTCTCCGCCATGGCCAGCGAGTGCGACCTGACCGAGCACGTGCGTACGCAGTTGCCCTACGCGCTGGTGATTGCCGTCGTCGGCCTGCTATCGACCGACGTGCTCGATTACGCCCTCATCAAGACGCAGCCGGAGTTCTATGCGGCACACTGGAACGTGTACTACGGCACCGCAATCGCCGCCCTGCTGCTGACGATCATCCTTTTTGTCTTCGGCCGCCGGCCGGCGCCGGCGCTCCGCGTGCCAGTGACGACGCCGATGCCTCCTGCGCGCCTGACATGATTTTGCATTCCGGGCGCGGTCGGCGCGTTATTCGCGACACCGAAAGCCAGTCAGCTTGACCTTCCAGCCGCACCGCCTCTTGAATACCGCCATGGCGAACGTGCGCGCGGCGCCCCACAATCGCACGATTGCGCCCATTGGACTTGACAGGTATCCGGCAGCTGAATCGTCTACGATGGGACCACCGCCCGACCCCAACCGCAGGAAGTTTTTGCTCCATAAGGATTTACAGGCATGACGCAGCTTGACGTGAAGAACATCGGCGATTCCGTCCGGGCCGCCAGCCGCCCGTTTGAACGCCTTCGCGAGGAGATCGGCCGCAACATTATCGGCCAGGAACAGATGGTGAAGAGTCTGATCCTCGGCCTCCTGTCAAACGGCCACATCCTCCTCGAAGGCGTGCCCGGCCTCGCCAAGACGCTCGCCGTCTCGACGCTGGCACGGGCAATCAACACCGGCTTTCAACGCGTGCAGTTCACGCCCGACCTGCTGCCCGCCGACCTGATCGGCACGCTCATCTACCAGCCGCAGACCGGCGACTTCCGCGCCAAGAAGGGCCCGATCTTCTCAAACATCATCCTCGCCGACGAAATCAACCGCGCCCCTGCCAAGGTGCAGAGCGCCCTGCTCGAGGCCATGCAGGAGCGGCAGGTCACCATCGGCGACGAGACATACCCCCTGCCCGAGCCCTTCCTCGTGCTCGCCACGCAGAATCCCATCGAGCAGGAAGGAACATACCCCCTGCCCGAGGCCCAGGTCGACCGCTTCATGCTCAAGGTGACAGTCACGTATCCCACGCCGGCCGAGGAGCGTCAGATCCTCGATCGCATGGCCACCACCAGCCCGCATAACGACGTCGAGGCGGTGCTCAGCCCCGGTGACATCGTTCAGGCACGGCGCGTGGTCGACGAAATCTACATCGACGACAAAATTAAGGATTACATCGTCAGCCTGGTCGTGGCGACGCGCGACCCTTCTACGGCAGGTCTGAACCTCAAGCACCTCATCCAGTATGGCGCCAGCCCGCGGGCGTCCATCATGCTGACGCTCGGCGCGAAGGCGAACGCCTTTCTCGCGGGGCGCGGCTTCGTCACGCCACAGGACGTCAAGGACGTGGCGCTGCTGGTCCTGCGGCACCGCGTCATCATCACCTACGAGGCCGAAGCCGAAAACCAGACGAGCGACGACATCGTACGAAACCTCCTGGACAATGTCCCGGTGCCATGACGCCTCAAGAGCTGTTAAAACGCATCCGCCGCATTCAGATCCGCACGTCGCACATGGCCAGCGACGTGTTCGCGGGCCACTATCACTCCGCCTTCAAGGGACAGGGCATCGAGTTCGAAGAAGTGCGCGAGTACGAGCCCGGCGATGACATCCGCAGCATCGACTGGAACGTGACCGCCCGCCACGGCAAGCCGTTCATCAAGCGCTTTCGCGAAGAACGCGAGCAGACCGTCATGCTGCTGGTCGACGTCAGCGGCTCGCAGGCCTTCGGCACGGCCGGCCAGCTCAAGCGCGACCTGGTGACCGAAATCGGCGCGACGATCGCCTTCAGCGCCATCACCAACAACGACAAAGTCGGCCTCATCATCTTCACCGACGAGATCGAGCTTCAGGTCAAGCCGGCCAAAGGCACGCGCCACGTGCTGCGCGTCATCCGCGAATTGCTTACCTTCCAGCCCGCCCGCGCCGGGACCGACGTGGCCGCCGCGCTCGAACATCTGAACCGCGTCCTGCGCCGCCGCTCGGTCGTGTTCATCATCAGCGATTTTCTCGATGCCGGCTTTGAACAGCCGCTGCGCGTGTCGCGAAGGCGGCACGACATCATCCCCATCTGCATTCGCGATCCGCGCGAGCGCGAGCTGCCCAGGGTGCGGTTTGTCGAGCTCTTCGACAACGAGACGGGCGAAACGGCCTTGGTCGACACCTCCGCCGCCGCCTTCCGCGACGCCTATCGTCAGCGCACGGCGCGTCGCGATCGCGAAGTGACCGAGATGTTCCGCCGCCTCAAGGCACAGTCAATCCAGTTGAACACCGGCGAGTCGTTCGTAGAGCCGCTGTCGCGCTTCTTCCGCGAGCGGGAGGCACGACTGGCCCGGGGATAGTGCTGCCAATATCGTTTCACCACCAGGCATGACCAGGCATCGACACATTCTCTGGCTCCTCGCGTGCATGGCCGCAACGGCCGGATGCAACGGATATGCCGCGTCGCAGCCGGCCACCCAGCCCGATGACCAACCCGCGGCCAAGCCGGTCGAGCGGAACGCCGAGGCCGGTCCCCTGCGCGCCATCGTCGCCGTGGATCGGGACCGCCTCGCCGTCGACGAGACGCTCACGATGACGATTCGGCTCGAGTCGCCGGTCCCGCTCGACGAAATGCCGCCGCCCTTCACCGGCGCCATCGGCAATTTTCTGATCGCCGAATCGACCGAGCCGGATGTCGACTGTAGCGCCGATGTATACTGTCGGGAGTGGCGCCTCGTCCTTGAAAACGCGTTGCCCGGCGAACATGTCCTCCAGGGACTCAACATTCCCTTCATGACGATGGAACCGCAGCCGGATGGCACACAGCAGCCGGTGCAGACCGCCCTTCAGACCGAACCCATCACCATCCACGTGACCGGCGCCCTTGCCGACATTCGCAGCGAACCGCTTGTCGTCAGTGGCCCCTTCCCCTGGACGCTGGTCTGGTGGGCGCTGGGCGTATTCGGCGTCCTTGCCGCAGCGGGCCTCGCCGTTCGTTACTGGCCCGGCCGTACCCGCCAGCCAGCGGCCGCGCCACAGCCGCCACCGGTCATTCCGCACGAATGGGCCCTGGCAGAATTCGACAGGCTCGAGCGCGAAAATCTCATCGCCCGCGGCATGGTGCAGGAATACTACTACCGCATCAACGCCCTCCTGCGCCGCTACATCGAACTCCGCTTCAATCTCAATGCCGGAGAACAGACGAGCGAAGAGTTCATTCGCGCCCTGCAATATTCGCACGAGTTGGACGCCACGCATAAGACGCTCCTTAATCGCTTCGTAGAGGCATGCGATCCGGTCAAATATGCCGCCGCCATTCCCACCGCCGACGATATTCAATGGGTCACCACGACGGCGCGGCGATTTGTGATCGATACGGCGCCCAAAGACGAGCAGATGGTCGCCTCTCGCTCGCCCGCCGATCCCGCAAGACAGGAGGCCGCGCGATGAACCTTCGCGAGGCCTTCTACTATCCGTGGCTCCTCCCCGCAGCGATTCCCCTGGTAGCCATCGTCTGGTACATGTGGCTCCGCGGCGCCAGGCGCAGCGCCCTTCGCTTCTCGTCGATCGCTCCCTTCACGGGCGAAGGCGTCGCTGTCCCGCAATGGTCGCTGAAGGCTCGACATGTTCTGCCGGCGCTGCGCACCATCGCCGTCGTGCTGCTTGTCATATCCGTGGCCCGACCGCGCAAGGCCGACGAAATGACACGCATCTCTCAGGAGGGCGTAGCCATCCAACTCGTGGTCGATCGCTCCGGCAGCATGGCCGAGGAAGATTTTGCCGATGAGCGCGGGCGTCCCCGATCCCGCCTGGCGGTCGTGAAGGACGTCGTCACCCAGTTCATTCATGGAAACGGCGACGATCTTCCCGGCCGCAAGGACGATCTCATCGGCCTCACCGTCTTCGCGCGCTTTCCCGACAGCGAGTGCCCGCTCACCCGCGACCATTCCCACCTCATCCGTGCCCTCGAGCGCGTGCGCGTGCCGGTCACGCGCGAAGAGGATGGCACGGCCATCGGCGATGCCCTGTTGCTCGGGCTTGAACGCATTCGAGACATCGGCCGTCGCTTTGCCGCCGGCAGCGACTTTACATTAAAGAGCCGCGCCGTCGTCCTGCTGACCGACGGCGAACAGAACGCGGGCCAGCACCACATGCAGGAAGCAGCGGAGGCCGCCCGTGCCCTCGGTGTCAAAATCTACACCATCGGCGCCGCCCCCCGCTTTCAGGAGGCGCGTGCCGGCCCGTTCCGCATCGGCACGATGCCCACGCCCATCGACGAACGCGGCCTCAAGCGTGTCGCCCAGACAACGGGCGGGCAGTATTTCCGCGCCACCGATGCCGAATCGCTCCAGAACATCTATCGTGAGATCGACAAGCTCGAGCGAACGCAAATCGACGAGCAACGTTACTATCTGTATCACGAGTTGGCGTATCGTTGGGGCGAATTCGCGGGCATTCACTGGCCGCCGCCGCTTCTGATCGCCCTTGCGGCGCTATGCCTGGAAGTCCTGCTCGCCAACACCCGGCTGCGAAAGATACCCTGAACCTTCATGAACGACGCCCTCGGAAAATACTTTGACGCGCTGGGCCACATCGGCTGGGTCATGCTCGCCGCGCTATGCGCCCTCGCCGCCTGGTGGGGAATCTCGCGTAAGCGTCGCGCACTGGCCGCCTTCGCCCATGCCGAGATGCTCTCTTTTCTTGCGCCCAATTTGAACTGGACGCGCCAGTATGTAAAAGCGGCCCTGTTGATCGCGGCCGCCCTTGCAATCGTGGCGGCCTTGATCGGCCCGCGCTGGGGCACCTTCTTCGAGCACGCGCAGGAACGTCAGCTCGACGTCATGATCTGCCTCGACGTCTCAAAGAGCATGCTGGCCGAAGATGCCGGCATGTCGCGGCTGGACCGGGCGAAGGACGATGTGCTCCGCCTGCTCGAACAGATGAACGGCGGCACCGTCGGCCTGGTGGCCTTTGCCGGCGCGACCGAAGTCGTCTGCCCGCTCACCGACGACTACGAATTCTTCCGGCTGCTGCTGATGGAAGCCGGTATTCACTCGGCCCCCCGCGGCGGCACCAACATCGGCGAAGCGATCTTCACCGCCGTCAAGGCATTCGGCGAGCCGCGGCCGCGCGATCGCACGATCATTCTCATGACCGACGGCGAAGACCACGGCGATCGCGCGCTTGATGCCGCCCGCCTGGCAGCAGATTCCGGCATCACCGTCTATGCCGTCGGCATCGGCGACGAAACCCGCGGCGGGCTGATTCCCGTCGATGCCGGTGGCGAACGCACCTTTCTCAAGTACAACGAACAGCAGGTATGGTCGAAGCTCGACCCACGGCGGCTGACCGCCATCGCCAGGGCCGGTGGCGGCGAATATCTGCCCAGCGGACAGGTCACATCGGACCAGCGGACGCTGGAATGGCTTTACGCCACGCGACTTGCCCCCCGCCGGCGACAGGACGGCGTCGAACGTGAAGTCGAACGGCGGCATGCCCGTTTCCATTGGTTTGCTGCCGGCGCCCTGGCACTGCTCATGATCGAGACGCTGGTGAACGAGCGATCGCCGCGCCGCCGGTTGGTGCCGTCCAGTGCAACTGGTTCTGCGGAAGGAGCGGAGGCCGCATGAAACGGGTGCTCATCATCGCAGTGGCAATCGGAACGGCGTGCGTGGCCCCGGCCGCCCGCGCGGATAGCGCTTCAGCAGTCGCCCGGCACGTCGCCGAAGGCAATCGGCTGATGGAGTCCGGCGATTTCCCCGCCGCCCTGGATGCCTACGACAAGGCACGTGCGCTGGATGCCGACAGGCCCGAGATCAGCTACAACCGCGGCATCGCCCTTTACCGGCTGGGCCGGCTCGAACAGGCCGCCAGCGCCTTTCAGGATGCCATCGCCTCCGGCCGGCGCGAACTGGAAGCAAAATCGAAATACAACCTCGGCCGGACAGCCCAGGCCCAGGCCCTCCAGCGCGATGACGTCGAGGCGACACTCAACGATCTGACCAGGGCAATCGGCTTCTACAAGGATGCCCTCCAGTTGGCGCCCGATGACGCCGCCGCCCGGCAGAACCTGGCCATGGCCGAGCGCCTTCAGGGCTGGCTCAAGAAGCGAATCGAGCTGATGAAGCAGCAGCAGGAGCCCGAACAGCAGCAGAGCCAGCCCTCCAGCAGCGACTCCTCCACCAGCCAGCCTGCCGATCAGCAGCAGCCGCCGCAGGATTCCCCGCCCTCGCCGTCATCGCAGCCCGATGATGCCGAACAGCAGCAAAGTGAATCGTCGCAGGATCAAAGCCAGTCCGGTCAACAGGGCGAGCAGGGCCAGTCCGGCGAGCAGCAGTCCGGTCAGGAATCGCAGCAGAATCAATCGCGCCCCGATACGAACGAGGGCGAACAGAACCGCGACGAGCCCGATGCAGAAGCCCTCCAGGAAGAACTCAAGGCCGACGAGCAGAACCAGGAAAATCGGCCGCAACCGAGTGAACCGACCGACCAGCGCGACAATAAGAACGATCGCAATAACCGTACCGAAGCAAAACCAGCGCCAACCCCGCAGACGTCACAACCTTCCAACACCGGCGACCAGAAATCCGAAAACGAAAACGCAGGACAGGAGTCGAATGCGAGCAGTCAACCTGCCGAAGACGGCTTGACGCAGGAGGAGCGCCTCTCGCGGGACAGGGCCATGCGTCTGCTTCAGGAGGCACGCGATGCCGAACGCAAGCGGCGCGAGGCCCTGCTCGAGGCCAGAATGAAGCGCATCCAGACGAAGGCGCCCGACAAGGACTGGTGACACGGCGATGCCTACAAGATCGAACTATCTTCAAGCTGCCATTGCCGGCCTTGTGGCCGCGCTCGCGTCCGTCGCGAGTGCCCAGGACATGCATGCCAAGATCTCCAGCCTCGAATGCTATGAGGACGAGGCACTGATCGTGCACGTCGAGATCGAAAACCCCCGGCAGGCCAGCGCTCCCACGCCCGAAGCCACCGATGACTTCACCATCCGGCTGGTCCCCGGCATCGCCAATCCGGCGCACCAGTCCGTCACCACCTTCATCAACGGCCGCCATTCCGCCCGCGAGATGTACACTTATTACTTCGAACTGCTGCCGACCCGAACCGGGCAGCTGACGGTGCCCGCCTTCACGCGCTTCGACAGTGGCAAGGCCCACTCGACGCGGCCGATCAACGTCACCGTGCGCCCCCGAACGGGTGCAAGGCTGGTGTTCGCCAAGGTGCTGGCGGAGCGCACATCCGTCTTCGTCGGCGAGCCGGTCCAGCTCAAGCTCGAAATCTGGGTCCGCAAGTTCAGCCAGCCACGGATCGGCACCCTGGACGCCAACAGCACCTGGGTCATGGGCATCAACGGCGCCTCACAGCTGGGCCTGTTCGCCCAGTTGGCCGCAAATCCCACCTTTCGTGAAGAAACCGTGACCGAAGCCGACAATTCGCGAAATGGCTACATCGTCTACACCCTTGAGACCACCGCCCGGCCCGAAAAACCGGGCGAAATGTCCTTCGACGACATCGTCATTGCCTGGAACTATCCGGTCGAACTGGCCCGCGCCCTGCTTCGCCGCTACGAACATGTCCAGCAGCCGCGTAATCTCCGCATCTCACCGGAAGCGCCGCGGCTCACCGTCAAGGCGGTTCCCACAGAAAATCGCCCGCCCGATTACAACGGCGCCATCGGTCAATTCTCCATGCGTGCCGCCGCACGCCCGACGAGCGTGCCCGTCGGCGATCCCATCACCCTCACGCTCACGGTCAGCGGCGATGTGCCGCTCGATCAACTCAGCGCGCCGCGATTGTCTCAAGTGAAGTCGCTGATCAGCGACTTCAGCATCTCCGACGATTCGCTGGCGGGCGAAGTGCGCGGCGACCGCAAGCACTTCACCCTCACGATCCGCGCCCTGCGCGAGGACGTAAAGCAGATTCCGCCGATTCCGTTCAGCTACTTCAACCCGCGCAACGAAAAGTTCGAAACGGTCCACAGCCAGGCCATTCCGCTCGATGTTCTGCCGCCGAAGCGCGTCGCCCTGCTGCCGTTGCCGAACGACGTCCACGGTGAGGGCGAGCGGCGGACATTGTCGGAAACAACGGATGGACTGCTGGCCAATGTCGCCGATACGGACCAGCTCATGGCCGATCATCGCGGCGGATTCGGTGTTGCCTCCAAAGTCTTCCTCGGGGCCATGCCGTGCTTCTACCTGGTGGCTTGGCTGGTCACCCGGCGTCAGGACCGCCTGCGCGCCGATGGCGGACTCAGGCGCCGCGTGTTCGCATACAACCGTGCACGTCGTGCGCTGAAGACGTCCGGCGGTTCCGATGGTCTCGAGCGCGTCTATGCGGCGCTGACCGGCTACGTTGCCGACCGCTGCAACGTGCCGGCAGCCGGATTAACGCGACAGGATGCCGTGCGATTGCTCGAAGCCCGCGGCGTGCCGGCCGAGACGCGCACCCGGCTGGATCAGCTGCTTGAACAGATTGAGTACTCTCGCTATGCCGGAGGCACGCGCGTCGTCTCGTCGGATGTTGAAGATTCCGCCATGGCGCTGCTCCGCGATCTCGAACAGGTGGATCTGCAATGAGACTCGCGATTTACCTCCGGTCACTCTTCATCGTCCCTGCCCTTTGCGCGGCATTCAGCGGCCTTGCTGCCGCTGCGTCGCCGGCCGGCGCCCCGGAAGCGCAGTTGCGCGCCGCCCTCGATGCCTTTGATCAGGCACTCGGCCAGGCCTCGACCAACTCCGACGAAGCGCGGCGGCTCTTCCGCGATGCCGCGGAGGGATTCGAGGCGGTCATTCAGCAGGGCGTGCACAACGGCTATCTCTACTACAATGCCGGCAACGCCCGCATGCGTCTCGGCGAACTGGGCCCCGCCATCGCCCACTATCGCCGTGCGGAGCGACTGCTCCCCGGCGACGAAAACATCCGTCGCAATCTCGCATTTGCCCGAAGCCGCTGCGAAGTGCAGGTCCCTTCCACCGTCACTGCCGCATTCATCGAGACCGTGCTCTTCTGGCACTTTGATACCGCCACGCGTTCCCGCACCGCCGTTGCTCTCAGCGCTTATGCGGCATTGTGGGGCCTGCTCTTCTTCAGCCTGCTGCGCCGAAAACGCTCGCCGACCATCCGCAGCTTCACCGGTGCCGCAGGCGTGATTGCACTCGCGACCATTTTGAGCGTCGCCTGGGACCAGAGTCGCCTCAGCGACCGTACCCACGGCGTCACCATCGCCGACAACGTCGTCATGCGCAAGGGCAATGGCGACGGCTATCAGCCGCAACTGGACCGGCCGCTGCCGCAGGGCGTGGAGTTCCAGATTCAGGAGGAGCGGCCCGATGCGGCCGGCGCGACGTGGCTGCGCGTGAAACTCCGGGACGGAAAGGAAGGCTGGATCCCGGAATCCCGCGCCGAGATCATCTGAAGCGGCCACACGCCTGCCCGGTCCTCCCGTCGTAGCCTCCCGGTCGCTCGCTGACCTCATCCACGGTGGCCGGCGGGGCTCACGGTGGTTTTTTTGAGCAGCCGCGGATAGCATGCGAATGTCTTACGTGGCATTGTTTGAACGAGGGGAACGCAATGACGGATCAGCCAAACGCATCGGCGACCCCGCCGCAGCCACCTTCGCAGAAAAAGTCCGGCGGCACTCTTTCCGGCTCACTGGGCGTCATCGTCTTCGTCGCACTGTTTTCGGCAGCCGGCTACCTCACCTGGAACGCCCTCAACGTGGCCCCGCCCGCCGAGCCCGATCCGCCGCCCACGACGTATTTCTGCATTGAAACAAAGAAGCCGTTCGAGCACGTCGTCAAGCTGGGCGAGCACATACCGGTTCATTCGCCCCATTCCAGGAAGAATACCGGCTATCCCACCGAGAGGTGCTACTGGACGAAGGATGGGAGGCAGAAGCCATTGCCGACGTACGTCGTGCTGAACGAATATCTCGGCAAGCCCGATGAACCCACCATCTGCCCGGATTGTGGCAGAGTCGTCACGCATGGATTCAAGCTACCGCCTGCCGGCACGCCGATGGCCGACGAAAGCGGTGGGAGCGGGTCCCCGCCGACGACGGGCGAGGCTCCGTCCTCCGAGCCCTGACGCTGCGTCAATCCCGCGTGCGTGCGATTCATTAGACCCCGCCAACGCGCAACATGTGATGTTGCATCACGGGCAATCGCCGCCGGTTAACAGCAACTCAACGAACGCATCGGCGTCCGCCTCGTCGAGCAACAGGTCTTCCGGCAGGGCCGCGTCGGCACAACTGCTGGCCTGCACGATTCCCAGGTACATGTCGACGAACGGCTGAATATCGGCGGCGTTGATGACATCATCCTGGTTTGCATCGCCCTTGCAGACACAGGCAATCGAATCGACCGCCGGCCCGATCACCGGGGCGACCACTTCGTCGGGATCACCCGGTTTGAACAGCACCAGCGAGGCTGCGCCGTCCGCCGGCGGCACGTCTGCGTTGAAGCGGAAGTTGTAAAGTGTGCCCCATCGCAGCGCATTGGCATTAACGTTTTCGGTGAACTCCTGCGTCTCCCAGGTGACATAACCGCCCCCGACGGTAGCCGTCCAGTCGGTGCCGACGAAGGGTTCGTTGCTGTGATAATTCACGTCGTGGAATCCCAAGTTGCTGATGGTGGCGCCATCGGGAATCGGAACAAGAAACGCGCGGCCGCTGCGATCCGAATTCAGATTGTGTATCGCGAATTCATAGCGCCAGGTGCCGTCGCCGTTGTCTGTCGCGACCGAGCCGACCCAGAAGCGCCCATCGTTCTCAACATCGACCGGATGCAGCTGCACGCCGCTCTGGTTGAGGGGCCATGCCAGGAGGGCAGGCTCCTGCTGTACTGTGGGTGCAAGAAAGCTGACCGTTCCCGTGGAACTGAACGAAATCCTGCGATGCGACGCGTTATTGTGCTTGTTGCCAGCGGCGGCGTCGTCGGCAGAAACGTACTGCGCCTCCACGAAATACAGCGCGCCGGCATTGAGCGTCGGATTGACATCATCCGCGTGCACCTGCAAACGGCATGTCGAGGCGTTGGTGGAAGTGGATTGAAGGATGATCGGATACGGAAACTCGCCGGTCGCTGCGTTTACCTCGGACTTGGGGCCCAGGTGCGCGCCCCGTGTTCCGTTCCGAAACGCCGTGTAAGGGTCGTTCTAGGCACGGACAAGTTCATGCACGCAATCTCCTCGTCAGGCAAAGTTGCTGCGTCCGAAGGGACGCGCTGTCCCCCTTATCGACGATCAAATCGGGACGCGTGCGGTGAGCCCGCGCAAGCAATCACGATTCAGTGCGAGTGGAATCCTACCATCCCCATCATCTTAGCCAGCCCAGAACGCCGGAGCGTCGCGAAAAGGCCACTGCCGTGATATCATCCGGGCATTGAGGGGACAAATCAAGAAAAATAGCGCGATTAGCGGCCCGTCCGACAATCCTGCGCTGCGGAAAAAGGCGCGACGTCGCCTGCCAGTGCTGCAACATCAACAGGAACACAAGATGAGCAATCGCTGCTTTGTACTTACCGCGACCATGCTGTGTGCGTGCGCACTGCATCCATCCGACTCTCTTGCGCAAAGTCGCTGCTGTGGTAATCACACATCGCGCGACACTGAATGGCCCACCCGTGTCGGCGGTCCGACCACCACGGCGACTGCGCCCACATTCGATGAAGACTGCGACGAACCGGCGACACAACCCGGGGAATCCGACGCACCCAGGTGGGATGTCAACGATCCGCCCGGCCCCTGGACCGATGTCTCGATCGATACCGACGAAGGCACATGGATGAATGTCGACGTCAGCCACGATGGCTCACAGATCGCGTTCGATCTCCTCGGCGACATTTATGTGATGCCTGTCGCCGGCGGCGAGGCAAAGTCGATTGTGCAAGGTATCGCCTGGGACATGCAGCCGCGCTTCAGCCCCGATGGCAGATTCATCGCCTTCACCAGCGATCGCGGCGGCGGCGACAACATCTGGATTGTCGATTCGACCGGCGGCGAACCCAGCCAGGTCTCGAAAGAGACGTTTCGCCTGCTCAACAGCCCCGCGTGGTCGCCGGATGGGGAGTTCATCGTCGCACGCAAGCACTTCACGTCGCGGCGCTCGCTCGGCGCCGGCGAAATGTGGCTCTTTCACCGATCCGGCGGCGACGGCCTTCAGATGACCGAAAAGCCCAACGAGCAGAAGGATGTCGGCGAACCGGCATTCTCCCCCTGCGGCCGCTATCTCTACTACAGCCAGGACGTCACGCCGGGCAACACGTTTGAATACAACAAGGACGTGAACGGCGAGATCTACGCCATCCAGCGACTTGACCGCCACACCGGCGAGACCGACCGCATCATCCGTGGCCCCGGCGGTGCCATACGACCGACACCGTCTCCCGATGGCAGGACGATCGCGTTCATCCGCCGCGTGCGCTACAGGACGACGCTGTTCCTGCACGACGTCGAATCCGGGCGGGAATGGCCGCTCTACGACGATCTCGAGCGCGACATGCAGGAGACGTGGGCGATCCACGGCGTCTACCCGGCGATCGCCTGGACGCCGGACAGCGCCGCCATCGTCTTCTGGGCGCGCGGCAAAATCCGGCGCATCGACATTGAGTCGAGCCAAGTCAGCGTAGTGCCCTTCCGCGTGCGCGACACGCGGCGCATCGCGCCGGCCCTCCGGCACCGTGTGGCCGTCGCCCCCGAGACGTTCGACGTCCGCCTGCTCCGCTGGGCCAGTGTCTCGCCGGCCGGCGATAGTGTCGTCTATTCGGCACTCGGCCGGCTCTATATTCGCGCCCTGCCGGATGGCGAGCCCCGGCGGCTGACGGAGCAGGACACGCACTTC
The DNA here is from genome assembly GCA_964408455.1 of uncultured Planctomycetaceae bacterium. Lineage (GTDB taxonomy): Bacteria > Planctomycetota > Phycisphaerae > UBA1845 > UTPLA1 > CAYOZN01. The sequence continues at coordinate 96,722 of CAYOZN010000011.1, forward strand.
GAATACTATCCTTCCTTCTCCCGCGACGGCCGGCACGTCGTATATGTTTCGTGGGACGATGAAGCCCTCGGCGCCGTGCGAATCGTCTCCGCAGCCGGCGGCGAAGGTCGCGCCGTCACGCCGGCCCCCGGTCACTACGTGGAACCGGTCCTTTCCCCCGATGGTTCGACCATCGTCTACCGCAAAGCCGGCGGCGGCTCGCTGACGTCGCCGATGTGGTCCGGCGATCAGGGCGTTTATCAAATCAGCATCGAGAGCGGCACGCCGACGCGGATCACCCGAAAAGGCCGGCGCCCGCAGTTTGGCACCGCTGGCGATCGTGTTTATCTGATTCACGCCTCGCAGGATGGCGAAAAGGACAAACACGAATTGTTCAGCATCGACCTGGATGGAAGCGACGAACGCACCGAAGCCACCAGCGAGAATGCCGTCGAGTACGCAATTTCGCCGGATGGCCAATGGCTCGCATTCGTCGAACGATTCAATGCGTATGTGACCGCCTTCCCGCGTACCGGAAAGCCCATCAGCGTCGGGCCGAAGATGACATCCGTACCGGTGAAGCGCGTCTCCCGGGATGCGGGCGAGTTCGTGCACTTTTCGGGAGACTCCGGAAAGCTGCACTGGACGCTTGGGCCGGAGTTGTACACGCGCGACCTGAAGGACGCCTTCGCCCATCTCGAAGGGGCGCCCGAGACGCTGCCGGAGCCGCCCGAATCCGGCGTGAACATCTCATTCAAGGCGCCTTACGAAAAGCCTCGCGGACGCCTCGCACTGATCAATGCACGCCTGATCACCATGCGAGGCGACGAGATCATCGATCCGGGCACAATCGTCGTCGAGCAGAACCGCATCATCGCCCTGGGCCGGACCGACGACTTGAAAATTCCCGGTGGAACCGAAGTGGTGGACCTCGCGGGCTGCACCATCATCCCGGGCCTCGTCGACGTGCACGACCACGGCCCGCACGGCGCAAACGGATTCATCCCGGAACAGAACTGGGCATTGCACGCCAAGCTGGCCTTCGGCGTGACGACGGTGCACGACCCGTCGCACGACACCAGGCTCATTTTCTCGTCGAGCGAGTTGGCCAAAGCCGGCGCGATCGTCGCCCCGCGCATCTTCTCGACCGGCACGATCCTCTATGGCGCCGCCGGCTCGTTCAAGGCCGAAGTCGATTCGCTCGAGGATGCCAAGTCGCACCTCCGCCGCATGCAGGCCGTCGGTGCATTCACGGTGAAGAGCTACAACCAACCGCGGCGCGATCAGCGGCAGCAGGTCATCGCGGCGGCACGGGAAGTCGGCATGATGGTCGTGCCGGAGGGCGGTGCACTTCTTCAGCACAACCTCACGATGGTGGTCGACGGCCACACCGGCGTCGAGCACTGTGTGCCGGTCGAGCACGTGTACAACGACGTGACGTCGCTTTGGGCGGCTTCGCAGACGGGCTATACGCCGACGCTGACGGTCGCCTATGGCGGGCTCGGTGGCGAAAGCTACTGGTATCAGCATACCAACGTGTGGGAGGATGAGCACCTGGCCACCTTTTTGCCCGCTTTCGTGATCGATCCCGTCTCCCGACGCCGCACGATGGCGCCGGACAATGAGTGGAACCACTTCAACGCCGCAGGCGTATGCAAGAAATTCACCGACGCCGGCAAAAAAGTGAATCTGGGAGCGCACGGACAGCTCGCCGGCCTGGCACATCACTGGGAACTGTGGATGTTCGCCCAGGGCGGCATGACGCCGCTGGAGGTGATACGCGCCGGCACGCTGAACCCGGCGCACTATCTCGGTCTCGATGGCGACATCGGCTCGCTGGAGCCCGGAAAGCTCGCGGACCTGGTGGTGCTGACAAGGAACCCGCTCGACGATATTCGCAACACCACGTCCATGCGCTATGTCATGCTGAACGGCCGGCTGTACGACGCGCGAACGCTGGCCGAGATTGCACCCACGCCGCGCAAGCGCGAGCCGTATTTCTTCCACAGATGACACGATTTCTCATCCGCAGATTACGCAGATTTGCGCAGATTAGGCTTCGAATTGCGATTATTCTTGAAGAGCCACCGTAGCCTGTCCAATACCAACATCCAGGAGCGTTGTTCAAGCTTGTTACCTCGGAGCGTACCCATCCTTCGCATCACACCAAATCAAAATCTGCGCTAATCTGCGTAATCTGCGGATTCCGTATCTGCGTCCATCGTGTCAATCTGCGGATAAACTCAGCCTTCAATAACGATCCCCGCATAGCCGACCGTGTCGCGGGCGCTCTCGTCGCCGAAGCGGCTGCCGACGATGTGGCTGGCGGTGTGTTCCAGCAGCGTCGCCCGGCCAGCACCGTAGGCCTGGCAGGCGGCCAGTGTCGCAGCAATGGCCCCACCGCCGCAGGCATTCTTGTTGACAACCGCCTCGCGGACAGCCTCATCGGCCCGCAGGGAAAGCATCAGTTCGATCATGCGGCGATCGTTTGTTTTCATCGACCATTCAAGTGCCTGCGACCCGACGCCCTGGGGCGTGAAGCCGAAGCTCGGGCCGTAGTGCGTCAGATCGGTCGAGCAGATGAAGACCGCCCTCACGCCGTAGTGCCGACAGGCGCGACCGGCCGCCGCCCCCAGCATGGCGGCCTTTTCGTTGACCGGCACCATGATCGGCACGATGGGCACCCCTGGCATCAGGTGCTGGATGAATGGCACTTCTACCTCGATGCTGTGTTCGCTGTCGTGGGCGTGGGCGTCGGCGTCGAGCAGGCCCGTCTGCCCCATCAGCCGCTCGGCAAGCCGCGCCTCGATGTCGACGAGTCCCAGCGGCGTCTCCCACGCCCCGGAGGGAAAGACGCTGGGCCGCGGCCCGTGCAGGACGTGGATGGCCCCGAAGACAATGATGGCATCGGGCGCCGGTCGCGCGGCGATGGTCCGAAAGACGCTGGCCGCGACGGAGCCGCTGTAGATCCACCCGGCGTGCGGCACGATGCCGCCGACGAATCGCTCGGCCCGATCGATCCCGTCGGGCACTGTCTCCTGCCCGGCGCGCTCGAGGCAGCTCTTCAACTCGTCGGCGCAGCGGTCGGGCTGGGCGGCGTAGAAGCGACCGGCAAAGGCAGGCTCGCGAATCATCATTGGGCATCCTCCGCGGACCGGTCATTCTAGCGGCAAACGCGCGAGCGGGCGGAACCGATATCGGGTAAACACCCTATGCGTCGCGAAAAACAGGCGATGCAAAGCGATGCAAAGCGGAGCGCGCATCGGGCAAATACCCTATGGCAGAGGCGCCCCACGAAAAACAACGTGAGGCAATCCGGGGCGCGCCTTACCGCGCGTTCTTTACTTATCAATGCACCGCGGCGGACCATGGGCCTTGCGGCTACTCAATAGATTAGGTCGCTGTTCCGCTAGAATGCCTGTGCGAGAAGGGGCCGTCAGCCGTACGAACCGGGTGCCGGGAAACCTGCGGGCAGGATTCCGCATATATCGGTATCCATTGCGAATCCGCGCAGGGTTTTTCCTGCTATCGATTCACGCATTTGATCCGCCAAGCCGGGCTTGAGGACCGGCGACAACTGCCGCCCGCGGGAAGGATGCGTCAGCCGTTCACTTCGATGACGGAGTGGATCGGGTATTTTGCCAGCCTCTCGCGCCCCTTGAGAAAGGCCAGCTCGATCAGGAAGGCGACGCCGATGATCTGGCAGTCGAATTCCTCGACCAGCTCGCAGCAGGCCTGCATGGTGCCGCCGGTAGCGCAACGCAACGGCGATGTCACCCGACGCTCAGCCGGCCTGCTTCGTCTTCGACGATTCCGTCTTCTGGTCCGCCGGTCGTGCAGGCAGCTTGACCGACTTGCGGCCGGACTGTTCCTGCCGCCGCCGCGCATCTTCACAGATGGAATGGAGATCGTTGTCGAAGCGCTCCGCGATTTCCTCGCGAACCCGGTGAATTTGATCCACGATTGAATCGTCTTTCATGGCGTAAGCCCCATCAGTTCGAAGGGCGTGCAGATGTTCGGCGAAGTGTAGCCGGCATCGCGGCACGTCTCCTCTATTTTACGCCACAAAACCGCGTTTGCCAGATGTTTACAGTTCCACGTCAGAAGATACTGAATTCCGTTGACCGTCGAAATAGCCAGATGCAGGGCATCGACCCGTGCGACCGGCGGAAGGGCGCCCTCGCTAAGCAGGCGTTCGGCCAGGGGTTCGATGTCAGGCGTGATGGCCAGCAAATCGATCTGGGCCAGCACGGCATGCCGATCAGCCGCTGCGCCGGGATCGCCTGCGCTCGCTTCGTCCAGCACGAATTGCGAAGTAAACAGCGAGAAATCCGGTCGGCGATCCCGCCACCACTGATTGGTGATTTCCTGCTGCTCGCAAGATCGCATCGTTAGAGGGTCGCGACTTCAGATAACTAACGATACTCGTCTCGATGTAAACCGTAGGGTTCATCCTTGATACACCGGCGGCAACGGGCACGGAAGTTGTGTAGGATGCGTCAGCCGTTCACTTCGATGACGGAGTGGATCGGGTATTTTGCCAGCCTCTCGCGCCCCTTGAGAAAGGCCAGCTCGATCAGGAAGGCGACGCCGATGATCTGGCAGTCGAATTCCTCGACCAGCTCGCAGCAGGCCTGCATGGTGCCGCCGGTCGCCAGCAGATCGTCGATCATCAGCACCCGCGATGCCGGACGGATGGCATCCTCGATGATCTCCAGCGAGTCGCGGCCGTATTCCAGCTCGTACTCCACCTTCATCGTCTTGCCGGGGAGCTTGCCGGGCTTGCGGATGGGCACGAAGCCGGCCGACAGATTGCGTGCCACCGCCGTGCCGAAGATGAAGCCGCGGCTCTCGGCCCCGACGACCAGATCCACCGCCCCGCGGCGGAAGGGCTGGCAGAGATATTCGACGGCCAGCGACAGGGCCGACGGGCAGGCCAGGAGCGGCGTGATGTCCTTGAAGACGATGCCGGGCTTGGGGAAGTCGGGCACGTCGCGGATGAGACGCGCGAGGGCATTCACGTCGGGGATTTCGAACGGGAGCTGGTTGGTCATGGCGTGAATCATACGGGAGACGCGGGAGATATGGGAGTGACGAGAATCAGGGAGATGGACGGGGTGCCACTGCTTCCCGGCGCGCCGGGACAGTGCAATCCACCTCCCCGTGTGCCACTGCCGTGTGCCACTGCCGGGGTGCCACTGCTCTGTGAGCAGTGCAAATCACCGCCGGTGTGCCACTGCTTCAAGCAATGCAATCCACCTCCCCGTGTGCCACTGCTTCAAGCAGTGCAATCCACCGAAAGTGTGCCACGCTTGAAGAACGCCTGCTCGGACTTCTCACTGCTCACAGAGCAGTGGCACCCTGAGCAAGCACTGCTTGAAGCAGTGGCACACGAACGGAATCGCTCTCACTGCTCACAGAGCAGTGGCACCCTGGGGAAGCACTGCTTGAAGCAGTGGCACACCGATACAGCTTGAAAGAGCACTGCTTGAAGCAGTGGCACACGGACATGTTACTGCGACTTGACGAGCAGCGTGCCGCCGTTGGCAAGGCCGACGAGCACGTCGCCGCTGCCGCGGAGCACTTCGAACGACTGCTCCTCCAGCGGGCGGCTCTCAACCTGTACGATCACATCGCCCGGCGTCAGGCCGGCGCGATCGGCGGGGCTGCCCTTCTCGACCGAGAGGACGAGCAACGCCGTCTCCGGCAGATTGGCGGCGTCGCGCATGGCGGGATCGACGCTGCCCAGCGATGCGCCGCGGAAGGCCACGGCCGGCTGCGGCAGCGGCTGCGCCGCGGCCAGCGGCCGGCGGGCGAGCGTCACGCGGGCATGGCGGCGGCGGCCGTCGCGGACGTACTCGATCTTGACCGTGGCATCGGAGCCGGCCGCGCCGATGGCCCGGACGAACTCCTCCACGCCGTGCATGGTGACGCCGTCCACTGCCACCACGATGTCACCCGCCTCAAGGCCGGCCCGCGCCGCCGGACCGTCGGCATGCACCGCCGCCAGCATGGCTCCGATCGTGGCCGGCAGGCCCGCCCGCTGTCGAAGCCGGTCCGGCACGTCGTCCACATCGACGCCGACGAAGCCGTAGTCGATGAGCTGCCCGCGCAAGAGCTTGTCCACGATGACCCGCGTGTGCTGGTTGAGCGGCACGGCAAAGCCGATGCCCTCGTAACCGTCGGACCGCGTGCTGACGGCCGTGATGACGCCGATGACGCGCCCGCGGATATCGACCAGCGGCCCGCCCGAATTGCCGGGATTGATGGGCGCCGTCGTCTGGATCATGTCGCCGTAGTAGCGATCTTCCTCGCGGCCGAAGGCCTCCGGCAGCGGGCGGCCGATCGCGCTGACCAGGCCGTGACTCACCGCGGCCTGGCCGTCGCTGGAGAGGCCGAGCGGATTGCCCAGGGCCATGACGATGTGACCGCGTTCGACGGTGTCGGCGTCGCCCAGCTCGGCGATCTTCAGGTTTTCGGCGCGGATGCGAATGATGGCCAGATCGGAGCGGCGATCGTCGGCGATGCGCTGGGCGAGGACGCGCCGGCCGTCGTGCAATACGACGTGGATGGCCGCGGCGCCGTCGATGACGTGCTGACTGGTGAGGATCATGCCGTCGGCGCGGATCAGCACGCCGGAGCCGGTGCTGGTCCACATCCGCGGCGTCCAACCATCCCGCTGGCCGAGACTCGCGGGATTGCGATCGGCCTGGATGGCGACCACGGCCGGGCCGACGCGGCGCACCAGCTCGGCAAGGGCCAGCTGCATGCGCTCCAACAGCGCCGTGCCGTCATCCAGCAGCGCGACGTGTTCGTGGGCGGCAGGTCCGGCAGGCTGGGAGGCCGCGGAGACATTCAGCTGGGCCGTGACCGGCCACGCGGTGACAAACGAAAGGCATATCGCGGAGGACAGGGAAATGGCGCGTCGCATATGGCAAATAGAGCCAGTCTGGGCGAAAAGGCTGGATTGCACGTGCGTTCGGCTCCCTCCAAACGGATCGGCCGCGTTGAGCCGGTCAGGGCACGTCCATCGGCGGCGTAAATTCGTGCGTCTCGCGGCCCGTCTTGAAGGACTTGATGGTCACACCCGGATCCACAACGAACAGGAAGCCGAAGATGACGTTGTCGGGCCCCTGCTGCTCCAGCACGCGCTTGTTGACCTTTTCCAGCTTCTTGCCGCGCAGGCCGGTCGTATCGGCCGTCTCGTGCTCGCCGGGATAGTAATGAACTTCGCACCACCACTGGCCGCCGATCTCGGCGGCGCCGTACTGACCGATGGCGTAGTAATTCTTACCGTTGGTGTCGGTGACATAGGTCTGTCCCGCAACCGTTTCGGCATAGCCGATGGCCTTGCCGAACATGCTCTGCTTGGCGATCACGTCCTTGCCGACCTGGAAGAGGCGCTTGCCGTCGGGCACCTTGAACTCGGTCACCGCGGAGCCGGAACTCTGCGCAGGCACCTGAAAGTGGAAGTGGCCTTCGGTGAGCATGTGGCCGCTGGCGTGACGCTGCACCTGGGAATCGCCCAGGTCAAACTCGAAGGGGAGCATGCTGCTCGGGCCGGTGCGCGACTCGGCAGTGGTGAGGATGTTCTGCCCGGGCCCGGGGGGCGCCTGGTTTGTCGCGCTGACCTCGGCCACCATCGAGCCCGGACCGCAGGCGAGCGAGCGCGTATCGGGCTTTTCCTCGGCCATTTTCTTGCCGGTGAGGTCGACAATCGCGCCGCGCTTGAACTCGACGTACCACGGGGTGAACTCCCGCGGCACCTCGAAGGCAACTTGAAACTCAAACTTGTTGGAATCGGAGCGGCTGACGATCTGGCTTGTCGCCACATCGCCTACAATGAAGTCCGTGAACGGGCTGAACTCGACCAGGTGCTTCTTCTGCACCTCGGACATGGGCATCGGGCCGTGCTTCTTATGGGTGTAGATGTCGGTGGCCCCGGTGGCCATGAAGACGGCGGGCTTGTCGGTCGGGGAGCCGTTTGGATAGCCGACGATCCGGAACTGAGAAAGGCGGAAGCGAGCGTCCTGCACCTTGTTCTCGTAGGCCTTCTTGTCGAGCAGCACGGTGCAGACGACGAACTTGTTGTCGGCACTGGCCGGCGTCTTTTCCCACTTGCGTGTGAGGGTGGCGCCGTCCAGCACGTGCTCGACCCTGTCGATCTCCGGATCTTCCCACCATTGGGTAATGGAGATGGTTCCCTTGTCCAGAAAGACGCGGGCCTCGGAAAAAGGAACGTTGCGGGCGGACCAGAGGTCGGTCAGCAGGTCGGGCTTGGCGCGATCCAGTTCGTTGCCGCCGCCGAAACGCTGATCCCTGGACAGCATCGATGCAAGGCCGACGGTAAAGCCATCGGGTTTGAAGTAGCCGAGCCCCTTGTACACCGGCTCGCCGCGGCCATCGCGAAGCAGGACGCCCTTGTCGCTGACCTGTACGCGTTCGAAGCCGAGGACAGTGGATCCGATGGGCAGCATCTGGATGCCGATCAGGGCCATGCCGACGAGAACCTGGCCGGAGAAGAGGCCGCAGATCGCGCCGCCGGCGCGATCGAGCGCCAGGGGCATGGGCACGTTGTCCGGCACGTAACGATCGGTGATGAAGCGGAAGGCGAACAAGGGCACCGCGAACAAGGCCATGAATGCGACGGGCAGGCCCAGGCCGTCACCCAGCGTGTCGCGCCACATGCCGTTGAGCGGCTCGTAGAAGGCGAACGCGATCATGCAGGCGACGACGCATTCGAAGAACATGACGGCGGCGCTGAAAAAACCCTGGTACGTCCAGAAGGCCGCGACCAGGATGACCATCAGTGCGACGACAAGATTGAACATGGTCTGTCCTTACCTCGATGGCAAACGTCATTTTGGCCGGTGCGGTCGTTATCCAGCGTGATACGGCAGGGACGTGCGAACGGCGCTGCCCGTTTGCATCTACGCCCGAACCGGCTGCTCGGACTGAACTTCGCGCGTGACGCGGAGAATCTCGTTGATGCTCGTAATGCCCTCGTACACCTTGAAGATGGCGACGTCCTGAAGATTCTGCATGCCCTTCTTGCGGGCCTCGACCTGTACCTGGGGCAGCGCGGTGCCGCGGGCGATCAGATCGCGCAGGCCATCATCCAGGGCCAGCACCTCGATGACCGCGGTGCGGCCGACATAGCCGGAGCCCTGGCAGACGGGACAGGGTATCGGATTACCCTGTTTGTCCACTTCGATTTCGTCGGGATTGGGCGGTCGGTACCACGGCCGGTTCTCGGCCACGGGGAGATTGGCCTTTCGCAGCATGGCCGGATCGGGCTTGTAGGCGCGGCGACAGTTGGTGCACAGCACGCGGGCGAGGCGCTGGTTGAAAATCGCCACGAGGCTGGAGGCCGCGAGCTGATTGTCCTCGACGGCCTGCAGATAGCGGCGCAAGGCGGTGAAGGAGTTGCTGGCGGTCATGCCGAGATACACCTTCTTGCCCTGGCGACCGGCGGCGGCGCCGAGCGCGGCCGTCTCCGCATCGGGCGTGTCGCCGGCCATGGCGATGTCGGGCTCGGTGCGGAGGATGGATCGGAAGCGCTTGCCGAAGCTGACGGTCCCCTCCTGGCTGTCATAGACGTGCTGCGTGACGTTTTCGAGATCGAGGGACTTGGTGATCTCGAGGGTGTGGATGTTCTGCATGAAGGCGTCGTGGGCGCGAATGATGGCGTAGAGCGAGCTGGTGATGCCGCTGCCCTTCGGACCGCTGACGATAACCACGCCCTTGGGCGCCTTCACCAGGGACTCAACGACGGGCAACTGCGTTTTCGTAAAGCCGACGTCGGCGAGCTTGAACTTGGCCTCTTCCGAGAAGAGCTTGAGCACCATGCGTTCGCCGGCGGTGCTGCCGGACGTCTTCATATCGACGTCGACCGACTTCTGTGCCGGCCCGCCCGCGCCGATGCTGGCCTTGAAGCCGCCGGACTGGGGGCGGCGGTGCTCGTCCGGATTGCCGCCGGCGATGCGCTTGAAATGACCGATGATGCCGGGGGCGAGCACGGGATCGATGGCCTCGCGCTCGCGATCGACGCCGTCGATGCGGTAGATGGCGCGCATGGGCTGATTGGGAACGAGATCGAGCCGCATGTCGCTCACGCGGCGCCAGACGGCGTCGAACAAAAGGTCCTGCATGGCCTGGTAGGCGGCGTGCTGGTCGGGATCGGTCGGCCAGGGTGGTGTCTTGCCGCCGGCATCCTTGATGCGTACGCGGTCCTTGCCGTGGACGGCGTCCTCCTTGGTCTTGGACTGGCCCTTGCCGAGGCGCTGGAGGTGGGCCATAGTCAGCACCGTCTGCGCCGGGGCGACGCGACGATTGCGAAAGACGACATAGCTGATGATGACGGGGCCGAACACCAGGGCATATACCGCGAGACCGATCCAAAAGACCGGCAGCAGCATCCACGCAAGCAGCGCCATCAGGCCCGAGGCAAACACACCCGGAATCCAGAACGCGAGCGGAACGCGGAGTTTGCGCAGGTCCTTGTTGGTCCAGGCGGCGCTGTGGGCCCAGAGGATCACCGCGAGCAGGTAGACGGCGATCTTGAAGGCATTGAAGTAGCCGCCCTCGTCTGGCAGAGCGCCAACAAGCAGCGGACCGGGCTGTGCGATCAGGCTCGATGACATAGGCAACCGTGCAATCTGGATTGTCCGGGCGTAAGAGGTATGAAAATGGCCATTTTATAGTCCCGGCTCCGCAAATGGAACGGATACAGGCACGCCGCTGTCGGAATTAGGGGACGCTGCCAGCCCGGCCGCGTCCCGCGGCAGAACGGCTCGACTGAGGCGGGACCGAAGGCCCCTCCCGGCTCCGCACGTGCCCCAATCAGGCCATGCCGGCCACGCGCTCCACTTCCTTGAACGTGGTGACCCCCTCCATCACCTTGCGGTGCCCGCACTCGACCAGGGTTTCGAACATCCATTCCCCGGCGGCCTTGCGAATCTCCGAGATGGTCGGCCGGGTCAGGATCACGTCCCTGAGCTGGCTGTTGAACATAAGCATCTCGAAGAGGGCCGTCCGTCCGCGGAAGCCCACGTTCATACAGCGTTTGCAGCCCACGGCGTCATAGAAGTGGCTGTAATTCCGCCCTTCCAGGCCCATGGCCCTGATCTGGGCGGCGTCGGGCTTGTAGGGCCGCTTGCAGTGTTGACACAGCGTTCGCACCAGGCGTTGCGAGACGCAGGCGGTGATCGAACTGGCCAATAGAAACGGCTCCACCCCCAAATCGAGCAGACGAAAAATCGTGCCGACGGTATCCCGAGCATGCAGGGTCGTGAAGACCAGGTGACCGGTCGTGGCGGCCTGCATGGCCATCTTGGCCGTCTCCTGATCGCGGATTTCACCAACCAGGATGACATCCGGGTCCTGCCGCAGAACCGAGGACAGTACCGAGGCAAATGTCAGATCGTGCCGCGCATCGATGCTGATCTGCGTCGTAGACGGCAGTTCGTACTCCACGGGATCCTCAATCGTGACGATGTTGCGAAGATCGGCGTTGATGCTGCGAAGCGCGGTGTAAAGCGTCGTGGTTTTGCCGCTGCCGGTCGGACCAGCCAGGATCACCATGCCGGAATCCTGATTGCAGATGCGTTCAAGCTCCGCCGTGGCCGACTCGGCAATGCCGAGGGCGGCGAAGTTGTCGGGCACCGTGCCCTTGTCGAGGAACCGCAACGCCAGCTTCTGCCCGTGCACGGTGGGCGTAAGGTTCACGCGGAAGTCCACTCGACGGCTGGCCATTTCGGTGGAGAAATTGCCTTCCTGCACGATGCTTTTCTTGGCGATGTCGGCCTCGCAGAGAATCTTGATGACGTTGAGGATGGCCACGCCCATCTTGGAGGTGACCTGTCCGACGGTGTGCATCAGGCCGTCGATGCGGAAGCGGACGACATAGGTTTCGGTCTTGGGCTCGATGTGGATATCCGTCGCGCGGGTGCGGAAGGCGACGAACAGGAGCTGGCGAAGGGCCTCGATGGCGTCGGCGGCCTTGTCCATTTTGCCGTCGGATTGAGTGATTTCCTTGGCGCGCTTGGTGAGCAGGCGAAGTTCCTTGCTGGCTTCGGGCGCGCCGGGGGGCTTGGGCACGTTGACGCAGGCGGCCATGAGCGGCGCGAGCTGCTTGGACAGCGGCCCCCCCGCAATCGAGCGTGCCGCCAGTGCCGTGGTAACGGCAGAGGTGTCGGTGGCCGGCGGCGGAAGTTCGTCCACCTCCTCTTCGACGACCTGCGCGGTCGGCACCGCGACAAATTTTTCGTCGGCGGCGTCCGGCAGGAGGCGAAGCAGGGTGGCGCCGATGCGGAAGACGTCGCCGAACGAAAGCTCGGCCTCGACGATCCTGTTTTCGCCGACCCAGGTGCCGTTGTGGCTCTTCAGGTCGGTGACAAAGATGGAACCGTCGCGGTTCTCCAGGGTGCAGTGTTTGCGGGAGGCGGCCTTGTCGTCGAGGACGATGTCGTTGCCGGGGAGCCGGCCGATCGAGAGCAGCGGGCTGTCAAAAAGCACGACGCGCTTCCGGCCCTGACTGGTGATTTCAACGCGTGCCATTTCGCTTTCCGCGGAGCAGGAATCCCGGGCGATTCATCTTGGTTAAACCAGATTGCGACGTCATCCTTCTCCCGTGGCGGGCCGTATTCATCGCGAAATCGCATCTTCGCCACGCGTCGCCCGCCGGCGCGGCTCAAACGCGTTAGCCGAGAATCGCCGACGCGCCGGAGCGGATACCCTTCAGCCGCATCTTAAGCTCATCGGGATTGGGCGCCACTTCCATGGCAACCTTGACGTCCAGAATTTCCTTTGTGACCAGCTGGTGCAGGGCCTCGGTGAAGTCCTGCATGCCCTCCTGGGTGGAACCCTTGAGCACGGCGTTGATCTCAAAATCGCGGCCCTCGGCCAGCAGCTTACGGATGGATGCGTTGACGATCATGATTTCGCAGCAGGGGATGCGCGATCGGCCGGGCTGAATGCTGGGCAGCAGTTTCTGGCAGACGACGCTCTTCAGATTGAACACCAGGGACTGCCGAATCAGCCCGCGGGCCTCTTCAGGAAACAAATCGAGAATGCGCGTGATCGTCTGCGAGGCGCTGGATGCGTGAATCGTACCGAAGACGAGATGGCCCGTTTCGGATGCGTGCATGGCGGCCTCGAACGTTTCGCGGTCGCGCATTTCGCCGACGAGCACCACGTCCGGGTCCTCGCGCATCAGATACTTCAACGCGGAGTGGAAGTCCTGAACGTCGATGCCGATTTCGCGCTGATTGATAAACGCCTTTTTGTCTTCGAAGATGTATTCGATCGGGTCCTCGATCGTGACGATGTGGCAGGCCCGGCTGATGTTGATCTCGTTGATCATTGCCGCGATGGTCGTCGACTTGCCGGAGCCGGTGATACCGGCGAGCAGAATCAGGCCCTGATGCAGCTTGGCAACTTCGCGCAAGACCGGCGGCACCCCGAGTTCCTCAAACGTGCGAATCTCCTTGGTGACGCGGCGGGCGGCAACGGACGTCATGCCGCGCTGGCGGAACACGTTCACGCGGAATCGATCGAGGCCGGGCACCTGGTGGGCAAAGTCGAGCGCGCCGTGCTCAAAAAAGTATCTCTTCTGTTTTTCGCTGACGACTTCGAAGATCATGTCTTCGATTTCGGTGGAGCTGAGGACATCCTCCTGGGCGAGCCGGACGTCGCCGGCGATACGAAATCGCGGCGGCGCTCCGGCCTTCAAGTGGATGTCGCTGGCCTGAAGCTTGCAACATGCCTTGAAGAGGCGGTTGATCTTCGGGTTTCGGGCCTTATCCGATGTGGCGTGCACTTCGTGCACATCAACGGGGTTCGGATCGTCCGCGGAATGCAAATCGGGATCGATGTCCATGTGTCTGGTCCACTCCGGGCCAATCGGCACTCGATGCCAGCGTTCACTGACGAATGCCGATCGGCAATGCAAGGTTGTCCACGGGCGTCGCCACGGCGTGAGGGCGGGCAGTCGGCCGATCCGCGGCGGGCGTGTAGTCCCTTAATTCTACGGGTCTTACGAATGTGTTCAAGAAGGGCCGGGACCCGGCGGGTCCGATTACTCACGGCTTGAATACTCGCCAGCGCCCAGCGGTGGCAGTTCCGGCGCGGCGGAACGGCGTTTTGCTCAAGGAAAACCGCCATACGTCCGAAAGGGACAATCATGGACGCCGCTTCCATCGCTTCTGCCATGACCGCCCTTCGCGCCGCCGAGACTCAGGCCGCAATTCAATACGCGGTGGCCGCCAAAATGATGAACTCGCAACGGTCACAGGGCAATGCGGTCGTGCAACTCCTCGAGGCGGCACAGCAGAACATGGCACAGGGCGTCACGTCGGTGTCCGACGCCATCGCCAATCAGCTCGACATCACCGCCTGAGCGCATCTCGCAGCCGCGTCTTTCCCCAGAGCCGCATGCCCGGCTCCTCCTTCACACCCAGCGCATCCGCGATCCGGTTGATGTAATTGAAATAGGCAACCACCTGCGCGGCGTCGTGAATGGCGGCGTCGCTCCACCCGGCATTCTGGAGTTCCGCGATATCGCGTTTGCTGCACGCCGCCGGCGTGCGCGTGATCCTCGCCGTCCAGTCGAGCATGAGTCGCAAGGGCGCAGTGACCTGCACCGTGCGCCAGTCGTCAACGACGCCGTGTACGAAGGCATCGAGCGCGGCCTCTCCCGGCGGCGACGTCTGGCCGGTCAGCGTTTCCCAGTCGCGGGCGACCTCGGCACGGAGATCGTTGGCGTGGGCATGCACTCAGTAGAAACACTCGTTTTCGGTACTGACGACGGTGGCAAGCAGTTCGCGCTGCGCCCGCGAGAGCGGTGAAGGGTTGAACATCGCGGCGCGATAGAGCGACATGGACGCGTCCAAAGTCGCGGGCGCGAGTCCCATGACGCGCACGATGTTGTATACCCGGCCGGCGCGGCCGATGGCGGCATCGTAAAGGGCCTTGAGCCGGCCCCGGGCATCGTCATCCGAAACGGTCCTGATCCACGACATAAGGGTTCTCCCGGAGGCTTATTGTAGCAGAGGCGGGACGTCGCGCAACAACACGAACTACCGATCGCAATTCGCTTGCATCGGGGCGTTGCCGATCATACTTTGCGCACCATCAAGTCTGATCTGACGATTGCGTTCTGCGAACAGGGAGGCGCCGCATGGACAGCAAGGCTCAGTGGCAACGATTCCGGACGTATTACTGCCCCTGCCCCGAAATCGGTCTGGCGCTGGACATCAGCCGCATGCATTTTGACGAGGCGTTTCTCGACGGCATGGCAATCAAGATGAGCCTCGCTTATGACGCGATGGATGCGCTCGAGCGCGGCGCCGTGGCCAACCCGGACGAGCGGCGCATGGTCGGTCATTACTGGCTGCGCGCGCCGCACCTGTCGCCGAAGCCGGAAATTCAGGACCAGATCAATTCGGCGATCCGCGCGGCGGAGGCATTCGCCGCGGCGATTCACGCGGGCAAGATCGCGCCGGCCACGCGGCCGAAGTTTCGACAAGTTCTTCTGATCGGAATCGGCGGCTCGGCCCTGGGGCCGATGCTCCTCGCGGATGCCCTCTATCACGCGGGCAGGCCGATGGGCATTCACTTCCTGGACAACACCGATCCGGACGGCATTGCACGCGTCCTCGGCGCGCAGAAAGAGGTGTTGGGCGAAACGCTGTGCCTTGTCATCAGCAAGAGCGGCACCACGCCCGAGACGCGCAACGGCATGCTGCTGGCGTCGGAGGCGTATCGCTCGGCGGGGCTCGAGTTCCCTCGTCATGCCGCTGCCATTACGGGCGCCGGATCGAGTCTCGACACGCAGGCGGCGAACGAGAAATGGCTGGCGCGATTTCCGATGTGGGATTTTGTTGGCGGGCGCACCAGCGTGACGAGCCCGGTGGGCCTGGTGTCGGCGGCCCTGCTGCGGGCGGACGTGGAGGCCTTTCTGGCAGGGGCGGCGGCCTGCGATGACATCACGCGCCTGCGCGATACTGCAAGAAACCCGGCAGCGCTGCTGGCATTAATGTGGCACTTCGCGACGGGCGGTCGCGGCGAGAAGGACATGGTCGTGCTGCCTTACAGCGACCGGCTGGCGCTTTTCCCCCGCTATCTCCAGCAGCTCGTGATGGAGTCGCTGGGCAAGCAGACGGACCTGTCCGGGAAACGGGCCGAACAGGGCATCACGGTGTATGGCAACAAGGGCTCGACCGATCAGCACGCCTACGTGCAGCAGCTTCGCGACGGCGTCAACAACTTCTTCCTGACGTTCATCCGCGTCCTGGAAAACGGCGGATCCCGGCTCGAAGTGGAGCAAAATGTGACGGCCGGCGATTATCTGCACGGATTCTACCTGGGCACGCGGACGGCACTGTCGGACAACGATCGCCAATCAATGACCATCACCCTGCGGCGCGTCGATGCCTTCACGCTGGGGGCGCTGATCGCGTTATTCGAACGGGCGGTGGGTTTCTATGCGTCGCTGGTGAATATCAACGCCTATCACCAACCCGGCGTCGAAGCCGGCAAGAAGGCCGCCACCGCGGCACTGACGCTTCAGGTCAAGCTTGAGAAGGCGCTCTCGACCGACCCGCGAACGGCGGAATCGCTGGCGGCGGCGATCGGCCGGCCGGAGGCGGTCGAGACGGTTTTCGCGCTATTGGAGCACTTGTCAGCAAATGGCCGGGCGCGGGTCGTGACCGGGGAAACGCCGGACCAGATGCGCTTTGCCAAATCGTGAGCTGACGCAGCAGCGGCACAAGCGCGTCGCCCGCGCCACGCGAATTGAGACGAATTGCTACAGGCCGTTGGCGATCTGCTTGAACTGGTCGCCGCGATCTTCATAGTTTTTGAACCAGTCGTAACTGGCGCAGCCGGGACTGAGCAGGACGACGTCGCCGGGCTGGGCAAGTGTTGCCGCATCCCGGATGGCCGAAGGGAAGTCCCCGGCAAGGCGAAGCGCCGGCGACGAGGCCGCGCCGGCGGCGCGACGCACCTCTTCCGCGATTCGCTCACGCGTGTCGCCGATGCAGACGACGGCCCGGGCGCGCTGGGCCGCCATGCGGCCGAAATCGGCGTATGAGCTGCCCTTGTCGGAGCCGCCGGCCAGCAGAATCACCGGCGCATCAAACGCCTTCAGCGAGGTCATGGCCGCTTCGGGGGATGTGGCCTTGGAGTCGTTAAAGAATTTTATGCCGCGCCACTCGCGCACGAACTCGAGCCGGTGGGCCAGGCCGCGGAATGACTGAAGTGCCTTCCTGCTGACATCGTCATCCACGCCGAGGATTCGCGCCACGCCCATTGCGCCGGCGGCGTTCTGCACATTGTGCCGGCCCGGAATCGCCAGCCGCAGTCCGACACGCTCGCGCCGAAGCACCCCGCGGGAGACCTGCTCAAGGACGGCGCACCCGTCGTCATCGATGCCGAAGCGCACGAGGCCGGCCCACGTGGCATCGCTGCCGGGTAGCCGCTCAATGCCGCCATCGAGGGGGAAGAGCCGCCAGTCTCCCGGCTGTTGAAAGCTGTACAGGTTGGCCTTGGCCGCGGCATAGGACTCGATGGTGCCGTGCCGATCGAGATGGTTCTCGCGGAAATTGGTGACCAACGCGATGGCCGGGCTTCGTTGCAGCTGCGCCGCATCTTCGAGCTGGAAGCTCGACAGCTCCAGCACGACCACGTCCTCGGGACCGATCGAGGGCAGTTCATCGAGAAGCGAGCGGCCGATGTTGCCGCCGGTGAAGACGCGGCCATATCGCCACGACGGCGCCTGGCTCGCCGCATCCAGAATGGCGCCGATCATTGCCGTCGTCGTGCTTTTGCCCACGGCGCCGGTGATGCCGACCAGCTTCGCGCGGCAGCCCTCCAGGAAGAGGTTCATTTCGCTGGTCCAGGGAATCCCGCGCGACTGCGCCCGTTGGAAAAACTCGGAGCGGGCCTTGTCTACGGCGGGGCTGACCACCAGCAGATCGCATCCTTCGAGGTCTTTTTCGTCGTGAGAGCCGAGGCGGTACTCGATTTGCAGACCTTCCAATGCCGCAATGCTTGGCTGGAGGTCTTCTGCCCGGGCCTGGTCTGTGACCAGCACGCGCGCGCCGTGCCGTGCCAGCCACTTCGTGACGCCAATGCCGCCGCCAAAGCGTCCCAGCCCCATGACGACGACGCGTTTTCCAGTCAATTCCATCATCGCACTTCCATGCGCTTTCGTCCGTCGACCGGGACACACGCCACGGCTGCACCGCTCGGTGACGATGCCCGGCTCCATTCCGGCTTCATCGACCGGACACGCGCATGCCAATGTCCCCGCGCAGCACCATGCCGTCAAATGAGATCTTCCGCACGGCTTCGTACGCTGCCGTGCGCGCCATCTGAATGGTCTCGCCGAGGCCGGTGATGCCGAGGACGCGCCCGCCGCTGGTGACCACGGATCCATCCGGGCCGCGCGCCGTGCCGGCGTGAAAGACCTGCACGTTCTCGACTTCCTCGGCGGCGTCGAGCCCGGAAATGAGTTTTCCCTTTTCGTATGCGCCGGGGTAACCACCGGACGCCATCACCACGCAGAGCGACGCGCGGCGATCCCACTCAAGAATTGTCTGATCGAGGCGTCCGTCGATGACGGCCTCCATGGTGTCGATCAGGTCCGATTGGAGTCGCGTCATCAGGGGTTGGGCCTCGGGATCGCCGAAGCGACAGTTGAACTCGAGCACTTTTGGGCCGCCGGCGGTGATAATCAGCCCCGCATAAAGCACGCCGCGAAACTCGATATCGTCGCGCCGCATGGCATCGATGACCGAGACAAAAATATCTCGTTCAATCATGGTGAGATCGTCTTCCGTCAGCAGCCCGGATGGCGAGTAGGCGCCCATGCCGCCGGTGTTGGGGCCGGTGTCGTGCTCGCCGAGGCGCTTGTGGTCGGCCGCGGACTCCAATATGTAGACGGTGCGACCATCGACCAGGGCCATCAGGCTGACTTCCGGACCGGTCAGGATTTCCTCGATGACCACGCGGGCGCCGGCGTCGCCGAGTTCTCGATCCACCATCAACCGTTCGAGGGTGCCCAGGGCATCGGCAGGATCGTCGTGGACGAAGACGCCCTTGCCCTTTGCCAGACCGGCGGCCTTCACCACGATGCCTTCATCGCGCGTGGAGACGTAGCGCCGTGCCATGGTGAAGCCGGTTTCGATGTTCGGGAGCGGCACGCCGTCCTGTCGCTTGCCGGATTCGCGCGCGAGCGCGAGTTCCTGGGCGGTTGGCTCGAAGATGCGGGCCTCGGCCGTGGGGACGCCGGCCTCGCGCATCAGCTTCTTGGCGTAGGCCTTGTCGCCTTCGATGCGAGCCGCGGCGGCCGTGGGGCCGAAAATGCGAAGGCCGGCGGCGGTGAAGCGGTCGACGATGCCGCTGCAAAGCGGGTCTTCGGGGCCGACCACCGTCAGATCGAACTTTTCCTTTTTGGCAAAGGCGAGCAGGCCATCAACGTCTTCAGAGGCGATGTCGATATTGGTCGCCAGGCGCGACGTGCCTGCATTGCCAGGGGCGCAGAAGAGCTGCGGCCGCCGCGATGAGCTTGCCAGTTTCCAACACAGCGCGTGCTCGCGCCCACCGCCGCCGATCACAAGAATCTTCATGCAGACTACCTGCCCCCGAGTGCCTGGCGCGGCGAATCCGTTCGCCGCAGAATCGACCGTCGCGCCGGCCGGGAGGCCGGCGCCCACAGGAATTCTAAAGGTGGCAGCGGATGCGAGAAAGCGGAGGGATTTTTTTACTGCAGGTCGATGTCAAAAAGGGAGGGCCGCCGGCGCTGTAGCAGCGCCGGCAGCCCTTAAGTCACTTATGCCGGGATGAACGAGGCGTCAGGCCCCGTTACTGGCACTCACATCGAATCTCAAACGAGCCGCCACCCAGATCGACGATGACCGGATTACAGTTTTGCCCGGCCGCGCAACTCTGTCCGACGCACTCGAATGCACCGCCGCCGAGCTCGAGATGGCATGTGTTCGGCGAGGCGCAGCTACACTCCACCACCGTGATCAGACCGTCCGGCGTGCGGATGGCCTTCGTGGGCCGGCATTCCTCACCTTGTACCGGGCATATCGTCGGCATGCAGTCGGTTCCCGCCGTGTTCGGCAGGCAGCCGGGGCCAGGGTCCTGGCAGGCATCGTCGTGACCATCGCCATCGAGATCGCCTGCGCAGGGTGCGCCATTCGGCGTGGGCGAACCGCCGCGTGCCTGGCAGCAGACGACGTTGGTGGTCACGCAGGTGCCATCCGGCAGGCAGCAGAAAACCACCGCGTCGTCGCAGGCGCCGGCGCCGAGGAAGACGCCGCCCTGTGCCTGGCAATCCGCAGCCGATGTCGTTATGCACGGCCCATCGAGCAGGCAGCAGACACCGCCCGGCTCATCCGGTACGCAGTCGCAGCAGATGATCAGGTTGCCGAGCGGATCGACGGACTGCTTGCGCTCGCAGTGGGTGCCGGGCGGACAATCGCCGACGCAGATCGGCTGTACCGGCTGCGGGCTGAGTTCGACATGGCAATCCAGAGGCGATCGGCAGTCGCAATCGACGACTTCAAAAATGGTTGTCCCGGGCACCTGACGAACGCACCGCGGCAGGCAGACTTCCGCGGAATTGGGGCACTGTGAGGGAAGGCAGCCGAAGCCGGTCGGCGCGGGGAGACATTCATCGGGCGGCGGCAGGCACGCATCGTCCACGCCATCGCCATTCGCGTCGCCGGCGCAAGGCACGTTGTTCGGCGTCGGCATTCCACCGCGCGCCTCGCAACACAGGATGTTGGTTGGAATGCAATGTCCATCGGGCAGGCAGCAATAGACCAGCGCGGCATCGCAGACCACGCCGTCTCCCAGGTAGACGCCGCCCTGCAATTCGCAATCCTGTGCCGTCGAGTTGATACAGGGGCCGGTCGGCAGGCAGCAGGCGCCCGTCGGCGGATCCTCCGGTTCACAATCGCAGCACACGATAACCCTGCCATCGGGCTGCACGAGGCTGGTCGTCGTGCAGACGAATCCCGGAGGACACTGCCCGACGCAGTTGATTCCCGCGCCCGGCTCGAACGTAATGTGGCACTCGTTGGGCGAGCGGCAGTCGCAATCGGCCACGCCGCTGACCGTGCCATCGATGTCGACGATCACGCATCGGGGCAGACATTCCTGACCCGACAGCGGACACCTGACCGGCCGACAGCCCTGGCCGTTCGGTCGCGGCTCGCACGTCGGGTTCTGGTCGTCGCAGCACAGGCCATCTTCGGCGCGGATGTTGGCGGCCATATTAAAGCCGGTCACCACGCCGCCGAGATTCTGCACGTGTACCTCGATGCAGTTTTCGCCGCAGACGAAGAGTGACGCGTTGGTCACCGTATGCACCAGCGGCTGGGGCGCATTGAACCCGCCGGTCGGTCCGATGAGGACGCCGTTCAGGAAGATCTGCCCGGCGTCATCGGCCCGCGATGCGAGCGTCAGCACCGGATTCTTGAAGCGGCCATCCAGGCAGAAACAGAACCGGTACACATAGAGACCGTTGGGTCCGGTCGCGGCGGCGCTGATCCACTGCGTGCCCGGGATGGTCAGCCACGCCGGGTGGGCGTTGATGACCGTGGCCGGCCGTGGCGTGGTTCCGCCGGCGGCGTCGACAATCACCTCCCAGTCATCGTCATCGTTGCCGATGGGAATGAGATTGCCCGCGGCATCCACGCCGGTGTCGATATCGCGATCGATATCGGCTGGCGGACAGCAGCATTTACCCTTGGCGGCGCTGACGCTGCCGGCCATGTTGAAGCCGGTCACGACGCCGTGAGTGTTCTCGACGACGATCCGCACGCAGTTCTCACCGCTTCGGAAGAAGGACTGATTATTGGTGAAGATCGGCGTGGGCAGCGGGGTGTTGAAGGCGTAGATGGGCGGCGTAGCCCCGACGAAGTTGCCGTTGAGGAACACACTGGCCCGATCGTCGGCCCGCAACTGCAAATCGAGCACCGCATTCATGAAGCGCTGATCGAGGCAGAAGCAGAACTCGTAGACGTACGTGCCGTTCGGCCCCGTCTGGTTGGCGCTGATCCACCGCGTGCCGGGGATCGTCAGCCACGCCGGATTCGGATTGATCACGTTGGCCGCTCGAGGCAGCACGCCGACGGGCGGCGGCTCGCTGACCACCGTCCACGTGTCGTCCGGCGACCCGATGGGAATGACGTTGCCGTTGTCGTCCACACCGGTCGACAGGTCGATGAACAGGTCTTCCGACGGGCATGAACACGGATCGCACGGCGCCTTGGAAAGCACCAGGTCGATGAAGATCGGAATATCCAGCTGATTGACGATGCCGTCGCCGTCGGCATCCGCACAGCCGCAGTTGTCACCGGGAATGGCCGTTCCGAGCAGGCAGCGCACGAAGCCGGGCAGGTCCAGACCGTCGAGCGTGCCGTCACCGTTGATGTCGCCGGGACACTCGCAGGGTGGCGCGGCGCAGTCGCAGCACACTTCAATGCTGCCATCGGCCAGCACCACGCGGTTCTCGACGCACACGGTGCCGGGCGGGCAGTTTCCGGCGCACGCCGGGCCGACGGCGGCATCGAATACGGCCTGGCACTCTCCTTCGCCGCGACAATCGCAGTCAACGATGATGGACTGCCCCGTCGCCGGGTTGAAGCGAATGCAGCGCGGCGCACACACTTCATCCGGCAATTCGCATGCAGTGGGCAGGCACGCCTGGCCACCCGCCGCCGGTTCGCAGTCGTCCGGCGTCTCGGGCACGCACACGCAGCATATCTGCGCGCCGATCGGCGTGGTCGTGACCTGCTGTTCGCACACGAATCCCGGCGGGCAGCCGCCGACGCACTGCGGCGGAGCCCCGGCCACCCATTCGATGTGACATTCATTGGGACTCTGGCAATCGCAGCCCAGCACATCGACGACCTGGCCGTTCTCAACGATTACGCAGCGCGGCAGGCATTCGTCACCGTCTATCGGACACTGCACCGGCAGACAGCGTGGCGCGTTCGGATCGGGACCGCACTGTGGGGGAATGCACTCGACATTGCCGCAGTTGGTGCCCGGGCCCTGCGGCGTTCCGCCGAAGAAGGTGCAGCAGGCGGCGTCGGCGTCGATGCAGGTGCCGTTCGGACGGCAGCACGCCTGCACGCCGAGACAGATGGTACCGTCGCCCAGGTAGGTTCCGGGGCACTGTGTGGCCGTCGTGATGATACAGATGCCATCCTGCGTGCAGCAGGCGCCGGTGGGCGTCTCGGGCACGCAGTCGCAGCACTGGGAAATGGTGCCGTCGGGATTGGTGACGGTCGTCGTGACGCAGAAGAATCCGGGCGGGCAGTCGCCGATACACTGCGGCGGCGTGCCGGGCACCCAGTGCATGAAACACGAGATATCGTCGCGGCACTCGCAATCGGTCACGCCAATGGGAATGCCGGCTGCATCGAGAAGGACGCAGCGGGGCAGGCATGCCTGGCCCGGAATCGGGCACTGCACCGGCAGGCAGCTCGTCCCGGTCGGATCGGGCCCGCAGACCGGCGGCTGACAGATGACATCTTCGCAGATGGTGCCGGCGCCCTGCGGCGTGCCGCCGAAGGCGGTACAGCAGGCGGCGTCGACATCGATGCAGGTGCCATCCTGGCGGCAGCAAGCTTGCACGCCGAGACAAATTGTCCCGTCACCGAGGTATGAACCCACGCACTGAGCCGCGGTGGTGATGACACACACGCCGGTCGTCGTGCAGCAGGCGCCGGTCGGCGTCTCAGGCACACAGTCGCAGCAGATCGACGTGGTGCCGTCGGGATTGGTGACGGTGGTGGTCACGCACTGGAACCCGGGCGGGCAGCCACCGACGCATTGCGGATCTGCCCCGGGGAACCACTGCATGTGGCAGAGCGTATCGTCGCGGCACTCGCAGTCGGCGACGTTGATCGGATTACCGGCGGCATCGAGAACGACACAGCGCGGCAGACAGGCCTGGCCCGGAATCGGACACTGCACCGGCAGACAGCGCGGGGCGTTGGGATCGGGCCCGCAGACCGGCGGCTCGCAGGTCGTCGTTTCGCAGGTTGTGCCGGCCCCCTGCGGTGTGCCGCCAAAGGCGGTGCAGCAGGCGGCGTCCACATCGAGGCAGGTGCCATCGCTGCGGCAGCATGCCTGTATGCCGAGACAGGTGGTGCCGTCGCCCAGGTACGTTCCCTGACACTGCGTGGGCGTCGAAAGGACGCAGATGCCGGACTGAAGGCAGCACGCGCCTTCCTGCGGGCCGTCGGGCACGCAGTTGCAGCAGAGCTGAATCGTGCCGTCCGCATTGACGATTGTCTGCGTCTGGCAGATGAAGCCGGGAGGACACTGGCCGGCACAATAGGACCCGCCGCCACCCACGTGGAAGCGGACCGTGCCGGTCGTCGAGCCGGACATGCCGGCGAGACTGCCGCCCGGCGCGCCGACAAAGTCGATCCGGTATGTAATATCGAAGAAGCTATCGACGGCCCAGTTGCCGCCCGGGGCCTGCGTCAACGTGGTGTGGCCGGGGCTGGGCAGTCCGAAGTCGGTGCCGGCGACGACGCGCAGCAGATCGAAATCGGGATCGCCGGTGATCTGGCCGAACAGGCGGAACATGACCGTGTCGAACGGCTGGATGGGCGAGCCGTTGGAGCGCGGCGCCATGTGGATTTCGTGTGAGATCGGCAGGGCGATGTTGCGGTTGAAGCCGGCCATCGCGCCCGTGCCGATCATCGGCATGTTCAGACTTGCGTCGTAGCAGGCCTTCTCGCCGCCCAGCGAACCGCCGGGTTCGCGGCAATCAACACCGGGCGGGAACGAGCACACGCCACTTGCCGGTACGCAGAGGAAGTTGCCCTTGGAGGCATCGATTTGAATCGAACTGGCCGGGGGCAGTCCATCCACGATATTCATGTCGCCATTCGGCGTGGTGTACGTGCAGCCTACGGGCGGCAGATCGGCCGAGCCGCTACCGTTATCCGGGCGAATGCATGGCGGGCCGAACCCGCCGGTCTCGACGTGGCATTCCTGGGGCAAACGGCAGTCGCAGTTCACGACGGTGGACTGGCCGGTCGCCGGATCGATGATCACGCAGGCGGGCAGACACTCCTCGCCATCGTTGGGACACTGGAAGTTTGAGCAGTGGGTACCGGACGCATCCGGGATGCAGTCCTGCGCGGGACAGGTGATGCCCACGCAGTTGGAACCGGGGCCCTGCGGCACGCCATTCTGCTCCAGGCAGAACCCGGCGTTCGGCACCATGACGCAGGTGCCATCGGGCAGGCAGCAGGCCTCTTCCGTCGGACCGCACGGGTTGTTCTGGCACGAGGTGCCGGCGCCCTGGGGCACGCCGCCGAAGAGGTTGGTGCAGCAGATGTCATAGGCATCCACGCAGCCGCCTGTCGGCAGACAGCACGCCTGAAGCGTGCCGCAATTGGTGCCATTGCCCAGGAAAACGCCGCCGGCCTTTTTGCACTCTTCCTGGAGAATCACGACGCACTGGCCGCTCTCGAGGCAGCACGCGCCATTGGTTTGCGACGGAATGCAGTCGCAGCACACGTCCAGCGTGCCGTCGGCATTCATGGATGCGATCGTGTTGCAAGCGAAACCGGTGGGACATACGCCGGCGCACGTCGGCACGCCCTTGCCGAGCTTGATGCGTGCGGTGCCGGTGGTCGAACCGGACATGCCGCCCAGCACGCCCCCGGCCGCGCCGATGAAGTCAATCCGATAGGTAATGTCGAAAAAGCTGTCGACAGACCAGTTTCCTCCCGGGAGCTGGGTCAACGTCGTGTGCCCCGGGCTGGGAAGACCAAAGCCACTGCCAACGGTGATGCGGAGCAGGTCGAAGTCGGGATCGCCGGGCGGGAGCTGCCCGTTCAGTTGAACCATTTCGCAGGGAAACGACTGAATGGGTTCGCCGGGCGTGCGCGGTCCAAGGTGGGCCTGACCATTATTGATGATGATATTGGTTAGACGATTGTAGCCGGCAAGCGCGCCCGTGCCCTGCAAGGGCATCAGGAGCACGCTGCTAAAGGATGATATCGTCCCACCCAGCGAGCCGCCGGGCACCTCCGGCTGGCTATTGATGTTGCCGAGCGTTGCGTCGATCTGGATGGAAGAACCGGGGGGAAGGCCGTCGACAATCTGAAGGTCATCGTCTGGCGTTGAAAAGTCGCAAGGCGGAAGCAGGTGCGCCGTTCCGATGCCGGTGTCCGGCACATCGCAAGGAGGACCGATGGCGCCGGCCTTGACGTGACACGCGGATGAGGGCCGGCAATCACAGGCGATGATAATCGTCTGGCCGGTGGCGGGGTTGAACCGCATGCAGCGCGGCGTGCAGACGTTGGGTGCGGGACAAGGCCCCTGCGAACAGGCCGAGCCGTCCGGCAACGGCTGGCAGATCTGCGGCGGCGCGCATTCCACCATGTTGCACAGGACGCCCGCAGCCTGGGGCGAGCCGCCGAGCGACTGGCAGAATGGCGCGGGATAATTCTGGCAAGTGCCATCCGGCAGGCAGCATGCCACGCACGGCAGCGTTGAGTGCCGGCAGGTGCCGTCAAATGGATCGCAGAAATCGCAGGTATCCGGGTTCCCGTCATCGCAATTGGCTGGCGTGCACTGACCCCAGGCCGTAGGCGACGACGGGGAACATAGACACATGCAGAAAACGACCGCGGCATACGCAAGCAACCTGTTCATGGAAACTCCTCCCTGCTCCGTTCGACTCATCTAAAGACTTGAGGGCATAAAGAAGGCGCAAGTGTCGCACAATAGTGATCACGGAAGCAAGACTTTTACATCCTGTGATTGCGACACGCCGATGAGAGGTCGACGTACGCGGCAGAAAAACGGCTGTTGGAAAAAATTCGTTGGCTCAGAAGGGCGGCCAGACGCAGGGCGAAAACACCGTAAAGTGTTTACGCGTCATAGGCTTGCGCAAAGGAGCGAGAAAGTACGGAGCCCGGCTCGCGGCAAGCTCAGCGTTTGAATGGCACCAGCCATGCACGGCCAGCACGTGCGATGCGGTCGCATCCTTGTCGCGACCGATCTGGTCGCCCGTGATGAAACCGAGCTGGTACGCGGCTCTCAGGGCACTACCGCAATTGGCTCG
The DNA here is from genome assembly GCA_964408455.1 of uncultured Planctomycetaceae bacterium. GTDB lineage: Bacteria > Planctomycetota > Phycisphaerae > UBA1845 > UTPLA1 > CAYOZN01. Next base: position 123,819 of record CAYOZN010000011.1, read on the forward strand.
AGGCTGGTCGGGGCGTATCCAGGCAGGGTTCCAGTGGCATGGGCAAGATCGATCTGGTGCCTTTCAACTGATGTCCAGTTCAAACTGACCCATCCAGACCAGAGAAGTGCGAAAAATCGGATGCCGCAGTGGATGCTGCAAGCCGCGGAAACGGTCGAAACGGGCCTGCCACGGGCGTCGCCGAAAAGTCACAAAATTGCGCAAGTGTCGAAAAAACGCTGGAGATGCCGAACTTGTGGCACTGGGAGCGCTGGGACTCGAACCCAGGACCCACGGCTTAAAAGGCCGCTGCTCTACCGACTGAGCTACGCTCCCGGAGCTGGCGCCGCCGCGCCAAGGGCGAAACAATCTAGCCGGCGCTCCCCATTTTGGCAAGCGGCAGCGCGACGACCACGCCCGCGCGCACGATCTCGCCGGCTGAAGCACCCGGTGCCGGTTCTGCCGCCAGGCTCGTGTCCGCCTCCGCAATTCGCGCGTCTGGCTCCACCGCCGATCGCGCTTCCGGCGCCGCAGAATATTTGAGCGGCACCGCCAAACGTGCGTCCGGCTCCGATGCGACACGCGCGACCGGCTTGGCGAACAGGCGCGTGCCCGGCCTCGCGGAGGCTGATTTCACATATGCCAGCGAAAGCGGCGCGCCGAGTGCAAAGCTGAAACAGCCGCTGCGCGTCGTTCCGATGGGGCGATCCGCCTGCAACCCCGCGGATGGTTCCGCGTCGTGCGTCGCCGGCACGGCCTGTTCAAACAGCGGCGTCCCCGGCGCGACGGGCTGGTCGCCTTCGAACTGCACGCCAACAAGCCTTCGCGCAAGAACGCCGCGCGCCCGCATGCGTTCGATCACCTCCTGGCCGAGGTAGCATCCCTTCTGATAGCTGATGCCGCGCTCCACCTGTCCGGTCTCCGGTGGAATGATCTCCTCGTCGATGTCCTCAAGCGAGGCCGGCATGCCGTTCTCAATTCGGATCACGTCGAGGGCGGTGGGGTCCAACTCCACCAAGCCGGCCTCCACTGCGCGCTTGCGGAGAAGTGAAGCCGTCGGCTCCATTGCGCCGCACCAGATAATCTCAACCGCGGGCAATCCGCCCAGATCGCGGCGAACCGCGCGCGCCTGCCGGCCTTCCAGGTCGAGGCTGGTATGCTGCAACCATGCCATCGCGGCCATGTGACTTGCGCCGGCCGTTCGTGCCAGAACATCGGCACTCGGCCCGATGATCAGCACGCGGAACGAATTTCCGGACAGGTCAGTCAGCGCCACGTCCTCGGTGATGTGATAGCGATCCAGATGCGTCAGCGCCTTGCCGATCCATCGGCGATCGATATCGAGCCAGAGTCGATCCTCCAGCACCAGCACGTTCAGGTCAAAGAGCGTTCGTCCCTTGACGTTCGTGGCGAAGGCGTAGTTGCCTTCTCCCGGCGAGAGGGTCTTCACGGCGTTGGTCACGAGATTGTGCAGCCAGGCCGCGCGATCCCCGCCGGTGACCTCGATGAGGCCGCGGTCGGCTGGGAACAGAAAACCGCCCGCCGTCAGGCAATCACGATACTGCGTTTGGAAATTATCGCGAGAATTCATCGTCGTGTTCATCGTCGTCCGCCGCGATAGGACCCACGCCACATGCGGAACTGTCGCCGGTTCAATCGTCCATTCTCAACAAGACTGCTCGCGAATACTCGCGGTCGCCGGCGAAGTCAACCGGCAGATCGGGAAGCGGCTCCCGCCGAAACCGGCGAATTGTGGACGCATGGCGGATCGCATCATCAATCCGGGTCGCGCTGAGCCCGCGATGGTTCGTCGCAAACAGCAGCCTGCCGCCGGGGTTCAGCAGGCGCGCCGCGCCCGCCAGCAGTTCCGCCAGATCTGCTTCCAGCAGAAATACGCCGCGCGGCTTCTTGATCCGGGCGAACGTGGGCGGGTCCAGGATGATCAGATCATAGTGCCGATTCTGGCGCTGTGCCCGTCGATAATACTGCCGGACATCATCGCAGATAAAGCGATGCCGGTCGATCGGCACTGCATTCGCCGCGAAGTTGCGCCGACCCCAGTCCAGGTACCGCGGCGACAGGTCGACGCTCGTCACTTCGCCCGGGCCGCCCACGGCGGCCGCGATCGAGAAGGCACACGTGTAACAGAATGCATTCAACACGCGAAATGCCGCGCCGGCCGCAGCGGCCAGTTCGCTGACGAGGCGGCGATGGTCGCGATGCTCGAGGAACAGCCCGACCGAGTAGCCATCGTACGGCCGGATGCAGTAGCGCCGACCGTCCTCGGTAATCGTGAATTCATCCGGAGCAGGCTGACCCAGCCAGGGGTCGGGGCTGCGGTGCTCCGCCTCCTGTTCATCCGAGAGTCTCGCTCGATCGCGGACAAAGTGCTTTACATAGACGCTTTGCGCGCCGGTCCGTTCGCACAGCCGCTCAACGTTGCCGCGTAGTGACTCGCGCGGTGCTGCGAAGCGTTCCTCGTGAAGCTGCACGAACAGCACGGGACCGAATTGCTCGATGACCAGACCGTCGAGGCCGTCGGCGGCGCCATGAAACAGCCGATATGCGCCGGTCCTCCCACTCTCGATGAGCGGCCGCCGTCGCTCGTATGCCTTCAGCAACAGCGATGACAGTTCGGACGGTACTTCGCTTATCCGTTGAGGCGATGAATGCCGCCGGGGCGCCGAATGACGCGCCGCCCGCCTACCTGTCGATGCTGATCGTCGTCGGCCGTTCATTCAGGTGTGTTCCGGAAAGACATGCTGCGGCCGGAAGCCCGTCGGCAGGCGTTCATCCAGTTGATCGAGCCCGAGCAGCGCGGCGATGCGGCCTTCCAGCTCGGCAACACCTTCGCCGCTCAGGGCGGAGATCCGGCAGTCGGCCGGCACATGGCGCGCTCGTTCAACGTCGCATTTATTCAGCACCGTCAACATGGGCATCTGCCGCGGCACCGCATCGTGCGCGCTCCTCCGGGCGGCCTGCAACTCCTGGGCCGCCGCGGTGGCATCGAGCAGACAGATCACCACGTCGGCCAGCTGGGCGCGCTCCCGGCTCCTTCGGATGGCCTCGGCCTCGATCTCGCAGCCCGCATGGCGAAGGCCCGCCGTATCGACCAATTGCGCCGGCCAGCCCTGAATCAGCGCCGTCTCCGCCACCCAGTCGCGCGTGGTGCCCGCCAGTGCCGAAGTGATGACCCTCGGCCGGCCGATCAGACGGTTGGCCAGCGTGCTCTTGCCGGCGTTGGGCGGGCCGACCAGCACAATGTGAAGCCCCCTCATCAGGGGCTGCGCCGCGGCGGTACGCGCCAGGTAGGCCGCGCGCGTGGCAGGATCGTGAGACGTCCAGGCGGAGAGGAATGGCGGCAGCAGTTCACGTTGATGGACCAGCCAGCGGGCCAGCTTGCGCGAAGCGCAATGCGCCAGGGCCTCATCCACGTCTGCCTCGACGGCGTTCGCGCCGCCGAAGCGGCGGTGCCATTCCCATGGCGTCACGACGCGGGCGCCCAGCCGCTCGAGCAGCATCAGCGTCCGTTGCGCGACGCGCACGCCGCCGTGGACACACAGCTCGGCGATGGGCAATCCGGCGGCACTACAGGCGCACGTCACCACCACGTCGTCGAGCACCGTGCCATTATCCACCAGCCGGCCGACCGACGGGCGATCCAGAGGCGGCAGCAGCAATTGGGGGCCGCTGCGCGCGATCACCGCACGCTCCAGCATGGGCGCGATCTGCCGCCCCGCCATGCCGATGACGGCAATGGCGCCGGGCGCTCGCGCGGTGAGCAGCGCTGCCCAGACCTCGGGCTCGGCGGTCATTTTTCGGGTCCCGGCTCAAATGGCATGTAGTGTCGGCGATGTGCGAGGGCGACGCCGCGAAGGCACAGATCGGGCACCACGCGATCGATGATGTCGGTATGCTGCGCGATGAGCTCGGCGTTGCCGCCGGTGGCGATCAGGTCGGGCCACGTTGTGAGTTCGGTCGCGTATCGCTCGACGATCTCGCGGAGCGATCCGACCACGCCGAAGACGATGCCGTGCAGGATGGCTTCTTCGGTCGTTTCACCGTACACGCCTGTCGGAGCGCGGATGCCGACTTCCGGGAGTTGGGCGGTGCCTTCGTGCAATGAGCGCGCCTGGAGGGCCAGCCCGGGCAGGATCGCCCCGCCGAGGAAGACGCCCTCGTCATTCACGCAGTCAATGGTGATGGCGGTGCCAAAACTGGCGACTGCGCAGGCATGCTTCATCACTTCGTAGGCCGCCGCCGCGGAACAGATTCGGTCGACCCCGACGCTCTGCGGGGCCTCAACGGCCATCGACATGGGCCGGTGCAGTTCCTCGCCCACAACCATCATGGGCGAATCGATCTGCTCGGCAATGCGGGATCGAACGCGGGCCAGTATCTCTGGAACGACGGAACAGGCCACCATCGCCCGCTGGCGATCCGTCGGCAGGGCATTCCAGGCCTCGCCGGCCGCCGCGGCCACGGCATCCACATCCTCGAGGCCGAAGCGGGAATTGGTGTAGATCTCGCCGGCCACCGAGGTCGCGAGGCTGACGTGACTGTTGCCAATCTCCAGGATCAGGAGTCCGGCATGCGCCCGCGCATCAGTCAAAACATCCACACACACCGTCCTTTGCGGGCGGCCCTGCGATCGCAGTAAGCCCGGCGGCACACCCTGCGGATGCCGCGGCGTCCGTCTTTGGCATCGGGCCGCCAGATTTTGCGAGCGAATTATACGGGGGGATCGGGAATACCGCATGACGCGGCCGAGTTAAAGAAGCGGGTTGGCGGCCAGCCCGCCGCCCCGATACCACTCGCTCTTCCCCACTATGGGCGGTTGCGACGCCGCCCCCAAAAAAGCGCGCCCCGACTCTAACGCGGGGCGCTCTTTTTTTGGTTCATCGCGGCGATAGGGATTGCCGGGGCTCGCCAGGATCCCCTCTTCTCCACCCGGCATCACGAATACTGACGAGCCGAAAATTTTTCCGGTTTTTTTTCTGACGGCGCCGGACATTGCATCAAGTGCTCCATGTGGGGGTCCCGGTGAGGCGCCTCACCAGAAAAATACCCGATGCAATCCGATGCAAACCGGAGCGCGCCGGGGCGCATCAGGGCGAAAGCGGCGGATTTCGCCCGGCGCCGCCGGGACGTCATCAACTGCTCTCACCCATTAGAAGTGCTCCCCGTTCCGCCAGAATGGCGGGGATTCGGCCGCATCAGCGGCCGTTTAGCATCAGGTGGGATCGGCATCATTCAGGGAGCGCTGAATCTCATCGACAAGCTGCTTCATCGAAGAAAGGCGCTGCGTCAGCGCGGTCAGCGTCTCGGTTTGCGAGGCGGACGCCAGCTCTGCCGCGCGGCGTGCAACTTCGGCATAGCCGTGTCCCCGCCCCGCCTGGCTGAGTTGCCCGGCGAGCAGCGCCAGCCGCTGTGCCTCGCCGGCATCGAGTGCCTGCTCCATGTCGCTCAGGCGCCTCGGCAGATCGCGGACAAACTGATCCACGACATCCCACAACTCCGGGCATTCTGCAAGGATGTCCGAAAACAGCGGATCGCCGCCCGTGTTTGTTTTTCCCGAATCGGACATGGACATTCTCCGAACTGCCCGGCGACCGGTCGCGAGCGCCGGCATCGTCCACTTCATCGAAGGTCCGGAAGAGGGGCTTGAAGAATGCGGCGTCAGGAGAAGGCCGGGGCCGATAAGTCCTGGCGTGATCGTCGAAAGGCAGCGCGCAACGGAATTGGGGGCAGGGTCTATGTAACCGATGGGGACCAACTATCAGGGACAATCGGCGTCAGGTGAGTGGGCGGCTATGGCTTTTCGTCGTCCTCTTCGAGGATGTCTTCGTCGGACAACTCTTCGAGATCGTCGAGGTCATCCAGCTCGGCCGAGCCCATCTCGGCGTCGATGTCGTCCATATCGATGTCGCTCAGTTCATCGATATCCATGTCGCCCAGGGCGTCGATATCCAGTTCTTCTTCGTCGTCGACGGGCTTGTGCAACGTCGTGGCTGCGGATGGCGAGGCTGGCGGCGTCTTTGCCTTGGCGGCAGGCTGCGGTGGCTTGGGCATGACCATGGCAGGCGTGACATTCCGCGGTTCGCCGTTGACCTGCACGATGAATGTCACCGGACCCACTTTGAGCTTGTCGCCGGCGTGCAGGGAGGCCTGTTCGACTTTGTCGCCGTTGACGAAGGTGCCGTTGCTGCTCTCCAGGTCGCGCACGGTCAATTCGTCGTCGATCAGTGTAAGTTCGCAGTGCGCCCGCGAGATGTCGGCGAGGGGCACGCGCAGATCGGCGTCAATCTTGCGGCCGATAACGGTGGAGAGCTTTTTGATGGGGAAGTCCTTGCGAACGCCCCCCTTCCCGAACGTGACCAGCGACACCGTCATGGTGCGTTCCTGCCGTTGCGGACGATCAGGCTTGACCGACACGGGCTTGTACTCCGATGGGATTCGTAAAACAGCGAGTTTATCCCACGGCGCCGAAGGGTTCAAGCAATTGCCGGCCGACGGACGAATCCGCCGGACCCGATTATCATGACCATGTGGACTGCGGCAGCAAAAAGCTGGTCTCTGCGGGCTCGGCCATCGGCTGGTACCTTCACCTTCCGTTCTGCCGAACCAAGTGCGGATACTGTGATTTCTATTCCCTGGGCACGATTCCCGAATTGGTCGATCGATTGATCGACAGCCTCCTGGCGGAAGTGGCGAGGCGAAACCCGGGCAGGATCGTGGAGACGATTTTCGTGGGCGGCGGCACCCCGACCGAGATGCCGTCGGCAGCGCTGGAACGGTTGCTCGCCACGATTGCTGCCGCTGCCGGGCCGGTCGACGAGTTCACGGTCGAAGCCAACCCCACCAGCGCGGCGGAACTGGACCTGTCGATGCTCAGGCATTGCGGCGTCGACCGAATCTCGTTCGGCGCGCAGTCTTTTCATCCCGACGATCTGCGCGTGCTCGAACGGCTGCACGATCCGCGGCACATCGCCGAGTGCGTCCGGGCAGCAAGAGCCGCTGGCTTCGACAATCTCAATCTCGATTTTATTTATGGCATACCGGGGCAAACGGCCTTGCGCTGGCGCGACACTTTGAGGCGGGCGATCGATCTGGCGCCCGAGCACCTCTCGTGCTATGCCCTGATGTATGAGCCGGGCACGGCCCTGACGCGGCGCCGTCGCGAAGGCCGGCTTTCGCCCTGCGACGACGAGCTCGAAGTCGAGATGTTTGAGATGACCATCGACGAACTGACGGCGGCCGGCTACGAGCATTACGAGATCAGCAACTTCGCGCGTCCGGGGCGACAGTGCCGGCACAACCTCATCTACTGGGAAAACCGCGAGTATCTCGGCATCGGGCCCAGCGCCGTGTCGTACCTGAACGGCCGGCGGTCGAAGAGCCTGGCAGATGTCCGCCGTTACGTGGAACTGGCCGCGGGCGATCTCGCCGATCTGATCGTCGAAGACGAGACGTTGCCGCCGCAGGCGCGTGCCGCCGAGACGGCAGTGCAGATGCTGCGGCTTACGCGGGGCATCGATTGGGGCCGGTTCCGGGAGCTGGCGCAGCACGACGCGGCGTCGCTTTTCGCGAAGCCGATCGAGAAGCACCGAGACCTCGGCCTGCTGGAAGTCGACGCCGAAGGCGCGCGCCTGACGCGTCGCGGCCTGCTGCTGTCAAACCAGGTCATGCAGGACTTTCTGCCCGAGGGACCGGCCGCGGCGGGCACGGTCGAGTTGAGCATCTCGGCCCGACATTAAAGACAATCCTGATAGGTGCCACGCGACGACGTGAGAACCAGGGGCCGGAACTATGCATCATCGTTAACCGCCGCCCTCGGCCGCTCCCCAGCCGCCACCCATCTCCGGCGGGGCGTCCTGCGTCGGCGGCCCGCTAGTCGCATGCACTTCCCACGAGCCGCCCCACGTGCCTGGTGCTTCGCGCCGCGGGGCGATCTGCACGACTTCGCGATCGGGTGCGAACGCGCTGCGGCGATACTTCACCCGCCAGATGTCCTCTTCGCGCAGGGCGATCTCGGACTGGTCGGCCAGATCGCACCCGCGCTCGAAGAAGCGCTCGGCCGTGTCCGTCAGCCAATGGCGGACGTGCGCCTCGGGCGGGCCCTCGCTGATCACCTGCAAATCGGGCAGACCGAAGACAAAAAGTCCGAGCGTGTCGGTCAGCACGAAGCCGGCATTGGCCCCCTCCAGCGGAAACGTGCGCAGGGAGGTGCACGTCTTCAGCATCGATCCATCGGGCGCGTTGGCAAGCCGCTGAAGCGAGACAAGCTGCCGTGCGGGAATCAGCCGGGCAGATGAGGGCCACAGGACGCCCAGCACCGGTGCAAACTCGGAAAGGGCCGAGTGGATGCGATGCTGGCAGCGTACCAGGGCGTCGCGCGGCGTGTCGAAGTGAAACAGCGTCGTGATCTCGAAGTAGCAGACGTGCTCTTCGGCAATGGCCAGCGCTTCCTGCTGGCGCTCGGCCTGCGAAATCGCCATTTCGAGCCTCGCGGCCTCGACGGGCAGGCGCGACGTTCGCAGCTCGATGCGCAGCTCGCCTGCCTCCAGTGCCGCCGTTGCGTCATCGGGCTGGATGGCGGCCAGGGCCGCGTCGCGCTGCCCGGCCCGCCGAGCCGAGGCCAGCAACACCTGCGGCGCCGCGCGGTAGTCCGTCTTGAGCAACACCAGCGTCCGCAGGAACAGCCCGATCGGCTGCTGGTCGAGCACGTCCTCCCGATGCGCCGCCGCGACGGCCTCGGCCGTAGCTTGATCCGGCGCCAACTCGCCGAGGCCGGCCTCGCCCTCAACACCGGGTTCATCTTCAAAGACGGGCTCGGCATATTCCGGGCCGCGGAGTCCCATTTCCCGTTCGATCGCATCCAGTTCCGCCGGATCGTTCATTCCCTCGAGGAGCAGGTCCGCCGCTTCGTGCTGCCGCCGGCCGTACCAGAGGAAGCCCTCCAGCCCCATGGCCGCGAGGAGGCTGAGCCAGCCGAGCGTCGACATGTGCTCCAGGAGCCACGCGAGTCCGACCAGCACCAGCGAAATCCAATGCAGCGTCTTCCAGCGATCGCGGCGCAGGCGCTCCCAGGCGATGCCGTAGAGCACGGCCATCGACGTCAACGCGCCCAGAATGACGTAGAGTCCGATCAACGAGTCAGTTCCAGGAATGCACAGATACGAAGAATCAACAGGATCGTACGGCAGCGCCGCTCACGGCCAATCATAACCGGGGCGCGGCACACGGGCGGCTCATCCCGTCCATTCTGTCCATGGATGTTCAGTTGGCAACCGACGATCCTCCTGCGGCCTGTGCCCGATTGAAGATCTCGTCGGGGATGGGGATCAATCCGCCGGAGCGATCGATGCAGGCCAGCGTGGTTTTGGCTTCGCACAGGAGCAGGCCGTCACGCTTCAGTTCATATGAATGGTCGATCCGTGCCCGCGTCATGCGGTCGATACGGGTGGTGAGAATCAAGTCGTCGTCGTAGCGGGCCGGCGCGCGGAAGCGGCATTCGACTTTGGCCACCGCGAACAGCACGCCCCGGTCCTCCAGATCGCGATAGCGAAACCCGGCCAGCCGCAGCAGCTCGGTCCGCCCCATCTCGAAGTACTCGAAGTACTTGGAGTGATGCAGATAGCCCATGGGATCGCTTTCCGCATAGCGCACGCGGATGTGCAGCTCGCAGCTATTCGGCAACGCGTCTGTCATCGCCGTCATTTTCGGCGACGCAGCCGCGGACGCAAGCTGCCGGGGACGCTGTGATTTGTGGATTTGCGGCGGTTGGTAGGCGTTCGCGCTGGCTGCGGAAGATCCAGTTGAGGAATCACGGCCGAAATCCGCCCTGCCCCGGCCGCAAGCGCGCGCTCGGCCTCGATAGGGGACAAGCCCAGCGCGTGCATGACGATCGCCGTCTTGGCACGCCCGCGCGCGGCATGCAGCAGCGCGCTAGCGTCGTCGTACGGCAGGCCGGTCACGGCGCTGACGACGCGCGTGGCACGGTCCACCAGCTTGCGGCAGGCGTAGCTGTTGAGATCGACCATGAGATTGCCGTGGGTCTTTCCGATGCGCACCATGGCAAGCGTGGTGATCATGTTCAGCGTGAGCTTGGTCGCGGTGCCGGCCTTCAGCCTGGTCGAGCCCGTCAGCACTTCCGGGCCCACGAGCACGCGGATGTCGATATCGACGGCGGCCTTGACCTGCTGCCGGGGCACGCAGGAGAAGAAGATGGTCTTTGCGCCGCGCTTTCGCGCTTCTGCCAGGGCGGCGTGCACGTAGGGCGTGGTGCCGCCGGCGGCGATGCCCATGACCACGTCGCTATGCCCGACTTTCATCGCGGCGATGGCCTTGCGCGCCGCGACGGGATCATCCTCGGCCCCCTCGACGCTTCGCCACAGGGCTTTCTTCCCGCCCGCGATAATGCCGCGCACCATCCGCGGGTCGCTGCGGAAGGTGGGCGGGCACTCCGATGCATCGAGCACGCCGAGGCGACCGCTGGTGCCCGCGCCGACGTAGATCAGCCGCCCGCCCTGCTGCCACGCGACTGACACCGCTTCGACCGCGCGGACGATCTCGCGCTTGGCGCCCGCAACGGCGGCGGGAACCGAGCAGTCCTCGCGGTTCATGACGTCGAATGCGTCGGCGGTGGAGAGACGGTCGAGCGCGGTCGATGATGAATTTTGCTGTTCGGTCAGCAGGTGGCCACGCCGGCCGGAGCGGAGAGCTCCATTTGCCGACGACGGGCGACCGTTGGCGGATGGCGGCTTGCGCTTCTGTCTCACGGGCCTTTTTCATCCTCCTTGACGAGCGGCCTGCCGCATTCCGGGCAGATGCCGCTGACGTTGCCCGTCAGGTTGTAACCGCATCGGGGGCAAAGCGGAATGTCCTTCGGAGTCGGGAAACGGCGCGAATGAACCATCGCCGCGAGAAATCGGCACGCAACGGCAGCAGTGAACGCAATCGCACCCAGGAGGCCGGCATATTCCAGATCGTCGCGATGGGTTGTGAATGGTGGGAAAAGCGGCTCCAGCCAAACACTGGCGATGGCGAAGCCTGCGAACGCGCCGTACGCCGAGAACATCGGCAAATGGCGATTGGTGCGGGCGAGATGCAGCACGCTGATGGGCAGCAGCGCAATGGCCAGATATCCGCGCGGTAGGGCGCAACGATGACGCAGCTGCACTGACAAATGCGATCAATGCGCACCAGAGCGCGATGCGAAGGAGCGACTCCCACAACGGCTCTTGTTCCGTCGAATTGTCGTCCCTTTCGCGTTTCATCCTCTTTTTGCGCGCGCTTGCAGGCGGGGCCGGCCGGGAGCCGTCGGATCACCCGCCCTGCCTGGGGTCCATTTCTTCAAACAGCGTCCGCTCGTCTCCGGCTGCTGCCTCCAGATCGAAATAGGTCGGAAGCGCCAGGATGAGCGTTCCAAACGCGAGCGCGCCGATGCCGCCGGGCACGGCCGCGCAAAAGGCCGCGTCGGCGCTCTGCCCAAGCAAGCCCATCAGCATGCCTGCAAAGCAAAAGGGCCAGACGACGGCAAAACAGCACAGGTACTGGTCCGCCGAGCGCATCGCCAATTCGCCGTGCACGAGACCGGCGAGGGCCCGACAGTAATATGCGAAGGCGATTGCGCCGATGCCGCCCAGCAAGCCGAATGGCGTGGCCAATGCCCCGATCCAGAGATCGAGGCTGCTGGGAGGGCCGGTCGCGATCGCCCATGTCAGCCACAGGCTGCCGGCCGCCACCGGCAGCGTGAGCCAGTGGGCGAAATTGCGGGCCAGTTCGGCGGACCTTCCCAGCCCTGCGACGGCGGGAGATGCCGTAAACATCCACACGGCCGCGAGTGCGATAAACAACCCCACCAATAGCGCGAAGAACGCGATGTGGCTCGGTACGGAAATCCAGATGGAGAGCACCCACAACACGACCTGGCAAATGCCAAATGCCGCAAGCGCGCCGAAGACGGCCCTGCACATCCAGGTGGTGCCGGAACGGAGTTTAGCCATGCAATCGGGATCGAGCCGGGCGATCTGTATGCGCAACAGCGACGCCCGGATCTTCAGACCACATTCGGGGCAGACGCCGATGACCGGGCAGGTACGGAGGTTGTATCCGCACCTGAGGCAGAAGAGGTCAATCGGGATCGGCCTGACGAACGGTTTTTCCATCTTCGGTCCGCGGCGGGAGCCGTTCAGCGCGATTTGCGAAACAAAGTGCGGTGTAAATCAGTTTGAAAACAAATCGGGCGCGGTAAACTCCGGCAATGCCGTTATTCTAATAGCGCGGCAGCGGTTCTTCGAATTTGAACCGCGTCTTGTACGGCGCCGAGGACGGTTCGGCAGCGCGCGCCGGTGACGCCGGGTAGATTTGCCGCGACGCCGTCCACCCGCGCCACCGCCAGCATGGCAAACGACACGCACTCCTTCGCCTGCGTCGAAATGCCGTAGTCGTCGGTTGTCGAAAACTCGGGGGCGAATCCGAGTCGCGCCTCCACCGCTTTGGCGAGCATCGACCGCAGCGTTCTATTCTTCGCCCCGCCGCCGCAGAGGATGATCTCAAGCGCATCCGCCGCCGTATCGCGCCGCATGCGTGGCACCGGCCTAGCGCCGACACGGCCTGCGCGGCCAGGTGAACGATTCGATTCAATGGTGGGATGCACGTGCCATAGATCGGCGTAGGCCGCGGCGATGCTTTCGGCAGTCACGCGAGTCGCCGTCGCGATCCAGTCCTCCGCCGGGCGACGGCGGCGGCCGAAGCGGCGCAGCAGCTCCGCCGCGTAGCCTGCTCCGAATTCCTCGCGACCGCAGCTCTTGGGCGGCATCCGCCGGAGGTATGGATGCGCCAACACGTGGGCCAGCACGTCGTCCATCACGGTCCCGCGCCGTGCCAGCGTCCCGCCGCGATCGTAGGTCTGTCGTCCGCCGGAGAAGTGCGAAACCAGTGCATCGATCAGCATGTTGCCGGGTCCGGTGTCAAAGGCGATGACATCGTCCGCGGTGCAAGGCCGGGGCTTTGAGGCTTTGCCGCGCATCGGCCGATTGCCGGTGCCGCAAGGGAGCCATGTCAGGTTGGCGATGCCGCCGATGTTCTGCACGACGCGCGTGCGCCGGGCATGGCGAAAGAGCACCCAGTCGGTCCACGGCACCAGCGGTGCCCCCTGACCACCGACCGCCATGTCCGCCTGGCGGAACTGCGACACCACCGGCGCCCCCAGCCGCGCCGCGATGATCGCCGCATCGCCGATCTGAAGCGTGCCGGTTTCTCCCGCCGTGCCACTGCCTTCACGCAGTGCTTTCCGTGTGCCAGTGCTTTCCAGCAGTGGCACACGAGCTGATGTCATCGAGACGCGGGGCGGCAGATGACACACGGTCTGCCCGTGCGAACCCACCAGGTCCACGCGCTTCAGCCCCAGCTTCTTCAGCAGTGCCATCGCCGTGGCGGCAAAGGCGTCCCCCACCGCTGTGTTCAGCCGGCAGATCTCCTCCGTCGTCGTCCGCGCCGGCGCCATTACGGCCAACAGCCGCGATCGAAGCTCCGGCGCGTAGGCCCGCTGCACGTGGCCGATCAGGCGCACCCGCATGCGCTCGCCCTGCCCGGAGATCTCGCAGGCCGCCGCGTCGACGCCGTCGGCGCTGGTGCCGCTGTTCAGACCCAGAACTATTCGCGTGCGCTGTCCCATACCTCGCCGGCCCCGTCCCTCATTCCGCGGCATTTGCGGACGCCGTTATTTTCACAGCCTGGCGGGGCACATAACCGGCCTCCTGCCCCGCCGCAATCCGCCCTCTATCGTATGGATTCCTATATCAGCCCTGCGTCCGTCCGCATTCCATTTTTCCTGCCGCCAGTTCCGTCCGCCCACCGGCGCCACGCCGCTCAAGCATTCGAAGATGCGCTCCGATGATGCACGGGACGCGACGCCGGCACAATGCCGGTCTGCCGCACCCGACGAACGCAGGGGGGAACGACCATGACTCGCCTACACGGTGCAGGCATGCGGCCGCTGCCACTGGACAAGGGGCAGCCGCTCTCTCGCCGGCCCACGCAGAAAACGGTGATCGATGCCGGCCGCCTCGGCGATCTGCGGATCAATCCGCTCTCCGAACTGAGCCAGCTCTCTTTTGCCGCCGGAACGTCGCGACTCGCCGACAATCGCAACCACCACGGCAGCCACCAGGCCGACACGATCCTGGGGCTGCTCGCGGCCCTCCAGGCCAAAGACCCATACACGGCTCGCCACTCGACGCAGGTGGAAATCTACTCCCGCTGCCTGGCGGCGCGGCTGGGCCTGCGCAGCGAGGACGTGCACGTCGTCCGGATCGCGGCATTCCTGCACGACGTCGGCAAGATCGGAATTCCGGATGCCATCCTGGTCAAGCCCGGCCGCCTCACGCCGGAAGAATTTACCGTGATGAAGTCGCATCCCTCAATCGGGGCGGCCATCATCGAGCCGATCGGCTTCCTCGAGCCGGCGGTGCCACTGGTGCTGCACCACCACGAGTGGTACAACGGCCGCGGCTATCCCTGCGGCCTGGCCGGCAATGACATCCCATTTGGGGCCCGCATCATCCAGGTGGCCGACAGCATCGATGCCATGCTCTCGCCGCGGGTGTACAAGGCGCCCCGAACACTCGAAGAAACCATCTACGAACTGCGAAACAACGCCGGCAAACAGTTCGATCCGCTGGTGGCGAACGTCGCGATCCAGTGGCTGGAGGCCGAGCCGCAGTGCGTGGTCCACTCGCAAGCCGAGCCCGCCACCGCCCTCGCCGCGCCCATGTGCTGAACTTGTTCTTCCCGCTGCGTGCGAATGCGTCCGCACGCCGCGCCGGAACGTAGCGCCACGGCGCCACCGGTCCCGTCTGTGCGGATTGCCGCACGTGCCCTAAAATGGTGGAATGAACCGCTCCCCGCGAGTCCTGGTCGCCATGAGTGGCGGCGTCGATTCGAGCGTGGCAGCCTGCCTCCTCCGCGAACAGGGCTGCGACGTGGTGGGCGTCTTTATGCGCCTCGGTGCGGATCGATACCAGACTGCGGCGGAAACCTGCGCCGCGGGCACTCATGAACCGCAGCCCGCGCCCGTGAAAATGAGCCTTCCGCTTGCGCCGGCACAGCAAAAGTCGCGCGGCTGTTGCTCCGCGGCCGACGCCACCGACGCACGGCAGGTCGCCGCGCAACTCAACATTCCCTTCTACTCGCTCAACTTCGAGGAGGATTTCGACCGCCTCGTCGACTATTTTGTCGACGAGTATGCCAGCGCCCGAACGCCGAACCCGTGCGTGCGCTGCAACCAGTGGCTGAAGTTCGGCCGCCTCATGGAGTACGCCGACGCCATCGATGCCGACTATGTCGCGACCGGTCATTATGCCCGCATCGTGCGCGACGGCGGCCGGCCCCGGCTGTTCCGCGCGCGCGATTCCCGCAAGGACCAGTCCTACGTTCTGTTCGGCATCGGCCCCGAGGTCCTATCCCGCACCTGGTTTCCTCTCGGCGAGCTGACCAAGACGGAGGTGCGAGAGCACGCGCGTCGCCTTGGGCTCGAGCTGCACGACAAGGCCGAATCGCAGGACATCTGCTTCGTTCCGGATCGCGACTATGCGCGACTCGTCAAGTCCCGGCGCGGCGATGTCTTCCAGCCCGGCCCCATTCTGCACGTCGAGGGTCATCCCATCGGCACCCACGACGGCATTCCGCATTTCACCGTGGGTCAGCGCCGCGGGCTGCGCGTGGCCGCGGGGGAGCCGATCTATGTCTCCGCCATCGATGCAGCAACCAACACGGTGCTGGCCGGGCCCCGGCGCTCGGTCATGCGGGACGAACTCTTTGCCCGCGACGTGAACTGGCTCAGCCCGGCCCCGGCAAAGCCGTTCCGCGCCCACGCCAAGATCCGCTATCAACACGAGGCCGCGGCCGCCACGGTCACACCGCATGGAACGGAGGCCGCGACCATTCGATTCGACCAGGCGCAACTGGCCATTACGCCCGGGCAGGCGGTCGTGCTCTACGAGGGAGATGAAGTGCTGGGCGGCGGCTGGATCGAGCGCGTGACCGGCCACGCTGGCGACATGCCGGCCGCTATCTCTGCCGGACTCAATCCGTCTTGAGCTCTGCGGGAACTGCATCCTCTTCCAGCCAGACGATCTCATAATCCGACTGGCCCCTGATGAGAACGTGACGGCCGCGGGAAAACAGCGACACATGAGGCTGCGCGCAGACGGCAAGCGGCCGATCGAGCCCGCCGGAAGTCGCCTGCCAGTTTCTTGGGAGAAAGCGATAATGGTTGGGATTGTAAAACACGCCACTCTGGTCAAGCTCGTTCCATTGCGTTTCGAGCGGTAGTAGATGCAAAGGGTCCAGCGGGGATGACTTCAGATGCGTTGCGTAATGGGAAAGCGACGCCCGGCAGCTGCGGCGCCTGGAATGGTCGCGCAGCTGAAAAAAACTCAGCGTCACCGCGACAAGCACCACCACCAGCAACGCGATTCGCCGAAGCAGACTTCGACGGCGCATCTCGACGCCGGGCAGGCCGCCGGTCACCGGCCGCACGGGCGGTTCGAGGTCCTGGTTGGAGCTTGCTGGCAACGTCATATGCGTCGTTTTAAAGACCCAGACACCCCGCAAGTTTAACGGTTGTTCGGCCGGTACAGGAACAGCAGAATCGTTCCGGGCCAATGCAGGTCCCGAAACACGGTGCCGCCGGCTTTGCCCGATGCCGACCGGCGTGCTATGTTGCTGGCTGGCGGCTCGAATACTCGCTAACGGTGCCCGGCATGGCCAAGCACGAAAACGACAAAGGGGTCATCGTTTCCTTTCGCGTCGATCGCCACCTGGCCGACGTGCTGAACAAGGTACCCGACAAGTCATCCTTTATCCGCGACGTCATACTGCGCAGCTTCTATGAGACCTGCCCGATGTGCCGCGGTCGCGGCGTTCTTCCCGAAGAAATCTCGCGCTGGACGGCGCGCCTGCTGAAGTCACAGAAGGCCGCAGACTGCGACTGCTGCAACTACAGCTATCCGGCAGGTTCTCTCCCGCGAAAGGCGATGCCCGCCTCGCCGCGCGAACGATTCGTCTGCCCGCATTGCCAGTCCCACGAGCACGAACATTGAGCCGCATGCTGCCGGCTGATTCTCAACGCCGTTCAAAGCGTTCCAGGATCGGTTTCACCGCGGCAAGGAATTCGCGTGCCGGCAGATAGCCGGCAATCCGTCCGATTTCCTTCCCCTGGGCGTCGAAATAGAGAATCGTGGGATAGCTCCGCACGCCGTGCTTTCGTGCCAGTTCGCGGCCCTCGCGCTCGGCGTTGAGCTTCAGCGAAACCTGCCGCTGCGACAGTTTTGCCACTTCCCGGTTCGGATACGTGTCACTGTCCAACCGTTTGCACCAGTAGCACCAGTCTGTGTAGAAATCGACCATGATCGGCCGCCCTCGCGCGCCGGCGAGGCGCTGCGCAGTGGCCCAGTCGGCCTGCCACTCAAGTTCGCCCGCGGTTTCGATCGCTGCTTCGGCGCCCGGAGCGAAATCCGCGCCACCGTTTGTGCCGGATTCGTGACCGCCTCCGGTTTGACCCGTCGCACCATCCGTCGAACTTGTCTCAGAACTGGACACGAGGGCTGGGGCCGAGTCGGCCCGCGACTCAACGCCACTGGTGGAGGGTGTCTGACATCCGACAAGCGCTGCGCAAACGGACAACACGAGCATGAACCGATAAATCATCTAGTCATTCTCCTTTTCGGACGATGGAGGGCGTGTTTAACGGACAGTTCAAGTGTATCACCCGGCCGGTGTTTTTTCATCTTAGATTAGTCGATGTAGCATATCGCCAGCCCGATCGCGTCCGGATAAGGTTCATGGAGGAGGTCCAGTTTGTGCACACGCTGACCGTTGACGAAAGAAATCTCGCATACGACGTGATCGGACAGGGCCCGCCGGTTCTCTGCATTCACGGCTTCCCGCTGAGCCGGCGGCTGTGGTTTCCCGTGGCTGAGGCGCTGAAGGATCGCTACCGCTTCATCCTGCCCGATCTGCGGGGCATGGGCGAGAGCCAGGCCTCAGACGAGGCATCGATGGCGACGTATGCAGACGATCTCGTTGCCATCGTCGATCACCTGGGCGAACGGGGCACGTTTACCATTATGGGCCTCTCGATGGGCGGCTACGTCGCCTTCGAGTTCGTCCGGCGGCACTCGACGCGGATTCGCGCCCTTATTCTCGCGGACACCCGCGCAGAGGCAGATGCGCCGGAAAAGGCCAAAAGCCGTCTGGAACAAGCCGAAAAAGTGCTGCTGGAAGGGCCGGATTTCCTGATCGATGCCATGCTGCCGCAGCTCTTCAGCCCCAAGGCGCCCGAGTCGCTCGTGCAGGAATGGTCGGCGATCATGCGGGCGACCGATCCGCGCGGGATCGCCGCCGCCCTACGGGCCATGGCGGCCCGGCCGGACTCCACGGCAACCCTCGCCGGCATCTACGCGCCCACGCTGGTGATCGTCGGACAGGACGACGTGCTCACGCCGCCCTGGGCGGCCCAGCTCATGTTCGAGGGCATTGCCGGCGCACGCATGACAACGATTCAGGATGCCGGTCACATGACGCCCGTCGAAGATCCTGACGCGTTCGTGCGGGCCGTAGCCGAATTTTTTGAGGACATCCGGGGATAATCCGCTGGTCGTCCGGAAAAGGCCGGCGCGGCCATAGGGCGCATTCCCGCGCACGAAGATGGGACAGTGCCGCACCTCAACCTGGTCGAAATTTATATCCGAGAATCAAGATTGCCGGCGGCGAACATGCGCCTGCTGCGGCCATATATCGCGCGAGACTGACGTCACAAGTGTGACACGGCATGACATCGCTGGTTGAAGTGGCATGCACGACAGGGGTATCACACCAATGACGGGCCGGGCCAGCACGCTCGACCCGTGCACCGGCAACGCGGTCGGAGAAACCAGCCGGCCGCACGCTGAGCAGCTGCGCAAACGGCTCTGCGATTTGATTCGGCGGCTCAACGATGAAACCGCTGCCGCCGAAACCTGGCGTGCGCAGCTCAACGAACTCCGGAGCGAAGTAGATGGCATCGCACCAGGCGGCCACGCTCATCAATGCGCCGCGGCGGTCTCTCAATCGCATGGCAATGCTGCGGACGAGTTCTTTCGCGAAATCGCGGACGTCGTTGAACTTGACGCGGGGCTGGCGGCGGAGACCTGCGACTGCACCGTAGAGCGACTGGTGCTGGACATCCGCAGTTTGCTGGCCACGAGCGGCATGCAGTCGCTGCCGGACTTTCAGTACGACCGGGCGGCCGCACTCACCACGCTCGTCCGGCTCGATAAATCCCGCTTCCTTCGGCTGATACAGCACACTCTGCTTGCACTCCGCGAGTTTTGTCCGCAAGCGCCGATCGATATTGCACTGGTTGAAGATAGAGACGGTGGTCATTGCCGCATTCGCTTCGCGATTGTGTCCGCCTGCGAGCGGGCCGCCGTCGAGGCCATC
Source organism: uncultured Planctomycetaceae bacterium (assembly GCA_964408455.1). Classification (GTDB taxonomy): domain Bacteria; phylum Planctomycetota; class Phycisphaerae; order UBA1845; family UTPLA1; genus CAYOZN01. The sequence goes on from CAYOZN010000011.1 coordinate 143,286, forward strand.
GAACGATTCGCTTGCGCCACGGCGCCGATGTCGCCCGTTCCGCCCGAGTATGCGGCCGCGGCCATTCACCAGATGCTGGCCGCCGGGCTGGCTCGCGCGATGACGCTGCCGATGGACTTCTTTTGCGAAGCGTCAGGGAGCGTGCGCATCGAGATGGTGCTGAGAATTTCTGAATCAGCGACGCCGCCGAACCATGCGGTCACGGCCGGCGCCCCGCTCGCAACTGAAAACCCGTAATCCATCGCACCTTTGGCGCGCTGCGGCATTACGTCGCGAGCCGCCAAGCACTTCTTTTACAGCGCCCCGAATTCGCCCGCATCGAGCATCGCCGCGCCGCGGCTCTAAGGCACGCGCATTTTCTTGCCCGGATATTCCGCACGCCGATATGATCAGGGGCCTGACAGGGGCAATTGCGGCGCAGCGCACGCGCGCCGCCCGGACAGGGAGCGTCATCCATGGCCAATATCCGACGGATCATCGTGTTACTCTGCATTTGCGTCGCGCTGAGCGGCCAGCGTCTGCATGCCGACGTCTTCGACATTGCCGACGGCGACGTCGCCGGCCTCATCGCCGCCATCGATGCCGCCAATAACAACCTCGTCGCCGACGAGATCAATCTCGCCGCCAATGGCACGTATTTGCTCACGTCCGTCAATAACTCGAGCCAGGGCGCCACCGGCCTGCCCGCGATCACCAGCGCCATCACCATCAACGGCAATGGCGCGACGATCGAGCGGGCCACGGCCGCGGGCACGCCGGAATTCCGACTTGCCCGCGTGGGCGGCGCCGGCAACCTGACGATCAACGGCGCGACGCTCACCAACGGCATCGCGCCGGCGGCACCTTCCCCCAACCAGGGAGGCGCCATCTTCGTCAACGGCGGAACGCTGACGCTCAATCGCTGCACCGTCGCCGGCAATGCCGCAGTTCAGGGCGGCGGCATCTACCAGTTGAATGGCACCATGACGCTGACGAATTGCACCGCCAGCGGCAACACGGCGGATGAAGGCGGCGGCGTCTTCAGCGACGGTCGCGTGACACTCGTTTACACAACGCTCACGGCGAACTCCGCGGTCGTCCGCGGCGGCGGAATCGTGGCGTCCGGCGTCGATGCCAATCACCTGGCCACGTTTCAGGCCAGCCTGGTGGCGGGCAATTCCGCCCCGGATGCGCCGGACATCGCGATGACGGCCTCGGTCACGTCCAGTGGTTTCAATCTCGTTGGCAACGCGGACGGCACTGCGGGCTGGATTGCCTCCGACCTGATCGGCACCGGGGCCGCGCCGATCGACGCCTTGCTCGGTCCGCTACAGGACAATGGCGGCGGCACCATGACGCATGCCCTGCTCGCCGGCAGCCCGGCCATTGATGCCATTGCCGCCGGCTCCGCCGAATGCGGCGCGGCCGTGGCGATCGATCAGCGCGGACTGCCGCGGCCCTTCGGCGCGGGCTGCGATATCGGTGCGTACGAGTCCCAATCGCCCGTGGGCGAGCCGACCGTCCTCTGCCGCGACGTGAGCGTGAATGCCGGCGATAGTTGTGTCGCCACGGTGGCACCGGAGGCGGTCGATGACGGCTCCGCGGCCGTCGCCGGCTGTGAGCCCCTGACGCTGACGCTCGATCCTGCCGGGCCCTATCCCCTCGGCGAGACCCCCGTCAGCCTCATCGCCATGGATGCCTGCGGCCAGAGCGCGTCGTGTTCCGCCGTCGTCACCGTGGTCGATGCCACGCCGCCGGCGCTCACCTGTCCCGGGGACATCGTCGCGCGATTGACGATGCCTTCCGGCGCCTCGGTATCGTTCGACGTCGCCGCCGCCGACAACTGTGATGCGGCGCCCGTCGTCTCCTGCACCACAAACTCCGGCGCTATCCTGCCGATCGGCTCGACCACGCAGATAGCGTGTACCGCCGCCGACACCGCCGGCAACAGCGCAAGCTGCACGTTCTCCATCCACGTGCAGACGCCCGAAGAGGCGACGCAGTCCATCATCGACGCGGTTGGAGATCTCGTCCTCGCCGGCACGCTCAGCCCATCTCTGGCCAGTGCCCTGCTCATTCCGCTGGAAGATGCCCTGGCGGGTTTTCAGAACGCCAATACGACGGTGGCGTGCAGCGCGATCGCCGCATTCATCATCCAGGTGAATGACTATCTCGACGACGGCATACTCAGCTTCTCCGAAGCCGATCCTCTGCTTGACGCCGGCGACGACATCTTCGCCGCCGTCTGCACGGCCGATCCCCCGCCCTGTCCGCCCGATGACGACGACGATGGCGGTCATCATCACGGGGACGACGATGACGACGATGACGACGACGACGATGACGATGATGACTGGTTCGGCGATGATGACGACGACGACTGGCACGACAAGCGAATAAACCCCCTCTCCCGCTCCATTGTCGCCACCGGGACCTGCGGCGGCATCTGCGTCGGCGGCATCATCGTGCCCCTCGCCCTGGTGGCCATGCGTGGCAGAGCAAGGCGTCGCTGATACCGATATCGAGCTGCGGCCGAACGGCCGCGGGATGCACTTCGCCCGGCGCCTCCAGTAGAATGGCCGCATGGCCGTTTCTGACCCGCTCTCGCAAGACCCCTCCGCGTCAACCGTGTGGCATCACATGGATGACAAGTTCATCCCGATTCGCGCGGGGGAACTGGCGAGCGCCCTGGCCGAAGACGCCGAACGCTTCGGCATGCAGCCGACCGAGCTGTGCGCTGTCGCCGCCTTCATCGAGACAGCCATTGAGGCCCGCGCTGCCGCCGTCGAGCGCCGCGTTGCCGACCAGTATGCATCCTTCAACCCCGACCGCGACACGCGGCCCCTCGCAGACATCGCCTCGACACGCACGCGGCAGAACTATGAACAATTGAAGGACGGTCTGTCTCAACTATTGACGAAGGCCAATTTCCACAGGCTCGAGGGCGTCGAAGTCGAACGCGTCATTCGCAAGGCGACATCGCGCGGCCTCCGCGTGCGCCTCAATGCGCAGCGCATTCAATACGTGCACGTGTGGGTGCGCGGCCGGGGGCGCGTCTCCGTCTGGCGGCCCGCATGGCGCCATCCCATTCGCGGCATCACGCGCGACGTCAACTGCTTCCGCCGGCTCGCAGTCATCGCCCAGCTTCGCGACGATCCGCACGTATTGCTCAAGCTGTTCAAGGACATTCCGGATTCCGACGTGGAGGCGCTGCTGCCCCATGCGGAGACCGAGATGACGCTCAGCGATCGCCTGCTGCTCGTCGGCGGCGGAGCCGGCACGATTGCACCGACGCTGGTGAAGGCGTTCAACCTGGTGGCGGCGGCGCTCACCAAGCTGCTGTGGACCATCGCCCTCGCCGCCGGCACGCTGCTCTTCCGCTCGGTCATCGGCTATCGCCGCGCCCGCAAGCACCGCGATTCGCAGCGCACGCAGCACCTGTACTTCCAGAACCTGTGCAACAACGCCGCGGTCATCCACACGCTGTCGTCGCTAGTGGCCCAGGAGGATATCAAGGAGGCGCTATTGGCGTATGTCTTCTGCCTGCATTCGCCCTGCGCCAATGCCGCCGAACTGGCATCGCGCGTGCAGGCGTATTTGAAGGAGCGCTTCGACGTGGACTTCAGTTTTGATGCGACCGATGCGATCGAATCGCTGGCGGCGCTGGGATTGTGGCAGGACCGGGCGGTACTGCGTCCAGCGCGGTTCACGAGCGACGGACGTGTCGTGGCATTACCTTCGATTGGAACGCTGCAATCGCCGCCTGAATCCGACGTGCGGCTACAAATAAACTGACCTAATTCGAATATGGCAGCTCCCGTAGGCCGGCAAAGCAGTTATTCGAGGAGCGCGTCGACAAATAGCTGGATGTCACGCCCGTCAAAATGGTCATCTCCCGACCAGTCGCCAAGGCAAGCGCCGAGCGGCAGGTCCCGCGTCAGAGCCTCAACAAACGCCGGAATATCCGGCGTCCCTACCATTCCATCGCCGTCGAAATCCCCCGAGCCCGGATCGCCGGTGGCAAATTCGTAGGCGCCGATGTCCGCGCGGCAGCCCGCAATTCTCGGACTGCCGGCCAGGTCCGTCTCGGACTCGCCGGCAACGAACTGAGAATCCCCGGCATCGATGCAGGGTGAACTCAGCGAGATGTCGAATTCCTCGCCTATCGTGCCGAGGAATGCAGGATCCTCGCCGATATTCCCATTGCCCGCATACCAGTTCAAACCCTGCACGCAGGAATAGCGCACCTCTACTCCAGGCAAGCCCGCGCCGAAATTGACTTGTGCTTGCTCAGCGCTGGTGCTGGCAGCCGCGGAATTGTTCCACAGGATCGACTGATCTACCTGGACAATTCCATTCGGCTCGCTGTAGATGCCTGCCGTGGTGCCGCCGGTCTCATTCCCGGTCAGGGTGCAATGACGAACTATGAGGCTGGTCCCGCGAGCCCTGATGCAGGAACCCAGCGAGCCCGTATTATTGGCAATCAAGCAGTTCTCCAACGTCGTGCTGGAAAATAACTGCGTGAATACCACGCTGCGCCCGGCAAGGTCATTTTCGACGAATCGGCAGCGGCGCGCGATAACGTGGGCATGGCCGTCCACGCTCACCGAGACGCCGGTGTTCATCCTGAATACGCATCGCTCCAACGTGAGTGTTGACTCAGCTCTAGCGATTAAGACGCCTCCCTGCTGAGTGCTGATTGCGCTGAATTCGCATTCCTCAAACGTCGGCGCGGACCGCTCTACGAAAACACATCCGCCGCCACCCGTGTAAACGTGTTGCTCGATGCGACAGCGGCGGATCGTCGCGCGACTGTCATAAAAGTACAACACGGAATCCAAATGTGCTCCCTGACAGTTGCGCAGAATTAATCCGTCGACCAGGGTGCTCTCGTCGGTATAGCTCAAGTCAAGTAAACGGCGGCTGTTGTCGTTCATTACCGCACAGATTTCCGGACAGTAATTGCGCGCGAAATTTGCGCAGATGGCCGACCAGTTCGTGCAGCACGACGGAATAATGTTGCAAACGGTTTGCACGCAGACCTCGTCGTCGCACTCAAACTGGCCGTCTATCCCCGCGCAACAGGGCGACTCGACATTATCATTGCCCAGAATATCGCCGCTAATCACCGTTTCATTGATTTCGGGGTCACGCTCCGCCGCCGATCCCTCGTAGCCTGCAAATCCTCCAAGCACGGCGACTCCCGAGGGTATCTGGAACTCCGCGTAGGGATCGGCGACCGACGGCTGGTAAACCCCCGCCGCCATCCATATTTCGACGGGTCCATGGTGTACGGAGGCAAGTGCCAGTGCCGCGTGCAAGTCGTTCGTGGCGCTCGCCCAGGACGAGCCATCGCCGCCATCAGCCGAGTCGCTGCGCACGTACAGGATGCGCAGGTCGCACTCGTCCGGCGTACCGTTCTGGTCAGTGTCCGCGCTTGCGCCGGACGCCACATCGCAGCCATCGGGAGAAAAATTGCCGTTGCAATCGGGCGCCAGCCCGTTCGCGATTTCGCAATAGTCGTTCGCTCCGCTCGCGTCGCAGTCGACGGCAGTCTCATGCGGAGACTCGTGCGCTCCGATGTCCACACGACAAAACGCAACGCGCGGCTGACCGTCGATATCCAGTTCGGGGAGATCCACGCCGACACCGCTGCCGCTGTTCACGCAGGGCGAGCCCATGGCCAGTCGCAGGTCGTCGTCCTCCGTTCCGACCATCCCGTCCGTACCCGCTGGATCAACAAACTGGGGATTGCCGGAGATATTGCCGGACCCCTCCGGCAACCCGACGCCAAACAGGCAAAAGCTGACGCTTAGCGCGGTGCCCTCAATACTGGGAAAGGTGTTATTCGAGAAAATCGTATTCTGCACGTAAGGGCGCGCGTTGCCTGCAAACAGACCCCCGCACTGTTGAGCTTCGTTGTTGACGATGGTGCAATTGATGACGCGAATTCCCTCAGCACTCTCGCACAGAATGGCGCCGGCCTTCACCGCGGACCAGTTCCCATTGAAAATGCAGCCGGTCACAGTACTGTCGATGCCGAGATATGCGCCGCCCCCCCCAATGCCGCCCGAAACGGCAGTTGCTTGATTGCCGATGAAACGGCAGTTCTCCGCCTTTCCGTTTCGGAGCCACAGGCCGCCCACGCTCTGCCCCTGGTTATTAAGAAAATCGCAATTGATCACAGAGCAGCCGTTCACGTAGGCTCCAGCCACCATCCATGCCGAGTTGCCTCGAAATACACTGTTGGACAGTTCGCCGGTGGAGCCGTTGATCGCGAACATTGCTAGCCCGCCACCGGTAAAGAAGATGGGACTCACGTTGTCTTCAAACACGCAGTCACGCACAACTGGCGATCGCGTGTATATGTACGCAGCTGCGCCGGTGCCGGGTGATGAATCGTAGAATAGCTCGTTTCCGATGAAAGTGCAGTTTTCAACCAGGCATTCGTTGTCGCCTGAAAGCAATACCGCCGAACCGGACTCCTCGGCGGTGTTCGCTTCAAACCAGCAGTTCACAATCCGCAACGGACCATACTCGTCATCGGTCGATGCGTACACCGCACCGCCATCATCGGCATAGTTCTGCGCAAAATAACAGCCATCAAGATCAATCCCGGCCAACGACATGATCGCGCCGCCAAAGTTGAATGGAAAGTCGTCTGCATCGTGAAGTTCTATGACGTTGTCAATGAAGGTGCTGTCACGAACCGTGAACGACGCCACGCTGTAGATCGCGCCACCATAGCCGTCATTATCGATGACACGATTGCCCGTGAATTCGCAATCTTCGATTTCCAGCGACGCGGTGCGCGTGTTCGAAATCGCGCCGCCCCTGCCGCCGACACCGACCGCATTGTTCAGGAAAACGCAGTCCTCGAACCGAGCGACTCCGCGATTCTGCACCGCGCCGCCGTATCCCCGCGAGTAGTTTTCCTGAATGCTGCAGTGTCGCAACAGCATGCTGCCGAAGCGGTTGTTCACGGCCGCACCACCGCTGTTGTCCGGCTGCGGGTCCACTTTTCGGTTGTTCCCGTGTGTCAACGTCAGACCGTCGAGCGTGACGGCTTCCTCGGCCGGGAAGATCGTCACAATGGCATGCGCATTTTCGCGCCAGGAAGGTGCATCGAAATTGCCAAAATCATTTCCAGCCAGATCGCCGCTGAGGATGGATGGATGCTGCGCTATGTCGCGCTCGTCGGGCGATGCCTCGACGCCGCTGAAACCGCCATACAACGTCAGGCCGGGCCGTGGTACAAATGTGGCGGTGTGCGGGTCCGTTGCAACGAGTCGCCGCTGCGGCCGATATGTGCCCTCTGCGATCCAGACTTGTTGAATCGCCTCGTGCGCATCCGCCACTTGGAGCGCGGTCTCCAGGTTTTCAAAGGCATCCTCCCAGTTGAGGCCCGTTTTCAGTCCAGCAGCATCCGCGTCGACGAAGATGACCGAAGGCGCCGGCAGAGCATCATCTTCAACGATGCTGGCCACGCCGGTGTAGAATCGCGGCGCCGTTGCAGTCAGCCTGGTCGCGTCCCGTGTAAAACCAGGGTCGGCGACGCAATGCAGCTGCACAGTCTTCGGGATGAAATAATCCGCCTGGCTGAACGTCAGGGGTTCTCCCGGAACCACGGTGATATCGCCGTCGCCATCCGTTGAGAACTGAACGAGCACGGGATCAGCAGGCGGCCGGTTCAACCAGACCATCAATTCGACTGTCGAGCCCTCCGCAATGCTCAAGCTCGTGGGCATGATGCGCACGGCGGGAACGGCGCCTTCCAAAGGGCCGATATCGACGACGCCATCCGCGCCCATGCCGGTATCGGGGACGAGCGGGTCGTCGACAACCCGCGGCATTCCGATCAAATCTACGGCTGGCAGCGGTTGCACGCCGGGTTCGCCGGTATCGATGTCGGAGTCGCTGTTTCCGGCGTCAATGCATGGCGAATCGTCGAGAAGCCGAAAGTCATCGTCCAGGCTTCCCAACACTCCGTCCGGACCATTGAAATTAAGAAAGCGCGGATCAAGAGATATGTTTCCGTCGCTTTGGCCGCCCGGCTCCCAACCCTCAATGCAATTGAACTGCGCCGTTATGTTGCCGGAATAGTCGGTGATCTGGCCATCCAGGCCCGTCGCATCGTTGCCGGCGTTGCCCCAGATGATATTGTTCGAAAGGGTCAGCGTACCAGAGTTAAAAATACCACCCGCAGAGTCGTCCACCCAATAGAGGATCCGTTGGCTGCGATTGGACGCCACGAGGCAATTGGTAAGGGTCAGTACACCGCCATTGTTAATGGCAGCGTCGTAGCCAAAGCTGCCCCAAACGGCACTATTGACCATCGCGGCCGTCGCAAAGGTATCGACGCGCAGAGCGGGCGCAAAAGTGCCGGTGTTGCCCCAGAACCTGCAATTCTGAATTTGCGCGTTCGTGCTTCCTGTACACCAAATACCACCGACGGTCGGACTCTGCGACCAATCGCCATTTGCATGGAACGTGCAGTTCGTGATCAACGCCTGCGTGCTCGCCAGGAATGCGCCGCATATGGCGTTGTGCAGAAATGTGCAGCTCTTCAGCGTGATCTGCGCATCAAGAGTTCGCAGCCCCACCCGCCCGGCGACCAACCTCATCCCATCGATGCTCGCGCTTCCAGCCGTGACTTTCACCAGTTCGTCCGCATTGTCCTCCATGTTCTGAAATTCGAGCCCGTCGTTCTCGTTCAAATCGCCTGAGAGGATGGAGGGATATGCAATATCCGATCGGAGATCGGGCTGTGAATGGCTTAGCCCTGCAAATCCGCCGAGCAGCGTGATTCCGTCGGGCAGGACGAACGAGGCAGACCGCGGGATTGACGGATTCAACCGCTTCGTCGGTCGATAGGTGCCCTGGCCCACGTGGAAGATCGCGCCCTGACCGGCCGGAATTCCATCGAGGGCTGCCTGGAGAGTGGAATGTGCCGTGTTCCACGAGAGGCCATCACCCCCGGGAGCCGCATCGTCGTCAACGTAGATAATCTGCTCGGCACGGACGCGACCACCGAACAGGACCAGGAGCACCAGGCAACACAGAGTTCGTGGATTCATCCGACGCCTCCGGCGGAATTGGCGGGACGCTCGCGCGCATACTGGATCGAATCTCAACTCGCGCATGCGGCCAAGCAGACAGCCATACTTGTCACGTTATGAACGCGTCCCTGGCGCGGTGGCCGAGCGGAAAGGAGTCAGGCGCATCAAGCTCGTTGGCGGGCTAATGAATCGCTGATGTTGATTGGCACCGGGCCATGCGACTCATTGGCGCCAAGCTTGATCCGGTTGATGCCGCCCCACCCGCGAGCGCGCGTGCCCACGTCTGGATTATATGGGCGACACAAATGTCGTCAAAGTTTCAACCGAATCGCGAATTTTTTTCAACAGGGGCAAGCGCACGCTTCGTACCAATCGCTCGTTCTTAAAGAAAGACGAGCCCGCGGGGGCAGTCTAGGCCATCTTACCGTCCTTTGTTCGCGAGTTTTCACGCAGCTCCATCCGCCGCACCCGGTACGCCACATCTTCCACAATCCCACGATTGGCATTGATCAAATCCGCCACGATGCCCGTGAGCACCATCTGAAACCCCGCCAGCATCAGGATGGCCGCCAGGATGAGTGACTGCACGTGCGAGCCGTGCTCGTCGGTGAAGAAAAAGAAATATAAGAAGCGCAGCCCGATCAGGAAGCCGACGCCGAACGTCACCAGCCCCGCCGCGCTGAAGATCTTCATCGCCCGATACGACGAATACACGCGCAGCATGATCGACAGCGAGTGGGTGATGAACACCCAGATGTTCGAGAACAGCCGCGACTCGCGCAGCTTCTCGTTCGTGCGAATGGGCACGATCTTCGTGACGATCCGCTTGCGGCCCGCCTGAATCACGTGATCCACGGTGTGATCGAAATCCGTCGATAGCGCGAAGCGCATGGCTGCCTCGCGCGAGTAGGCCTTGAAGCCGCTGGCCACGTCGGGCACCCGCAGATTCGCCAGCCGGCTGACGACGTAGCTGCCCAGCGTCTGCATCTTCTTCTTAACGAATGAAAAGTGCGGCACCTTTTCCGGCTCGCGATCGCCGATGACCAGGTCGGCCTTGCGATCGAGAATCGGCTGCACCAGCCTGGGGATGTCGCCGCCGAAGTACTGGTTGTCGCCGTCGGTGTTGACGATGATGTCAGCCCCGTGACGCAGGCAGTAGTCGAACCCGGCCGAGAATGCGTGGCCCAGTCCGCGATTACCGGTGAAGCTGAGGATGTGTTTCACGCCCCGCGCGCGGGCGACTTCCACCGTGCGATCGGTGCAGCCGTCGTCGATGATCAGGATTTCGACGCTGTCGATGCCGGGAATCTGCCGCGGAATGTCGTCCAGCGTGGCGGGCAGCGTGGCTTCTTCGTTCAGGCAGGGTATTTGGATGAATAGCTTCATGTTCGTCCGTACGTCGCGCCCCGCGTCGCGGCAGAGCGGCTGGTCAGTATCGCCGGCGTTTCCCCCGATATCGGCAGTTTCGGCCGGCGGCTGCGGATTTCTATAGCGGAGCCTTGTCGGTGCGTCCAGCCGCCGTCGGCCACGGCGCCGCTTGATGCGCGGCGGTCGCGATCGGGTAGGATAATCCGCTGTTTTGAAATCAGCCCTCCGGAGGTTTTGCCCCATGCGTCTGATTCTGACGATCGCCACGATCACCTGTCTCGCCGCGCGCGCCGCCTTTTCGCAGGATGTTCCCTGCGAAAAATACGTACTCGACAACGGCATGACCGTCATTCTTCACGAGGATCACAGCCTGCCGGTCGCCACGATCAACACCTGGTACTACGTCGGCGGCAAGGACGAGCCGCCGGGGCGATCAGGCTTTGCCCACTTGTTCGAGCACCTGATGTTCATGGGCACGCGGCGGGTGCCGGGCAACCAGTTCGACGCGCTGATGGAGGCCGGCGGCGGCTGGAACAACGCGAGCACATCGTGGGATCGCACCAACTACTACTCCTTCGGGCCGGCGAAGCTGCTGCCGACGCTGCTGTGGCTCGACGCCGATCGCCTGGAAGACCTCGGCAGGGAAATGACGCAGGAAAAGCTCGACAAGCAGCGCGACGTCGTGCGCAACGAACGCCGCCAGATGAGTGAAATGCAGCCCTACGGCGAGGCGGAACTGAAGATCAGCGAGCTCATGTATCCGCCGGGCCATCCCTACCACATCGAGGTCATCGGCACGCACGAAGATTTGCAGCGGGCCACGGTCCAGGACGTGAAGGACTTCTTCGCCAGCTTCTACGTGCCTAATAATTCGTCGCTGGTCGTGGCGGGCGACTTCGATCCGGCCGAGATCAAGCCGCTGATTGCGAAGCTGTTTGGCACGCTGCCGCGCGACGCCGACCCGCGACACGCGCAGGCCGAACCCGTGACGCTCGACGGCGTCAAGCGCGTGACATACAGCGACGACGTGCAGTTCCCGCGGCTCACGCTGGTCTACCACAGCCCGGCCCAGTTCGCCGGGGGCGATGCGGAAATGGACCTCGTGGCCGACGTGCTGGCCAGCGGCAAGAGCAGCCGGCTCTACAAGCGGCTGATCATCGACGAGAAGCTCGCCACTGAAGTGAGCGCCATGCAGTCCAGCGGATACCTCGGCTCGCTGTTCTACGTTCATGTGACGGCCCGCGAGGGCATTTCGCTCGATGCCATCGCGACCGCCACCGATGAGGAGCTCGCCCGGCTCATGTCGGAAGGCCCGACGCCGGAAGAACTCGAGCGGCACAAGGCGTCGAAGGAAGTGTCGATGCTGCGGCAGCTCGAATCGCTCCTGTCGAGGGCCGACGCGCTCAACAAGTACCAGTTCTACTTCGGCGAGCCCAATTCGTTCAAACGCGATCTGGATCGGTACCGCAACGCCACGACCGCGTCGGTGCGCGACTGGGCACGGCGCGTGCTCACGCCGGATGCCCGTCTCCTCATGCACGTCGTACCCGAGAAAGACGCCGCGATGCTCGCCGGCCGTGATGTGCGGCCGCCCGACGCCCGGCCGCGTGCCTTCACGGCGCCGGAGCCGAAAACGTTCACGCTGTCGAACGGTGTCGAGGTGCGCCACTGGCAGCGCGACGAGCTGCCGCTGGTGCAGGTGTCCTTGTTGCTGAAGAACGCGGGCGCCATTCAAGGCGACGACCGCGCCCCCGGCCGTGCCTACCTCACGGCATCGATGCTCGACGAGGGCGCCGGTCAGTTGAACGCCCTCGAATTTTCCGACGCGCTCGAACTATTGGGGGCGACGTTTCGCGCCAATGCCGACCACGAGGAAACGACCGTTTCGCTGTCGGTGCTTCGGCGGAATTTTGAAGCAGCGCTGCGGCTGTATGCCGATGCCATACTTCGGCCGCGTTTCGACGAAAGCGAGTGGGACCGCGTGAAGCGCCTGCACCTCGAGAGCCTCCGGCAGGCGGAAGATCGTGCCTCCAGCGTGGCATCTCGCGTCGGCCTCATGTCGTATTACGGCGCAGATCACCCCTACGGCCGCCCGGTCAACGGCACGACTGCCAGCGCCGAAGCCATCGGCGTCGAAAGCCTCCGCGAGTGGTGGCGACAGGCCTTCGTGCCGCGGAATGCGGTCTTCTTCGTGGCCGGCGACATCACCGCGGAGGACGCGCGGGTGCTGCTGGAAAGCGCGTTCGGCCAGTGGACGGCGCCGCCGGGCTGGCAGCCGCTGCCGAAGCGCGACATCGCCGCCGCCCAGGCCGGCCCGTTGCGCGTCGTGCTAGTCGATAAGCCCGGCAGCGTGCAGACGGTCATCCGCTTCTACATGCCGGGGCCGGCGTATGGCCATCCGGCGCGAATCGAACACGAGTTGATCAACACGATACTCGGCGGCAGCTTTACCAGCCGGCTCAATCAGAACCTGCGCGAGGACAAGGGCTATACGTACGGCGCGCGGTCGAGCTTCACGATGGCCCCGCAGACAGGGTACTTTTCGGCCGGGGCCGACGTGCAGGCGGAGGTCACTGGCGAGGCACTGAAGGAGTTTTTCGACGAATTCCAGCGTATCGGCCGCGGCGACATTTCGGATGCCGAGACGCTGAAGACGCGCGAGACGAACACGGCGGAGTTGATCCAGGGCTTTCAGGGCCTGTCCGGTTTGATCAATACCGCCGTGCAGCTTGAGATTCACGCTCGCCCGGTCGCGTCGCTGGCGGAGGATTTCGCGTCCATTCAGAATGCCGCGAGCAATGATCTGAACGCACTGACCGAAGCAGCCATCCCCACGGACCATGCGCTACTCGTGCTGGTCGGCGACAAACAGAAGATCCTCCCGGAACTGGAGGGCCTTGGCCTGCCCACGCCCGAGGAACGAGACGTGAAGGGAAACGTCGTGAAAAAGTAGCAAATCAATGCCCGGCACCGTACCGAGAGCTTATTTGATCGCCCACGAGGCTGCTGACATGAATTGCAGACAATTCTCCTTTGCAATTATCCTTTTCACGCAACTGCTGACGTGGATGGCGTCGTCAAGCGTTAATGCACAGGACTGGCCCTCCTTCCGCGGCCCAAATGGCAGCGGCGTCGGCACCGGCAAGACGCCGACGACTTGGAACGTCAAAACCGGCGAGCATATTAAGTGGAAAGTCCCCATTCCCGGGCTCGCGCACTCGTCGCCAGTCATCTGGGGCGATCGCATTTACCTCACCACCGCCGTCAGCGACGACAGCGCCGAGGAGACGTTGCAGACCGGCTGGCTCCAGGGTACGGGTGACTCCGCCGCGGAGAACAATCCGTGGACGTGGAAGGTGCTCTGCCTCGATCGCAAGACCGGCAAGACGCGCTGGTCGCGCGATGCGCACCACGGCGTACCCAAAATGAAGCGCCACATCAAGGCCACGCATGCCAACAGCACGCCGGCGACCGACGGAAATCACGTCGTCGCGTTCTTCGGCTCCGAAGGGCTGTATTGCTACACGTCCAAGGGCAAGCTGCTGTGGAAGAAGGACCTTGGTGTCCTCGATGTCGGCCCCTACAACGCGCCGAACATGCAATGGGGCGCCGCCACGTCGCCGATCATCTACAACAACCAGATCATCCTGCAATGCGACGCGCTCAACGACTCATACTGGGTATCATTCGACATCAAGACTGGCGAGGAGAAGTTGCGCATCCCGCGCGGCGACGTGGCGACGTGGTGCACGCCGGCCATCGCACGCTTTGAAGGCGGCGAGCCGATGCTGATCTGCAACGGCTGGCGGAAGATGGCGGCCTACGATCTGGCCACCGGCCGCGAAATCTGGACGCTGTCGGGCGGCGGGGATGTGCCGGTGCCGACGCCGCTGATCACGAAGCATAACATCATTCTCACCAGCGGCCACGGCCGCAGCCCGGTCTACGCCATCCGCCCCGATGCCACCGGCGATGTCACTCCGCACAATGACGAAGCCGGCCCCGGCCTCGCATGGTACGAGCCCAAGACGGGCTCTTACATGCCGACGCCCGTCATCGTCGGCAGCCTGCTCTACGTCGCGAATGACAACGGCATTCTCTGCGTACGCGACGTGAAGACCGGCGAAGAGGTCTATCGCGAACGCATCGAGACCGGCGGAGAGACCTTCTCCGCGTCGGCGGTGGCGACGAAGGCGCGCATTTACCTGACCGGCGAGGATGGGAATATTTACGTGCTGAAGACGGGGCGGAAGTACGAGCTGCTGGCCCAGAATGCCATGGAAGAAGTGTGCATGGCAACGCCGGCGATTTCGGATGGGCAGTTGTTTGTGCGCACGCGGAAGCACTTGTACTGCGTAGGGAACAAGTAGTCATTATGCAGGGCCATAACTCGTCGCGAATGTTGCCAATGATATGAGATGCGGCGAATAACGCGCGTAAGATTCCGCCGCCACGCCGACCAAGACAACCCGATTCCAAAGAACAGGAGAACGAGTAATGAGCTATTCCACCTCGCGCGACCGTCCAGCGGTCGATCTGTCCCTCCTGATCGTCCGCGCCACCGCCGGTGTCATCATGTTTGCACACGGGGCGCAGAAGGTCTTCGGCGCATTCGGCGGTGACGGCCTGGCCGCCACCGTCGAAAAGATGGGCCTGGGTCCGATCGGCTACCTGGTCGCCATTGGCGAGTGCTTCGGCGGCATCGGGCTGGTCATTGGTTTTCTCAGCCGTTTCTCAGCCGCGTCCAACATCGTGATCATGATCGGCGCGATCGTCATGTTCCACGGCAAGAAGGGGTTTTTCCTGCAGGCCGGAGGCTACGAATACAACCTCGCCCTCATCGGCCTGCTGCTGCCCACGCTGCTGGCCGGCCCCGGCAGCATTGCCATCGGGCGTCATCTGCCATTTCTGCGATCCAGGCGCACGGGACGGCCGAGCCTGGCGCTGGAATAGCACGATCCAACGAACGGACTCATTGAGCCTTCCAGCTTTGTCGGCGAGTGTTTGAACATGCCCGGCGGCTGTTTATCAACCTCTCACGCCGTTAACCAGAATCTTCGCGTAGAGAGGGGGCAAGACCGTGGCCGACGGAACCAGTTCAACCCAACGACCCGAAGGCCGGGACCGCACTGCCGTACCGCGCGATAATGCCCCCTCAATGACACACGAGGACGTCGGCCGCCACTGGAACGCCAACGCCAGAGTCTGGTCAAACCTCGCTGGCGCCGGTTGTGTATTTCCTGCACGTACGTGTGCGAAAGCCGAACGTCCACTCAGTGGCAGCGGCACGTTGCCCTCTGTGAGCGGATACAACATTCATACTTCACTTTGCCCCTCGAATCCGCTAGCATTTATTGAGGCCAAGGAGGTCAGCCCGTGAGGACGACGATCAAGCCACCCTTGCCCAGCAAGCAATACATGCGTGACTTTCGCTGGATGGTCAAACACTATCGGGAGCTTTGCAAAAAGTATCCCAACCAATGGGTCGCCGTACACAAGAACCGGGTTGTGGCAGTTGGAACCGAATCCGGCAGCGTCGAGCGACTTGCACGCGAACGGACCGGCGTAAACGAGATCCCCGTTCAACTCATAGACGACGGAACCATTATATTCTGAATCGCATACGGGATTTGTCGGTGGGAAATTGCCTCGAATTGACTTGGCCATCGTGCGCAGCCCTCATCCACCGGCGGAGGCGATCGGTCACCGCGTGGATGCAATTCGGCTATGGGCAAACGTCAGCGTCGCGACGGAATCAGCTTGGAGTACCTATCACCCGGCTGTTATTGATACCGGCGCGCCGCTCAGCGTCTTTCCGATCTCAGTTTGGGCCGATGCGCGCCACCGGCCGCTTGGGCGTGTAAAGATCGGTGGTATTGCTCGTCGGCCAGAGTGTCAGCTTCCTGCCATCCTCGCTGAAATTGATTGCATGCTGTCGGACGGTGCGAAATCGCTTGGGCCCATTCGAATTCATGCCTATCTCGTTGAAACGGATGATGCGCCGAGACTGATCGGGATGCTGGGTTTCATTGAACGCGGCGTCTTGAATGTCGACGTTTCCCGTCGCCGCGCGCACATTCGCATGACCAAAAAACGATTGAAATAGGCGAGTCAGTCAGGAAGGAGTTTACAGCATGAGCCAGGTCCGCCTTCTCATAGGCACCAAGAAAGGCGCCTTCATCCTCACCTCTGACGCCTCGCGAAAGCGCTGGAGGGTCGACGGGCCCCACTTCGCGGGCTGGGAGATCTACCACGCCAAGGGCTCGCCGGTCGATCCGAAACGCATCTACGTCTCGCAGACCAGCGGCTGGTTCGGCCAGATCATCCAGCGCTCCAGCGACGGCGGAAAAACCTGGGAGCAGCCCGGCACGCCCGCCGGCGAGCAACTGACCACGCCCGAGGGTTTCCCCAAGGGCGAGAGCAACAAATTCGTGTACGACACGAGCAGCGAGACCGGCGCGCCGCTCACCACCCACCAGCATTTCGACGGCACGCAGAAACCGTGGGAGTTCAAGCGCGTCTGGCACATCGAGCCATCGCTGCACGATTCCGACACGGCCTACGCCGGCGTCGAGGATGCCGCCATCTTTCGCACCACCGACGGCGGCAAGACGTGGCACGAACTCGCCGGCCTGCGGGGGCATGGCACCGGACCGATGTGGCAGCCCGGCGCCGGCGGCATGGGCCTGCACACCATCGTCCAGGCGCCGAACAATGGCACGACCCGCGGCAACGGCCAGCTCTTCATCGCCATCTCCGCCGCCGGCGTCTTCCGCTCCGACGACGGCGGCAAGACCTGGGCGTCGAAGAACCGCGGCCTGACGTCGCAGTACATGCCCGATCCCAACGTGGAAGTCGGTTTCTGCGTCCACCGAATTGCGATGCACCCGTCGCGGCCGAGCACGCTGTTCATGC
>CAYOZN010000012.1:0-145446 GCA_964408455.1 uncultured Planctomycetaceae bacterium
TAGTTGTCGGCGACCTTGGTGAGCATCTTGTCGAGATCGCCGGTTTCTTCGCCGACGTCGACCATGTTGACGACGAGGTTGTCGACGACCTTGGTGGCCTTCAGCGGGCCGGCGAATGACTCGCCCTCGCGGATGGAATCGTGAACGCGGGCCAGGGCACGGACATAGACCTCGTTGCCGGAGGTATCCTTGGTGATGGCGATGGCCTCCAGAATGGGCACGCCGGCCGAGATCAAGGTGCCGAGCGTACGCGTGAAGCGGGCCACCGCCGTCTTCTGGAGGATGTTGCCGAGGATCGGAATCTTCAGCTTGAAGACGTCCAGGGCGTAGCGGCCGCCCTCAAACTTACGCGTCAGTTTCCATATGACGAATACGATGACCGGGCTGAACAGTAGAATCAGCCAGCCGGGCACCAGCATGGGGATTTCCTCGTCGTTGGGGCCGCGCGTCACGCCGACCATGAAGTCGGACATGGACATGAGCATGACGGTCATGCCGGGCAGCGTGGTGTTGAAATCGACGAAGATGGCTTTGAACTTCGGCACGACGAAGTACATGATGCCGGCCACGATGATGAAGGCAAAGGAAATAACGGCGGCCGGATAGACCATGGCGCCGATGACTTTGCGCTTCAGCTTCTGGGCCTTTTCCATGAAGTCGGCAAGGCGCTGGAGAATGACGTCGAGCACACCGCCCGTCTCGCCAGCGGCGATCATGTTGCAGTAGAGACGGTCGAACACCTTGGGATGGCGGGCCATGGCCTCGGACAAGGTTGCGCCGCCTTCGACGTCTTCGGCGACGTAGCGAAGGGCCACGCGCAGCGTGCCGGGCTTCTGCTGTTGCTCGAGAATGCGCAGTGAACGCAGAATGGGCAGGCCAGCATCCATCAGCGTTGAGAGCTGACGGGTGAACTGGGTCATCTGCTTGGTGGAGACGCGTCCGGCGGCGCCACCCTTGCGGCGCGTACCCGTTGCGGCGGCAGCCTTTTTCTGGCCACCCTTCTGACGGACCTTGGTCGGGAAGTAGCCAAGACTGCGGATCTTCGCGATGGCTTCTTCGGAGGACGGAGCGTCAATCTCGTCCTTGACCTCCTGACCGGCCGCGTTCATCGCTTCGTATTGAAACTTTGGCATTTGAACCGTCTCCAGCGCGTGCACGGGAGCGAGCAGTACCTGCTCGGTTAGCCTAAAACAAGACCGCCCAACGGGTTAACCATCCTGTCTGGGCGGATTCGGGCTGGCTTGCCGCAATCGGGGACGGTCTGGTTCCACTCCACCGTCCGAAACCGATGCCTCCGGTTTGCCGCTCCCATTATTCCTGGTTGCAAGGTGTCTGGCCAGTGCCGCTGCCGCCGGCCGGAAACCGCTTTAGAATAAACAGGTTGCCGTAAATTCAATGATGATAGCGGATTGCGCTACGATTGCAAATACGGGGCGCGCGACAATGTGCCGTCGATTGCCGCCCGGGGGACTGGTGGTATTCTTTAGGCGCTGAACCGGACGGCGCGGTGCTGCGTAGCGCTGGCATCTGGCCGACATGCGCCTTTGGAGCTGCCTTCCACGTGAAGAACGTGCGCGTCTTTTTATTGGGCAATGCCAGCAAGCCCCGCGTCAAGGAGCCCTTTCAGGAGCTGCGCGCCTGGCTGGAGGCCTCGGGAGCCCTCGTAGGGTCCGATATCGACGGAAACGCCGTCTCCATCAATTCGTACGAACCTGATTTCGTCATTGCGCTCGGCGGAGACGGGACCATCCTCCACGCCGGCCAGGCCATGCAGCGCCGGCAGGTGCCCATCATCGGGGTCAATCTCGGCAAGCTTGGCTACATGGCCGACTTTGCTGTCGCCGAAGTGAAGGCCCTGTTCCCGCGCCTTATTTCCGATCCTTCGTTGATTGCCCGCCGCATGATCCTTGCGGCGTCCGTCACTTCCACCGAGGAGGACGATTTGCAGGACGGCATCGCCCTGAACGATGTCGTCATTCGCGTGGGCGATCCCTTCCGCACCATCGTGATCGACATCGACGTAAACGGGAGCCAGCTATGCCGGCTCGCCGGCGACGGCGTCATCCTCGCAACGCCCACGGGCTCGACGGCGCACAACATGTCGTGCGGCGGCCCGATCGTCGAGCCGGGCATGCACGCCATCATCATCACGCCGCGATGCGCGCACTCGTTTACGCACCGGCCCATTGTGGTGGGCGGAGACTCGAAAGTCAGCGTCCGAATGATCGCCGGTAGCGCCGGTTCGGCCGCCGTGCTCGATGGTCAGCGCATTGTCCGCGTGGGGAACGGCTCTCAGATCGACGTGGTCCGCAGCGACATCGAATTGCTGCTGGTGCGACATCCCGACCATTCCCGCTGGCATACCCTTGTTCAC
Source organism: uncultured Planctomycetaceae bacterium (assembly GCA_964408455.1). Classification (GTDB taxonomy): domain Bacteria; phylum Planctomycetota; class Phycisphaerae; order UBA1845; family UTPLA1; genus CAYOZN01. The sequence continues at coordinate 2,375 of CAYOZN010000012.1, forward strand.
AAATTGAAGTGGGGAATGGACGTCACCTGACGAGACCTGCTCGCTGCCGGGCGAGGGGCATGCCATTTCCAAACCGGCCGCCGCGGGTACGATGCCCCCGATGCAGCAGTTCATCGTGCCGGATGCATCGGAAACGGCGCCCCCGACACCCCGGATAGATGATGGGCAGGATCGCCGCGCCGCGCGTTTGACGGTCGCGGTGTGCCTGCTGTTCACCATTCTGCTCGGGTTATTATCCAAGGGCGTCCATCACGACGACGATCTGACGCACTACCTGTTCGCGCGCTGGTCGGCGACGTATCCTGGCTATCTGCTGCACATGTGGGGCCGGCCGGGCATGACGGTCCCGATGGCGGCATTCAGCTGGCTGGGCGATCGCGAGATCGGCTGGCATCTGGCACGATACATGTCGGCGCTGGTGAGTGCGGCAGCCGCGTTGTGTGCAGCCGGCTACGCGCGGCGCCTCGGGCTGAAGCCGAGCTGGCCCGTCGCGCTCTTGTGCTATGCGCAGCCTTATTACACGCTGCTCGCCTTTACCACGCTTACGGAGAACTTCACCGCGCTCTACCTGATGGCGGCTCTCTGGATGGCCGAGCGCAGGCGCGTGGCGGCGGCGTCGGCGGTGTTCTCGCTGGCCCTGCTCACCCGGCACGAAGCGATCCTGTTCGTTCCGTTGTGGTGGCTGGTCGTCTGGCAGTCAGCCCCAGGCGGCCGATCGCGGTGGCTGGGACTGGGGCTGAGCCTCTGGGCGCCCGTCGTCCACAACGTGCTGCACGCACTGGCGTTTGAGGCCTGGCCGTTCGCCATCTACCTGCGTCCGGGCGGATCGACGGAGTACCTGCCGCAGCCCTGGTGGTCGTATGTGCCGCATGCGATGCTTGCCGTCGGACCCGTGGTGGCCAGCCTTGCGGTGGCGGGCGCGTGGTCCATGCTTCGCCGCGGCCAATGGCAGGCGCCGGCCTTTGCCGGCCTGTTTTTTCTGGCCCATGCCGCAATCAAGGCGCTGGGCGTTTATGCCAGCGGCGGCTACGCGCGCTTCATGGTGGCGGTCGCACCATTGGTTGCCGTGTTGGCATTGAGCGGCTGGCGGGCCATTTTCCGGGACATCGTGAGCCCCCGCGAGCGCAGCATTGCCCGTATTCTCGCGATTTGCGCGTGGATTTTCGGTTGGATCGCGAGCGAAGCGGCACTGGCGGGCGAGACATCCGCGGCGAGTGCCGTCGGCATGACAGGGCCGAGATTGTTCATCCCGCTGGCGACGGCCGCGTGGGTCCTGCTGATAGGCGTGAACCGCCGGCGGCTGCGCCTGCTGCGCGGCCTGGCGATCTGCATCGTCGCACTGGCGTGGCTCCTGCACTTCGGGGCCATCGTGCGGCCGCTCCCGATGCGCGCCGATCAGCGCCTGGTAATGGAGGTGGTCGACTGGCTGGAGCGTACGGGACGAGCGGACAGTCCTGTTTTTGCTCCGAACCCATGGTTCGCCTACGCGCTGGGCCTGGTGGAGGATCCGCGTGCGGACAAGGGGCCCGAGCTGCTCGACTCCATGCCGATCGGCACGATCTTCGTATGGGACTCGAAGTACACCGGCAGCGATTTTCACGGCATCTCGAAGGAGGCGGTCGAGGCGAGCGGCGCCTACGAACCGCTGAAATCATTCGAGAGCAAAATCCCGGGCGAGTCGCTGACCATCGAGTTGTACGCAAAGACCGGCGACGCGGCGCTTCAGAAGCGGGAGATTCCGCGCTTTCCACCCCCGCTGACGGGCTCTCGTGAGCCGGTGCGGGGAATTTTCTACGTGCGGGAGGCTCGCTAACCGCCGCTGTGCCTGCGGCCTGTCACCTGAAAATTAGGGAAAACACCCTAATATCGAAACGGCTGGCGATCCTCGATAATACACCCAATCGGACTCGTGTTACGCATTACTCGGAGAGCGTTCCGCCAATTGCGGAAGGAACGAAGAGGGATCAGAGGACGTGGGCGCAAAAAGAAGGCCCGCAGCAAGTGCGGGCTTCTAGTTCCCAACTCTCGGGCCGGAGAGTAGAGAAAGGAAAGGAAGTCTCTAATTGGGAACCGGGAGTTAGTATAACCGATTTTCACTGGATGCAAGAGTAAAAAAGCAGAAGAATTTGTCCGCTTTGTAGCGGACCTTGGCTGGTGTGCCCCTATACGTAGCAGGCTTGTCCAGTTACCGCATTACAACTTAGATATACGTCCGTCTAAACGCGAGCCCGCGGCGGGCATCTGTGATAACTGCACCGTCATCTCGCCGTACTTCCGATTCGCCTCGCGTTAACCGACCATGCAGGCGAATGATAGCGAAGCTGCATCGTGCCCCCGCCATGTCCTTCCCACGCATTCCTTAATTGAATTCAACTGCCAGCCGGGCGGCGTCGCAGCTTTGACGTTTGGGCGGGTACGCCCGCCCGGGTCAGTCCGCCGGTGTACATCGTCCGTTTGCCCATTGCCGAAGATGCGCGATCCTCTCACGCTGCGTCACCGACAGGGGCGGCGACTGGCTCAGGGCATCCTTGATGTGCGCCGTTGTGATTTCCGTCCTGGCCGAGAAGGCAACATGTAAAGCGCTGATGACCGCCTGCTCGATTTCGGCGCCGGTATAGCCCTCGGAGGCGCTGGCAAGGGCATCCAGATCGAACGCAGCAACGTCGCGCCGGCGTTTTCGAAGGTGAATGGCGAAGATGTCGCGGCGAACGTTTTCGCTGGGCAGGTCAACGAAAAACACCTCGTCAAACCTGCCCTTGCGCAGCAGCTCCGGCGGCAGCGCTTCGATGTCGTTGGCGGTGGCGACCAGGAAGACCGGTCGGCGATGCTCCTGCATCCAGGTGAGCAGATAGCCGAACATCCGCTGCGAAAGACCGCCATCGGTCGAGCGGCTCGCGGCCGATGCGAAGGCCTTTTCGATTTCATCGACCCAGAGGATGACGGGGGACATCATCTCTGCCTGCTTCAGCGCATCCCGCAGGCGGCGTTCGCTTTCGCCGATGTAGCTGTTGTAGAGCGAGCCGACATCCATGCGCAAGAGCGGCCGCTTCCATGCCGTGGCGATGGCCTTGGCGCAGAAGCTCTTGCCGGCGCCCTGTACGCCGAGCAGCAGAATGCCGCGCGGCGGGCACAAGCCGAATTCGGCCGCCTCGCGGGTGAAGGCACCCGCGCGCACATCGAGCCAGCGCTTCAGACGCGCGAGCCCGCCGATTTCATCGAGTGTCTGCGGCGCATTCACGAACTGCAACAGCCCGCCAGCGTGGATCATCTGGCGTTTGCGCATCAGGATGATATTCAAATCGGCGGCGTCGAACCGCAGGTCTTCCGCGACGGTTTCGACGATGACCTGTTCGATCTGGCGCCGCGAAAGGCCGCTGAGATGATTGACGATCGTGTGAAACTCGCTTCGCGAGATTTCGGTTTTGATCTGCTGCGCGACATGTACGCGGCGCAGCGTGTCGCGAACGATGCGTTCGATTTCCACGTCGTCGGGAAGCGAAACGTCGAACGCCACCGATTCGGCCCGCACCACGTCCGGCAGGCTCTCGCTGTAGTCGATGAGCACGATCTGAGCGCCGTTTGCCCGGCACCGCCCGATGAGATCGCGCAGCAGCCGAAGCGTCCGCTCGTCGCGCAGATGGCCGGACAGATCGAGCAGGGCGTGAACGGCCGGGCCTTTCTGACGTGCCAGGTAATAGAGCGCGGCTGCCGCGTGTTCGGTTTCCGGCACCGCGGGATGCTCCGCGAGAAGGCCGTCCCGCACGCCGCCGTTGATCGACCAGACGTTTAGCAGCAGTGCGGTCTTCATGACCGCTTCGCGCACCAGTGTCAGCGCAAACGCCTCGTCGTGCGTGACGATGTTGATGCACGGGTGCTTGCCGAGGAGCAGGCGATCGAAACGTTCCTGATCGGTCATCTGGTTTTCCACCGGCCTTGCAAATCGGACCGGAAATGCCGCAATGGGATTCCCGCAAAGCTCTGTCTTGAATTGTCGGGACTTGCGGCCCGGTTGCAAGGGTCATGAAATATCCGGCTGTCAATTCTTCGTTCATCCGGTGGACTGCACTGGCGCTTTCAACTCGCTTTGCGGCATCGCAGCATGGATGATTTTCGCTCGTGTTTGCCGGTCCGTCAGGCTGTGTTCAGACCCGCGCTCGATTCGGATCGTGCAACTCGGAGACCCCGCGCGAAGGTGCCATCCGAATCGCACGCGCGCCGCGGCGTTTTCGCCGCTGTTGATGCGTGAATCCTTAACAGGGAGCGTAATCTGCTTGACTCGGCGGGGGGGCCTCATATCCTTCAGCAGGCGTGGCGGCTAGTCATTCGGATGGCCGGCGAGCGGGGAAGCGCTCGCGGCAAAGGAGCAGTTTGATATGAAAGTACTTGGCGCCACCCGTTTCCTGTCCACGGCCGCGGTGACAATTGCCGCGTGTGCCACACCCGCGTTCTCCGATCTCTATCTTCGGCAGACGGGCCCGATCGAGCCAAAGGGCAGCTGGTTGCTGCCGCTTGGCTTTGCGAGCACGACCACGTCGATCGACATGATCGGAGTGCAGATCACCACGGGCGCTCCGTTTGACACGCCGGCGGTGCACGGTCTCGATGCCGGATGGAGCCAGACGCTGAACTCCGGCATGCTGGCCGCGGCCGCAGGCCCCGGTTCCAACATGGTGGGCTTCGTGCTCCACTTCTCCGGCGAATTGACGGACCCCGTCGAGTTTGACGTCGCTGCCTTTTCCAACGGCGAATTCGTCGGCGCATATCACGGGTCCTGGTCCGGCAGCGGTCATTTCGTTGAACTGACCGCGAGCGACTGGATGCCGTCGGCCGGCGATTTCGGCGGAGATGGTGGCGGGGATGGCAATCCCGTGCCTGCACCAGGCGCCGGCGTGCTCGCCCTGCTTGGGATGGGCTGCATGGCGCTGGTAACGCGGCGGCGTGCTTGAGTCGCGCGTCGCCGGCTCGTGGTAAGGCCAGCTCCCGCGCGTAACGCGGGAATTCTGGTTATCGCCCGAGTTGCATGCGACCATCGGGCAAGGCGCTTGAACAATAGCCAAGATGCCGGCGGAGTCGTGCGGAGCGCGACTCCGCCGGTTTTTGCGCCCTGGGGAAACAGAGCAGGAGCGGATCGGAGTAATCCAATCTAGCGTGCTGAGACTTCATCTGCTGGTGCGACGTGGCTGGGCCGCCTGTCGCGCTGCAGGCTCACTGTAGCCTGCAAGCCTCGCTTCTGTCGCGACGGTGCATCCGTAAATGGATGAGTGACTTTCAGGCCGTCGCCCGACGCCATTTTCAGTTCATGACTCATGTAAACACCCGGCTCGCCCGCGTAGACTGACATTGCTGCTTACCGTGACGTGCGCGGCAGCTATGTTTGTTCTTTCTGCCCGGGAAAGTGCCGTGGACCGCCTGTATTACCTGAGCAGCAACCCGCGATCGGATGGCGAACACGTTGTTCACGTCGCCGGCTGTGATCGCCTGCCCGACACCATGCACCGGCTCTTTCTCGGGCCGTTCGCGACGTGGCAGCAGGCATTGTTCGTCGCGGAACGGTTCCGCCAATCGCCAGTCAAATGCCCATACTGCGGCGAAGCGGCTCCAGGGCTGCGCGACTCAAACTGAACGCCACCGTGGATGTCATATGGCCGAGTAAACGGCGTGCACCCGAGAAAAACTATTCGGCCCTTGCCCGGCGCTTAATCGTTGTAGCCGGGCAAAGGCCGAAAATGAATCTAATGGAAGAACCGCGCCGATGGACTCGTCCGTGCCGGTCAGTCATCCACTCGGTCGGATACCACCTTTCCGGTGACGGGGTTTACTTTGAGCTCGCGCTTGGTGCGTTCGCGAATGGCCTCGACTTCCCAGTTTCGCCATTCGAATGAAATATCCCGAATGCGACTGTACCCCTCGGCCTCGAGGCCCTTGATGATCTCCGACAATTTCTTGGCATCGGCAGGGGGCTTGAGACCGCCGTGATCGCGATGCTCGGCGATAATTTCGCCGGTGGTTCGATCGATCAGCAGCTCGTAGGCGATATCGCCCTTGTAGACTTCGATTTCCCATTCCCCGTCGTCGAATTCCACGTCGGTGAAGGGGCCATAGCCACCGTCCTCCAGCTTGGTGATGATTTCGAGCAGGCTCATGTCTGCCGCAGGTTTGGGCTCATCGGAGGGTGCGGCATTTGCGTCCAGATGCATTGAGAAGACAAATAGTGCCACGACGGGCAAGGCGATGAGCGATTTCATGATGCGTATCTCCGTCTAACGGTGCCATATTTCGCCGGGTACCTGCCCGGCTCTCAGCGGCGAAGGTCTGGCCTGTCGCCGCCACCCCGCGAACATCGCAGGTCTACGACAAGTATCGCGACGTTCGATGTGGCCATCGTGATGTGAATATAAGTTTGCCCTTATCTTTCCAAGCGATGGGCGGGCAACGTCAGCGTGAAGGCCGATCCGGCGCCTGGCGTACTCTCGCAAGACAGCGATCCACCGAGCACCGCCGCAATCCGCGCGGCGATGGCGAGCCCGAGACCGGTGCCGGCGACGGCCGTACGACCCGCCTCCGCCGATCGGAAGAAGGGAGAAAAGATCGACGGCATATCCTCCGGTGAAATGCCGATACCCCGATCTTCAACGCACAGCACGACCTGCGGGCCATTGACTTGGCTTCTCAGGACGACCGCGCTGCCGGGCCTGCTGTAGGCGAAGGCGTTATTGATCAGGTTGTCGAGCACCTGGGACAAAAGCGCTGGTGATGTCCATACCATGGCATCTTCGCCGGGAATGAAAGAGAAGTCCGTCGCACGTTCATGCTGAGACCATCGCGCCGCATAGCTGGCGAGCCAATCATTCAGGCGGATCTGCTCGGCGGGCGCCTTGCCGGTCTCAATTTCTGATCGCGCCATAAAGAGCAGCGAGTCAACGATCCTGTTTAGTTCGCACACTTTCCCTGCGAGCAGCTGCAGAATCTGCCGGTAATCTTCTGGCGTCCGCTCCTTTCGCCGGGCGACGTCAATCTGTCCCTGGATCACGGTCAGGGGTGTGCGCAATTGATGTGCGGCGTCGCCGGCAAACCGCCGTTGGCGTTCGTACGCCCGTTGCAGCCGGTCCAGCAGGCGGTTGAATTCCTCCCCCAGCGCGCTCAGCTCATCGCGCGAATTGTCGACCGGCATGCGGAGGGCAAAGTCTGCCTCGCCCATGGCGCGAGCCCGCTCGGCCATCGCCCGCACGGGGCGAAGCGTGCGACCGATGTACCGTCTGCCCAGCGCGGCGGCGACCAGCCACACCGCCGCCGGCAGGACCGCGGTCGCCCACGAGAGCTGACGCATGGTGTTGTGCAGGCCGGCGGCCGACCGGGCCACCGTGATGCGCACCGAGGCAAACTCGTGGGGCTCTCGCTCCGTGACGGGCTTCGGCGCCGGAGCGTTAAGTTGCCGGTGAAGGATACGCCAGTCGCCGATCTGAACCGCAAAGTCCTCTTCGACATGCGGCCTGGATGAATACTCAAACAGGACGGCATGCTGCGGGTCTTTGCGCTCAAGCCCGGCCGAGCGATCGATGGTCTGGCCATTCTCATCGGCGACGATCCAGCGGGATTCGACCAGTACGTCGCGATCGAGCCGGATGCCATGCTCGAGGGGTTGCCACTTGGCGTCGTCGAACTCTACTTCGACGCTGGCGGCGAGGATGTCGAGCGCCGTCTGAAGCCGAGAATCGAACTGCTCGTAGAGATGGTGTCTGGCGACAAAATAGAAGATGGCGGAATAGCCGGCGAGTGCCAAGGCCATGGCGATTAGAAAAAACGCGGATACGCGGCCGGCGAATGTCACGGCTGCTCCTGGGCGCTGAGCACATAGCCCCGGCCCCGACGAGTCTGGATGACGCGCGGACCGTGCTGCTCGAGTTTGCGTCGAAGTTCCTTGACGTGTACCTCAATGGTGTTGGACAGGCCGTCAAAGTGCTCGCCCCAGACGCTTTCGAAGATACGCGAGCGGGAGAAGACGGTCTCCGGCCGGCGCATGAAGAACAGCAGCAGCGAATATTCGCGTGCCGTGAGGCTGAGTTCGTTGCCGCGGCGAGTGACTCGTTGCGTGGCCGCGTCGAGTACGATGTCCTGGAATTGCAGGCGCATGTCCGCCGACTGATCCTGACGGCGCAACAGAGCCCGGACGCGGGCGAGGAGCTCTTCGAAGGCAAATGGTTTGCAGAGATAGTCGTCCGCGCCGGCATTCAGGCCTTCTACCCGATCGAGTACCGCATCGCGCGCCGTCAACATCAGCACGGGAGTGCGGCGATTGCGGGCGCGAAATCGCCTGAGTAACGAAATGCCGTCCTCACCAGGCAGCCGCCAGTCCAGTATCACCACGTCCCACGTTTCGCGTTGAAGTTCAATCCATGCAACAGGCCCATCCGCCACATGGACCACTGAGTATCCTTCCTCGGACAGCCCACGAGTGACGAAATCCGCAATGCCGGCTTCATCTTCAACGAGGAGAATATGCAGACTCATGGGGCTGAGTATATCGACGAAACCAGCCGGCTCGAAGAATATGCCGCGCGTGCAGACGGGTTCGACGACGTGTTACGAGGCGGGCGAACACTACCGGTCCAGGCGATCGGCAGCCCCCAGCTCATCCGTCATGCACGCCAGGATCGCCGGCACCTCGCGCGCGGCCAGAAGGCGGTTGCGGAAATCTTCGCGCATCAGGTTTCGAGCAAGCTTTGAGAACACCTGAAGATGGGCGCCGTTCCGGTCAGACGCCCGCATGGCCAGCAGGATGACGCAGTTCACCGGCTCGCCATCGACCGCATCCCAATCGACTGGCCGCTGCAGCCGGGCGATGCCGATGGAGTTGGCGCTGATGGCGTCCGTCTTGCAGTGCGGGATGGCGATGCCGTGCCCCAGGCCTGTCGAATACTCGTCTTCACGTTTCCAAACCGCGTCCTCGACGCGTTCCGGGTGCTCGGTTCGCCCGGTGACATAGAAGGCGTCGATGATCTCCTTGATGGCCTCAGCCTTGGTCGTCGCATCGCTGTTGACGATGATCAGCTCGGAATCGAGCAGCTCTTCCGCCAGGTCTCGTTTATGGAAGGCCGCCAGTACGCCCCGCACCTGGGCGATGCTCTCGCATGTCGTGGCATGTTCGAGCAGCGAGCGGCACTCCGCCGACGAGAAGCGTGCGGTCGCCGCCTTGAGCGCGGGGATCTCCGGCGCGGCGGTGCTGATCTCGTCAAGTCCGAGCCCCAGCACGAGCGGCAGATTCTCGACGCTTCCCGCCATTTCGCCGCACATGCCCACCCAGCGGCCGTGCTGGCGGGCATCGGCGACGATGCGTGTGAGAAGCCGCAGGAAGGCGGGGGCCAGGGCATCGTGCCGGTCGGCCGTGGCGGCGGTGCCGCGATCAACGGCGAGAAAACTTTGCAGTAGATCGTTGGTGCCGATGCTGAAGAAATCGACGACGCGGGAAAGCTGGTCGATAATCAGGGCGGCCGATGGCACTTCGATCATGATGCCCACGGGCATCCCCACATCGAATGCCGCACCGGCGGCACTTAGCTCGTCCTGCACCGAAGCCACTTGTTCGCGAAACCAGCGCGCCTCCTCCAGCGAAGACACCATCGGCGCCATGGCCCAGACGACGCCGTGGGCCGAGGCCCGCACCAGGGCACGCAGGTGCGCCTGGAAGACATCCGGGCACTCGCGATAGACCCGAATCCCGCGCAGACTGTGAAGCGAGTTCTCATCCTTCGGCAGGTTCAGGCAAGCCACAGGCTTGTCGCCGCCGACGTCGAACGTGCGGATGATGACCGGCCTGCCGGCGGCCGCACGCGCGGCCTTCGCAAAGATGGCGTACTGCTCGTCCTCGGTCGGGGCGGCGTCGCGATCCATGAAGAGCATCTCGGTGCGGAAGAGCCCGACGCCGTCGGCCCCGTTTTCAAAGGCGGGTGGCAGTTCTTCGGCCGTCGCCACGTTGGCGCCGATCTGAAGCGTGTTGTTGTCGCGCGTCGTTGCCGGTGCGGAGAGGAAGGGTTCGTAGCGCTCCATGCGGCGGCGAAGCTTGCGACGTTCGCGTTCGTAGTGCCGCCGCACCGACGCCGTCACGTTCGGAATCACCAGGCCGAGGTTTGCATCGACCACGGTCTCGCGTCCGGGTAACAGCCGCCCCCTCGCCTCGGCCACGCCTACCAGCGTGGGAATTCCGAACGATCGCGCCAGGATCACCACGTGCGACGTGCGGCCCGCCCGGGCGAGAACCAGCCCGGCAAGCATCCGCCGGTCCATGGCCAGAAGCTGATGCGGCGTCAGTTGTTCGGACACCACAATCGAGGGCCGCGACAGGCGGATCGGCTGTTGGGCGAATCGATCGCCGTAGATGCCGGCCAGCAGTTGAAGGCAGATATCCACGACGTCCGCCGCACGCTCGCGGATGTAGGCGCTCTCGGCAGCGCCAAGCTGTTCGGCAAAGCGGCGCCCAACCGCGACAATGGCCGCGGCCGCTGAAGCACCGTTCGCCAGCAGGGCATTCACCGCTGCCGCCAACTCGCAATCGCCTGCGATGGCCAGGTGGGCAGTAAGTATGCCCGCCTCGGCCTTCGATGCAGGCGCCGCGAGCCGACGCTCCAGTTCGTGCCGCACCGATGACACGGCGGTCTTAAACTTGCGCCGCTCGTCCAGCGGCGAGCCCTGCGGTATTCCGTCCAGCGCCTCCGGCAGCGACAGCCCGCCCGCATGCACCACGTGCCCCTGGCCGATGCCGGGGCTCACGCTGGTGCCGCTGAGCCAAGCGCCGGCAGCCTCCCGCAGCGAGCGCGGCGGCACCGCGACTCCGCCGGCCGGGGTGTCGGCGATCGGTTCGTCGCTGTCCGGCATCACGCGACTCACGAAGTCCTCAACGTCGGTCCGCGCGCGCTCGGCGTCGTCTCCGGTGAAGTGAAGGCGGCAGCCATCCCCCTCGCGCAAATCGAGCGACACCATGCTGAGCACGCTTTTGGCGCTGGCGTTGGCGCCGGTGCGCTCGTTGGTGAGCGTGATATCGGAGGAAAACCGCGCCGCTACCTCCGCCAGCTGGCTGGCCGGTCGCGCGTGCAGCCCATTGGGAAGCGGGCATCGGAATGCATAGATGAGCGTATTCATGCGTCGGTTCACGGTCGGTCTTCCGGCGCGTCCCGCGTACCGGGACCCCTGCGGGCGGATGCGATCCAGGTCCTAAGTGCGAATGCGATTGAAGACCGCCTTCGGGTCCTTGATGGCATCCTGCACCGGCACGCGGACGATTTTCTTGCCGTCGAAGCGCTCGCTCTGCTCGACTTCGATGTCGACGGCAAAGATCGCCACGTCGGCGTCGGTGATGTCCTTGTGCGACAGTTCGTTCTCGATGCCCATCGCCCCCTGCGTCTCCACCTTGATCTGGTAACCCAGGGCGCGGGCGGTCTTCTCCAGTTGTTCGGCGGCCATGTAGGTATGGGCGATGCCGGTGGGGCACGCCGTGACGGCGACGATCTTCATGCGGGCACCTCCGCGAGTTGCGGCGAACGTTGCTGCGACAGGGACTTGAGCAGATTGATGGCCAGCGCGGTCACCACCGTGCCGGCGATGATCGCGACGATGTACATGAAGCGATTGTCGATCACTGGAAGCACGATGGGCCCGCCGTGGGGGGCATTGTCGCCAACTCTTCCCAGCATGGCGGTGACCGCGGCGGCCATGGAACCAATCATGATGCAGGGAATAACCCGAACCGGGTCGGCCGCAGCGAACGGGATCGCGCCTTCGGTGATCCCGATCATTCCCATGCCCAGTGCCGCAATGCCGGCCTCCCGTTCCTCTTCACGCCATAGCTTTCGCCGGGCAAGCGTCGCCAGCCCCAGGCCAAGAGGGGGAGTGCAGATTGCGGCGGCACACGCGCCCATAATCCGGTTTTCTTCGTGGATCATGGACGCCCCGAAGAAGAAGGCCGCCTTGTTGACGGGCCCTCCCATGTCGAAGGCGATCATCGCGCCAAGGATCATGGCAAGCACCGCGGCGTTGCCGTCACTCATGGCTTTCAACCATGATGCGAGCCACGCCATGAGGTTGGCAATCGGCACGCCAATGACGAGGATCATCAGAACGCCGACGAAGGCGGACGACACAATCGGGATAACCAGGATTGGCATCACCGGCCTGACTGCTTTTGGCACTGGGAGTTTCTTCAGGAGATTGACCGTCCATCCGGCAATGAAGCCGATGACGATCGCGCCCAGAAAGCCGGCCGCGATGTTCTTATCCGCGGGTATGTTTCGAGCGGCCATTTCAACCTTGTCGTAGAGCAACGCGGGTGGAAAGCCAGCGCATAACAGGCCGCCAATGAGGCTGGGCACCAGCCCGGGCTTGCCCGCCATCGCATGAGCTATGAAGCCCGAGAGGATCGGCAGCGCCAGCGTGAAGGCTGCGCCGCCAATGTAATTCACGATCTGAAGAACGGGTGATCTCTCGTCAATGACCGGCCCTTTGCCGACCTCCATGGGCGCAAAAGCAAGCGCACCGGCGATCAGGATGCCGCCGCACGCGATGCACGGAATCGCGTACGACACCCCCGTCAGCAGATGCTGCCGCAGTTTTTTCAGCTCTTCTTTCATCTCAGACCAAGTGGCGATGGGACTGCGACAGGGCCTGCCGGTCGCACTTGATTTCGACCGCAACCGGCCCCGCGAAGTGTCGCGGGATCGTATACCACACCCACCAGCCCTCACAATCGGGCCGATCCGCCCAATCAGCGAGCCACAAACACCCGACCTCGCCCGCTGCGCTAAGTGCCGCTCCCGGCAGCACTCGCAGTAACTAAGCATACCCCGGCGCCGCCGGGCGACAAAAGAGAGCCGCGTGACATTTTTAGGACTGGTGTATCATTTACCATCTGTAAGCACAGCATGATCGCCAACCGCGCCAAAGCCAGTGACATCATCAGCAGGGAGCTCACCAGCTTTCTGCGCCGAACCCGGGTGCAGAAGCTGTACTTTGCCCAGGGGGCGGTCGCTCCGCCTCCCCTGGCGTACGTGACCAGCTTTCCTCGTCTGTCGCTCACCCTGTCGGGCCGGCAACATGTGGAGATGGCCCACGACTCGACGACCGACAGAGTGTGCCTGTCGCGAGGCCAGGTCGTCTTCGTTGGCCGCAACTGCTGGAACAAGCCCGACTGGACCAGCCCGGTCAAGGTGCTGACGCTGCTGTTTGGCAAGACGCAGATTGGTGTCAGCCTGGTGACGCACAATGGCCGGACGCTCGAACCACCGCCGGCGATCAAGATCACGCTGAGCCCCTTCGAGGGCATCGCCAAGCACGTGCTGGGGGCGCTGGCGACGCTGGGCGTCGAGCCGCGGAGCGGCCCGTTGGGGCCGCTGCTGACGGAATCGCTCCTGCACGAGTGCCTGCATCTATTGGCCGGGCCGGTTCACGGGCACACGCGGAAGGCGGCCCGCACCTTTGAAGCGCTGTGCCTGTACGTGCAGGAGAATTTCCAGAACCGCATTACAAGAGAATCGGTCGCCCGCACATTCTCCCTCACGCCCAACCACGTCTCCCGGCTCTTCCGGCGCGAGGGCAGCATGCGTTTTAACGACTACCTGACGCTGGTGCGCATCGACAGAGCCAAGTTCATGCTCAAGCAGTACAACACGCCGCTCAAGGAAATTGCGGCAAGCTGCGGCTTTCAGGACCTGGCATACTTCTGCCGGCTCTTTCGACGGATCACGAAGCTGACGCCGACCGAATACCGGCTCGGCGGGCGTTAACCGCAACGAATCCGTCCGTTCGCAACAGCGGCGGGTCATCGTCAACCGACGGGCGGCAGCGGGGACTTGGACCCCACCGCATCCGGACGAGATCGGACCGACGGCAGACCGCCGGATGGGCGTGCCTTCCAGCGACATTTATTGGATAAACGTAACATTCGGCCGTCCGCACCGGCTTTATTCGTGCAATGCCCATGGCGGCAGCAGTAACATGCGGGCACGCGAGTCGCGGGCTGATGCTCCGTGGTCGGGTGCGGCACGGACGAGTATCACGTGAGGTGTTTCATGAATCGACGGCAGGCGTTTACGCTGATCGAGCTGCTCGTTGTCATCGCCATCATCTCGCTGTTGCTCTCCATTCTCCTCCCTTCGCTGTCGGCGGCGCGCGAACGCAGCAAGAGCATTCAATGCCTATCGAACCTGCGCGAGCTTTCCCGCTCCTCGGTCATGTACACGGTTGATTTCGAAAAGTTCCCGCCGTGCCTCGACAATTACACCGCTTCGGGCCTGGCGGCCAACGTGCCGGGGCTCGACTGGCTCGGCATCGGAAACCAGTCCGGCGGTGGCTACATGCCGGGCAACTCGAGCAACCCATACACCGGCAATCCCATTGGTTTTGACGCCGCGCCGAAGTTCGGGCTTTTCTGGCGCTATTTTCAAAGCGAGAAGATGGTCCTTTGCCCGTCCGACCAGCCGTCGGCCCGGCCCGGACAGGCCAATCCCAGCCACGAGATTCCCCTCGGCAACGGCGTATTCAGCTATTCGATGATGGCGGGGCTGGGCCTTCGACAGCCGACCGCCATACCCGCCTCGCTCAGCTTCAAGTCCACGACCATCAGCACCTCACGCGCGCCCCTCTTCGTCGAGGAAAATCCGGCGGCAACCGGCGGCATCGGCGGCATCAACCAGAACAACATGGAAGGTAACTGCTGGAACCAGGACCGCGTGGTGCAGCGGCATTTCCCGTTCAATGCCCGGGAGGGGCGGCGTCCGAATACGTCGCAGATCGTCAAGATGGTGCAGGGCGTCACCAACGTGGGTTTCGCCGACGGCCACGCCGAATCGGTACGAACCTATTACGGCCTCAACGAGAACGACCATCTGACGCTGGGCCCGAGCATCATCCCCAACAACGTCAAGGGCATGATGGAGCACTTCGGCGTTCGCACTTGGACGACCGGCTTCGAGCAGTTTCTGGAGCGGATAAAGTAGCTCCGATTCCGTACTCCCCAGGGCACAAGCTCGATCCACACTCCTGATTGGCGGGCGCCGCCGCCACTCGCCGTTTATCTCGATACTACGGTATTGAACCCCGGCTTTGGACCGCGTACGATCCGCTGGCTTCGATCGGCAGGGCCGAATCGAGCGCCTGCCGGGGGAGAGTGATCATGGGCCGGATAGCGACCGCTGCCGCGGTGTTGATATCTGTATTTTCGTTCCGCGATGCGCAGGCAAGCCTGGTCTACCAGAGCGAGCTGCGTCAGGTCTATGCGGCCATCACCCACCCGCTCGGCGCCGATACCCAGCAGGAGGATGCCGGCGGATTCGCTCCCTTTGATGCGTCTGTCGCGGCGCAATACGCCGCTCCCACTGGCCCCGGAACGGCGACCGCCTCGCAACAATCCTGGCTTGGCCCATTCGGCTTCAGCGTGACCGGCGGAACGTCCATCCAGAATCCGTTTTACGCCCACGAGCCGGCGACTTACCAGACCCGCAGCACCTTCGATATCGCCTTCTCGGTCGACAGCCCCATTGATTTTTCGCTGACGGCGAAGCTGGAAGGATTGTGGGATACAGGCGGCACCAATATCGACGGTGGCCAGTTCACGATGCAGTTCTCCGGACCCGGCGGGATCATTTTGGCCGAGTCCATCACCGCGCCGGGCCGCATGACACCGGGCGGCGGGTTCGATCCACCGATCGAATATGACATCGCCGGCACGCTTTCGCCGGGCCTATATCAGTTCCACGTCGAATTCCTCGACAATCTGGATGCGGTGGGAAGCCTGGACGATCCACCGTTCAGCATCGGCGTCGGCGGCGGCGGCTCGGCGGAGTTTTCGCTGGTGCTGCTCGTGCCCGAGCCGGCATGCCTCGGCTGGTTGTGGCTCGTGCTGCTCGGCGCGTATAGACGCGGGCGCCCGGCGCGTGGCATGGGTTCGTCGAACTGAACCACACCCTCGCTCTCCTCGAATCAGCACCGCTCAGTAGCGATGTGCCGTCCCGGCATTCCGGGCGTGACAGCGTACGGGGAAAGTGCAGACGGGCTGACCACCCGGCGCACGCTCGGTGAATCCACCATCGCGCGAATCGGCCGCGCACCGACGAGCGGCTGGGCCGGACTTGCATGCGAACCTGTCAATTCACGCGGCGCGCGGCATTGGATCATGTGATATCTAAGTGAAAACCCGATGTTTAGCCGGAAAATAGAGAAAAATCCGGTATCGCGTGCCTGAGGAAGATGCCACCGCCGGGGCACTCACGCGTGCACCGACGTAACCCGGCGTCATTCACGCGGCGAAAAAATCACCCGCTAAATGCAGAATCTCTGTCTTTTTATTCCGCGGCCCGCTTCGCACCGTTTTTCCCGTATCGGCAGCGGGAGAGGCATCAGAATGGCGGCGAGCGCGCAACAATCCCAATGCGCGCGTCGTCGGAAGAATTTCATATCCATGTAAGTTCCGCCTCCTAGAGTTGGTTCAGTGTGACAGGATTACACAAACTGCACACTCCGGAGAAACCGGCGCAATGGAATCAAAGAACAATCCAGAGATGGCGCGGCAGATTGCCGACGCCGTCAAGGCCTTCGAACTGCACGCGGACCGGCGGCAGATCGAGTCCGTCACCGTGGTGCTCAGCCGTAGAACCCTCGTGATCACGCTCGACGGCGCTCTGACGTCCGTCGAGGAATCGCTGGCGCAGGATGCCGCCGGCGCGGCACAGGTGGAGGCCTTTCACAAGGAACTTTACTTCCGCCCGCCCATGGTGCTCTGGCGGGAGATCGAGCGAATTACCGGCAGCCCGGTGGAGAAAATCGCCGGCGAGGACCGCGACGCGTGCACCTGCGTCAAGGTCTTCCCCACCGGGACCGTCGTCCACGTTTACCTGCTCGCCCAACCCGTTCCGACGTCGGTCTGGAGCGATTCGTGGGGCGAGCCGCGACCAAGCCTCGCGTTTCACGGTCGGTCTGGCGAGGTCGAAGGGAGGTGATGAATCAGCACCGGGCTGTTCAGACTACGGGCCATGGCAATAGGAAAGGGTAGCACGGATTCGGTCGAGCGCCTCGGAGAGTCCACTCGACCAACTCAGTTGAAAGGAGATGTGAGAATGTTGTCCCGAGTCACGAAGATCACAGCTGCATCGGTGGGTTGCATCCTGGTCAGTCTTGCGAACGCCGGTTGCGGCAAATGCGCCGAAGCCCGCGTTACATCGGTCTCGGCCTGCGCCAATCCGCCCGGCACCTTCGCAGGCGATCTGCCGCCCAGCGCCAGGCCCGGCGAGTGCTTCGCCAAGGTGTTCGTGCCGGCCGAGTTCAAGACCGTCACCGAACGCGTCTGCGTGCGCGAGGCGTCGGAAAAGGTCGAGATCATCCCGGCCCGCTACGAGTGGGTCGAGGAGCGCGTGTGCGTGAAGGATCAGATCAAGCAGCTCATCGAAGTGCCGGCCCGGTATGAAACCAAGCAGGTCACCGTGCAGACGCACCCCGGTCACACCGACTGGGTCGTCAATCGCGACTGCCTGCCGCCGCGCAATCAGCCGACGCGCGACGTGTTCTGCCTGGTCAAGCATCCGCCGACCTGCGAGACGGTCCAGGTGACCAAGATGGTCGAGCCGGCGAAGGTGCGCGAGGAAATCATCCCCGCCGAGTACACGACGGTTCGCCGCCAGAAGCTGGTCGAGCCGGCCAAGTGCCGCAAGGTCTGCATCCCTGCCCAGTATGAAACCGTGCAGAAGCGCGTGAAGGTGTGCGACGGACGCCTCGTCTGGAAGCGCGTTCACTGCGAAATGCCCGAAGCGCTGACTCTGGACAAGGGCGGCAACTGGCGGCTGAACAACGAGCCGAACGACATTGCCGAAGTGTCCGAGACGCGCGAGACGCATGAGACGAAGAAGGTTCTCATCAGGGATTGACCCCGGCGTCGCGGCATTTCATCAGAATCGAGCGGCGGCATTCGTGCCGCCGCTCCCCTGGGAAGGGGATGGGCGTGCACGATTCTCGCGGGTGCGGAGGCTCCATCGGACCTCCGTCACCGCGAGGAAGCGCTGCATGCGTTGAGAGGCAATCGTGGAAATCGAGAGGTGTTGGTTATGTGCCCGAAGATTTGCTCCGCCGTTACATTAATTGCTGTTGCCATCGTCGCCGGTTGCGAAGCATCAGGTCGAACCCGGGTGGGTGCCGATCGCTACTACGACGACACGCGGGTCGTCGAGCGAACGAGATATCATCGCGATGACGGACCACGTGCACGCACCGAAGCCGACAGGCCCCTGAGCGTCGTTACACGCGACGCCGATGGCAGGGCAGTTCGCAGCGTGCGCCACAACGACGAAGTACGCGTTGCGCGGACCTACGGATCGCAGCACGACGTCACGATCGAAGACTTCCGCAGCAATATGGATACCGGTAGCACCCTTATCATCGATGCGCGCAGTCCCGAATCCTATGCAGAAGGGCACGTACGCGGCGCCATCAATATTCCCGCCGCCGAGCGGGAGCAGTATCGCGATTTCGGGCTGGATGGCGTTGATCCCGACCAGCCCATCATCATTTACTGCACCAATCCTTCGTGCGAGGCCAGCGACATGCTGTACGAATACCTGCTCGGCGAAGGATTCACCAACCTGCGCGTCTTCGCCCCCGGCTGGGACACGCTGAAGACATACCCCGAACTGCACTGACGCCGTTGCCGACCGCAAGAACGCGGACGGCAGTCAAAGAGCGCCAGATCGACCAGCGGCAGCGGCTTTCGTCGGACTCCGACGAACAGCCGCTGCCTTTGCGCGCCGGCATCGGCGTTTCATTCAGCGCCCTTTCTCAACCCCACAGGTCCGCTGGCCCATCCGGCCCTTCACGGACATAATGCGGCCGATCTTTCAATGGCAGTCAGGTTCAGGAGCCGCATCCCATGCAATCGTGCGCCGGTTTATTCGTGCTGTGGCTCGCATGCGCCGGCACGGACGCCGCCGCCATTGAGGCGATGCTCACCGTCGCCGAACAAAGCGACTACGCAGCAACTGCCCGCCATGTCGAAGTCACGGCATTCATCGACCGTCTTGTCGAGCGATCGGACGTCGCCCGCCAATGCGTACTGGGCCGCTCGGTGGAGGGCCGCGAGTTGCCGCTGATCGTGCTGGCCAATCCGCCTGTGGCGTCCGCCGCCGAGGCGCGCCGACTCAGCCGCGGTCCTGACAGCAAGCTCGTGGTCTTTGCCTTCGGCAACATCCATGCCGGTGAAGTCTGCGGTAAGGAGGCGCTGCTGATGCTCGCTCGCGAGATTGCCGCGCGACCAGAGCACCCGCTGCTGAAGGATCTCATCATCGTATTCGCTCCCATCTTCAACGCCGACGGAAATGAACGCGTTTCAAAAGACAATCGCCCCGGCCAGCTCGGCCCCAGCGAAGGAATGGGGCAGCGGCCCAACGCGCAGGGCCTCGATCTGAACCGCGACTTCGTCAAGCTCGCGTCGCCGGAAGTCCGGGCCATGGTTCGCTTCCTCAATGAGTGGGACCCGGCGATCGCGATCGACACCCATACGACCAATGGCTCTTACCATCAGTACACGATGACCTACGATGGCCCACGTAATCCATCCGGAGATCGTGATGTGATCGAATTCGTTCGCGACCGCATGCTTCCAGAAGTAGCGCGGCGGCTTGAACGGGAAACCGGCTATAAGTCGTTTTACTACGGCAATTTCAATGACGATCACACGCGCTGGGAGACGTATCCATGCGTGCCGCGTTTTGGCACGCCGTATCGCGGCCTGCGCAATCGAATCGACATTCTGTCAGAGGCATACTCCTATGCACCCTATCGGGATCGCGTGCTGGCCACGCGCGAGTTCGTTCGACAATGCCTCGACTACGTGGCTCGCCATCGCGCCGAGGTGCGGCGCCTCCTCGATGAGGCCGATCGAAAAACGGTTGCCGCCGGCAGGGCAGCGCCCGACGGAGATCCCGTGGGAATCCGGTACGAGGCCGCGGATTACGCCGAGCCCGTCACCATCCTCGGATTTGTTGAAAATCCGGATGCCGAAGGAAGGCTTCGGCCCACCGATCAGCCGCGCACCCATCGCGTGCGTCATGCACAGAATCACCGCGCAACGAAAACCGTGCCGCGCCCCTGCGCATATCTGATTCCCGCCAGCTGCCGAAACGCGATCGACAACCTGCGGGCACATGGCATCCAGCTTCAACGCATTTCCCAACCGGCCGCGGTCGACGTCGAAATATATCGAATCGATCAGGTTCAGCGCGCAGCCCGGGAGTTCCAGGGGCATCGCGAAGTTACCGTTTCGGCGACGCGCCGTAGCGAGCGGCGCGAGATCCCCGCGGGCATGGTGATCGCGCAGACCGCGCAGCCGCTGGGCACACTCGCGGTGTACCTGCTCGAGCCCGAGTCCGAGGATGGGCTGACGACGTGGAATTTCTTCGACGAGGGGATGGAAACAGGGCAGGACCACCCCGTCTGGCGGATTCGCGACTGCAAGACGCTTTCAGAATTGACACTGGAGCCGGAAAAGCCGTAATGGGCGGCTTTTAGGTAAACACGCGCGCGGCATTCAACTCCCGCGCGGCATTCAGCCCGCTGCTACAGCTCGGCCAGCGTTCGATGCACGTCCAGCCGCAGCTGCGCTTCCTGAAAGCGCTTCAACCAGTCCAGCACCTTGGGGCTGCTGCTGCGCGGCACATCGGCATAACGCTGTGCAATGGGCAGCAGCTCGCCGGTGCGAATGCTCTCCGGCGGTCGCGCCAGCGTGTAGCCGCGCTCGCCTTCGTGCTCCACTTCGTGAAAGAACCCCGCCTCGCGCAGGGCATTGCCCAGCAGTTCCACAACTTGCGGCGGAATGCGCGTCGACTCGACGATCTCGTCGGGTCGCGCCGTCAGGCCCTCCGCAAACCGGTCCGCCGTGAACCGAACCAGCGGGATGATGCAGACCGGATCAATGACCGATGGCGTCTCGCGTGGCGCCGGCATGCTGGCATCCATGCGGACGCCGACAAACTGGAGCGTCGTGGTGATCTCCAGTCCATAGAGCACCACCAGCCATAGAAAGTAAATCCACAGCAGAAACAGCGGAATCAGCCCGAGCGAACCGTACAGGATGGTGAATGCCGAACTCTGGCTGCTGAAGCTCCATGCGATGTACCAGCCGAACAGGTTCGTCGCGGCGAGCCAGAAAATCGCCGCGATGAACGATCCCGCCGTGGCGGCGCTGAGCCGCAGCCGCGTGTGCGGCATGAACATGTAAAGCCCCAGCAGCAGCAGCCAGACCGAAACGAAGGCCGTTCCCGTGCCGATGGCGGTGGCGATCGGCTTTGCAAGTCCGGCCTGCTGGGTCATCGTCACGAATTTGTTCTCAAAATGGAACGTCAGGTAGAGCAGAAAAGGGCCGAACGTGATCGTCGTCCAGTAGAGCTGGATGCGCCGGCCCAGTGACCGGTGCTCCGGCGCCTGGCAGATCGTGTTGAAGCATCGCTCGATCGTGGTCAGCAGGCTGATGGCGGCCCAGGCCAGCACCAGAAGGCCGATGACACCGATGGTGCGTGCGTTGATATTGTTCTCGATGTGAGCCACGATGCCGGTGAGCCACGCCGCCAGCGTCTGCGATTCGTCCGGGCTCTTCACATCCTGCAAATGCGCCGCCTCGACGACCTGTTGCACCAGGTTCGCGAACAAATCGTTCGTGCCGATCATGCGAAACACCATGATGACGATGATGATCATCGGCACCAGGCCGAAGATCGTCCGAAACGCCAGCGCGGCCGCCATCTGGCCCGCCCGATCTTCCGCAAGCCGGCGTCCCCCGTGGCGACAGAGTTCCAGCGTGAATCGCAGGGCGTATTGCCAGCGGTTCAACTCTTCGATCGGCGTCGAGAGCAGTCGTTTCAGCCACTCCGGCGCGAAAGATGTATTCTTAGCCATGCAAGGGCCTCCATGAGAGCATATTAACGCCTATCCGCCCGGCGGGATCCGCGAACCGGAATTCTCTGCTCGAGCGGAAATGACGATCGACCGGGCGGTGGCCCGGCCTGTCGCGATTCTGTCGCTTGAGTCCAGTTGCCGCGTGCATTCAAATGATTGTTATGCAGGCCGCCGGCCGCTCGTACACGCTATCCTGACGGCCTGACTTGTGGCCGGCATACTTGTAATCACCGGGAGGGTGAAATGACTTATCGCTGTTCAACCTGGGCTATCGGCATTCTGGCCACAATCTTTGTCGTTTGCCCGCGGGCGATAGCCGAACCAAAGCCGCCCATCCTGCCGGCCGACGCCGGCATGCCGGTCATCGACTGGAAGGACGCCAGAAAGTTCGTCGATCGGGCCGTGATCGTTCAGGGAAAGATCGCCGAGACGGGACAGACTGCGTCGATCTGCTTTCTGAACTTCGATGCCGGCCGGACGTTTACGGCGATCGTTCGCAAGCCGCACTGGTCCAAATTTTCCCAGCCTCCGGGCACGCTGTATGCCGGCAAGATTGTCCGCATTCGCGGCGTCATCTCGGAATACCGCGGCAAGCCGCAGATTGAAGTGACGTCTCCGGACCAGATCGTCATTCTCGAGAAGGAAGAGCCGCTCAGTCCCGTAGCGCCTCCGGTGGCCGCACCCGAATTCAAGGGCGTCGTGACGCTGGCCACATACAACGTGCTGAACCTCTTTGATGAACACGATGATCCTTATCACGATGACGAAGGAACGCCCAGCAAGCCCCTCGCCGAGATGGAAAAACTCGCCGCCACCATTCGCGCCCTCAACGCCGATGTGCTCGCGCTCCAGGAAGTCGAGAACCGCCCTTATCTCGAGCGATTCGTGCATGCACTGCTGAGCGACATGGGATACCGCCACATCGTGTTGTTCGAAGGCAACGACCGGCGTGGCATCGACGTGGCACTATTGTCGCGGCTGCCGGTCGGACCGGTGACATCCCACCGGCACGGCGAGTTCAGCGACGGATCGGGCGGGCTGACGAAGTTCCGGCGCGACCTGTTGCAGGTACGGATCGAGCCGCCGGGTTATCCCTCTTTCGACGTATTCGTGGTGCATTTCAAGAGCAAACGTGGCGGCGGTGGGGGAGAGTCGACCCGTCTCGCCGAGGCGGCTCAGTCGCGCCGCGCACTTGACGGTTTGCTGGCCGCCGACGCAGACGCCCTGTTCGTGATATGTGGAGATTTCAACGATACGTGGGATTCTCCGCCGCTAAAGGTCTTGCGCGGCCAGGGTGCCGCGGCCCTGCACAGCTTCCATGGCGATGCCGCCCAGGGCAGCGTTTCCTACAACAAGCCCCCATATCGCAGCACCATTGACTTCGTATTCGCGTCACCGGCCATGGCACGGCGCTACGTCGAAAAAAGCTATCGCGCCCTCGATGGTTCCATCGCTGCGTCGGGCTCAGATCACAATCCGGTCGCCGTCCAGTTTGACCTGGGTTCGGCTGCCGGCGAGAAGGTCGCTCCAGGCGCCGAGAAAAAACTCGGTCCGGCGCCGGCGTCACAGGGGCCATAAGCGGGCGGTGCCGCGGCACCTTAACGGACCTTCGTAATCCAGTCCTGCCTGTAAGCTATCGGACGTGGACTTCCGTAACCTTCGTGCCAGCAGAAGGCTACAAGTGCGGCACTCGTGTCACCGCAACAGTTCCGGTGATTCTGGCTATAAAAACGTCCTAAGTCTTTGCGAGACAGGCTCAAACGCTAAGAAAAATTCTGCGTTCTACCGATTGAAAGTTATTGACACGTGAAAGAGGGAGTATTTACACTCCCGCCCGTAAATCGGGCGAAGAGGTCCCGAAGGTGCGCTGCGGTTCGTTCCCGCCGCAAGCGGCCGTCGAGCGTCCTCGAGTGGAAGTACCAGTTTTTTTTACAGGGAACGCGAAGCGAGGTTATTCAATGGCAGTTTGGGATTTCGTGATTGCGGCTCTGATCGGCTTTATCGACCTGAATCCGCTGCTCGATCTGGTCTTCACGCCGCTCTCCTGGGCCCTGTTGTTCTTCACCCGCTAACTCGCCGGTGACGATCCGGGGGCGTAACCCGGTTCGAAGCGGAATCAAGAGTACCTGTACCTATTTGGAAGGAATTGACACATGCAAGTTTGGGATTTCGTGATCGCAGCTTTGATCGGCTTCATTGACCTGAACCCGCTGCTCGACTTGGTCTTCACGCCCTTGTCCTGGGCGCTGCTGTTCTTCACCCGCTAAATCAGCGCGGTGGTCTGAACGCAAGCGGTTCAGCAAGTTGATCGGGCGGGCCACGGGCGATTTGCCTGGGCGCGGTCGATCCCGGGACGGTGCCCAAGGGGCGCCGCCAGGGTTTGCCGGCGATGACGGTGCTTCCAAGCGAGTGCCGCAGCGCCAGGAAAGCCAACCTCCCCGGCGATTGTTCCGCCGGCCCCCACGGCTGCAATGAAGATTGCGGTCGCTGCTTCTGCTAGCAGTTGCAGGACCTGTGCGAATCGCCAGGTCCTGTTTCCTTTTTTACGCAGGCCGCGGCCTTCCGCAGTCCGGGTACTGCGACGTTCCGCCTCCGCTTATAATAGCCGTGCAACCGGATCGCAGGCTGGACGCGGTCCCCTTTCGCAAGGCAGGTTTGGATGGCGCGTGAAGGTGTACCGGAAGGCCTGTGGCTTCGCTGCCAGGGCTGTAGCAAGATGATCTTCAAAAAGGTGCTCGAGGAGCGCCTGCGGGTCTGCCCGGAATGCGGCTTCCACTACCGCGTGGATTCACGCACGCGCGTGCAGCAGCTCTCCGATCCGGACTCGTTCGAAGAGTTCAACGCCGATCTCGTCTCCACCAATCCCCTCGAATGGTCCGACACCAAGGCCTATCCCGAGCGCCTGAGCCAGGCCCGGACCCAGACGGGGCTCGCCGAAGCCGTTCTCACCGGCAAGGCGTACATCAAGGGCCGGCCCGTCATCCTCGCGGTCATGGATCCGTTCTTCGTCATGGGCTCCATGGGTGCGGTCGTGGGCGAAAAGATCACAGCCGCCATTGAGCGCGCGACGGATGAATCGCTGCCGGTGGTGATCGTCACCTGCTCCGGCGGGGCCCGCATGCAGGAGGGGCTCATCAGCCTCTTTCAGATGGCGAAGACCTCCGCCGCCATCGCCCGCCACGATGATGCCGGCGGTCTCTACATCACCGTGCTGACCGACCCCACCACCGCGGGCGTCGCGGCAAGCTTCGCGTCCCTGGGGGATGTGACGCTGGCCGAACCCAAGGCCATGATCGGCTTCGCCGGACCCCGTGTCATCTGGAACACGGTCAAGGCGGAACTGCCGGAGGGCTTTCAGACGGCCGAGTTCATGCTCGAGCACGGCTTCGTCGACCGCATCGTTCCGCGGGCCAATCTGCGCAGCGAGATTGCACGCGTGGTTGACTACTGTGGCAAGTAAGCGCCCGCCGTAACGGGAAGAGGATTCGCTCCGCGCGTTTTGTCGGACCGGTTAAACCGTGCGGCTGCTCGTCGTGCCGCAAACCAGGCACTCAGCGACTATGCTGATCGATATCCTGTTCGTCATCGCGGGCGCGGCCATGCTCGGCGGCGGGGGAGAGCTGCTCGTCCGCGGCGCCGCCGCGC
This sequence comes from uncultured Planctomycetaceae bacterium, assembly GCA_964408455.1. Classification (GTDB taxonomy): domain Bacteria; phylum Planctomycetota; class Phycisphaerae; order UBA1845; family UTPLA1; genus CAYOZN01. Next base: position 27,935 of record CAYOZN010000012.1, read on the forward strand.
TCGCAAAGAATCTCGGCCTCTCGCACGCCGTCATCGGCATGACGGTTGTCGCGATGGGCACTTCGGCGCCGGAGCTGGTCGTCAGCCTGGCTGCCGCCCTTCAGGACAAGTCCGACATCTGTGCCGGAAACGTCATCGGCAGTAACACGCTCAACGTCGCCTTCATCCTCGCCCTGACCGCCCTCATCACGCCACTGCCATCGGCATTGACCATCGTCAAGCGCGACATACCGGTGATGGTTGGCGTCTCGGCCCTGTTCACGGTGCTGGCGATGAACGGCGTTCTGGATCGGGTCGAGGCCCTCCTGCTGATCGTCATTCTGGTCGCCTATACGGCATATTCCGTACGCCACGCGCGACGGCTTTCGGCCGCGGAGAAAGCATCCCTCGACGAATTCGTGGAAATCGAAGGTCCCAAGTCGAAGGCAATGGACCTGGTGCTGGTAATCGCGGGGCTGCTCGTTCTCGCGGGCGGCTCCGACGTCTTTCTTCGCGGTGCTGTGGGGATTGCACGGGAGATGGGCGTTTCCGACGTGGTCATCGGCCTGACGCTGGTGGCAGTGGGCACCAGCCTGCCGGAACTGGCAACCTGCATGATTGCCGCCTGGCGCGGGCATGCCGATATCTGCCTCGGCAACATCGTGGGCAGCAATCTGTTCAACCTCGCGGGAATCGCCGGCGTCTGCGGACTGGTGGCACCATTGGCGATCGCGCCCGAGCTGCTGCAAATCCACATTCCAGTCATGCTTGCCCTGTCCGTGCTGATATGGCCGATGGCGGCCTCCGGCCAGCGGCTTTCCCGGAGCGAGGGAGCGATACTGCTGGCTGGATACGGCGTTTACGTGGGCTGGATGATCGGAAATGTCTCGTAGGGCTGCAACACCGGCTCTGGTGCCGCCAGTAAGACACCGGCGTTACTCCGCCGCCAGTTAAGAGCCTATCTCAATGACAGTGTGGCACCGGCTAATAGCCGGTGCGGCTTGGTTATGAGCTCTAAGTCGTGCGAGGGCTTAACGCCGTGGCCGCCGGCGACGCCAGACCAGACGGGCGGTCACGATGGCCAGCGGCATCATCGTGCTCGATGCCCCGCTCGCACAGCAGTCCCCGGTCACCTGCCCGCTTGGCCCGTCTCCGGTGGTGCCTCCCGTCGTCACGGTGATCTGGAACGTGCACGACGTGCTCTGGTCGGAAGAATCAAAGGCGCTGATCGTCACCGTCGTGATGCCGAGCGGAAACTGCGAACCCGGTGACGGATTGGCAATGACCGACACCGGCGCAACGCCGCCGCTGGTCTGCGGCAGCGCAAAATCGACGGTCGCCCCCTGACCGCTGGTTGCCGGGATCGACATGGCCGCGGGGCAGTCGCCCAGCACCAGCGGGCCGGCCTCCGCCGTGTCGCACGCGTCTCCGATGCCGTCGCCATCAGAATCGATCTGCGTGTCGTTGGGGGTGTTCGGACAATTATCAACCGTATTGGCCACGCCGTCGCTATCGACGTCCTGCGCCGGCGGCGGTGCCGAACCACCTGCCGAGACGCCGAAAGAAACACACCAGCTGTTGAGCGTGCCTTCCACGCCAAGGCCGCCGTCCGCAACCTTGATCCGCCACTCGCCGCTGGCGTTCAAATTGTCAAATGCGGAAAGCGGGCTGTCGGGCCGGTAATTCGGAGGCGAGCCGAGCTCAAGCTGACAGGCACTCTCGATGGGGCCGCCGCTGCCTTCATCATCGAGCGTAATTTGAAGCGAATCGCCGAAGCAGCCGAATGGCGGATTATCCGATGAGCCCATGCGGTCGATCAGCCGGACCGTCGTGCCGCTATCGACGTGAATCAGATCGACCACCAACGCGCCCACGAAAAAGTAGCTGATATCCAGCGTCACATTGACGTCGTTGATGATGCCGGACTCGCTGACGCTCACGGTGTTGGTTACGCCCGCAGGGATGTCGTCTGGAATGGCCAACGGCTGCCCGAAGGTGGAGCACGCCGTCAGCCGCCCGACCTCGATCGCGTGGACGCGATTGACCGCAACCTCGTTGGACAGGTCCTCGAACACGATCGTCTCGGTATAGCTGCCGGCGGACAGTGACTCTACGGCGGCACCGAGCGTCACGTTCACCGCGGCCGTGCCTCCGCCGCCCGTCAGGCTGCCGGTCAGCGGGCCGCTCTGTCCGTTCAGCAGCAGGCCGATGCCGCTGGTGAAGCTGACGCGATAGTCGATGGCCCCCGGGCCGAAGTTCGACAGGGTGTAAGTCGTGGTCGGATTGGAAAATGGCCCCCCCTCCAGTCCACTGTGGATGCCGCCGCCGGCAGGCTCCAGCGTGAGAAATCCCGTCGTGTGGTCGATCTCGGCCAGGAGGGGCCGCCAGTTTTGCAGCGTGCAGCGCATGCGATTCACCTGCTCCGGCGTAAACCGGAACATGCAGGCATCATCCGTGTAATTCATGTAGTTCGCGATGTCCGCCGGCAGACCGCATGGGCTCCCCCCGGAACATCCGAACATCCTCGTGGCCTGCGGATTGGTATCGCAGATGCAATCGCCCTGGCTGTAGCAAGCCGGTGCCGCAGAGGCGGTACAGGTTCCATTGTCAGGATTAAACACATGGTAGAGGCCAAGGTAGTGACCCGCTTCGTGCGTCAGGGGGCGACCCAGATGATTCGGAAATTCACCGTTGGGCCCGAATGCCGTGTAGTCAACCACCACGCGGTCGTCCTTGGTCCCGACGATATTGCCCTGCGCCGGCAAGGCGGGGACATAGCCCAACACTCCTTGAGTCACGACGTCCAGCGTGTACACATTCATGTATCTGTGGGTGTCCCAGGCCAGCGTCAGCCAATAGCTGCCCGAGTCTACGAACCAGGTATTGTTGACATGATATGTAATGCCATTTGTAGGAATCCCAGCCGGGTCCTCCGTGGCCAGGTAGAACTCGATCTGTGCGTCGGTTCCCGGTTGCCCCGGTGTGCCGGGAATCGCCAGAAAATCCCAGTTTAGCATTTCTATCTGATCGCGGATCTCCTGTTCAGAGAGAAATCCGGCACCCTGCGTATTCTGAATGACGTGCACCACGACGGGTATGCGGTACTTCTCATTCGACGGCTGATAGTCGACTAATGGATTGGTAATGGATAAATCGCAATCGCCCTGGCCGCCCGCACCGCGCGGAAAGGCCTGCACATCCGGCGTCGGCGCGCCGCAGCGAAGCGGCCGGCGCAGCGGGGGTAGGGGATCATTCTCCTGCCCGCGCACCTCGTCGATGGTGCCGGCAACGCAGCATATAAGAAGCAGAAACCGCAATGAACAAAGCTTATTCATTGTTAGCCCATCCGAACCGGTGTGAGTCGGTGCCGACCGCGGGCGGGAGTGGGGGAGGCAGGGGGGGGGACTCCCGGGCCCTGAACACGATGCATTCTACCGTTTGAGAGTCCGGGAATTCAAGGCGACCGGGATAGAAAATCTGAGATGGCCCTGCGAACGTCAGGGCCCGCGATGCGGGCCACATTCCCGGAGTTCCGCGAATGGCCGCTGGCGGCCTTGGGCGAACATTTCGATGAGGACAGGGTTCGTAGCGGGTTTGGATCAGAATCGGACACCTTATGGAGCGCACTCGCGCTGAGGGTGCCTCTGAACCTGATCTTGGTCGTACACCCGCTGCTGCTTTTCTTCCTGATCTCTCGCTGCAATTTTATTATGAAGCGCTCTTTGGCGCGCACAGTGAGCGCTCCTGATCTGTGTCGAGATCAACTCGCCCGAAAATGGTAGATGCGATATCGGGGAGCCGTCCGGTGAGCGCCCGGCGACAGTCGCCGCGTCACGAACCCCACCGAGTCCCCGTCGATCGTCAACGCCGCCGCGCCCCGCGCACAATCAGCATCGTCACCATTACGACGGCCATGACCGGCGTCGCGCCCGGGCCGCAAGTCCCGCAAGCATCCACGGTTAGTTCGTTCGGGAAGGGATCGTCAACGGGTTCGACGTCGTCGGTGTCGTCCGGATCGACGTCGGGGTCCGTCTCATCGGCATCACAGGCGTCGCCGCTGCCGTCGCCATCGGAGTCTGCCTGTTTCTCATATCCGATCCTCCCACGTTGGAGAGCGTTACCGCCTGATCCAAGACCATGTATGGACTATCGCCCGCAACGGATTTCCGGCGAACGGCCGGATCTCACTGAGGTGACGCGCACTTCCAGGCGGGACGGAGTGATCCCGCTGCCGAGTGCCCCCTGCGACGCCGCAAGAAGCGATGCGCCAACAGCTCCCGCGGTTTGCCGATCAATGGGGGATTTTCAGATGTGACTGTGTGCCGGCGACAGCGCCGCCTCGCGCACCTTCGCGGCCTTTTCGAAGCGGGCCAGCAACGAAGCCTCTGTCGGGCTGGCGGGGTGATGGCCGCGGTACTTCGCCTTGAGTTCCTGCAGCCTCGGGGCATCCGCGATCAACACGGCGTCGAGATCATCGCACAGGGCCGCGACGCGCTTGAGGCTTTCGGCGGGCATGGGTTCGTTCATGCCAGCGGTCAATTCGTCCACGTCCTGACCGCGGCCCCACGAGAATCTGCGACGAACGAAGTCGATCCAGGCTCGCCACACTTCGTCGCATGGTCTGGGCGAAGCCCAGTCGGCGCACGCCACGCGAAGCCCGCGCAGCGAGCGATCGGCATCGGTAATGCCGTGGCTGGTGAAGTTCAGTTGCGTCTGCCTCGTCGGCGAAAACTTGAGGCCGATCGACAGGGATATCGACGGCCGTGAAACTTTGGGCGTGGCCGACCAGAGCGTGGACAACGCGTCCGGCAACCCTGCAAAACCGCAGATGAGCAGCGTCTCGCCCGACAGGGCCGCGGGTACTAGGGCCAGAGACCGTTCGCACGCGTCGCGATCTGCGCAGGGCCGCGCCGTGGCCTCTTGCGGGACCAGTTGCATTGCTTCGATGGACGGCACCTGCTTGAGCATCGGCTGGCCGTGCACCTGCCGGCCCATCGCCGAGTGGACGCGCGTCGGATCGTTGCCGAAGGCGGCAAAGTCCTCCGGCGACAGCAGGGCGAAATGGGTGTGAACGCGATGCCCTCCGCGGGCGGTGTGTTCCTTGCCCGCATACTGGCAGTAGCCCACGCAGTGCCTCCCGCCTGGCATGCGAAAGGCGATCATGCCGATCGTCGCCTCGTCTGTGCTGCACAGGCTGTCGTGGGATGGTGCCCGTCGCGTGATCTCGGCCCGTTCGTCCGGCCGCAGGCCGGCGCTGGCGGCAATGATGCGATAGCCCTCGCCCGTCGGCGTGCGGATGGAGGTAAACACCGCCTGATCGGCCGTCACCGGCCCGGCATGCGAGTGCGACTGGTTCATAATCATCCCCGGAGCGGCGGCCGGATGGCCCGCGTCTTTTTCACGCGGCCCCGCCTGCCATCGCGTTCATTCCCGTTCCCGTTTCCTCAGAATTGATCGATGATCCACTCGAATGGATTGAGAATACCCCGCAGGGCCGTGTGCATCGGAATTGGCGCGACAGAATCGCTGGCAACGTGGGCATAGCCGAGCGAACCCACGACGCTCGACGCGAAAAACTCCACGTTGGCGAAGCGGCTCTCGCACAGGTTCCAGAGGCGATTGAAGTTCGCCTTCACGAACGATCGCGGATCATCGAAGCATTCCGGACAGTGATCGCTCTTGCATAGCAGCACGGCCACCGGCGTCGCGATCTGCTCTTCGCTCGTCGCGCCGTACATGCTGTCGATGTAGCTCAGCATCTTCATCGCGAAGAAGTCAGGCTGCGTCGCGCCGTTCGCCGCCGCTGCCGAGTCGACCAGCAGCAGCAGGCCGCGGCTCTTGTTCAGCAGATTGTGAATCACCTTGAAGGTGCGCGGCGTCGAAACCTCCGCCGCGAGGCTCTCGCCGGCCATGTCGGGCATGACCAGATCGATCCAAGGCGCGCCGCGCTCCAGCCGCCGGACCTGGTAATAGGCCCAGTACCACTGGTTCGCCTCCATCGGCGTCTTGGGCGGAAAGCAGCGCCGCGACAGATGGCTGATCACGTTCTGCTGAAGGTCGATCGAATATGCGCCCTTGGGAATGGCCTCGAACTGGCCGGCCCGCTGGGCCAGCATGTCCAGAAGCACGCCCAGGTACACCGTCTTGCCGACGTTGCTTTCGCCGATGACGCTGACGATCTGCGGCTCGCGCTGCTGCGAAATGGCGTCGTGCACGAGCGACATCGGCGCGAAGCACTGAAAGCACAGCAGCGAATCCGGAGGGTTCTCACCCTCGCAGATCATGCATTCGTTGAGCTTCAGCTCGTCGTTCTTTTTGGCTCTGCGAAGTAGCACGCCTGTCTCCCGTGACGCACGGCCCGCTCGGTGCCGCGCTATCTGCCATCCCGGCGAGCCGGGATACCGCCCCGATCCTTCCGGCTTTGCCCGCCTATCCGCCCATGATGTTCAGGCTCGCCGCCAGCCGGATGCCCGTGTTGTGCGCCCGAGCCATGCTCACGTGACCGGTGCGGAACGTCCCGGTCGCCTGCGACGGAAAGTACGTGTCGAACGCACCTCCGCGCACCGACGTCATGTGCATGTCACTCACAACCTGGTTCCCTTCGTTGTCGGACACGGCAAAGGGATCGGTCGTCCACTCCCACACGTTGCCGATCAACTGGAGCACCTGGTTCGGCGCCGCGCCTTCGGTGTATGCATGGACCGGCACGGTACTGCCGTGGCCCGACGCCCAGATGTTGCACCGGCGGATGTCGAGTGCGTCGCCCCAGGGATAGCGACGCAGCGTGTTGGCCACGCTCCGCAGCCGCCACGTCGCCGCCATCTGCCACTCCGGCTCGGACGGCAGGCGGAAACCCACCCACGCCGCATAGGCCGACGCCTCGTAGAAGTTCACGCCGACGACCGGATGGTCGGCCAGGCGCCTGTCGTGCCGCCCATGACGCCAGAAGCGCGGTCCCGCCTCGCGCGTTTGATCGATGAAGTCGATCAGGTGCGGCCAGATGTCCTTGGGCCACAGGTCCAGGTTCTGATAGCCGCCGGCATCGACGAAGTGCTGAAATTCCGCGTTGGTAACGCAGTGTTTGGAAATCAGAAACGGCGCCGTCTCGAACGTCTCTTCCGGACAGCCCGGTTCGTCGAGCAGCACCTGCGGCAGCGTGACGAAGCCTTCGGGCACCATCCCGAACAGATCGTCGATCTTCTCGCAGATTTTCAGGCAGATGCGTTCGAGATCGTGGTTATCTGCGAACTCCATGCGATGCTGGAGCACGTATCCCAGCCGATTCTGCTGTATGGCCTGCTGGAGCCCGTCGCCCTTGAGGTGTACCGGTGGCGCCGGCTCAAACTCGTCGACCGGCGTCTCCTCGACGGCGGCTTCCTCGATGGGATCCGGCGGCTCTTCCTCGCGCCTTCTGCCAAATAGTCGCAGGCCCATTCGAATTCGCCTCCGCAATTGACGTCGTTACAGTCTTCGTTTCGATCGCCCCGGGACAGTGACTCGGGGCGGCGGCTGTTCCTTCAGTGTCGATTCGGCACGCAGCCCACGACCGCTCAGGTGCCGATCGCGCGACGCTTGGCGTCGCGGCAAAGCTTCTGGAAGCGCTCGATGGACTCGCGCGCCTGCTTGTCGGCTGCCGCCTTCGCCGGATCCTCGGCCGCCGGCGTCGCCACCGGCATCGGGGTCTTGAAGTCGGGCAACAGGTCGTTGCTCGCGCCGGCGATGCGTCCGAGTTCCTCGCGCAGCTGCTTCTGCAGCGAGACGAGGTTGGTCTGGGCGGTCTTCAGTTCGACCATCTTCCGTTCGAAATCGCCCTCCAGCGCCACCACTTTCTTCTCCCGCTGCTCCACTTCCTGCATCCGGTGCTGGAGCGTCTGACCGATCTTGGTCAGCTCCGACTCCTTGTTTTGGAATTCCAGGTCGCGGGCTGCCATCGACTGCGCCTGAGCCGCCAGCGTCTCCTGCTCTTTTCGGAGCTGCGCCTGCACCCGCTTAAGTTCCTCCTGCGATTGCGCGAGCTGTTGTGCGTGCGATTCGTACTGGCTCCGCTCAGCCGCCATTTTTGAGGACCGTGCCTCGAGTTCCTTCGCGGCCGCTGCGATCTTTTCCTTTTCGGACGCGGTCTGCGCCGCCTGGTGCTCCAGCTCCTTCTGCCGCGCGGCCATTACCTTCTCGAAGTCCGCAAGTTCTTTCTGCCGCGCCAGAATGGCGGCCTTCTCCTGGTCGATGTCGCGCTTGAGCGCGCCCAGCGCCTCGCGCTGGCGGCTGATGTCCTGCGTCGCCGCATCCCGCGATTCCAGCTCGGCCTTCAACCGCTTTTCGAACTCCGCGCATTTCGCTTCCCGCGCCGTGAGTTCCGACTCACGCTTTTCGTATTGATCGCAGAGATCGTTCTCCTGTCGTGCGACCGCCTGCGTCTCGGCGATCAGCAGGTTGCGATGCTCCTCCAGCGCGACGCGGCAGTGCTCGAGCGTCTCGGCCCGGGCCTCGAGCAACTCGCGCAGCGACTTCATGGCCTGGACGACTTCGAGGCCAAGGGCCTCCAGTTGCCGCAGGTCGAAGTCCGCGCCCCGTCCCTGGTCCTGCGCTTCGGCGGTCTTGTTCGCACTCATGAGATCACCTCTTCCACCAGCTCTTCTTCTTGTCGTTTGACGGATTCGCCGACTCCGCTTCGATTTCCGCGACCAGTTCCTGAATGGTCTTGCGACCGTTGAACAGGCGGAAGCGCACGCGCACCGCCTTGGCCCTCTCCGGATCGAGCGACAGCAGAAGCGACTCCGCCTCCTCCATCTCATCCTGGTATTCTTCGATCAGCGTGCGAATGGGCTTCTGCCCCTTGGCCGCCTGGTAGCGAATGCGGATCGCGTTCGCCGTTTCCGGTTCGAGCGTCGCCAGGATGGCCTCCACACCTTCGGGCGAGTCCGGATCGACGCCGCCGGACGCCTCTTCAAGTTCCGGCGTCGCGACGCTGTTCTCGGCGACTTCTTCGTTCGGTTGTTCGTTGTGCATGGCCCGGCTGAGCGTCTCGATGGCGCGCTCGCGTTCGCGCGAATCGCTCAAGTCGGGAGCGTGGGGTTCGTTGTCTGGTTGCGGCTGTTCCGCAGATTCGACCTCGTCGTACGGCGCCTCCGCTTCGATTTCCGCGACATCGGCCGCCCGGGCCTCGGGTGCCACCGCCTCGACGGCCGCGGCCGCGGTGCGCTGCACGGCGGCGGCCGTTTCGGCCATTTCCGCCGTTGCCGCAAGCCTCTCCTCGCGGCGGCGCAGGTCTTCGGCGTATTCCAGGGACCGCCGTTCGAGCTCGGCAAATTCGGTCCACTTTGTGGCAAAGAAGGACTGCGCGCGCGACATCGCCGTCGTCCAGGCCGACAGCTTTGTTTCAAGCTCCGTCAGCGAGCGCGCAACGGCGCCGTCGTCCTGGGGTACCTGCAAGTCGGCGAGATTGACAGCGCCGGCCTTCATGGCTCCTCCCGTGGAGCGAAACAGGCCCGGCTAGATAGGGCTACACGCCTCCTGGACCCGCCTCGCAGCACTGACCAATGTCAAGCATAAGATTCATCTGGCGCCCGCGCCTTCGACTGGAAATGAAAGATGGTTCTGGGACGCAGTTTTTCTCGCGCCGCCCGTATGGCACCAATAACTGCGTGCCGTTGGTGCCTCGCAGGTCATTAAAAGTTGGGATTTGTTCTTATTCGCCAGGGGCCGCCCGGGGATAGACGGTCGCCGAGCAGTGAATCGCACCCGCCCGGCGCTGGCTTTCGGCGCAGTGCACCGGCACGACGCGGACTTCCGCGCCTATTTCGCGTTCAAAGACGCGCTGGGCCGCCTCGTCCAGTGGCGTGTACAGGCCGCCCCACGCAGGCATCAGCCAGCGCTGCCGATCGTGGATGCCGTTGAGGTAGTTCGGCCCGCGCCGCTCGTCTGAAAGACTCGGCACCGGCACCACGCGCCAGCCCAGTTCGGACAGAATCTTGCGCTGCATCGCCCGGTCTTCCTCGCGCCGCCGAAAGCTCGCCAGGTAGGCCGCCGCCTCCGGACTTGTCGGGCGAATGGCGTCGTGCACGAACGTATCCAGCGCCAGCAGAAAACACTGCAAGTTGCCCACGCCCGAATCGCCCGCCGCAATCGAAAAGTGACGTGCAAATGACTCCGGAAAGCCTCCGCCGGGCAGGACCGGGCGGCTCAGCGCCGGCCCGAGTCGGCCCAGGAGTTCGGCGGGGCGGTCGCCGGCAAGCGCCTGCTGTGCCGCGCGAGCGGCATCCGCGGTGATGGCGCCCGCCTGCTGCATTGCGCCGATGCCGCAATCGAGAATGACGCGGGCCGCCGCGCGGGAGTCATTGACGAACGCGACGGTTTCGTTGGCCCGCGTACGCACGCTCACGTCATAGTCGAGATGAAACGATGCCGCCGGCAGCACGACGCAGCGATCAACGCCGAATTCCACCCTGAATGCCGCGAGCACCTGCTCGAACGAGAGCCCCAGGGCCGTGTTGCGGTACACCTCGGCTTCGCCCACCAGCATGATGCGTTCCCGCGTCCGGGCGTCGCGCACGACCAGCAGGTTACCTCCCTGAAAGATCAGCGGCGAGTGGATGACCCGGTGACCGATGGATGCCACGCCATCCATCACAAAGCTCTCGCCGGGCACGAAGACCGATCCATCTTCCCGCCGGCTCGCATATCGAGGCACGAGCGTTGCAGGCGCCGACGAGTCGCCGCCGCCCCCGGCCATGCTCCCCGCCTTGCCGTTGTCGTGTGCCCACTGAGCAAGCGGCCAGGGCTCTGCGATCAGCGTCAGCCGCCGCACGTCGGCCTCCGGCCAGTCCGCGAGTGTCGTGCGTAAGGCATCGACATGTTTCTGCTCGATACTGGCGACAAAGGCCGCCTTTGGAAAGGCGCCAAAAAGCTGGCGGGCCATGTCGAGGTTCTCCCCCGCCCCGGCGACGCTCCAGTAATCGCCCCTCGTCAGTTGCAGTCGCACCAGGCCCACCTCCGTTTCGCCGCTCTCGATGACGGCGGCGAATCCAGGCGCCGTCTGCCGAAAGTCGAAGGTGTATCCGGCGGTCTCCAGGCAGATTTCCTCGATCGTCGCGCCGCGCGCCAGGCGCGCTGCGGTGGCCGCCGTCCATTCTTCCGGCTGCACTGCCGCGCCCGTGGCATCTTGAAAATGGGCCAGCAGATCCAGCGGCAGCCCGGCCTGGCGGAGCCGCATCGACGGATCGTGCGGCGCATTATTTCGCGCCGCGCCTTCGTCCCGCGCGACGATCGCAAGCGCGCGCACGCACGTGGAAAACAGCCCGTCAAATGCCAGCCGCCGCGCTGCCAGGTCCGCCGCCTCCGCAATCGAGGGATCGGCGTCGCCAGGCGGGGCGAACGGGCACAAGCCAAGGCGGGTCGACCGTAGCGGGGCAACGAAACCACGGTTGAAGGGGCGTGCTTCCATCAGGGAGCGGCGAACGTCAGCCCCGCTCGAAACATTGGGCGACATGACCAGCCTGAATGTCGACGATTCGTCATCAGCAAGCGCATCCGGCGCCGCTGCCAGCGCGGCAAGCAAGCACAGGAGGCCAGCCGTTGTACACTTTCGGCCGCGCGATGATGAATTCAAGGAATACGGCTTCATGCGGCCCGACTCCGCCGGCGCCGCAGAAAAATGACTGCCGCCGCGGCAGCAAGTCCGACGGCCGGGGCGGCAAGCAGCATGACGCTTCTTCGTTCGCCAGCGGGCTGGCTCGCTTGCGCCGCCCCCCGTTCCTCGTCGTTTGGCGCGGGCGCAGTTTCAGGGTTCGCAGCTGGCGTGTCGCGCAGAACGACGTGATTGCGCTCCTGGTAGGCCGTGCGCATCTGTCGATCCGCCACGCGGCGCACGAATTCGTCCGGCAGATTCAGCACCCGAAGATCGTGCCGGCCGAGCGGCGCATCCAGTACAAGTTCACGCGCCGTCGCCTCCAGGGCATGGACCGCCTCCGGCGCCGCCGGCTGCGGCGATTGGGCCGCCAGATCCGCCGCCAATGCGATAAACAGGCTGACCGCAGCGGCTGCGCCTGTCCACCGCATCCGTGTCCGCCCGAAACTCCACTGCTGCCGAAGCACGTGCATCATTCCGCTTCATCATCGTTTCCGGCCGCCGGTTCGTCCAACCGGCAGGCGCTCTATTGCGCCGAATCGCCGAATTCCGCTATTATTACCCGGTTGCCGGTCCGCAGGCGTGACGACGCGCTTCGCGGGCCACAGCCCGGGGAGTGAAATGCGCATACTGCTTGCCAATCCGCGCGGCTTTTGTGCCGGCGTCGATCGCGCCGTCAAAATCGTCGAACTGGCCCTGGAGGTCTTCGGCGAGCCGGTTTTCGTGCGCCGCGAAATCGTGCACAACAGCCATGTCGTGGGCGAACTGCGCGGCAGGGGGGCGGTCTTTGTCGACGAACTGGACGACGTTCCCCCGGGCGCCGTCGCCATCCTGAGCGCCCACGGCGTCGCCCCGACAGTCTTCGAGCAGGCCAGGGCGCGAAATCTCAAGCTGATCGACGCCACCTGCCCGCTGGTGACAAAGGTCCATCTTGAAGTGCACCGATTCGTAAAGGCCGGCTATCACATAATCCTCGTGGGGCATCAAGGCCACGACGAGGTCATCGGCACCATGGGTGAGGCCCCGGAGCACATCACGCTGGTCGAGAACGAGCATCAGGCCGCGACGATCGAGCTGCCGCCGCATGAAAAGCTTATGGTGCTTACGCAGACCACGCTGGGGGTGGACGACACGAAGATCGTCATTGACGCTCTGCGTCGCCGCTTCCCAGATCTCGCCCTGCCGCCCACCGACGACGTTTGTTACGCCACTCAGAACCGGCAGGATGCGGTCAAGGCGATGTGCGATCGCGGAATGGATCTCCTGCTGGTCGTCGGCTCGAAGAATTCGAGCAATGCCGCCCGCCTGGTGGAAGTCGGCCAGTCCCGCGGCGTAACCGGTTTTCTGATCGACTCGCACGAGGAGATTCGCCCCGAGTGGCTGGCCGAAGCGAAGGTGATCGGCGTGACGGGCGGGGCAAGTTCGCCGGAACACGTGGTTCAGTCAGTCGTCGCCCGCCTGCGGGAGCTCGGTGCCGGCGAGATCGAGTTTGTCACGACTGTCGAAGAAGACACGGTGTTCAATATTCCATTGACGTTGAAGCGCGAGATTGAACTCCGCGCCGCGACCGGCAGGTAATGGCGGGAATCGAGAATCAGATCAACATGTCTGCATCCGACGATGTTCAACAATCCAATGGTGGCATACCCTCGCGCCTGGTGAGCGCCGCCGGCGAAGGCGGGCGGCAGGCGTTGTCGTCGGCCGTATCCGGCGCGCGGGCGGGGGCCCGGCTTGCCGTCGGCACGCTCTTCGCCGGGGCCAACGTCATGCTCGATCTGGGTGTGCGCATGGCGCGGCGCCTGCCGGTGGACGGCCGCGCTATTGGTGCGAGGCTCGCAACGCCCGAAGGCGAAATAGAGGTAGACGTGCTTTCCTCGTCTCCGCTGCCGACCGAGCCGCTGGGATGGTGGATGCCCGATGGAGAGTCGCCTGCGACGGATATCGATGACTTCGTCCAGGCACTGGCGCGCACGTCCAGGCCGGTCTATGTCGTGCATGCGCCCGGCGGGCTTGCCGTGGCAAATGCGGGCCGCGCCGTACTGGGTGCCGATGCCGCCGCCGGTGAGGCATACCCGCTGCTGGCGTATGCCCCGGCAATCCAGCCGTCCGCACTGGGCGATGTCTCCTTCTGTCGCGATCTCAACATCAGGTATGCGTATGCCGCCGGCGCAATGGCCAACGGCATCGCGAGCGAAGCGCTCGTCGAGGCCATGGCCCGTGAAGGCTTCCTCGCCTTCTTCGGCTCGGCCGGGCTCTCGCTCGACCGCGTGGCGACCGCGATCGACCGACTGCAGAATTCGCTCGGCGAACGCACGTTTGGCTTCAATCTCATCCACAGCCCCAACGAACCTGCACTGGAAATCGGCGTCGTCGACCTGTACCTTCGGCGCGGCGTCCGCCTGGTCGACGCCTCGGCCTATCTCGATCTCACTTTGCCCCTCATCAAGTACCGCGTCAGCGGCATCGAGCGCGGCCCCGATGGCCGCCCTGTGTGCCGCAATCATGTCATCGGCAAGGTCTCGCGAACCGAAGTGGCGCGCAAATTTCTCGCGCCGCCGCCCGAAGGCATGCTCAATCAACTCGTCGCCGCCCGCCACATCACCGACGAGCAGGCGCGCCTCGCGCGACAGATCCCCGTCGCTGCCGATCTCACCGTCGAGGCCGACTCCGGGGGTCATACCGACAATCGCCCGGCCGTCGCCCTCATCCCCGGCATGATCGCCCTGCGCGACGAAATGCAGGCACAGTTCGGCTACGCCCAGCCGCTGCGCATCGGCGCGGCCGGCGGCATCGCCACGCCTGCCTCCGTCGCCGCCGCATTCGCCATGGGCGCGGCATACGTCATGAACGGCTCCATCAACCAGGCCGCCGTCGAATCGGGTTCATCGGATGTCGTGCGCGACATGCTCGCACAGGCCGGTCAGGCCGACGTAGCCATGGCCCCGGCGGCCGACATGTTCGAAATGGGCGTCAAGGTGCAGGTGCTCAAGTGGGGCACCATGTTCAGCGTCCGCGCCCGCAAGTTGTACGACCTGTATCGTGCTCATGACAGCCTCGAGGCACTGCCCGCTGCACAGCGGGCCATCCTCGAGCGCGATTTCTTCCGCACCTCGCTGGACCAGGCCTGGACACAGACGCGAACGTACTTTGAAGCGCGCGATCCGAGTCAGATCGAGCGCGCCGAACGCGACGCAAAGCACAAGATGGCACTGGTCTTCCGCTCCTACCTCGGCCAGTCTTCCCATTGGGCCAACGCCGGCGAGCCATCGCGCAAAGTGGACTATCAGATCTGGTGCGGTCCGGCCATGGGCGCCTTCAACGAGTGGACCGCTGGCACCTTCCTCGCCGAGCCAAAGAACCGCCGCGTCGCCGACATCGCACTGAACCTGATGCACGGTGCCGCCGTCCTCACGCGCGCGAACTGGCTGCGTACCCAGGGCGTCGAACTGCCGCCGCAGGCTTCGCACGTGCGGCCGAAAACACGGAATGAGCTGGCTTTGTTGCTCGGATAACTTGTTATATTCCGGCAGAGGTCTCGACCAATGGCGGCCGCCATCCCAAATCATCGCTATGTGGAGTCTCCGGGCGAAACGCGCAGAGCCAGGATCGGCCCGGATGACCAGGGTCGCCGCATGTCGTTGCGCGACTTTACTCGTGCAGAGGCTACGCCGGGGTTCCACTACGAGCTCGAACGGGGAGTAATACAGGTGACGGACGTCCCCGGAATGCCCCACGGCCTTTTGCGCCAACAACTGGAACTCATGCTTCGCAACTACCAGTTGATTCACCCTGATGTCATTTACTTTCAAGCCAGTGGTGTCGCCGCAAAAATTGAACTTTGGGGCAGGGAAAGTGAACGGCATCCGGATTGGTCCATCTACCTGCGGCCGCACCCCGCCGGTATTGACCAACCATGGGATCATTGGATTCCCGACATTGTCATTGAAATCGTCTCGCGATCGTCATCGCAGCGAGATTACGTAACCAAAGTGGACGACTATCTCGCCGCCGGTGTTCGCGAATACTGGATCATCGACCCTCAGAAAAAGGCCGCCACCATCCTCATCCGCCATGCCGACGCCTGGGAAGAAAAGCGCCTCGGCCCCCGCGGAAAGTACAAGCCCACGCTCCTCACCGGCTTCGTCCTCGACCTGTCAAGGCTCCTTCAAGCCCCGCCCAGACCGCGAAAATCCAAAAAGAAATAACCCCCGTGTCGCCCGGCCAACTCGCGACCGGCCGTCGCGTTTTTTCAGCCCCCGCTTTCGCCTATACTCCCCTCCCGTTGGTCTCCACGGCCCCAGCGCGGCGCCGCGTTTGCGCCGTATCCGGGACGGCGGTCGCCGGCAAACCGGCACCGCACGAAAGCACCCCGAATTCCCCCTGAGGTCCACGCGTGAGCGAAACTCCGTCGTCGCCCATCTCTCAATCCACCGCCGCCCCCATCGCCATCATCGGCATGGGCTGCATCTTCCCCAAGGCCCGCAACCTGCGGGAGTTCTGGCGACTCCTGCGAACCGGCGCCGACGGGATCACCGACGTGCCGCCAACCCACTGGCGGGCCGAGGATTATTTCGATCCCGATCCCAAAGCCCCGGACATGACCTACTGCTCGCGCGGCGGCTTCCTGTCCCCGGTCGCCTTCGATCCGACCGAGTTCGGCATCCCGCCCGCCATTCTGGAAGCAACGGACACAACGCAACTCCTCGGCCTCGTCGCCGCCAAGGCCGCCCTCGAGGATGCCGGCTACGGCGATCAGCGCGAATTCGATCGTGAGCGCGTCAACGTCATCGTCGGCGTGACCGGCACCCAGGAACTGGTTCTTCCCTTGTCCGCCCGCCTGGGGCACCCCATTTGGCGGCGGGCCCTGGCCGAAGCCGGCGTGGACGCCGCCACCGCCGAGAATGTCGTCGAGAAGATCGCCGACGGCTATGTCCCCTGGCAGGAGAATAGCTTCCCCGGCCTGCTGGGCAATGTCGTCGCAGGCCGCATCGCCAACCGCCTGAATCTCCGCGGCACCAACTGCGTGGTCGACGCCGCCTGCGCCAGCTCCATCAGTGCCATACACATGGCAGTCATGGAACTCGAAACGCGGCGCTGCGACGTCTCCGTGGCTGGCGGGGCCGACACCCTCAACGACATCTTCATGTACATGTGCTTCAGCAAGACGCCGGCCCTGTCGCCCACCGGCGATGCCCGGCCCTTTGCCGCCGATGCCGACGGCACCGTCCTCGGCGAAGG
The DNA here is from genome assembly GCA_964408455.1 of uncultured Planctomycetaceae bacterium. Classification (GTDB taxonomy): domain Bacteria; phylum Planctomycetota; class Phycisphaerae; order UBA1845; family UTPLA1; genus CAYOZN01. The sequence goes on from CAYOZN010000012.1 coordinate 44,775, forward strand.
CGTCGGCATGATCGTGCTCAAGCGGCTTGCCGATGCCGAGCGCGACGGCGATCGTGTCTACGCCGTCATTCGCGCCATCGGCACCTCCAGCGACGGTCGCTCCCAGAGCATCTACGCGCCCCACGCCGCCGGACAGGCCCGCGCATTGCGGAATGCCTATCGCCTCGCCGGCTTCGGTCCCGAGTCCGTGGAACTGGTCGAGGCCCACGGCACCGGCACCAAAGTGGGCGATGCGACGGAGTACGAGTCGCTGTGCGAAGTCTTCGGCGAGGCGCGACGCGAGCCGGGCTGGTGTGCCCTCGGCTCGGTCAAGTCGCAGATCGGCCACACCAAGGCCGCTGCCGGCGTGGCCGGAATGATGAAAGCAGCGCTGGCGATCCATCATCGCGCACTGCCGCCGACGATCAAGGTCAAACAGCCAAATCCGCGGCTCGCCAATGCCGATGCCCCGTTCTATCTCAATACCGAAGCCCGGCCGTGGATCGGCCGCGACAACCAGCCGCGCCGCGCCGCCGTCAGCGCATTCGGATTCGGCGGCAGCAACTTTCACGCCGTGCTCGAGTCACCGCGAACCGCGCTGCCGCAGCCGGCCTGGGATGGCTCGGTGCAGATCGTTGCCTTGTCCGCCAATGATCGCAACGAATTGTGCCGGCAGGCGGACGAATGGCGCTCCCGGGCGGAGGCGGGCGAACTCGACGGCGACTGGCTGGCCTTTCGTGCCGCCCAGTCGCGGCGTGCCTTCTCCGTCGAACATGCCCACCGGCTCATTCTGCTGCTGGAGGCACAGGCCGATCCCATCCCGCTCCTGAACGCCGCGGCGTCCCGCCTGCATGAATCGCAGGACACCGCCTGGGAATTGCCCCATGCATGCTACGCAAGCGGCCCGCCGGCCGGACGGCTCGCCCTGGTCTTTCCTGGGCAGGGCAGCCAGTACGCCGGTATGCTCGGAGAACTCGCCTGCACCTTCCCGCAGTTGGCCGACGCACTTGCCGAGGCCGACCACGACGTCGCCGGTCTCGATGCACGACTGGTCGACATCATCTATCCGCCGCCCACGTTTGACGACGAGTTGCGCCGCCGGAATGCCGATCGGCTGACACGCACCGAGGCCGCACAGCCGGCACTCGGCGCAGTGGAGCTGGGTCTTGCCCGCATGCTGTCGTATTTTGGCGTCCGTGCGGATGCCGTGGCCGGTCACAGCTTTGGCGAACTGGTGGCCCTGTGCGCCGCCGGGCGAATCGACGCTCCCTCGCTGCACCGGCTCGCTCGTCTGCGGGGCCGCCTCATGGGCGAAGGTGACGCCGATCGTGGCACGATGGCTGCCGTCAAGGCCGCCGCGGAAGATGTCGAAGCCATCGTGCGCGACGTTGGTGGCGATCTGATCCTCGCCAATCGCAACGGGCCCATCCAGTCGGTCATATCCGGCCCGCGAGAATTCGTCGCAAGCGCTGTGAACGCGTGTAAAGCGCGCGGTTTTTCCGTCGTGCCGCTCAAGGTCTCCGGCGCCTTTCACAGCCGCCTCATGGAATCGGCCGTGCAGCCCTTCCGCAATGCCCTGGAAGCAGTGCGCATCTCCCCCGGCCACTGCCCGGTGTATTCCAACACCACCGCCCGCCCATACTCGACGGACTCGGCAGAAGCCCGGCGGACGCTCGGCGAACAGCTCGTGCGGCCGGTGGACTGGATTGGCGAGGTGCGGGCCATGTACGAGGATGGCGTCCGCACCTTCATCGAAGTCGGCCCCCGGGCGGTGCTGACGGGCCTCATCGACGATACGCTCGGCGCTCTGCCGCACGCGGTATGGTCGCTGGATGCCTCGACCGGCCAGCGATCCGGCCTGAAGAACCTGGCATTCGTGCTGGCACGGCTGGCGGCAAGGGGTCACGCCGTTGATCTCACCCGCTGGGAATTCGACGCCCCCGAGCCGCGGCGGCCGAAGATGGTGGTGCCCCTGTGCGGTGCAAATTATCGCAATTCGTCCAGATCATCGGCGGCTGCCACAACGACGGCACGGCCAACGCATGCCACTGCCGCAGCGCCCCCGATCGCCGCGACCGATTCATCGCCGGTGGCGGTCGACCCCGTTGCGGCGACAACAACCTGTCACCAACTGACAACGGCACAGTCGGCGACCGAAGCGCCGTCGGCCTGTGCCGTAAGCGATGAGACTGGACCAAACGCTTCCCCAATGTCAGGTCCCGAGATGAGCCAGCCACTCACGCCCCGGTCACACTCGCCCGCCCAGGGCCCCGCGCCCGTCGAAAATCCGGTCGCACCCGCAGTGCGCGACGCGAACCAGGACGCATTGCCATCGGCTGCCATGCAGCAGGCGATGCGACTATTCCAGCAGGGCCTCGCCGCCATGCAACAGTTACAGCGCGAGACATCCGAGGCGCATAGGCTGTTTCTGGAAGGGCAGGAGTCCGCCCACCGCACGCTCGTCCAGCTGCTGGAAGATCAGCAGCACCTGCTCGCGAACACCGCGCCTGCTGCGGTTTCGCAGCCGGCCGTCGCGCCGATTGCAGAGGTCGTCCGCGCGGCGGCGCCTTCGTCTCCCGCCACACAGAGTATTGCACGCCTCGCTCCCGCGCCCGTCGCGCCTGCACCCGCGCGGCCCAAGGCCGAGCCCGAGCCCTCGGTGCGTGTCATCACTCCGGCACCGCCAGCCGCCCCTGAACCGCCCGCGCCGCGCCCCCTTGCGGAACAAGTCCCTGCCTCTTCGCCGGTCGTCGCGGCGCCTGCGTCGCCGGCCGGTTCCGCCGGCATCGAGGGCACCGTCATCGACGTCGTCTGCGAGAAGACCGGCTATCCGCCGGACATGATCCAGCTCGAAATGGACCTTGAGGCCGACCTGGGCGTCGATTCCATCAAGCGTGTCGAAATCGTCGCCGCCCTCGAAGAAAAACTGCCGGGATTCGGCGGCGTCAAGCCCGAGCAGATGGGCGCCATCCGCACACTTCGACAGATCGTCAATTTCATCGGCGAGGATGTCCGCGAATCGCCGCGCCTTCCCAGCCCGGCGCCCGCATCGTCCTCTTCGAATTCGCCAGCCACACAAACCGCGCACGCGGTATCGCCGACCGCCGCGCCCACCGCCGTCGAACAACCCGTCGCCGGCACGCTGCTCGCCGTCGTGTCCGAACTCACCGGCTATCCGCAGGACATGCTCGACCTGGCCATGGACCTCGAGGCCGATCTTGGTATCGACTCCATCAAGCGCGTCGAAATTCTGGCCGCCGTCGAATCGCGCATCCCGACGCTGCCGCAGGTCACACCCGAACAGATGGGCACGCTTCGCACCCTCGGCCAGATCGTCGATCATCTCGGTCTTTCCGAAGCGGCCAAAGTGGCGACGCAGCCCGAGTCTGCCGATCCGCACTCACCATCGAAGCCGGTCGACGTCGATCAACGCCAACCCGCCGAAAGCGAGTCCGCAGCCAGGGGCGACCTCCACCGCCGCGTTCTTGTCGTTCGCGACCTGGAGTTGGCGCACCCGCTCGGCCTTGATATTGCCGAAAACCACGAAGTCTGGATCACCGATGACGGCGGCCATCTCTCCGCCGCAATTGCAGAGCGCCTTACCGCCACCGGAATGCCAGCCAGGGTTGTACCGATTGACGTCAGACCGGCTGCCGATGCCAGAGTCGGCGGGCTGATCGTCGTCGCTCCGCCCCTCGTCAACGCCGGCGTTCTCTGGAGCCGCGAGGCCGAACAGCTCGCCGCTGCCTCGTTCGCGCTGCTCAAGGCCCTCGCCGAATCGCTGCAACGCGCCGCATCATCTGGCGGTGCCCTCGTCGCGACTGTCTCACGAATGGACGGCGCATTCGGTCTCGGTGGTGGCGGCGCGTTCGATGCGGCGCTGGGCGCACTGGCCGGTCTGCCCAAGACCGCCGCCCGCGAATGGGAGGGCGTGGTCTGTCGTGCCCTCGACGTGGCACGTGACTGGTCCGATTCGGCCGCCGCCGCGGCCGCCATTGTCGATGAACTGTGCCGCGAAGCTCCGATCGAAGTGGGCCTGTCGCCCGGCGCCCGCCGCGGTCTGGAGCTGGTCCCCGCACAGGTGATCGCCGGTCAGCCCGCCATCTCACCCGGCAATGTCATCCTCATCAGTGGCGGCGCTCGCGGCGTCACGGCGGAGGCGGCGATCGCCCTTGCCCGGCGTTATCGCGCCACGCTCGCCCTGTTGGGTCGCACCGAGCTGGTGGATGAGCCCGGCTGGCTCGCCGGTCTGACAGAAGAGTCCGCGATCAAGCAGGCCATCAGGCAATACGAATTCCCTGCCGGGCAGAAGCCGAGCCCGCAGGAGCTGAAGCGTGCGTTCGCCCGCTACATGGGTCTTCGCGAGATCCGGCGCAATCTGCGGCGCATCGAGGATGCCGGAGCACGGGTCGTATATATGAGCGTCGATGTGTGCGATGCCGCCGGCGTAAAGCGCGCCGTCGACGAGATCACGCGCTCGCTGGGCCCCGTCCGCGGGCTGATCCACGGCGCCGGCGCCATCGAAGATCGCCGCATCGTGAACAAATCGCAGGAACAGTTCGATGCGGTCTTTTTCACCAAGGTAACCGGCCTGCGCTCGCTGCTCTCCGCCATTGATGTGTCAGAATTGCGGCATCTCATCCTGTTTTCATCGGTCAGCGGCCGCTGCGGCAACCTGGGCCAGATCGATTATTCCATGGCCAACGAGGTGCTCAACAAGGCCGCCCAGCACCTCGCCCGCGCCCTGCCCGCCTGCCGCGCGGTGTCGCTGAACTGGGGGCCGTGGGATGGCGGCATGGTTCATCCCGCCCTGCGCGAAGAATTCCGTCGCCAGGGCATCGAGCTCATCCCGCTCGCCGCCGGCGGCGCGGCGGTCGCGGACGAAATCAGCGACGCCTCCGATCCCGGCGTGGAAGTCGTCCTCGGCAGTGCCTTCGAGTTGGCCCGCATGTCTCCGACGCGCCGCCAGCGAGTTGCGCCTTCCAGTGTGCCACTGCTTCAAGCAGTGCATCCCGAACCCGCGCCCTCCAGTGTGCCACTGCTTCAAGCAGTGCATCCCGAACCCGCGCCCTCCAGTGTGCCACTGCTTCAAGCGGAGCCTCCCGCGCCCGCTGCTGCCCGATTTGCGCTGAACTTGGCGTTCGAACGCGTCCTCGATCCGGCCTCACACCCCTTCCTGTATTCCCACGTCGTCGGCGGTCATGCCGTCCTGCCCGCCGCGATCATGATCGAATGGCTCTCCCACGCCGCCGTGCACGCCTTGCCCGGCCTTCGCGTCCAGGGCGCCGACGATTTCAGGGTCCTTCGCGGCGTCGTCATCGCCGGCGACGCTCCGCGCCTTCGGTTGTACACCGCCGCCCCGCGCCGCAGCGGCGACGTGTTTGATGTCGAGACCGAGCTGCGCAGTGTCGATCCCGCCGGCGCCGAAACCTTGCACGCCCGCGCCACCGTCGTTCTCACCTCGCGCACCGCACCGCCGCCTCCGCTGGATCTGCCCACCGGCCTGGCCGCGCGGCCATACCCGCCCGGCGCCGAAGGCGCGTATGCCGCCGAGGTCCTGTTTCACGGACCGCATCTCCGCGTGCTCTCCGCCATCGAGGGGCTCTCCCCGGCCGGCCTGGTGGCCGCCGTTCGCACGTCCGATGTGCCCGCCGACTGGATGTCCGAGCCGCTCCATAGTGACTGGCTCACGTCGCCCGCTGCCATCGATGCGGCATTCCAGGCCGCCATCGTCTGGTCTGTCGAGACGCTTGGCGCGCCCTGCCTTCCCGCCGCCGTCCGCGGCTTTCGCCAGTATGCGCCGATGCCGCGCGCCGGCGTCACGTTGTATCTTCAGATAAGATCGAGTGCGCCCAGGCAGGTCGTGGCCGATGCCATCTTTGTGGCGCCTGGCGGCGCGCTGGTGGCGCGGCTGGAAGGCTGCGATTGCACGGTCGATGCGGGCCTGGCCGAAAAGTTCCGCGACAATTCCCTCGATCGCGCGGCCCACGCAGGATAGCCTTCCTTGAATCGCCGAATCCCTATCGCAGTCGTCGGCATCGGCGGGGTCTTCCCCGGCGCAACCGACGTCGCGCAGTTCTGGGACAATATAGCCGCCAATCGCGACATGACCCGGGACGTGCCACCCGGTCGCTGGATGCTCGATCCCGCCCGGGCGCTTGCTGATCGCCCATTGCCCGATCGCGTGGTTTCCCTGCGCGGCGCTTTCGTCGATCCGTTTTCGCCCGATCTGGAAGGGTGCGACGTGGATCCCGCGCTCCTCGCGCAGCTCGATCCGCTCTATTCCCTGGCGTTGCATGCCGGTAACGCCGCGTGGCGCGATGCCGTGACCGCGACGCTCGATCGCTCGCGCGTCGGCGTCATCCTCGCGGCCATCGCGCTGCCGACCGACGGCGCTTCGGCCATTTCGCGTGAGTTGCTCGGTGCCGCTTTTCTGGACTCCCTGGTGCAAAGCGCGCCGCCACACCTGCGCAGCCGCATTGCCTCCGCCGTCGCATCGGCCGCCGTCGGGCGCGCACACCCGCTGAACGCCGGTGTCGTCGGCCTTCCCGCGGCGATTCTTGCCCGCGCGCTGCGCCTGGGCGGTGGGGCGTACACGCTTGATGCCGCTTGCGCGTCATCGCTCTACGCCATCAAGCTGGCCTGCGACGAGCTTGCCGCCGGCCGCGCCGACGCGATGCTCACCGGCGGCGCCTCCCGGCCCGAATGCCTCTACACCCAGATGGGCTTCACGCAGCTTCGCGCGCTCTCCCGCCGCGGCGTTTGCGCCCCGTTCGATGCCGCCGCCGATGGCCTGCTCGTTGGAGAAGGGGCGGGCCTGCTCGTGCTCAAGCGGCTCGACGATGCCGTTCGTGAAAACGACAAAGTGTACGCCGTCATCCGCGGCATCGGCCTCTCCAACGACATCGGCGGCAGCCTGCTCGCCCCCGACAGCGAGGGCCAGCTCCGCGCCATGCGCCTTGCCTTCGACCAGGCCGGCTGGCGCCCCGATGACGTCGACCTGATCGAGTGTCACGGTACCGGCACCCCGACGGGCGACGCCGTCGAAATCGCGAGTCTCCGCGCATTGTGGGACGGGATCGCCGCCGAACCCGGCCGCTGCCCCATCGGCTCCGTCAAATCGATGATCGGCCACCTATTGACCGGCGCCGGCGCCGCGGGTTTGATCAAGGTGCTGCTGGCGATGCGGCACGAGTCGCTGCCCCCGACCGCCAACTTCAGCCGGCCCAATCCGCAGATGAAACTCGAGGCCGGTCCCTTCCGCGTGCAGACCTGCACGGCGCCCTGGTTGCGCCGCCATGCCCACACCCCGCGACGCGCCGCCGTCAGCGCCTTCGGCTTCGGCGGAATCAATGCCCATCTGCTGGTCGAACAATGGCATGCCTCGGCATCATCCACCGTCAGCAGCGGATCGGTGCCGGCAGAAGGCCGCCGCGTGGAAGTGCCGTCCGGCCCCGCCGCGCCGGCTCAACAGTTCGCTTCGCCCGCAGCGGATATCGCTGACCCGGTCCCCATCGCCATCGTCGGCATGTCCGCACGCTTTGGCAGCCTTACATCGCTCGCCGAATTTCGCGATCACATCTTTCGCGGCGAGCCGATCTGTCGCGAGCGCCCCCACGATCGCTGGCGCGGCGCCGACGCCGTTGCCGAAAACTCCCTTGCCGCGCGCGGCGGATTCGGCGCGTGGCTGGAGCGACTCTCAATTCCGGTGGGTCGATTCCGGCTGCCCCCCAGCGAATTGCCCGAGGTGCTTCCGCAGCAGCTCGTCATGCTGCTCGCCGTGGCCGATGCGCTTGCGGATGCCGGCCTGCCGCTGCACGAACGCCGACCGCGGGCCGGCGTCACCATCGGAATCTCCCTCGATCTGGACACGACTAACTTTCACATCCGCTGGTGGCTCGAGGAACATGCCCCTCGCTGGCTGGCCGCCTGCGGTCTGGATTTGCCCGCGGACATGCGTGACGCGTGGCTCGCCGCCCTCAAGGATGCCGCCAATCCGGCACTGACCTCGGCCGCGACAGTGGGGGCCCTGGGCGGCATCGTTGCCAGCCGCGTCGCGCGCGAGTGCAGCCTCGGTGGCCCTTGCTTCGGAGTCTCGGCCGGCGAAGCGTCCGGCATGCGCGCTCTCGAAATCGCCGCTCGTTCCCTCCAGGCCGGCGAGACTGACATGATGCTGACCGGCGCAGTGGACATGGCCGGCGACGTTCGCGGCGCCGTGTCGCGCGATGCGCTGCGACCGCTGTCGGCGGACGGCTTTCCGCGCCCGTTCGACGCGTCTGCCAGCGGCACGCTTCCCGGCGAAGGCGCCTGCTGCCTGGTGTTGAAGCGCCTCTCCGACGCCCGGCGCGACGGCGATCGCGTCTACGCCATCATCCGCGGCGTCGGCGCCGCCGGCACCGACCGCCCTCAGGCGTATCGAGAATCGTTGACCCGCGCGCTTGAGGATGCCCGCCGAACCCCTGCGGCGATCGGCATGGTCTCGGCCCACGCCGCCAGCGATCCAGCCGACGATGGTGTCGAATTGGCGGCACTCGCCGACGTGCTGCCGGAGACTGATCGACCGGTCGCCCTCGCCTCCGCCAAGTCCATCATCGGCCACGCCGGCGCTGCCGCCGGCCTGGCATCAGTCGTCCACGCCGCGCTCTCCCTGCACCATCGCGTGTTGCCGCCGGTGCCCGGCTATGAATACGCCGGCGAAAGGGCGACGCCATGCGCTGATCGGCTGCACATCCCCATCGCCGCGCAGTACTGGATGCACGATCAATCCACCGGTCCTCGCACGGCCGTGGCCGCCGCCATGACCATCGAAGGTCAGTGCGCCCACATCGTGCTCGAAGAATCCGCAACCCAGCCGGCGCAAACAGTTGAATCGCCCCTCGTCCGCCAACCCGCCGTCATCCTCAGCGTCGAGGGTGGCGACGCCGGCGCCCTCTGCAATGCCCTGCGTCAGCAACTCGACGCCCTGGCCGGCTGGACCGCTACCATCGAGGAGTTCTCGCACCGGTGCCTGCGCGGCCTGCGCCGCGAATCGCCCCTCGGTCTCGCCGTCGCCATCGTCGCCGCAGGGCGCGACGACCTGCGCGCCGCCCTCGAACACGCGCTCCGCGCCATACAGGCGTTGCCTGCCGAGCCGCTCGACGGTCGACATGGCGCCTGGTACGCACCCCGCCCCCTGGGTCCAACCGGCGAACTGGCCTTCGTCTTTCCCGGCTCCGGCAATCATTACGTGGGCATGACGCGCGAACTCGGCGTCTGGTGGCCCCACGTACACGCCGCCCGCGAGCGCGAAGTCAACAACCTTGCCGCCCATCACATGGCCGCCCGCTTCGCCCCATGGCGCCTCGACTGGCGCGGTGAATGGCGCGAGGACGCCGCCGCGGCGCTCGGCTCAGACATGCGCCGCACCATCTTCGGCCAGGTCAGTCACTGCGTCGCCGTTCACGACCTGCTTTGCAGCTTCGGCATTCGGCCGCGTGCCGTACTGGGTTACAGCCTCGGCGAGTCGGCCTCCCTGTTTGCAACCCGCGCCTGGCCCGATGCCGACGAGATGTTCCGCCGCATGATGGCCTCCACGCTCTTCGTCAGCGATCTGGCCGGTGAGCGGAATGCCCTGCGTCGTGCCTGGGGTCTGTCACCCGAACAGGCCGCTTCCTGGCGCGCCGTCGTCGTCGCCCGTCCGGCGATCGAAGTCCGGGAGGCACTCAGCGGCCTGCCCCATGCCCGCCTCATGATCGTCAACGCCCCGGAAGAATGTGTCGTCGGCGGCCTCCCGCACGATCTGGCCGCCCTGGCGAAGCGACTGCGCTGCCGCCCGATCTCGGTAGAGGGCGTGCCGACCGTGCACTTTGATGCCGCCTTCCCCGTTGAGCGGGCCTACCGCGAACTGCACATCTTCGACGACGCGCGTTCCCCGTCGGGCGTGCGCGTCTACAGCGCCCACTTCGGCGGCGAGTATCACGTGACCCGCGAGAGCGCCGCCGAGAGCATCACCGGTCAGGCTCTCCACGGTTTTGACTTTGTGCGTCTGATTGAAAGCGCCTATGCCGATGGCGTGCGCCTCTTCGTCGAGACAGGTCCACAGGCCACTTGCACGCGCATGATCCGGCGCATCCTTTGCGACCGGCCATGCCTCGCGGCATCGGCCGATGCGAGGGGCGAGACCTGCTACGTCAGCATGTTGCGCCTGCTGGCGGCCCTGGCGGCGCATCGCGTCGAAATCGATTGGCAGACTGTGTTCCCGCGCATGCGCGTCGCTTCGACCGACCACGCCGATCTCGCCTCCACCGACGCTCGCGTAATAGAAGTGCCGGTCGGCCGCCCGGCACCCGCGGCGCCATGGCCCGAATTGGCGCAGCCGCTCGACACGCTCGAACCCGACGCGGAAGCATCCATCGACTTTGAGACTTCGGCCGGCAGTGCATTCTCGATTGCATCAGCCGCCATCGCGGATCGCGACGATTCTCTCATCACCACCCCGGCGCCGCATGCCGCAACGACGGATCAGATTTGCCTCCCAGCCGCTGCGACGCCGCGCGAACAATTGATCGAACGCGTCGCGCAGATCGGCGCTGCATCGGGCGCTGCCCACCGGGCTTTCCTCGCCTTCAGCAAGGCCGCCCTCGCGGATACGCGGCGATTCATGGCCCGCCACGCCGATCTGCTCGCCGGCGTCTGGAGAGATTCCGGCAGGAGCGAACCGCGCCGACGCATGGAGACGCGGTCATCGTCCTCCGCGACCATGCCAGGTGAAACGGCCGACGCGCCGCCAAGCCCCTCGCGACCAGACGTTCCGCACCCGACTGCCGAGCCGCCAACGCCATTGTTCGATCGCCGCCAGTGCCTCGAATTCGCCGTTGGTCGCATCGCCAACGTCCTCGGCCCGCGCTTCGCGGAGGTTGACGCCTACCCCGTCCGCGTGCGGCTCCCGGCCGAGCCCCTCATGCTGGTCGACCGCATCCTGTCCATCGACGGCCAGGTCGCATCGCTCTCCTCCGGCCGCATCGTCACCGAACATGATGTGCACGAAGACGCCTGGTATCTGGATGGCGGTCGCGCGCCGGTCTGCGTTACCGTCGAGGCGGGTCAGGCCGATCTGTTCCTCTCCAGCTATCTCGGCATCGACCTCGCGGTTAAGGGCACGCGGGCCTATCGCCTGCTCGATGCCACCGTCACCTTCCATCGCGAATTGCCGCGCCCCGGCGAGACCATCCACTACGACATTCGCATCAACCGCTTCGTGCGCCAGGGTGACACTTACCTGTTCTTTTTCGAGTACGACGGCACCATCGATGGCAGGCCGATGCTCACCATGCGAAACGGCTGCGCCGGCTTCTTCACCGACGCCGAAATAGCCAACTCCGGCGGCCTCATTCTCACCGCCGAAGAACTCGCCCTCGTCAAGCCGAAGCGCAGCACCGGCATGCCGGGCGCCCCCGTCGCCGGCGCACCTCCATTCCACCAGATCGAGTCCTACACCGACGACCACGTCGGTGCCCTCCGCCGCGGCGATCTCGCCGCCTGCTTCGGCCCCGGTTTTGACGGCCTGCCATTGCGGGACCCCGTCCGCCTACCTGAGGGCCGCATGACCCTCTTCGACCGCGTGCTTGAGTTGAACCCGACCGGCGGCCGCTTCGGCCTGGGCACGATCCGCGCCGAGGCCGACATCCACCCCGACGACTGGTTCCTCACCTGCCACTTCGTCGACGACATGACCATGCCCGGCACGCTGATGTACGAGTGCTGCGTCCACGCCCTTCGCTTCTTCCTGCTGCGCATGGGCTGGGTGGCCGAACAGGCCCGCGTGTGTTACCAGCCCATCCCCGGCATTCCCAGTGCCCTCAAGTGCCGCGGCCCCGTCACCCCGTCAACGAAAAAAGTCATCTACGAAGTCGACCTGAAGGAGATCGGCTACCGCCCCGAGCCTTACGTCCTTGCCGACGCCATCATGTACGCCGACGGCCGCCGCATCGTCTCCATGCGCGACATGTCCCTGCGCATGACCGGCACCACGCGCGAAGAGCTCGAGACCACGTGGGAGCGGGCGAAGGCACACAGGGATTCAGGGATTAAGGGATTTAGCGAAGGGGAACAGGGAACAGGAAACAGGGAACAGGAGACAACGCAAACGCGCCGAAACGCCGAATCGTCAGAAATCGCCAAATCGCCAAATCACCAGATCGGCAGATTCCCCCGTCGCGCCGCGATCTTTCAAAAACTGCAGATTCTCGCCTTCTCCAACGGCAATCCCTCCGAGGCCTTCGGCGAGCCATACCGCATTTTCGATCGCGATCGTGTCATCGCCCGCCTGCCCGGCCCGCCGTTCCAGTTCCTCGATCGCGTCGTCGCCTGCGAGCCGCCGGCCTTTGTCATGAAGCCGGATGGCTGGGTCGAAACCGAGTACGACATCCCGCCCGATGCCTGGTACTTCGCCGCCAATCGCCAGCCGTCCATGCCATTCGCCGTCCTGCTCGAGGCCGCCCTCCAGCCCTGCGGTTGGTTGGCCGCCTACGCCGGTTCCGCTTTGCTCAGTGACAGCGATCTGTCATTCCGGAATCTCGGCGGTCGCGCCATCCTGCACGAGGAAATCTGGCCCGACAGCCGCACCCTGACCGCCCGCGTGCGCATGACCAAGGCCGCCGAAGCCGGCGGCATGATTATCCAGGATTACGACATGCGCCTGTTGCTCGCCGGCCGTACCGTCTACGAGGGCGTGACCACCTTCGGCTTCTTCTCGAAGCAGGCCCTCGCCCAGCAGCTCGGCATCCGCGACGCGGCAGGGCGGAGGTACATACCGGCGGCGGAGGAGCTGTCGCGGGCGGATGCATACGAGATTGAAAAGCTCGCGCCGTTTGAACCAGGCGAGATTCCAGATTGTGATGGTCTTCCCAAGCCAACGGCGTTGCAACCTCCAGCCCAGGGTTGGCCGCAAAGCGGTCTACCCTGGGTCAACGACGCCCACGCTCCTCTCAACCCCGAAGGGGTTGAGCCACAATCCCGGCGGGATTGCGCCGCTTCCCGAGCGCCGCACGACCAGCGACGCAGCCCGGCGATGATCGACACGGTGAGCACGACGTCCGTTCCGCATGCACTCACTCTGCCTGCCCGCGCACTCCTCATGCTCGATCGCATCGACGCCTTGTCGCTCGACGGCGGCCCCGCCCGCCTCGGCTTCGTCCGCGGCTCGGCCAACGTGAACCCGGACGCCTGGTTTTTCAAGGCCCACTTCTACCAGGACCCGGTCTGGCCCGGCTCGCTCGGGCTGGAATCGTTCATCCAGCTTCTCAAGGCCTACGCCATCCGACGTTGGGGCAGGCAATTGGGCGGCAGCCACCGGTTCGAGCCGATCGCCACCGGGCTGGAACACACCTGGGCCTATCGCGGACAGATCCTGCCCACCAACCGCCGCGTCGAGGTCGAAGCTGTGATCACCCGCGTCGAAGAGGGCGACGAGCCGCTCGTCGTCGCAAGCGGTTTTTTGACAGTGGACGGGATTACGATATATGAGATGAAGGAGTTTGGACTGAAAATGCGTAGCCAGGAGTCGTGATAGTGATTCGACAAATCAAACGAACTCGGGCCCGCGGAAGAATGCTTTGGGCAGCAACCGCACTCGTGTGTATACCGATCGCGTCAGGGTGCCATTTAAATGACCCCAACCACAACCCAAAGATTCGCTACCAGCTCGCCATCATTCATGCAAATGAGTTTTTGAAAGAATCAGGCTCGAGCCTTAGATGTCATTATCCGTCTTACGACTTAGAAATGTTCTCGCGTTTCTGGTACGACGAAGAAACCGAAACCGAACATCCGCTTGTGCTGTATGATTACCTGAAAACAACAAACGAATCTGGACCTCGCCGATTTGTTATCGCTTACGACAAATTCGATCGCAGGACTTACCTTCGCACCGATCTGCGATCAAATCAGAACCTGGCTGGTTGGGAGGAATTCAAGAAGCATCAGATCGAGCAATCCGAATGAGCAAGCAGATCCGCTTCACCAAGATGCACGGCCTCGGCAACGACTACGTATACGTCGACTGCTTCGCACAGTCGCTCGACGGCATCGATCGCCCGGCACTCTCCCGCCGCGTTGCCGACCGCCATCGCGGCATCGGTTCCGACGGTCTCATCCTCATCGCCCCGCCCTCGCCCGGCGTCGACGCCGACGTGCGCATGGAGATGTACAACGCCGACGGCTCGCGCGGCGAGATGTGCGGCAACGGCATCCGTTGCGTCGCCAAGTACGCTATCGAGCACATTCTCTCACCAGAAAAACGGCGCCTCCTTACTCCCCCCCTTACCAAGGGGGGGCCGGGGGGGGTTGCTCACACCGCAAGCACACTTCGCGTCGAAACCGATCGCGGCGTGCTTCACCTGGTCGCGTATGCGGACGCGAGCGGTATAGTGGAGCAGGTCCGCGTCGACATGGGCCCGCCCATCCTCTCGCCCGCACAGATCCCCATGAAGCACGACGCCGGCCGCTGCATCGCCGCCCCCATGGACATCGGCGGCCTCGCCCTGACAATCACCGCCGTCAGCATGGGCAACCCGCACGCCGTCGCATTCGTGGACGACGTGAAGGCGTTTGATCTCGCCCGCATCGGCCCGCTCGTCGAGCATCACCCGCCCTTCCCCAACCGCGTCAACTTCCACATCGCCCAGGTTCACTCGCGCGGCGAGGCGACCATGCGCACCTGGGAGCGCGGCAGCGGCATGACCCAGGCCTGCGGCACCGGCGCCTGCGCCGTCCATGTCGCCGGCGTACTCGAAGGCCGGCTCGATCGCGCCTCGCTCCTGCACCTGCCCGGTGGCGACCTGAAAATCGAATGGCCGGAAGACGCCGCCTCCGTCTTCAAAACCGGCCCCGCGGAAGAGGTGTTTACGGGCCAATGGCACATCGCATAGGCTTACCTCCAGTCAGTCCCGTCGCGGGGAACAGTGAGCTATTCTTATAGTAGATGCGTCACCCGCCGGAATTAGCCCGACTCAATCGCGCCTCGCGTCGTGACTTCGACCTGTGACGGGCTGTGACGGGCTGTGACACTTGGGGCGTGCGTCACGCGCGTGCATGATGGCATTTGCCTGTCGGATTCTGAATCCGAGTCGATGACCTATATGGCCCATCCTCCCATTCACCGCGTCGGCCTCGGCACCGACCTCCACCGGCTGATTCCCGGCGCCTCGATTCGCCTCGGCGGCGTCGATGTCCCATCCGATCGCCGGGCCGACGGACACAGCGACGCAGATGTCGTCATCCATGCCCTGATCGACGCCCTCTGCGGCGCGGCTGGCCTGCCGGACATCGGCGAACACTTCCCCGACACCGACCCGCGCTACAGGGATGCCGACAGCCGAACCCTGCTGGCCCAGGTCGTCGATGAAATCCGATCTTTGGAGTATGCTGTCGCCAATGCCGACGTGGTCATCCAGCTCGAACGCCCGAAGCTGGTGCCGCATAAGGCGGCGATGCGCGATGCGCTGGCAGGCCTGCTTTGCGTCGCGCCCGCCGCGGTCTCCGTCAAGGCCAAGACCGGCGAGGGCGTCGATGCCGTCGGCCGCGGCGAAGCCGTGGCCTGCACCGCAATCGTCGGCCTGACAAGCACCAGTAATTCGCCGTAGGGCGGCCGAGTCCTCGGGTATGGCTTTTGGCGTTTCGATGTCCCGGCGTCTTTGTTTCGATTTTTGACGTTTCGACTTTCGACTTTTCTTGTATGACTCTCCGCGTATTCAACACCCTCTCCGGCGAAAAAGAACTCTTCGAATCCATCCAGCCCGGCAAGGTCGGCATCTACCTGTGCGGTCCCACCGTTTACAAGCCCGCCCACATCGGCCACGCCGTCGGCCCCATTATCTTCGACGTCATCAAGCGCTATCTCACGTTCAAGGGCTACGCCGTGACGTGGGTCGTCAACGTGACCGACGTGGACGACAAGCTCATTGATGCCGCAGCTTCGTCCGGCCAGGCCGTCACCGATCTGGCCCGGCATTTTGAGCAGAAGTATGTCGAGGCAATGGGGGCGCTGGGCGTCAGGTCGATCGACCACATGCCGCGTGCCAGCCAGAGCATCAAGGAGATTGTCGCGGTCATCCAACTGCTCATCGACAGAGATGCCGCCTACGTCGTCGACGGCAACGTCTATTTTGACATCAGCAAGGATGAGGACTACGGCAAGCTCACCCGCCGCAAGGCCGAAGAGCAGCAGGCCGGTACGCGCGACGGCTTGGTCAAATCGCAAACGCGCAACCCCGGGGACTTTGCCCTGTGGAAGGCCGCCAAGCCCGAGGAGCCGGCCGACGTAAAGTACGAATCGCCCTGGGGCCAGGGCCGCCCCGGCTGGCACATCGAATGCTCGGCCATGGCCATGCAGTATCTCGGCGAGACGTTCGATATCCACGGCGGAGGGCTCGATCTCAAATTCCCGCACCATGAGAACGAGATCGCCCAGTCCGAAACTGCGAATGAAAAGCCCTTTGCCAGGTATTGGCTGCACCACGGCCTCACCCGCTTCAACACCAAGAAAATCTCCAAATCCGATCCCGAATTCGAAAAGGTCATGTCGTCGCTCCAGCTCTCCAATCTGCTGGAGAATCACCCGCCGGAGCAGTTGCGCTTCCTGATCATCCAGTCGCACTATCGTTCGCCGATCGATTTTTCCGAAGAGGCGCTCGCCGCCGCCCGCACCGGGCTGACCACGTTCTATCGCCTCTTTGAGCGGCTCGAAGCGGCCATTGGCCACGATCCCTATCAGGTCACGATGCAGATCGAGCAGGCGCGACACATCGATGGCGGCCCGCAGGTCAAGGCCTTCCTGGATGCCGTGATGAACGCCCGCGTCCGCTTCCTCGAAGCCATGGACGACGACTTCAACACCGCCGGCGCAATCGGTGTCCTGTTCGATTTGGCCGGGCAGATCAACCGCCTCATCGACGAAACCCGGCTCGAAACGCACGCCAATGACCACGTGCGAACCGTCGTACAGGCGGCCAGTGGCACACTGGTGGCACTTGGCAACCTGCTCGGGCTCTTTTTGGAGAAGCCGCAGGCCAAGTCGCTGTCGGGAGATTCGAAGACGCCGCAGCTCGTCGAGCTGCTCATCGAGGTCCGCCGCCTCGCCCGCGAGGCGAAGCAGTACCAGATCGGCGACCACATACGCGCCGGGCTGGCCGCCCTCGGCATCACCCTGGAAGATCGCAAGGATGGCACCAGGTGGCGCATCGAGTAAGACCGCAATTCAGCCCCGTCGCCGCCGTCGACGGCACGGTTCTCGCGGCGCTCCATCGCGGGATGGACGCCGCCCCGGCTGAAGCGCGGCCGAGTCCGGCCTCCCGAATCCTCGGCATCGATCCCGGCCTCGATCGCACCGGATACGCCGTGATAGAGCTGCCCGGCCCGCGTGTGCTCGACGCCGGCCTGCTGCGCACCTCGAACAAGACGTCGCTGGCCGATCGCCTCGCCGAAATCCACGCAGGGCTCGACGAAATCCTCGCCGAGTTTTCTCCCGCCCTCATCGCCGTGGAGGAGCTGTACGCCCACTACAAGCATCCGCGCACGGCAATCCTCATGGGTCACGCCCGCGGTGTGGTGCTGCTCGCCGGCGCCCGCAGAAATATCGACGTCGTCAATCTGCCCGCCACGCGAATCAAGAAGGCATTGACCGGCAACGGCCACGCGAGCAAGATTCAGATGCAGCGGGCGATCGTCGCGACGCTGGGGCTCTCGAAGCGCCCGGAGCCGGCCGACGTGGCCGACGCGCTCGCCATCGCCCTGTGCGCCGCGTTAAACCCTGTGGCACGGGTAGCTGTGGCACCGGTTTCCAACCGGTGAACTGTGTCTCGCGGCACGATGCCGGCCAAGCGACATCATGATCGTCCGAATTCGCGGACAACTCGGCGAACTCACGGAGGAGTCGGCCATCCTCGATCGCGACGGCCTCTCCTACGAAATCCTGCTTCCCGCCTGCGCCCTGGAGCCTCTCTTGCGCCTGCGCGGCCACGACATCACGCTGCATACGCAGGAATACCTCGAGGGCAATGCCGCCGGTGGCAATCTCACGCCGCGCATGATCGGCTTCCTGACGGCCGAAGACCGCGCCTTCTTCCGCACGTTCCTCACCGTCAAGGGCATGGGCGTGAAAAAGGGGCTCCGCGCCCTCGCCGTGCCGGCCGCGCGGCTCGCCGCCATGATCGAGAGCGCCGACATCGCCGGTCTGACAAAGCTCCCCGGCATCGGGCGCCGCATGGCCGAGCAGATCGTCGCCGAATTGAAGGGCAAATTGGCGGAATTCGCGATCGGCGCGCCGCCCGCGCAGGCGGCCGCCAGCGACGACGCCTTTACGCGCGACCAGCGCGACGCCATCGAGATCATCGTCGCATGGGGCGACCACCGCGCCGACGCCCACCGCTGGATCGCGCGAGCCGCAGAACAAAACGAATCCCTCACTGGTCCGGAGGCCTGGGTGAAAGCGGCGTACAAGGTGAAGGCAGGAGCATGAATGTCCTGAACGCAAGCGGCGCATTACCGGAGTGGTGGATGTCGCGATATAATGAGAGGAAGGACATGGTGAGTCATGCATGCAGGAAATCCAGACAACGGCGGGATTCCCATTGACGATACGCTGAGGCAACGGATCGAAGCGTTGGCGCGCCGACGCGACAGCTCGCCGCAAGATATCGTACGGCAGGCGTTTAACGAATTCGAAGCTCGCCACGCGAATGACGAACTCTCGCAGATCGAAGAAGAAGAGACGATCTTCGATCGGATGAAAAAACTTGGTGTGATCGGTTGTTATGATGCGGAATCGCCGGGCGATTTGAGCACCAATCGGAAGTACATGGAAGGATTTGGGCGTGACTGAACCCGTCCTGTTGGATACCGGGCCCATAGTTGCGTCATTTGATAAGTCAGATGCGAACCACGACATATGCAATGATCTATTCGCGCGGTTGCTGAGGCCGCCAATAACCTGCTGGCCCGTTCTGACTGAGGCGGTGTGGCGCCTGCGGACATCCAGGCGTTCGGTGCTTGGCGTCTTCGATATGGTTGATAGTGGCACGTTCCAAGTTGCACAGGTCGGGCGCGAAGCGTGCGTTGATTTATCGCGGTTCATTACTCGATATCACTCTGCGCGAGCCGACTTGGCGGATGCGATGTTGATGTATCTGGCAGATCGTGATGGATTCGACACCGTATTTACGCTCGATCGTCGCGATTTTCTGATCTACCGAACTACGGACGGCCGCGCATTGAACGTCATCCCGGACGCCTGAGCGGAGTTGAGTCGACGCTGCGCACAGGTTCCAGGCTCGCGGCAAGGATGAATTCCGAATGCATTTCGCATTTTGCTCTTAGCATTCTGCATTGACCCTTATGCCCCGCGAACGCGTCATCACCACCGACTCCGCCTCCCCCGTGGACGAACAGGCCAACTGGGCCCTCCGCCCGCGCACGCTGGGTGAATGGGTCGGCCAGCGCGCCGTCATCGAGCAACTGCGCATCGCCCTCGACGCCGCCCGCCGTCGTCGCGAACCGCTCGAGCACATCCTCCTCGATGGCCCGCCCGGCCTCGGCAAGACCACCCTCGCCCACGTCGTCGCCGCCGAGATGGGCGTCGCCGATCGCATCCGCGTCACCAGCGGCCCGGCCATCGTCAAGCAGGGCGAGTTGATGAGCACGCTCACCAACCTGGAGGAGGGCGACATCCTCTTCATTGACGAGGTCCACCGCCTCGCGAAAGTCGTCGAAGAATTCCTCTACCCAGCCATGGAGGATTTTCGCGTCGACTTCACCATTGAGGGCGGCCTTGGCGGTCGCACCGTCAACTTTCGCCTCAAGCGCTTCACCCTCATCGGCGCGACCACGCGCGCCGGCATGATGTCGGCGGCGATGCGCGACCGATTCGGCCTGCGCTATCATCTCGACTTCTACGAGCCCGCCGATCTGATGGAGATTCTCCAGCGTTCCGCCGCCCGGCTGGATGTGCCGATTGCCGACGGCGCCCTGCACACCATCGCCGAGCGTTCGCGCGGCACGCCGCGCGTGGCCAACCGCTTGCTCAAGCGCATCCGCGATTATGCCCAGGTGCGTGCCAACGGCCGCATCGATCCCGCCGTCGTCGAGCAGGCCCTCGCCATCGAGGAGATCGACGCCGCCGGCCTCGACCGGCTTGATCGTGCCTTCCTCTCGACACTCATCGACACCTACAGCGGCGGCCCCGCCGGCATTGAGGCCCTCGCCGCCACCATGGGCCAGTCGCGCGACACGCTGGAAGACATGGTCGAACCCTTCCTCCTCCAGCGCCGCCTGCTCATCCGCACCCGGCAGGGCCGCTGTGCGACCGTCAAGGCCTACGAACACCTCGGTCTCACGCCGCCCGTGCGGGCGCCCGTCGAAAGCAGCGCGGCCCGCGGCGACGGCGAGTCGGGACTGTTTGACGGCTAAAAGGCACCGGCCCGGCGAATCTGCCCAACCCCGTTTGATCGCGTCGTCGAGCCCGGCGGGGTGCCCCGACGTTGACCCGCGCGGCGCGTCCGATCACCAGAACCGCGGTATCAGCCTTGCCGGGGCCACGGGCCGAATAAAGCACGCGTGCGCGGGCTGATTTGAGGCTGGAGCGACTCACCAATAACCGAAAACTGCGATTTTTGAACTGCGCGGCGCTCCAAAGGAACCTTCCTTCGGAGCAAAGAAACCTTCCGCCGCAGCAAACGAACCTTCCTCCGGAGCAAAGGAACCTTTCTTTCGAGCAAATGATCCTTCCTCCGGAGCAAAGGAACCTTTCTTTCGAGCAAATGATCCTTCGTCCGGAGCAAAGGAACCTTCCTCCGGAGTAAACGAAGCTTGCTTCGGAGCAAAGGACCCATCCGTCGCTACCTTCGCGCTTTGCAGCGAGGCCGTTGAACTACGATGCCGCCGGGATAGATTTAACGGGCGGCGGAATTGCTGGCCAACAGGCGCATCTCGAAGTACACTATCGGGCGGAATCGGCGTGGGGACGGCACTCAGCTGTAGCGGGCATGACGCGCGATCCTGACGCCGATTCAACTCAACGGAGTTCCGTAGGGGTGCTTCTCGGACGCGCATCTTAACGGCAATAGAGAGCAGATCAAAGGGTGCGGTCGGGCCGCACCCAACACGTTGAATTCTCATTTGAGTGAGGAGGAAACTATGCACGCCTATCTACGAGTCCCGGCCGCGCTGATTCTTGCAAGTGTGACCGCGCCAACCCGCGCCCAAGACCACGCTTGGTTTACGCTTGAATCATCCAGTGCGCCAGTTAATGTGCTCAGCCAGGGGCCGGGCCAGACGCTTGTCATCGAACAGCTGAGCCCTGGAAATACGACTCTGACAATTGGATACAACTTCACGGCAGACCTCTATTATCTTGACTATCCAGGAGTGGATACAATGGCTAGCTATTCAATCAAGCTAGAGCCTGACGTGAATAATGGATCCCAAGGCGTGCTCTTTGCAAATCCAGTGAACATCTCACCAACTTACAATGGCTCCTCTTTTGCGCAAACAGGGCCAACTCTGCACTATGGAATAATGTCCAACAATTTAACCGGGATTGACGGTCTCGTCCTTACCTTTGAAGTGACAATTGACAACAGAGATTTGGAGCCAAGCATTACAAACTTTTTCGGGGAGTGGGGCGACATGCATCAAGTATTTAACAACGGTTGGTGGTGGTATGGACACGCAGGCCCCAACCCGCCAAATTATGGCTATATTGGTGTCAGCTTTGGCTCACTTCCAGTTATATCGGTAGCCCATGTACCCGAGCCTGCCACTGCGTGGGCGGCCTTAGCAGGCAGCCTTTTGGTGATTCGCCGTCGGAGATAGATAGGATAGTGAGTTCAGTAAGGTGCATCCGAGCTGGGACTCGAAAGAGCGAATTACCCGTCCCAAAGTGATGTTGAATAGACGTGTTCGTACCGCTATCGCGCCCCTTCGACCACCACCCGCCCGTCGATTACCACACCCGTGCAATGCGTCGTGTACTCAAACGGATCGCCATCGTACAGCGCCACATCCGCATCCTTCCCCGCCTCCAGCGAGCCGACGCGGCGGTCAATGCCGAGGATTTTCGCCGCCCCCAGCGTGCACGAGTACAGCGCCTCGTCGAACGACAGACCGTTCGCCGCCGCGATTCCTGTCTCAAAGAGCACGACACGCGTCTTGGGCACATAGCTCTCGTAGCCGCTCTGCATGGCGATCGGAATGCCCGCATCGTGCAGAAGGGCGGCCGTCTCCATGCTCGCATTCTCCGTCGTGCCGCGCCCCGCCCGCATCATCGTGGGATGTACGATCACCGGCACGCCCGCCGCCTTGATCTCGTCGATCACCAGGTACGATTCCGCCGCGCCATCCAGCACGATGCGGATGTCGAACTCCTTCGCCAGCCGCAGTGTCGTCATAATGTCGTGCGCCCGGTGCACCGTCACCAGCAGCGGTATCTCGCGGTTCAGCACGCGCCCAAGTGCCTCCAACCGCAGATCGCGGTCCGGCGGCGTCCTGTCGTCCTTCTTTTCGGAATCGGCCGGAGCGCTGGCCGTGGTGGTGTTGGCGGTCTTGTCGTCGTCCTCGGAGGGCAGCTCCACGCTCGGATCGGCGATCTTCGGCTTGCCGCCGGGCTCAATCGGTTTGCGCTTACGAGGCGGCTCGCCGTTCGCCGCTGCCTGCGCGGCGCTGCGATTCGCGGCCCTGTCGCTGCCGGGTTCGGCGGCGCCGGGTGCCTGATCGGTGGCACCTTGCGATGCGTCCGGCTTGTTTTCCGGTTTGCTGGCGGCATCCCGCTTCTTCAGATAGGCCTGTGCCCGCATCAGCTCCGCCCGCAGCATGCTGACCGCCTTCGAGCGCGTGCCCGGCGACTTGCCGCCATCCTTCGTCGCCCAGTCGCCCAGCGTGGCCGCGATCATGGCCTGCGGCACGACGATCGCATCATCCACTGTCGCGCCCCACGTCTTCACGATCATCGTCTGGCCGCTGACGATCTCGCCCGGCGCATGCCCGGTGTGCAGCGTCGTGATGCCGAAGCCACGCACCCACTCCACCAGCCGCTCCTGCGGGTTGTAGGCGTCGATGGCCCGCAGCTCGGGCTGGATCGACTCGGACCGCTCCAGCACGTCCTGGTCCTGGTCCTGGTTGAGATAGCCGGTCAGGCCCACCGTCGAATGGGCATCGACGAGCCCGGGTGTCGCCACCTCGGCATCGATGACCCGCCAGCCATCCGGTATGCGGATGTCAACCGCGGCCCCGACGCGCTCGATCTTCCCGTCGCGGATGAGCACCACGCCGTCGCGAATGGCCGGACCCGCCATGGTGTGAAGCGACTTCGCGCGAATCGCCAGGGGCGGCGCATCCGCCGCGCGACTCGCGCCGGGAAACGGAAAGAAGAATGCAAAATGCAGAATGCAAAATGCAAAATGAATACTCGGGCGAGAATTAAGAATCGCCGCGCGCCGCTTTTCAAGGCAGTACAGATTCAAAGTTCGGTTCCCCAGCACTTCGCGTTTGCGTTGTTCATTGTGAATTTATCATTCAGCATTTTGCGTTTTGAATTCAACATGCGCTAATGATCGTGATCCTCAAAGCAGCACATATGCATGACCTGGTCGTGCCCCGCGCCATAGCCGCCGACCGCATACAGCCGGTCCTTCGGATTGGCCCGGTCGAACACCCGCTCGCCTTCGACCCACGTCTCCAGCACCTTCGTGTACACGCTCAGCGGATCGCCATCCAGCACGATGAAGTCTGCGTCCTTTCCGCGTGTCAGAGAACCGAGGCGGGAATCCAGTTCGATCAGCTTCGCCGGCGCCAGCGTCAGCGCCTCCAGCGCCTTCTCCCGCGACAGCCCCGCCCGAACGCCCAGCGCCGCCATGCGGAAGAAGTGCCGCGAGTCGGTGATCCAGTCGTCCGTATGAAACGCGAACAGCGCGCCCGCCTTCTCCAGCGCCACCGGCGTCTGAAACGTCAGGTTCATCGCCTCCAGCTTGCCGCCCGGGCTGTCCACCAGGATCACCGACGAGCCCACGCCCGCCCGCGCGATCTCGTCGGCTACTTTGTACCCCTCGCTCACGTGGTGCAGCACGAGCTTGAAACCGAACTCCTGCGACAGCCGTATCGCCGTCAGGATGTCATCATGCCGGTGCGTGTGGAAATGAACCACGCGCTTGCCTTCCAGCACCTCCACCAGGCCCTCCATCGCCAGATCGCGATCGGGCGCCTTGTCGGGATCTTCCTTCGCCTTGCTCAGCTTTTCCCGATAGGCCTGCGCCTTCACGAACTGTCCCCGCACGAGTGCCGCAGACTTGGCCCGCGTACCGGGAAAGGGTGCGCTTCGTTGCGAGTTCGTCCCGTTCGCCATCTTCATCCCGCCGAGGATGTTCCCCTCGGCGTCGCGAATCACCGCCTCGTCGATCGTGCCGACGTTCTTCACCTTGATGTAAATGGTCTGCCCGCTGAGAAGGTGCCCCGAGCCCGGCATCACGTTCAGCGTCGTCAGCCCGCCCGCCTGCGCCCGCTTGAAGCCCGAATCGCGGATATTGATGGAATCAAAAATGCGGCAGTCCGGCTGGATCGGCGCCGACGAATCGCCGCCCCATCCGCCGCCCAGGTGGCTGTGCGTACAGATGAGCCCCGGCATGATGATTCGGCCGGCAGCGTCGATTCGTTCAACATCGTCGGGCAGCGTCACCCGACCGGCAGGACCGATGTCGACGATCCTGCCCTCGTGGACCAGCAACACGCCGTCTTCGATGGGCGGCCCGTCGATTGGAACAAGCTGCGCTCCGACGAAAGCCGTCGGGCGCTGCTGAGCCGGGGACATGCTCCCGACTGCCAGCAGAATGACGAATGCCGCAAGAATCGCTCTGTTCACATGCAGCTCCAGCAAAGGCACGGTTTCGGCCCGCGAATCGCGGCCGGTCTGAATCAAAGCAGTTTAGCGGGTTTGCGCAATTGCGTGGTAGACGTTGACCGCCAGCTCAGCGTGCCGCGTGCCGTCTCATGGCACCGACAATGGCCGCCGGCCCTCGACGATTTGACGCGCGAGTTTCACGGGGACGTGCCGGCGTTCGTCCAAGCCGCCCTCAATCCTGCGGAAATTCCTGCGGAGCGCTCAGTCGCACGCGTGCGGTCACTTCCTCCCCCTGGCGGTTCAACGTGATGCGAACGGTGTCGCCCACCTTGTAATGCGACAGGGCCTTAAGCAGATCGGTCGTGTTGGCGATGGGCCGGTCCTCGATCTTGACGATGATGTCACCCAGGTCCAGATCGCCCATCTCACTGATGCGCGTGCCGATCAGGCCGGCTTCGTCAGCGCCGCTCCCCGGCTGCACGCTGATGATCAGCACGCCGTCCACCGGCGCACCCTGATCGCGGTTGAGTCCGCGCACCGTCACCCCAAGCTGCGGCCGAATAATGCGGCCATGCTCGATTAGCTGCGGAACGACGCTGTTCACGACGTCTACGGGCACGGCAAAGCTGATGCCCGCGCTGGTCCCCGAGCGCGAGATGATCTGGGTGTTCACCCCGATCAGCCGGCTGGCGCTGTCCAGAAGCGGTCCGCCGGAGTTACCCGGATTGATCGCCGCGTCCGTCTGGATCACATCCTCGATTGGCTGGCCATTCAGGGAGGGAATCGTTCTACCCAACGCGCTCACCACGCCGGTCGTCAGCGTCTGGTCGAGCCCGAACGGGTTGCCGATCGCATACACCGCCTGGCCGACGCGCAGGTCCGCCGAGCTGCCGATCGCAATTGGCTTCAGGCGAATGGCCGGGGCGTCGATGCGAACGACCGCGATATCCTTGTCCTCCACCGCGCCGACAAAATCGGCCTCCCAGATGGACTGGTCTGCCAGCGTCACGCGGACCCGTGATGCGCCGCGGACGACATGATAGTTCGTCACAATGTGGCCGCGATCGTCCCAGATGAAGCCCGAACCGGCACCCTGCGTGGGAATCTCAAAGACCTCGAAGCCGAATTGCTGCCGACGCCGCATGTCGCTGGTGAGGTACACCACTGAGGGCGCCGCGGTCTCGAAGATGTCAATGGTCGATTTCTCAAAATTGGCAAGATCGCCGCGTGGCGTCACCGGCCGCGGCTCCGCCCTGGGCAGCCATCGGCCGCGGACGATATTCATCAGCACCAGTCCCACCGCCAGCCCGACCATGATGCCTACCAGCAAGGGGAGGCGCCGCGACCGCGCGGCGGGAGGCGGATATTCAGCGTGACCGTAGTTGTCAGAGTTCATCGCGTGCCTTTGTCGTTGCGGTGTTAGCGGACGTGAATTCTATGTTCGGAAAATACCGATGCACGTCAAGCCCGCCGCGGATCGCGGGGTTCTATTGGTCTGTCCGATTATTGGACCTGGGTTTACACGAGGTTGAACGCCCGCCCACGACCGGCCGATAAGCACTATGCCATCGCATTTGTGGTTCGCCGCACCGTCGAAAGGAGCCGGCCGTGGGTTTTCTGAAGGCTACCGCGCGGACATCGTGGCTCGCGTTGATATCGATCGCCGCGTCGGGATGCAACGTACATCCGCCGCTCGTGCTTGACGAGTTTGGAAACTCGGAGCTCAGCGCTCCCGAGGGAATCGATCCCCGGAGCCCGCATATCGAGCGGACCACCGATTCCATCGACTTTACAGGCATCGAGACGATCCGCATCGATATCCCGATGGGCCGCGTGATGCTGTCGCAGAGCGCCGTCGGATCGATCGCCACAATTCAATTGACGGAGATTATCACGCGCTCCGGTCTCAGCGCAGCGCAACTCTCCGATTACCTCTTCCAGTCGGGCGTGTCCTTCGAACGGTCGTTCGTCGACGGTTCTCGGCTCGACGTGGAGGCAACGCTCGCGGAGGGACTTCTCGACGAGGACATTCTCTTCGACGTCCGCGTCATGGTGCCGGATGGAGCCCACGTTGAAATCATCGTTGGCCACGGCCCGGTCAAGGTCGATGGCCTGGTCGGCAACGTCGAGATTCGCACGTCCGACGGCACCATCGACATCGCCGGCGTCGATGGCAACGTCATTGCCGAAACGACGCAGAAGCCAGTCACCATCACCGAAGTCACCGGCGACGTGAAGGCCGTCACCAGTGAAAGCGATGTCACGTTGCGGCTCACGCCCGGTCTCGAGGGCCGCATCAGCGCGCGCACTACCAGCGGCGCCATCCTGATGACCGTCGCCAGTTCCGCCACCGCCAGCCTTGAACTGACCTCGATCGATGGCGAAGTCTCGGCCGATCTGAGCGCATTCACCGTGAGCGGAATCACCACCGGTGCCGGTTTCGTCAAGGGCGTTCTGAACGGCGGCGGCGGCGCAATCGAGGCCACCACGTCCACCGGCAAGATCACCTTCAACGGCATGTAACAGGCCGGGGCCCCCGTTCATTTGGCGCATAAACCACCCACAACCTTCACGCCGGCCGTTCGCGGTACCCTCGACTGGCTCGTCGAGCGCCGCTGGATCGATGCGCCGCTCGATGCCGCGGGTGAGGCACAATACCTGTTGTGCCATGCCGTGCGACTGCACGAGTCCTTCTCGCGCCTGCCGGCTGCCCGCGGCGGCGGACGATGCCTGGTCGTCGGCTCGTGGGGGCTGGAGGTGCCGTACCTGGCGGGGCGGCTGGGCTGGCGCGACGTCGTCTGCATCTGCGCCCCCGGCTCCATGTCATCGCTGATGCGCCCCGTCCGTGCAGACCCGCGCCCGGGCCGCGGCGATCTGCGCCCCGCCGTGCGTGCCCATCCCAATCGCGATGAGCGCTACGCCTTTCATCTGCTCGAGCACGATCTGGAAAGCGGGCCGATGCCCTTCGACGACGGCGCGTTCGACCTGGTCGTTTTCTGGGGCTGCTTCGAGCACCTGCGGCACGATCCCGAGTTCGGACTGTACGAGATTAACCGCGTGACGGCTCCGGGCGGCGTCGTCAGCCTGGTGACCGACAACGCCATCAGCTTTCAGATGACGCACGCCATGCTCCGCGGTCAGCCGATGCCGACGCGACTGCACCATCCGGCGTCGGAAGGCCATTGGCGGCTGTACACGCCGCCGGAGATCGAGGAATTGTTGACCGGCACCGGCTGGCGCGTGGACCTGCTGACGACGATCGTGCTCGATCCGCCGGTGTACTGGAAATGGTGGAAGCGCTGGCTGTTCCAGCGGCTGGTGGCGGGGTTTCGGCGCGGGTTCGGCCTGCGCGAGCCGTACTGGAATGCCTTCATTCTGGCACAAGCGGTGAAGTCGTCGCCGCCGGCTCGGCAGTATCCGCGATGGCTCTACAAGGACGATAAAATCGCCGCGCTGAAGCGGGAGATGCTGGAGATCGTCGGTGCCCGGGCCCGGGCGTCGGCGTAAAATTACGGCACTTCAGGAACGACCCTCCGCGCGCCGACGTGCATCTCTTGCAAGCGCCTCGTCCAACAATTGCTCCGTTGCGCGAAAGGATGTGTTTCGTAGTGCGTCAATTGCGTCGTTCAGTTTGATGAGATCGCGCTCCGCCGCGGCCTCAAGCACTCCAATTGTCCCCGTCGCAAACAGTCCCAGATTAGAAGCCGCTATGAAGCCCTTGCGTTCATCAACGAGAACAACGTCTGCTTGAAGTTCAAGCGCCAGGCTCAGCGCTTCGGTTTCCCCGGGCCCCAATTGCAACCTGGTATCGAGGCGCGCGGGTGACCGAACCTCAATCCAGCTTGGAAGCGAATGTACCCAAGAGAGGATTGTGGGCGGCGATGCTGGATGACTTAACTCGGCCAGGACGGCTGGTGGTACCAACACCCTGCAAAAAAGGGCGGGAAGCACGCGATCAAGCTGAATCAGGACGAGGTAATTAAGGGGCGATGTGTCAGAGACGACAATCATGTTCCAATGCGCTTCCGAAGGCCCTCTACCTGAGACTCCAGCTCGCCACTTGTCAGGAGGTCTTCGGTCACGCCGTGCCGCTTGAGAACGCCATCCGCTTCGTATCGCGAAAGCCCCAGGCTTTGCGCAAATTCGCCGTGTGAAATATGCCCCTGCCGGTAGAGCTCGACCATGAGGGCTTCTGTAGCCGCCGCAGGCAGATTTCCAAGCTTGGCTTCAAGCTTTGCCTCTAGCGACGGCGAAATCTCAATGTGAATGGCCATGTTGGCGACTCCAGATGAACGCGTCGGTTGTTGCCATTATAGCAGAACCTCACTCCTGCGCGCTAAAGCCGCCGCCGCTCCCGTTTTTGGCAAACAGTTGTTGGTGAGCGGAAGCAGGCTTAGGTAGCGATTGGCCGGCCTAGGCGCGATTAAGCCGTTCGACTCCTCTCAGACATCTCCGTCACCGGATGGCATCCCGAGATTATTCGAGGAGCGCCGAAACTGATTACCGCGATCGGCCGTAGTTCCTCCGAATCAATAACGAACTGCCTCACCTCGCCCCTAACAATATCCTTCCTTGCAGGCTAGAATAGCCCCTGCATGGAACCCCAGACCATCGAAATCAAGAACGCCCGCGAGCACAACCTCAAGGGCGTCTCGCTCTCGCTGCCTCGCAATAAGCTCATCTGCTTCACCGGCGTCTCGGGCAGCGGCAAGAGCTCGCTCGCCTTCGATACCCTCTACGCCGAGGGCCAGCGCCGCTACGTTGAGTCGCTCTCGTCCTACGCCCGTCAGTTCATGGGCCAGATGCAGAAGCCCGACGTTGACCTCATCACCGGTCTCTCGCCTGCCATCGCCATTCAACAGAAGACCACCGGCTGGAACCCGCGCTCGACCGTGGGCACGATCACGGCCATCCACGACTTCCTCCGCGTATTGTACGCCCGCGTTGGCACGCAGCACTGCACCTCCTGCGGCCGCCCGATATCGGCCCAATCAACTGAGCAGATCGTCGCGGGCATACTCGACGCCTTCGGCGGCGCTGCCGCGCATAGCTCCCCCCCTCACCAAGGGGGGACCGGGGGGGGTTCTCCCGCGCGGGTCCTCATCCTCGCCCCCGTCGCGCGCGGACAGAAGGGCGAATTTCGCGATCTGTTCGAAGAACTGGTCCGCGCAGGCTATACCCGTGCCCGCGTCGACGGCCGCGTCGTGGCACTGACGGACGATCTGTCGCTCCAGAAGAACCAGCGTCACGACATCGAAGTGGTCATTGACCGTTTGGAAGCCACGGCCGCCAATCGTTCGCGCCTGGCGGAGGCGGTCCAGAATGCACTCGGCGTGGGTAAGAGCACCCTGGTCGTCGCGCCCTGGCAGCCGGACGCCGTGCCGGAAACGCCGGTTACTTCGCGAACCCGACCCGTGGACGGTGCGACCGGTGACGTCGTTCGGGTCGGCCGCACCGAGAGTGACGTCGAACCCGATGATCGCCCCGGGCGCCGTGCCGTCCAGCGCGGCCGTGCCGGCCGAAAGGCGCCGCGCGGAAGCGCCGAGCAGGAAAAAGTCTTCTCGTCCCGCTACGCCTGCACCCACTGCAACCTGTCCTACCAGCCACCGTCGCCGCAGCTCTTCTCCTTCAATTCGCCGACCGGCATGTGCATGCGCTGCGATGGCTTGGGCGAACAGACTGATTTCGACCCCGACCTGCTCGTGCCCGATCCGACGAAGAATTTTTTCGCCCCGTGCATCGCCCCGATGCGCACCAAGCCCGGCAAATGGCGGCGGCACATCTACGAGGGCGTCGCCAAAGTCGTCGGCTTCGACCTCAGGACGCCGTGGAAGGACCTCGGCCGCGAGGCTCGCGGCGCGCTGCTCTATGGCACCGGCGACCGGCACATTACTTACGCATGGAGATGGTCCGGCGGCTTGTGGAAGCACGGCGGCAAATTTGAGGGCGTGCTGGCCGAGCTGCGCGAGAAATATCGCACCGCGAAGGCCGCGTTCGTACGTGAATACTACGAGAAGTTCATGCGCCGCGGCGTCTGCCCCGACTGCCGCGGCGCGCGCCTGAATCCACAGGCCTGCGCCGTGCGGCTTGCGGTCGAGGGTACGCCCGCTGCTGCTCGCGCGAAACCGCGCGCCGGTGCAAAATCGCCCGCCGATGCGGGATTCCGATTTCGCACCCATACCAATCCGAACCTCACCGAGCTGTGTGCCATGTCCGTGGCCCAGGCCTTCGAGACGATCGGCCGTTTCGAATTGACGCCGGTACAGCAGATCGTCGCGGAAGAAATCCTCAAGGAAGTTCGCGAGCGATTGAAGTTCCTCATTGACGTCGGACTGGATTATCTCACCCTCGATCGCACCGCCCCGACGCTCAGCGGCGGCGAGTTGCAGCGCATCCGCCTCGCCGGCCAGATCGGCGCCGGGCTGACGGGAGTGCTCTACGTGCTCGACGAGCCCTCGATCGGCCTGCACGCCCGCGACAATCGCCGCCTGCTCGACAGCCTGCTGCGGTTGCGCGACATGGGGAACACCGTCGTCGTTGTCGAGCACGACGAAGAGACGATGCGCGCCGCCGATTACATCGTCGACTTCGGCCCCGGTCCCGGTGTCCGCGGCGGTCGCGTCGTGGCGGCGGGGGGGTTCGACGATGTTGCGGGCGCGAAAGAGTCAGTGACAGCGGATTATCTGACCGGCCGCCACAAAATCGCGGTACCCGCACGCAGAGCCGTCGCGAAATCAAAGGGCGCCAAGCCCGCGCGCAAACGCAAACCGCGCGCATGAAGACGACAAGGCGGGTGGAGTTACCAGTCGGATGGAGGCACAAGTTAAGTGCCATGCCTAAGCGAAGCGCAGGCATGCTGTGGCGTCGATAAAAAATGCCGAAGCGGGATATCGTATTAGTATGACCGAAATGACCGACAACCCAATTCAGGCATCACCCGGCAATCACCTGGCCGAATGGAAGGACACGCGATCCCCCCAGCAGCGTGATCGCATGATGCAGCAGGCGCTGGCATTGGCCCGTGGCCCCGTGCGCAACGGCGATTTGTTGCGGGAGGCCGTGGACCGAATGCTGGCCATCCGCGCCATGCGAGAAGAGCGGAAAGTGCCGATCATGAGCAATGCGCTGATTACCACGTTGAGTGCCGTGGCTGATGCATTGGAGCAGAACAATGTCATTTATGCCGTGACGGGATCGCTGGCCAGCAGTCTGCACGGCGAGTACTTCGAGAGCATGGATGTGGACATCGTTCTGATCGCGTCGCCTGCCGATGCGCTGAACGCCGCAAGCCAACTCGCGCCGCGGTTTTACGCGCCGGCGGAGATGCTGTCCGATGCCGCCTCTCGTGGTTCAATCGCCAATGTCATCGACAATCAAACCGGTCTGAAGGTTGATCTGTCCTTCATCGGCGTCGACTCCTACATGCGTCAGGTGCTGCAACGACGCATTCGCAGCCGCATCGGTTCCGATCCACGCGAATTCTGGTTCGTCACGCCCGAGGACATCATTCTCATGAAGCTCGTGTGGCGAAAAGACACGCAATCGGCAAAACAGTGGGAGAATGCACTGGGCGTCGCGCGGATGAAAAACGTGAACATGGACTGGAAATACCTGTTTGAACAGGCACGCACGCTCGGCGTCGAAGCGGACCTGATCAAGCTGCGCGACGAGGCGGGAATCTAGCGTGGCGCGCGCTCGGACACCCAGCCATTCGCGTCGCGGTGCAAGGCTCCGTGGCGAATCCGCGCACCAGCCCCCCGCGCCTGGGGATGATCGCACGCGCTCGCAGAACTGGCTCACCGTCCGCGGCGCCGCCCACAACAATCTCAAGAACATCGACGTCGCCATCCCCCTTGGTCGCTTTGTCTGCATCACCGGCGTCTCCGGCTCCGGCAAGTCGTCGCTGGTCAACGACATCCTGCGCGAACGCCTCGCGCGCGATCTGAACGAAATCGAAAGTGCCCGGCCCGGTCGCCACGCAGGCATCGACGGCCTGCACCATCTCGACAAGGTCATCGACATCGACCAGTCGCCCATCGGTCGCACGCCGCGCAGCAACCCGGCGACGTACATCAAGGTCTTCGACCAGATTCGCGATCTGTTCGCCAGTCTGCCCGACAGCAAGGTGCGCGGCTATCCCCGCGGCCGCTTCAGCTTCAACGTGCCCACCGGCGAGGCCGGCGGCGGCCGCTGCGAGGCCTGCGAGGGCAACGGCGCCAACCGCGTCGAGATGGATTTCCTCGCAGACGTCTGGGTCACCTGCCCGGTCTGCGAGGGGCGGCGGTTCAATCACGAGACGCTTCAGATTCGCTTCCGCGGCAGGAGCATCCACGACGTGCTGGAGATGGACGTGCAGCAGGCGCTCGAGCATTTCGACGCCATCCCCAGGGTGCGTGCCATGCTGGCGACGCTGCACGACGTGGGGCTTGACTACATCAAGCTCGGCCAGGCCAGCAACACGCTCTCGGGCGGCGAGGCCCAGCGAATCAAGCTCGCCCGCGAACTGGTCAAGCGCTCGACCGGCCGCACGCTCTACCTGCTCGACGAACCGACGACCGGCCTGCACTTCGAGGACATCCGCCGTCTGCTGGCCGTGCTGCACGGCTTCGTCGATGCCGGCAACACGGTCGTCGTGATCGAACACAACCTCGACGTCATCAAGACCGCAGACTGGATCATCGACCTCGGCCCCGAAGGTGGCGACGCCGGCGGTCTGATCGTTGCCGAGGGCACGCCGGAGGAAGTGTCGCGTTGCGAGGCGTCATATACAGGGCAGGCGCTGCGAGCGGTACTGCCCGAATGTAAACTGCAGAATGCTGAATGCAAAACGAAGGGAAAGTCCAATGTCGTGACGATTGCGCGGCAAGACAGGCAACGCAGGCGCGACAGCCGGATAGCAGGTTCCGATCGCGCAAAAACGCTCACTTCGGACCATACAGCATTCAGCATTCAACATTCCGCATTCCCCCCCGGCATCACCGTCGTCGGCGCAAAGGAACACAACCTGAAGGACATTACCGTCCACGTCCCGCGCGGGCAGATGACGGTCTGCTCCGGGGTGTCCGGCAGCGGCAAGACCAGCTTCGCCATGGACACGGTCTACGTGGAGGGCCAGCGCCGCTACGTCGAATCGCTGTCGGCCTACGCGCGGCAGTTCCTCGGGCAGTTCCAGAAGCCGAAAGTTGACCACGTTCACGGTCTCTCGCCCGCCATTGCCATCGAGCAGAAGTCGGCGACCAAGAGCCCGCGTTCGACCGTCGGCACGGTGACCGAGATTTACGACTACATGCGCGTATTGTGGGCGCGCGTGGGTCAGCCGCACTGCCCGAAATGCGCCGAGGCCATCGGCACGCAGTCCAGCGAAGAGATCGTCAACAAGGTGTTGGCGGCGGGCGAGGGCGCAAAGCTCCTGCTCTGCGCGCCCATCGAGCGCAGCCCCGGCGAGGACTGGGCCGCCCTGTTGGCCCGATGCAAGTCGCAGGGCTACCTGCGGGCGCGCGTCGACGGCGCACTGCTGGAGATTGAAGACTCGACGAGGCTGGACGCCCGCCGGCATCATCGCGTGGAGATCGTCGTCGATCGCATTGTTGTACGGGCGGCGGCGCGCAAACGGATCGCCGACTCTGTCGAGCATGCCCTCGCCTTGGGCAAGGGCGTCATCGCCGTCGTGAAGTGGCAGGATGACGATCGTGCCGGCGAGGCGGCGCGATATTCGCAGCATTTCGCGTGCGACCAGTGCGGTGAGAGCTACGACGAGATCACGCCGCATCACTTCAGCTTTAACGCGCGCACCGGCTGGTGCGAGCGCTGCGAGGGACTGGGCGTGCAGCGCGGCACCAGCCCGGATGCCATCCTCACCGACGCGTCCCGATCCATTCTCGACGGTGGCGTTGCGGGATGGGAGCAGGCCGAGTCCCGACCCATGCTCGCTGCCATGCTGCGGGCACTGGCAGACGCCATCGGATTCGATGCAGATACGCCGATTGCCGAGCTGAAGCGCGAGCATCGGCATGCGCTGCTCTTCGGCCTCGGCGAGCGCTGGATCGCCCCTGCGCCGGCAGGGCAGTCCGGCATTCCCGGCCTGCGCTTCCAATGGAAAGGCTTCTTCCCCGCCATCGACGAAGCGACGAAAAACTCCTGGGAATACCGCAAGCGCCTCCAGGACCTGGTCAGCGACGTCGACTGCCAGGCTTGCGCCGGCGGTCGCATCCGCCCCGAATCGCGCGCGGTGCGCCTCGGCGGCCGGTCCATCATCGACGTCTGCGCCATGCCGCTAAGCGAAGCCGCTGAGTATTTCAATAAGCTCAGGCTGGATCGCCGCCAGGCGCGGATCGCTGGCGAACTGCTGCATGAAATCAAATCGCGCCTCCGCTTCCTCCTCGACGTAGGGCTCGAATATCTCACGCTCGGTCGCGCCGCGCCGACGCTGTCCGGCGGCGAGTCGCAGCGCATCCGCCTCGCCTCGCAGATCGGCAGCGGCCTGACCGGCGTGCTCTATGTCCTCGACGAGCCGACCATCGGCCTGCACCCGCGCGACAATGCCCGCCTGGTGCATGCCCTCCAGAAGCTGCGCGACCTCGGCAACACATTGCTCATGGTCGAGCACGATGCGGAGATCCTGCGCTCCGCAGATCACATCCTCGACTTCGGCCCCGGCGCCGGCGAGCGCGGAGGCCGCGTCGTGGCCGAAGGCGATGTATCGCGCGTCAAGCGCAACGGCGAATCGCTCACCGGCAGGTATCTGTCCGGCCGCGATGCCATAGCCGTGCCCAGCAACCGCCGCCCGGTGGGCGAATTCATCGAGAGCACCACCAAAGGCCTCAAGCTGTCCAGGGACGAAGCCGCCCGCCCGGTCCTCACAATCGCCGGGGCGCGACAGAACAATCTACGCAACATTGACGCATCCTTCCCGCTCGGGCGCTTCATCTGCGTCACCGGCGTCTCCGGCTCCGGCAAGTCGTCCCTGGTGACCGACATCCTGCACCCCGCGCTGGCCAATCGGCTGCATCGCGCCAACATGTCGCCGGGATTGCACCGCGAAATCCGCGGCATGGTCTTCGTCGACAAGGTCATCAACGTCGACCAGCAGCCCATTGGCGTGACGCCCTCGTCGAACCCCGCGACCTACTGCGGCATCTTCGATCTCGTGCGCGAAGTGTATGCCCGCATGCCCGACGCGAAGGTCCGCGGCTTCACCGCCAACCGCTTCAGTTTCAATCGCCCCGGCGGCCGCTGCGACGATTGCGAGGGGCTCGGGCAGATCTGCCACCAGATGCACTTCCTGCCCGATGTGTGGGTGCCCTGCGAAACCTGCGGCGGCACGCGCTATCGCCGGGAAACGCTCGAAGTCCGCTACAAGGGAAAAAACATCGCCGACGTGCTCGACATGTCCATCACCGACGCCCTCGAGCATTTCGCGAACGTGCCAAAGATTCGTCGACACTTGCAGACGCTGGAGGACGTCGGCCTGGGCTACGTCAAGCTCGGCCAAAGCGCGCCCACGCTCTCCGGCGGCGAGGCGCAGCGTGTAAAACTTGCCGCCGAGTTGGGCCGGCCCAACACCGGCCGCACGATCTACATCCTCGACGAGCCCACCACCGGCCTGCACTTCGACGACGTGCGAAAGCTGCTCGACGTCCTGCACCGCCTGGTCGATCTGGGCAACACCGTCGTCTGCATCGAGCACAATCTCGACGTCATGAAGACGGCCGATTGGATTCTCGATCTCGGCCCCGAAGCCGGCGAAGGCGGCGGTCGCATCGTCGCCGAGGGCCCGCCCGAGTGCGTCGCCCAAGTGCCCGCCTCGCACACCGGCCGCTTGTTGAAGGACGTCCTCGCTGCCGCGCCCCGCCGGCCGCGCCCCGTCTTCGACGCGAAGAAAGCCGCCGAGAAAAGCCTCGCCGCCGACGCCCCGCGCCTGGTCGTCGAAGACATGACCAGCGCCGTCAAGATGCCATGGCAGCGCGACGGCCGCCGCTGGCACGTGTACGATCGCGTCAGCCGAGAGGGCAAGCCCGTCCGCTGGCAGGGCGAGGCGCTCGCCTGCATCATCGATCACATTGAAAAGCACGGCAAAGGCTCGCTGCTGCCGACCGACTGGAACGACCGGGCCCGCGTGGAAGTGTGCGCCCGCGCGCCGGACGGCCTGGCCCAGACGGCAGTGCCATGGCTGTTGCACGCACTGACCGGGGGAGAATGGCTCCTCGAGTGCTACTTCAAATTGCCGCGCGGTACCTTCAAACAACGGGCCCTCGAGAAGCAGCTGAAGCTCGGCACGCTGGACGATCGAGACGACATTCAGAAATACGGCAATGAGCCGCGCGTCCTTGTGCGCGAGCGGCACAACGAGACGGACATGTTGCGCCTGCGAGTATTCGATCGAAAGGAGATCGACACGCCGGGATTTCGTGCCTTTCTCAAGGATGCGGTCGCGGCTTATCTCGCGCACGTCGCGTCACTTGCCCGTGCCGGAGCCGAGACCGAACCCTGGAAGACGGACGGCAAAGCCTGGCACCTGTCGCAGCGCATCATCCCGGCGACACGGCCGAAAAAGTGGAAGCCGATGGCGCTCACGCTGTTTCTGGGACAGGTCAACAAAATACTGCCTCGTGCAAAGACGCTTTGGGACCGCAAGGTCTTCGTCGAGATCGTCGGCCCCGGCGGCGGCCGCATCGGCAAGGTGATCACGCACCAGGCAGAAGCGCTTCGAGTGGATCTGCACGTGCCAAAAGGGCGATTCACGCCCACGCAAGTCGAAGGGCTGGGCTTTCAACAGGAGTTTCAGCGCGCCGGCGCGAGCGGTGCGGAGCTGACGTTCTGGTTCAGAACGATCGAAGAAGTCAGTATCCCCCAATTGAAAGCGGTCATTGAAGCAGCAAGGCAGGGCGGCACCTGACAGGATTCTCGCCGATGCTTGAAAGGGGTCGTGACTCATGCTCAAATGAGTCTTATGAACACGAGCCCTACATCAGTTTTCGACCTCAGCCCTTCCGAAAAGCTCCAACTCGTCGAAGATCTCTGGGACGATCTCGCCGCCCGGCCGGAAGACGTTCCGGTTCACGATTGGCAAAAGCAGGAACTTGAACGCCGCAAGGAGAACCTCAAAAAAAACCCTGGGTCGGCGCTTTCGTGGGAAGAAGTAAAGCGAAGGATCCGAAGCCGCCATGGCCGATAGCTGGCATTTCGCCCCCGAGGCCGAGGCCGACATTGGGGAGGCATACGGCTGGTACGAGAATCGGCGGATTGGACTCGGCGAAGAGTTCCTGAGCCGCGTCGATGCGTGCGTCCAGCAAATCATCCGCAACCCTGAAGCTTATCCACCTGTCCATTTCAGCTACCGCCGAGCACTACTGCGCCAATTCCCATATGCTGCCTTCTATGAATATTCCGACGGCCATGTGACCATATACGCGGTTTTCCACACCGCTCGTGATCCCAGAAAGTGGCGTTGGCGGTTGCCCTAGCTAGCACTTTGGGACTCACAGCAAAGGATCCGCCGGACCGCGCGACAACTCCTTGCCATCCGCCAGTTTCCCGTCACAATCGCCGAACGGCATGGCATCCCTCGGACGCGGTCATCTCGAAGTGGTGCATGGGTCGATGTTCGGCGGCAAGACCGAGCACATGATCGCGCGACTCCGCGCCGCCGTGGGCGAAGGCCGCAGGGTCCGCGCCTTCAAGCATGCCATCGATGATCGCTACGTCGCCGATCACATCGTCACCCATCGGCGCGATGCCTTTGAGGCGTGCCGAGTCACCGGCGCCGATGCGATTCTCGAGCTTGCCGGCGATGCCGAACTCGTCGCGATCGACGAAGGGCATTTCTTCAACCAGGCGCTGGTGCCCGTGGTGCGCTCGCTGCTCGATCGCGGCATTTCCGTCATTGTCGCCGGAATCTCGAACGATGCCTGGGGCCGCCCCTTCGAGCCCATGCCCCAGCTCGCAGCCATCGCAGATCGCGTGATCGTCAAGCACGCTCCGTGTCGTGTCTGCGGGCGACCGGCGCCCTATACACAGCGCATCACGGAAGTGAGCACCATTCACATGGTGGGGGGGCTGGACGACTACGAACCCCGCTGTGCCGAGCACTTCACGCCGCTCGCCATTCCGCCGGAGAATCGCTGAGATGCACATTCTCCGCGGCATGCTGGGCCTGGCGGTGCTGCTGTTCATCGCGTGGCTTCTCTCCAGCAATCGGCGCCGGTTTCCGTGGAAAATCGTGCTGGGCGGCATTGTGCTTCAGTGGGCCCTCGCCCTCGCCATTCTCAAGACGCAGATCGGCGGCCGAATATTCGGCATTCTCGCATTGCTGGTCACCACGGTGCTGGACGGCGCGGCCCAGGGGGCGGCGTTCCTGTGTAAACCGTTTGCGCCGGACGATGGGCCGCCGTGGTGGGCGAATGTCGGAATCACCATTGTCTCGACGATCATTGTTGTGGCGACTTTGTCCGCTGTCGGCTACCACTACGGCATTCTCCAGAAGTGTGTCGCCGCCATGGCATGGGTCATGAAACGCGCCATGGGCGTCTCCGGTGCCGAGAGCCTCGCGGCTGCCGCCAACGTGTTCTTCGGGCAGACCGAAGCGCCGCTACTCGTGCGTCCGTACATCGCAAAAATGACCCGATCCGAGTTGATGGCCCTCATGACCGGCGGCTTTGCCACCGTCGCCGCCGGCGTGCTGGCGGTGTATGTGCAGTACCTCGGCGGCGACGATCCGGCAAAAAGCGTCGACGTTGCACGACACCTGATCACCGCCTGTCTGATGTCCGCACCCGCGGCCTTCGTCACCGCCAAGATCATGGTGCCCGAGACCGAGGAAGCAGCAACTTCGGGCCACGTGCGCGTCGCGCTGCCGCGCGAGACGAACAGTTTGGTTGACGCCCTGACCCGCGGCGCATCCCAGGGCATGACACTCGCGATCAACGTTCTCGCGATGCTCATCGCGTTCATCGCGCTCATCGCGATCCTTGACGCCGGCCTCGGGGCCCTCGGACGATGGCAACCCGTCTCGTCACAGCTTCCCAGGATCGGGCTCGGCACCCTGAACACCGATGGGCTCCTTGGCATCGCGTTTTCGCCGGTTGCCTGGCTCATCGGCGTGCCGGCGGATGACTGCCGCACATTCGGCGGATTGCTCGGCAAGGCGATGGCCACCAACGAGCTGATCGCCTACGAATCCCTCAGTTCAATCATGCGAAGCGACGCCATGTCGCAGCGGTCGATCGTGATGGCAATATACAGCCTCTGCGGCTTTGCCAACTTCAGCTCCATCGGCATACAGATCGGCGGCATCGGCGTCCTGGCGCCGGAACGGCGCGACGATCTCGTGAAGCTCGGCCCGCGGGCAATGCTCGGCGGCGCAATGGCATGCTGGATGACCGGCTGCATCGCCGGAATGCTCGTCGCATGAGGTCCGGTTGGCCGCGGCGGGATCATCTGCTAAGCTAGCTTTCCGTGCGGCAGCGTTCGTGATGGTGCTGCCGGCCTGCGTGTCATGCGGATGAGAGGCATTCATGACCAAGGATGTTCTGGTATTTGTTGAACAGCGGGATGGAACGATTCTCCCGGCCGCCCTCCAGGCCATCACCCCGGCGAGGGAACTGGCCAGCAAGACCGGCGGCCGCGTACACGCCGTCCTGATCGGCGAAGGCCTCGGCCCCGTGGCCGACCAGATCGCCGGCACCGGCATCGCAGTCATCCACATGGTCGATGCGGCGCCGCTCGCCAGGTACAACGCCTTGAGCTACAGCCGCGCACTTGCCGCTGTGATCGAGTCCGTTGATCCGCGGATCGTGCTGATGGCCGCCTCCTTCATGGGCCGCGATCTGAGCCCGCGCGTGGCCATTCGCACCCGCGCCGGTCTCGCGACGGATTGCACCGAATTCACGCTCGACGACAAGGGCGCGCTTCAGGCCGCGCGACCCATCTTCAACGGCAAGGCCATGAACAAGGTCGTCTTCAACGCCGGCCTGCTCCAGATGGCCACCGTGCGGCCCAATGCCTACGGCGCACCGGCGTCCGATGGCGCTGCCGCCGAGCGGATGAACGTCGCCTTCTCGCCGGACGCCGGCGATGCCCGCCAGATAACGAAGGAAATCGTCCGCACCGGCGGGGCGGAAAAGGATGTGACCGAGGCGTCGATCGTCGTCGCCGGCGGCCGCAGCCTAAAGAGCGAAGAGAACTTCAAGATCATCTACGACCTGGCCCACGCGCTCGATGGCGCGGTCGGTGCCAGCCGTGCGGCATGCGATGCGGGCTATCAGCCCCACTCGCGCCAGGTCGGTCTGACCGGCAAGACCGTCACGCCCAACCTGTACGTCGCCTGCGGCGTCAGCGGCGCGATTCAGCACCTCGCCGGCATGCGCGGCAGCCGCCGCATCGTGGCCATCAATTCCGACGCCGAGGCGCCCATCTTCAAGGTGGCCGACTACGGCATCGTTGGCGACCTGTTTAAAATCGTGCCCCTCCTGACCGAGGAAGTAAAGAAGGCGCGCGGCTGATTTCGATCCCGTCGCATTCACGGTTACACAGTCACATTTGGGCTCGCCATTGGCTGCTGTTGCAATAACAATCCTGCTCGTCGCCGCATGGGGCCTGTTCGCGTGGCAGATCGCCCGCCGCTGGCGCCTCATGCGACTCGGCCCCGATGTCAATCGCTTCGATCAAATCAAAGAACGCCTGCGGCGAACTTACGTCTATGCCTTCCGGCAGAAGCGCATGCCGCGCTACTGGTGGGCCGGCATCGCCCACAAGATCATCTTCATCGGCTTCATCGTCCTCCTGCTGCGCTCGCTCATCCTCTTCGCACGCGGTTACACCGGCGTCCTGCCCGATTCGCCGGATGAATTGTTCGGCTACTTTGTCTTCGACCACGGCACACCGCTGGGCAATCTTTACTCGCTGGTGAAGGACATCTTCGCCGTCCTGGTCATCCTCGCCGCCTCGGTATTCCTCTACTATCGCTTGATCCCCAGGCCCGCGCGGATGACGCATTCCTTCGAAGGCCTGCTCATCATCCTCATCATCGAAGCCATGATGTGGGCCGACATTTTTTACGACGGTGCCGCCCGCGCCCTTTATGCCGGCGCCAGCACTCCGACCTTCGCGTGGTACGAACCGGCCGCCGCGGTAATGGCAAAGCTGCTCCACGGCCTGAGCCCCGATGCGCTTTCCGTGCTAGCCCACGCCGGGTACTGGACGCACGTCACGCTGGTGCTTGTCTTTCTCAATCTGCTGCCGCGCTCCAAGCATTTCCACGTCATCACCGCCATCCCCAACGTCTTCTTCCAGAGCCTCGAGCCCCGCGGCCGCCTCCCCGCCGTCCCCGACATCGAAGGCAGGATCGAACGCGAAGAGCCGCTCGGCGTCTCTAAAATCAACCAGTTCGACTGGAAGGCCGTTCTCGATCTGTACACCTGCACCGAATGCGGCCGCTGTTCAGACCATTGCCCCGCCACGCGCACCGGCAAGCTGCTCAGCCCCAAGCACGTCACGCTTGATCTGCGCGATCACCTGTATCACAACGAAAAGAAGTTCATCTCGGCCGCCGGCTCGAATGGAAATGGCGCGGGCGCGCCCGCCGGCCAGCCCGCCGACGCCGCCCATGCTCCGATTGCCATCGCCGATGATCTCATCCCTCTCGTCATCAAACCCGAAGTGCTCTGGGCCTGCACGACCTGCGGCGCCTGCGAGACCGAATGCCCCGTATTCATCACCTACGTCGACAAGATCGTCGGCATGCGGCGCCATCTCGTGATGGAAAAGTCCGAATTCCCCGCCGAGCTTCAGAACGCATTTCGCGGCCTGGAATCGGCCGGCAATCCCTGGAGCTTTCCTGCTTCCGATCGCGCCGCCTGGGCCGCCGGTCTCGATGTCCCGCGCATGTCCGAAAAGCCCGACGCGGATGTCCTGTTCTGGGTCGGCTGTTCCGCATCCTTCGATGATCGCGCAAAAAGAATTGCCAGGGCCACGGCCAGCCTCTTGAAGGAGGCCGGCGTCAACTTCGCCATCCTCGCCGAAGAGGAGCAATGCACCGGCGATCCCGCCCGGCGGGCGGGTAACGAGTTCCTCTTCCAGATGCTGGCCCAGATGAATGCCGAGACGCTGAATCGCTATCAGCCGAAAACCGTGGTGACAACCTGCCCGCACTGTTTCAACACGCTCCTCAACGAGTATCCCGAGTTCGGTGTCAGGCTAAATGTCGTCCATCACAGCGTTTACCTTGCCGCGCTGCTGCGCGAAGGCCGGCTGAGGCCGCGCCGCCCCTTGAATTCGCGCGTGGCCTATCATGACTCGTGCTACATGGGCCGGTATAATGATGTCTACGATGCACCGAGAGACGTGCTGAAAACCATACCGGGCCTGACGGTGCTCGAACCCCTCCAGACGCGCGATCGCGGTATGTGCTGTGGCGCCGGTGGGGCACAGATGTTCAAGGAAGAAGAGCCCGGCAGCGAACGCGTCAACGTCCGGCGGACCGAACAGCTCCTTGAAACCTCGCCGGATACGATTGCGTCCAACTGCCCGTTCTGCCAGCGAATGCTGATCGACGGGCTGGCATCAAAGAGCCGCGAGGAGATTCGGCAGATGGATATCGCCGAACTCCTCTGGCAGTCGGTCGCGCCGGACGAAGCCCTGGAAGGCGCCTCGCCGCCCAGCGCCGCAGAAGCGACCTGATTGGGACAACACGGTGGAGTATCCGGTTCGCCGTGCGAACCGAATCGGGCCAGCTTGAAGACAATGCGAAGCCGCATGAGCAGACAATCTGCTGCGCGTATATCGCGCGTCCTTCTCATCCTTCTGTTTGTCTACCTGGGGTGCGTCACCGTCGCGACCGTCCTCGCGGCCAGCACCGATCTTTTCGCCGTGCTTCCCGAGCAGTACGAGTACCTTTACGACGCCATGGAACTCCACGGCGCCCTCGCGATGGCCGCCGCCGGCGCATTCATTTTGATGCGGCGCATGCGGGAAAGTTCGGTGCGTGTGCCGCGCGTAATCTGTCTCGTGGCACTGGTGTGTCTTCTCGTCTCGGCCGACCGCGTGATCAACGTCCTTCAGCCCCCGGACAGGGACTATGGAGGCCTCTACCAGGTGCACCCCATCCGCGGCTGGTCCCACATCCCGCGACGGCAGTCGAACGTCAACGAGCCGATCCGCATCGACGCCATGGGTTTTCGCGTCCCGTGGGACGGTCCGGTTCGCTCCATCGACGATCAGCTGCGCATCCTCTTCGTCGGCGATTCACTCACATTCGGCTTCGGCGTGAAGGCGCGCAATTCTTTTTGCGAGAAGACCGTCGCCACATTGAACGAGCGCCATCATGGTTTGCAA
Organism: uncultured Planctomycetaceae bacterium; assembly: GCA_964408455.1. Taxonomy (GTDB): domain Bacteria; phylum Planctomycetota; class Phycisphaerae; order UBA1845; family UTPLA1; genus CAYOZN01. Next base: position 88,942 of record CAYOZN010000012.1, read on the forward strand.
GCCGTCGCCCTCAACGCCGGCGTTTGCGGCTACGACACCCGGCAGGAACTGCATCTGCTCAACGACCTGGGTTTCAAGCTGGAGCCTTCTCTGGTCGTGCTTCAGATCTGCCTGAACGATTTTACCCGCCAGTTCTCGATGGAACTGTCCGATGTGTGCCGCCCGGCCGAATTCGCCGGGGCGATGGCCCACAACCACTGGAGCGGCCTCTACCGCGTCGTGCAAAAATGCGGGGAATTCGTCCGCTATCGCGGCCAGAAGCAGTCCGCCGCCGAGTCCATCCAGTTCTTCGAAATGGTCGAGCTGCTGAGCGATCCGCCCTCCGAGCTTGTGCAGAAATCGTGGCACAACATGGAGCTGATGCTCCGACGCTTCGTGAACGACTGCCGCACACGCGACATTCCTCTCGCCGTCGTCGTCTTCCCGGTCTCCATGCAGCTCTCCCGCGACGACCTGACCGCATGGCCGCAGGAGCAGATACGCCGCTTCGCCGCCGAGATCGACGTCCCGCTCCTCGATCTGCGTCCCACCTATCGGCGGCTGATCGATCGCGAAATCGCCACGCCCAACGAACTGTACATGGACCTGACGCATCCCACCGTGCGCGGCCATCAGATCGCGACCGACGCCATTGTGCACTTTCTTGAGACGGAGGGCCTTGTCTCCAGGGTCCTCGCCACGTCTCAACGCTGACTTACGCGCGCAAATCGTGATTCGCTATGCAATCAGCTCGATGGGCTCGAAGCGCTCAACGTCGATCAATCCCTGGTCGGTCAGCTTCAGCTTGCCAATCACCGAGAGGCTCAGAAACGCCAGGCACATGAAGGGCTGCGCCAGCTCGCATCCCAGCGCACGCGCCCTCTCCGTTGCGCGGCGCAGTCGCTCCGCCGTTTCGACCGCCGGCCGATCCGTGACCAGCCCCGCGATCGGTAGCGGCACGTCCGCCGTCACGTTGCCATCCTGAACCACCACCAGCCCGCCGCCCAGCCCGACCAGGTGCCGCAGTGCCACTACGATGTCGCGGTCGTTGACGCCCACCGCCACCAGGTTGTGCGCGTCGTGGGCCACGCTGCTGGCCAGCGCGCCGGTCCGCAGCTTGAAGCCGCGGGCAAAAGCCTTCGCCACGCGACCCGACGCCCGGTGGCGTTCCACTACGACGAGCTTTGCCATGTCCCGCGCCGGATCAGCCACCAGCCGCCCATCCCGCACCGGCGCGATGGCCCTGCTGCGCTCGGTATCGATCCGGTTTTCCAGCACCTCGATCACGTGCACCGATGGCGTGACGCTGCCGGAGGGCGCCGCAATGCGCAGATCTTCCACCGAAATGTCATGGGCCCGCACGGTCCCGCAAAGGTCCGGCGACACACGCGGCGGGGTGTCGGTCGCCACGCAGTGTCCCCCTTCAGCGACCAGCCTGCCCGCGTGGATGACCCGCAGCACCTTGAATCCGTTCAGGTCCTCCACCACCGCGAGATTGGCCCGATACCCGGGTGCAACCAGGCCATGGCGCCGGAGCCCGAAGTACCGCGCCGTGTTGAGCGTCGCGCACTTCACCGCCAGCAGGGGGTTCAACCCGCCCGCGACGGCCTTCCGGAGGATGTAGTCGATGTGCCCTTCGTCGAGGATGTCGCGGACGTCCTTGTCGTCCGTGCAGAACATGAAACGATCGGCCGTCTCCAGTCGGATCAGCGGCAGCAGCGCCTCCAGGTTGCGCGTCTGTGAACCCTCCCGCACCATGATGAACAGGCCCGCCCGCAGCTTTTCGAGCGCCTCCTCGGCGCGGATGCATTCGTGGTCGCTCTCGATCCCGGCGGCGGCATAGGCCATCAGGTCCCGGCCCGTCAGCCCCGGCGCATGTCCATCGAGCGTGCGCCCGTCCGCGAGCGCCAGCTTGGCCAGCACCCCGGCATCCCCGCCCGTCACACCGGGATAGTTCATCATCTCTGCCAGCCCGAGGACGCGGGCGTGCGACATCAGCGGCCGAAGGTCGTCGGCGTTCAGAGTCGCCCCGGCCGATTCGAGCGGGCTGGCCGGCACGCACGAGCTGAGCATGACAAAGACATCAAGCGGAGTGGCTTGCGATAGCTCCAAAACGTGCTGTATCCCCGCCAGCCCGGCCACGTTGGCGAATTCGTGCGGATCGGCCATGACCGCCGTTGTGCCGGCCGCCGACACGGCCCGCGCGAATTCCGGCACATCCAGCATCGAGGATTCGATGTGCACGTGGGCGTCCATCAGGCCGGGGCACACGTACGCGCCCCTCAGATCGAGGCTGGGCCCGTCAGCGTAGTGCCCGACACCTGCGATGGCTTCGCCCGCGATGGCGATATCCCCCTCATAGACGCCGCATGCCGCCACATCGACAATGCGGCCGTTCCTGAGGACCAGATCCGCCGGGGCGCGCCCGGCGGCGACATCGATGCGCCGGGCCAGTTCGTCGATCGAAATCTGCATATGCGGGTTCCTCCGGCCGTGCAGAAGCCCAGCCGTCACGGCAATTTAGGGCAAGCCTCATTATATCGGGCCTCCCGCACGATACCGCCGCTGAATCCGTCCGAGTCCCGTTGCCACCACACCAGGATCTGCTATAGTTACGGGTTTCGCATGCGTTTGCGCGATGGCGCGGCGCCTGGCGGGACTCTTACCTGAACCGAAAACGACGGTTCTTCGAGGCAACTATGGCGGTCAAGCTTAGGTTGGTACGACTGGGACGATCGCACCGCGCCTTTTTCCGGCTGCGGGCGGCGGATGAACGAAACGCGGCGAGCGGCCGGTTCATTGAAGAACTCGGCCACGTCGATCCGCTGGAGAAGGATCCTGCCAAGGCAGTGACACTGAAACGCGAGCGCATCGAGCACTGGCTGTCGGTTGGCGCCAAGGTTTCGCCCACTGTCGAGTCGCTGCTCAAAAAGCAGGGCATCTCGGCGCCGGCGGCTGCCGCCGGCACCACGGCCTGAATTCGGTGGAAGCGGCGTCGCGTACAGGGGCGCTTCGATGCGCATCGACGTACTGACGCTGTTTCCGGAAGCCTGCGAACCCTACTTTGATGCCAGCATCATCGGACGGGCTCGACGAGCCGGGCTGGTCGAAATCGCGTGCCACAATTTTCGCGATTACACGACCGATGCCCACCGAAAGGTGGATGACCGGCCTTTCGGCGGCGGCCCCGGCATGGTGCTCATGTGTCAGCCGGTCTTCGCCGCGGTCGAGGCTGTCCAGGCCATGGACCCGCGTGCCGCTCGGCGAATATTGTTGACGCCCCAGGGACGGCGGCTCGATCAAACGCTCGTCCGGGAGTTGGCCGCCTGCCCGCGGCTGCTGCTGCTGGCGGGGCATTACGAGGGATTCGACGAGCGCATACGCGAGGGTTTGTCGCCGATCGAAGTGTCCATCGGTGACTACGTGATATCCGGGGGCGAGGCGGCGGCCATGGTGGTCGTCGATGCCGTGGTGCGATTGATACCCGGCGCCCTGGGCGACCAGGATTCCAGCGAGGAGGAATCATTCACCGCCGCAGCCGGCGACGACGACCAGACTGGCTGCTGGCTCGAATATCCGCACTACACCCGGCCGCGTGAATTTCGCGGCATGGAAGTGCCCGAAGTGTTGCTCAGCGGCGATCATGCACGCATTCGTTCATGGCGGCGCGAGCAGGCAAAAAACAGAACACGATCGCGCCGGCCCGATCTGATTCGCCGAGATACGACGCTGCCCGCCGAGCCGACGCGCCAGGATTGATGTTGGAGACGCGCCATGCGAAACAAATACCTCACCGCCGTGGAATCCGCCCAGATCAAACAGAAATCGGCCGACTTCAACATCGGCGATACCGTCGCCGTCGGCGTCCGAATCGTCGAAGGCAATAAGGAACGCACCCAGCCCTTCATCGGCGTGGTCATCGCCCGCCGCGGCAGCGGCGTCAGCGAAATGTTCACCGTCCGCCGCATCGTCAACAACGAAGGCGTCGAACGCACATTTCCGCTCCAGTCGCCGCGCATCGCCTCCATCGAGGTGCAGCGCAGCGGCAAGACGCGCCGTGCCAAGCTTTACTTCCTCCGCGATCGCGTCGGCAAGGCCCGCAAGCTTCGCGAGAAGCGATCCTATGGCAAGGCCGCACCGGAGGCCGTCGCGCCGCCGGCCGCCGCCAGCCGCGAAGTCGAACGCGAGGCCGAGCCTGCCGGCGTTTGATTCCATCGGCCGCCGCTTTCATAATCGGCCCGAATGTCGTGGTTGAGACTGCTTCTGGGGCAGGGGGGCGAGTGCATCGCCGTGCGCCATCTGAAGCGCTGCGGCTATCGCATCCTCAATCGCAATTACGTCTGTCCCGGAGGCGAGCTCGATGTGGTCTGCCGCGATGACAGGACCGTCGTATTCGTCGAAGTCAAATCCCTCCGCAGCGATGAACGGTCCGATCCCGAGGAGAAAGTCACTCGATCCAAGCGCGCTCACATGTTGCGCGCCGCCCGGCATTGGCTCTCGGAGCACCGCCATCCCGACGCCGCGTATCGCTTCGACGTCATCAGCATAGTCATTCCCGCAAAGGGCCCGCCGCGCCTGCGCCACATTGAGGAAGCCTTCGTGCCCGAGTTGATCTGACTCGCCGCAGCGCCGAGCCGTCCGGAGCCGACACATGGGCGATCTGTTCGACTCCCACTGCCATCTCACCAGTGATGCCCTTCGCGAATATGCGGACGACGTGATCGCCCGCGCCCTTGCCGTCGGCATTACGCGCTTCGTGACCATTGCGACAGATCTCGCCGATTCGGCGCGGGCCTTCGAGCTTGCCGCGCGCCACGACGGCGTCCATGTCGCCGCCGGGATTCATCCCCACGAAGCCGGCAGGTGCGAATCCGGCTGGGATGCCCGGTTGCACGAGATCGTCACCCGCACCGACGTCGTCGGCGTCGGCGAGACCGGCTTGGATTTTCACTACGATTTCGCCGATCGATCCGTCCAAGAGCGAGTCTTTCGCCGCCAGTTGGAGCTGGCCGTCGCCGCGCGTAAACCCGTCATTATTCACTGCCGCGAGGCCCACGGCGACACGCTCGCGATCCTGGCCGAGTTTCCGGCCGTCTCACGCGTGGTGTTCCATTGCTTCACCGGCACCGCACAACAGGCGAACGAGATTCTCGACCGCGGCTACTGGATCTCGCTGACGGGCGTCGTGACGTTCAAAAAGTCGCAGGAACTGCGAAGCGTGGCGAGGATGCTGCCTGCCGACCGTTTCATGCTGGAAACCGATTCACCCTATCTGACGCCCGAGCCGTTTCGCAGCGTGCGGCCCAACGAGCCATGCCACATGATTCACACCGCTGCCTGCATCGCCCGCGAGCGCGGCATCGAGCCGGCGGCCCTGGCGGCACAGGCGACCGAAAATACCCTTCGCTTCTTCAACCTTGATTAGAGCCCGTCCGGGCCCCATTGGGCGAAGCGCCGATCCTCGATTACGATGGCCGCATCGATCTGGTTGCCCTCGGGCCCGTTTCGGATCCGGGGCGCCCCAGCGGATTCAGAATGTCGTCGCAGACAGCCTACATCGGTCTTGATATCGGAGGAACGGCAATCAAGGGCGGCATCGTTTCGCCCAGCGGCGCAATCGTCGCGCGGCATGCCGACATGACCGAGGCGGGGGAGGGGCCCGACGCCGTCATTGCGCGCGTCGCGGAAATGGTCGCCGATCTCAGCGCGGCGGCGGCCGGCAGGGGCCTTCGGATCGCCTCGATCGGAATCGGCGTCCCCGGCCTGGTCAGCCGCGAGCCCGGCATCGTTCACACCTCGCCGAATCTGCCCGGCTGGAAGGACGTCAATCTGGTCGAGCGACTTCGACAGCACGCAAATCTGCGCGTCACGATCGACAACGATGCCAACAACGCGGCACTGGGAGAGTTGATCGCCGGCGCCGGCCGCGGCGTCAGGGACCTCGTCATGCTGACCCTGGGCACCGGCGTCGGCTCCGGCCTCATCCTCGGCGGCCGACTCTGGCACGGCCAGACCGGGCATGCCGGCGAGATCGGCCACATGATCGTGCAGCCCGAGGGCCGGCTCTGCGCCTGCGGTCAGCGCGGCTGCCTCGAGGCATATTCTTCCGCCTCCGGCACGGCGCGGCGGGCGGCCGAGCGGATCGAGCAGGGCGAGCCAAGCGTGTTGAAGGCAACGCTGGACGCCGGTGAGGAGCTCGACGCCCGGCATGTCGCCGATGCGGCAAAGGCCGGCGATGCCCTGGCCGGCGGCGTCTGGAGCGAAACCTGCCGCTATCTGGCCATCGCCTGCATCAACATCCAGCGCATCCTGAGCCCTGAGCTCATCGTATTCTCTGGCGGCATGAGTGAGTCAGGCGACTTCCTTTTGCATCCCATCAAGGAGCATATGCAACGCACGGCTTCCCCAAGCTTTCGGCCCTTGCCCAGCATCTGCATCGCCCGGCTGGGCAATGATGCCGGCTTCATTGGCTCCGCCCTGAATGAATCCTGGCATGCCGCCTCGGCCGGCGAATCCACGCCACAGTCCGCCTGATTCGTGACGCAATATGTCGTATTAGTGGCCGCATTCGCCGTCGAGGCTATCATGGCGTGCGAATAGCCTCGTTCACTCACCCGGCTTTTTCCGCCATTGTGGAGCGCGCCGTGTCTGTTGATCCTCCTCTACCCCCCAGCAAGGTCCTGATCGTGGACGACAACTCGCAGAACCTCGAACTCATCGAGGCATACCTCGAGGAACTCGAAAACGTCACCATCATCTGCGCAACCAACGGCCAGCAGTGCCTCGATAAGGTGGCCGCCGAACAGCCCGATCTCATCCTGCTCGACGTCATGATGCCGCGCATGAGCGGCTACGAAGTCTGCAAGATTCTCAAGGCCGAGCCCGGCACGCGGCACATTCCCGTGGTCATGGTCACGGCCCTGCACGAAATGGGCGACGTGGAGCGCGGCGTCGAAGTCGGCACCAACGATTTCATCTCGAAACCGGTTAACCGGATAGACCTGCTGTCCCGAGTTCGATCCCTGCTTCGTCTCAAGCACGCAGGCGCCCTGGGAGGCGATATCGCACATGGTGCCTAGGCGCCCGTTCACACAGCCTGGATGTACCGTTCGAGTCAGGCTCGCGGGGGGAACCGGGGAATGAGCCGATCGCGGAAGTCGACCGGCCTGAAAGAGGTCTATCGGCTCAAGGACGAAGCGCACCGGCGCGTGGTCGTATTCGCGAATGGCCTCACCGCCGTTCTGCACCGCCACGATGCCGCGCCCGTCGTTGCCGTGCGCGTTTATGTCCGCGGCGGCAGCGCCTTCGAGGGCTCCTGGCTCGGCTCGGGCATCAGCCACCTCTTTGAGCACGCCATCACCTGTGACGGCACCGCGCGTCACACCGAGCGCGAGCTGGTCGAGATTTCAGATGCCATCGGCGGCCTCTCCAACGCATATACCTCCGTCGATCACATCTGCCATCACGTCACCACCGCCCGCGAGAACCTCGAGCAGGCCGTCGAAGTCTTCGCCGACTTTCTCACGCAGCCGCTTCTCTCCAAGGCCGTGTTCGAGCGCGAGCTCGGCGTCGTCCAGCGCGAGCTCGAGCGCGATCGCGACGATCCCGACGTCCAACTCGACGAACTGCTTCACGAGAATATCTACAGCGGCCATCCGCTCCAGCACCCCGTCATCGGGCATCGCAATCGCCTGCTCGAACTGACGCACGAAGACATCCTCGCCTATCACCGCCAGGTCCATGCCGCCGACAACGTCGTCGTCGTCATCGCCGGCGATATCGACCTCGACCATGCTCAGACCATCGTCGCGCGCGCGTTCGATGGCCTCGTCCGGCGCGGCACCGTCAGGCTGCCGCTGCCCGATCCTGCCCCCATCGTCGCCGCCGCCACTGCCGTCAAGCACATGGACGTCGAATCGGCATCCGCCATCATGTCATGGCAGACCGTTCGCGAAACCCACGCCGACGAGGGGCCGATCGATCTCTTGTGCTCGGTCCTCACCGAGGGGGCGGCGGCCCGCGTCTCCAAGGCCCTGGTCTGGGACAGCGGCCTGGCATTCGATCTCGGCGGCTCGCATGAGACCACCTGGCACTCTCCCGGCACCTTTCAGATTTCCTTCCAGTGCGACGCCAAGGTCCTCGAACGCGCGCGCGATGTCGTCCTCCAGGTGCTCGCCGATCTCGAAAGCCGCCCGATCACTGAAGTCGAGCTGCGCCGCGCCCTCCGCCAGAACGAAAACGCGATCCTCTATCAGCGCGAGACCGCCGAGGGCCTGGCCGCCCAGCTCGGCGAGGATTTTCTCGCCGGCGCCGATATCGACTACACCGATGGCTTTCTGCGAAACCTTCGCCGCGTGACGTCGGATGACCTGATGCGCGTGGCTCGCGAATACCTCCGCCCCGACGGATGTGTCACCGCCGTCGTGCTGCCCGGTGCCAGGACCGCCGCTCCGGCCGTCGCCCGCCGCCCGTCCCGCCGGCGCGAAGTGGTCCGCGCCGTGCTGCCCAGTGGCCTCCGCGTCGCCATCCGGCCCATGTCGTGCAGCAGGTTCGTCGCCGTCAACGCCTTCTTTCGCGGCGGCCTGGTGGCCGAGACGCCCTCCACCAACGGGGCGTTCAACCTGCTGTCACGCGTATGGCATCGCGGCAGCCGCGGTCACACCGCCGATCAGATCGAGGAGGAATTCTCCCTGCGCGGCAGCGCCCTCCGCGCCACCAGCGGCATGAACCAGTTCGGCCTGGGCTTCGTCGCCCCTGCCGACGAGTGGAATGCACTGTTCCCCATCCTTGCCGAGGTCCTCGTCAAGCCGCTGCTGGCCGCCGACGAGATCGATAAGGCCCGCCCGGCACTCCTCGATGCCGTCGCCCGCATCGACGAGGACTGGCACAGCGAACTGACGCGCTTCGTCCGCTCGCGCTTCTTTCGCGCCAGTCCCTATCGCATGATGCGCATCGGCACCGAGGCCAACCTCCGCCGCTTCGGCACCGCCCACCTCCGGCGCATCCACGGACGCTACGTCTGCGGCCGAAACGGCGTGCTCGCCATCGCCGGGGAAGTGAATCCCCGTCGCGCCCTCAACCTGATTCGCACCTGCCTCCAGAACCTCCCACGCGGCGCCGCCGGTCTCGTCCCGCCGCCCCGATTCGAAACGCCGCCCGCCGACGACCGCCTCTTCGTACGCCGTTCCGGCGGCCTGCGCGAGGCCGCCGGCGTCTTCATCGGATATCCCGGCCTGACCGCCGGCGATCGCAAGCACCGCGCCGCCGTCGCCCTCATCGAAACCATGCTCGCCGGCTACGCTCTGTCCGGAGGCCGACTGTTCACCGCCCTCCGCAGCGGCACCCGCGACATGGCATACGAAGTCACCGGCGCAGGGTTCTCCGGCCTGTGGCCCGGCTACATCGCCTTCGTCGCCGCCTGCGAACCGCGCCGCCTCAACGAGGTCTATCGCCTCATGCGCGCCGAGATCGATGCCGTCCGCGATGGCCGGTTCGACGCCTCCGAACTGGAGCGGGCCCGGGCAATGATCGTCGCCGGCGAACTCGACCAGTTGCAGTCCGCAGGTGACTACAGCTCCCGCATCGGTGTGGACGAAGTCTTCGGCCTCGGCGCCGACGATTCGAAGAGATTTCTCGATGAAGTGCGGAGCGTCTCTTTGACGGCGGCGCGACGCGCGGCGCACCGCTACCTCCAGCATGCCACCATCGGCGTCGTCACGCCCGATCCCCGCCTCGTGCGACTCGGCCTCAAGGCCCAGCGATGAGTTTGCCGGCCGGCAGTTCGCGCGATCAGGTCCAGCCCAGCGCGCGAGCGACCGTCGGATAGTAGATTATCGCCGCCACGACCGTGCCCACGACGGAAATGACGATCAAGGCGACCTTGATGCCCAGGATCGTGCCTTCGAAGCGCTCCAGCCGCGGCGTATCGCTGACGAACGTCTCGATCAGCTTGCAGCGCGACTCGATGCTGCCGTGCTGCCAGCTTGGCGACTCCCGCGGGATGCCGTTCAGATCGGCAATTCTCCCCAGCGTCCGGCCGAAGATATTGGCCGCCGTGACGCAGATCCCCGCCTTGCGCGATTCGCCGTGAACCGGGCACCAGCTCTGACACTGCTTCACGTCCGGCGTGATGCAGCGGATGCCGAACAGGTCTGCCTGCCGTTCAAACTTCCGCGACAGCCAGCTGAACCCGAACAGCCACATCACCAGCAGCACCACCAGCGCCACGAACTGGAGCATGGCCTCGCTCGTCACCCACGGGGCCACAGGCAGCGCCGTCGCCGACAGCCACTTGGGCGGATTGCGCAGCATCAACAGCAGGATCATCACGCCACCTGCCGCGTACATGCTCACGATGGCGAACACGCCGAAGAACGGCAGGTGCCAGTGGCGCACGTGACCGGCCTCATGGCCGAACACCGCCTCAATCTCCTCGTCGTTCATCTCCTCCAATAGTGCGTCCGACACCAGGATATAGCGCAGCGGGGCGATGAACCCCATCACCGCCGCATTGACCGCCAGCCCGTGCGTGTGCCAGATGAGAATCTCGCGATAGCGAAGCCCGATCCGCCGGCACGTCTCCACGAAGCGATCGCGCAATGGACCCGGCGGCAGCGGCTCGGTCGCCCAGATGTAGCGCAGCATCATCGGCGCAAAGAGCAAAACAAAAAACGACACAGTCCCCAGGGCCGTGTGCAGGATCAGCATGCGCACGTTCGGCTCGCGCGGCAGAAAAGTCACGTGCGGCGCTGCAAGGTAGATGAGGTCCTTTGCCAGCACGATCAGCGACATCGGCACCGCCAGGATCAGCACCTGGTGGCGGAGCTTGTCGACCAGATAGTTGCCCAGCGTCGCATCGATCTTCCGGTGTCGCCCGCGTGACGCCGCCAGCGCCGCCCGCGCGGGATTAAGCATCGCAATCGTCCGCTCTTCCGGTTGCGCGGCGCCCGCCGCGACGGGTTCCGCCGGTGCCGCGCCTCCGGCGGCCGAGGCGTCGCCCTCGCGTTCCGCCGGTTCTGATCGCAGCGAAAGCTCCAGCGGATACACGATCGTCCAGACCGCCACCAGTGATGAAAACAGCGGCGACAGAATCACTAACTCCGCCAGAAGCGGTATCCGGTCCAGCCCCCACACGTGGCGCACGATGATCGACCACGGCGTGAAGAGATGCGTCAGTGCCAGCGCGCCGCCCAATATGAACAGCAGGTTCTCCTGAAAATCCGCGTAGGTATCCGCCGCGTCTTCGTGCCCCTCGTTCGATCCATCCAGGCACCTCCGTGCTCGACGCCGTGCCAGGGCCGCAAGCAAGCCGACGATGGCAACCTGGAGCACGACGATTGCCAGCGTCGCAAGGTAGGGAAAGCCCGAACCCGGCGGCCGGCTGCCGAACATGTTGAACTGCGGTGGCGGAAGGTTATCGCTCAGCACCAGCGCAAAGGCCATGATGATGATGAAGTACATATTGGCGTCGATCTGCTCCGCGGCCGCGACCGGCGTTCGGCCGGAAGCCCGCGAATGGAGGCACCGCGGCGCTGTGCTCGTGTGCAGCCGCTCTCCCGGCGGCAGAAGTCCTTTTTTCTCACCGCGATGGACGGTACGCGATGTAACAGGTGCGCAACTCGGCATTTGCAGAAAAACGCCGTAATGGCACCCGTTGCAATACTACATCAAAGCCCGGCGTTTACCCAGTTGATCCGGTTGCGGCGTTCTATCCACCCGCGGCCCGCGTTGTGGTATAAGTTGGCGTGGAACGGCCCTTGGCCTTGTCACGTTTGACCGAAGCAGCTGGACACGTATCCCCGGGCTGGCCCGCGGCAGTTCCGAACGCGGTGGGCCGGCTTCAAGCAAGAGGAGAATTTTCATGTTTCGTAAATCGTGCTGTGCGTTGCTGATCGCGGTCCTGTTCATTCCCGCCCTGACCTCCGCCCAGCAGCCGGCCAGGCCCGAACGTGAGGGCGATGCGCCTCGTTCTCGTGACGATCGCGGCATGCGCCCGCGGCGGGGGGGCATGGCCGCCCTGATAAATCCGGCACGGCACCTCGAGCGAATGGCCGAGGAATTGAAGCTCACCCCCGAGCAGAAGCAGAAGGTATCCGATCTGTTCGATGCGTACGGCACCAAGCGCGAAGCCGTCCGTAGCGCATTTCAAATGTCCCCGGAGGAGCGCGAGCGCCATCGCTCCCTCGCCCAGGAACTTCGCGCCGCCAGCGAAGAAGGCGACAAGGCCAGAGTCGAACAGCTGCGCAAGGAAAGCGCCGATCTGCGGAGTGCGCGCCTCGCCAAGATTCAGCCGGCGCAGAAGGAGCTCGAGGATGCGACCACCAAACTCCAACAGGACGTGCTTGCGCTGCTCAATCCCGATCAGAAGCCCGCGTTTGAAGCCTTTTGGAAGGACCTGTCCGAGGGCGGCCGTGGCACGCCACCGAAGAATCCGCGGCTGCTGAAGCACATCGTCGACAAGCTCGACGATCTTTCAAAGGAACAGCGCCAGCAGATTGACGACCTGTTCCGCGCATTTCACGAAGAAGAACGCGAAATCCGCAGCAAGGCGTCCGATCGCAAGGCAGAAGCCGACGACGGCGCCGCTGAGGATGTCGCCGGCGACCGCCCGCGCCGCGGCCGAAGGGGCCCGGACCGCACCATCCGCGAGCAGTTGCAACAGCGCTCCGAAAAGCTCTACCTCGACATCACGAATGTTCTGAACGACGAGCAGAAGGCCAGAGTCGCCGAAGAATTGAAAAAAGCTGTCGGCGATCGTCGCGGCCGCGGCCCCAGGCCGCCTCGCGGTGCCGGTCCTCGCGATAGCGATAGATAACCGCTCAGGCTGGAACGACTGCCGTAAATCAGCCCTCGGCCCCCCCCGGATCACATTCGCCGGGCGGGGCCGTCTTCATTTGCACGACTTGCTGCAACCGCGGTAGTAATCGACAGCCTCCGCCAGGCCTGCACGATTCTGAACCTGAAGCGTGGCGGCATCCACCTCCCATTTTCCGGCGGGCGCCCGATCGTGCCTCGTGACGTAATAGTATTCCTGGGACCCGACACCGCCATCCGGAATGTACGCGCCGACGCGCCCGGTCTCCCGCCACGGAATTCTCAGCGATCGCAGCGGCGTTCGCAGCTCGGCGCCTTCTCCATTCAACAGCAGCCGACGCGCATACCCCCGCCAGCCTGTGGCCAGCGACGCAAGTATCACCGCCAGCGCGCTGAGCCGGATCCATACCGGTGTCCGGTTGACCAGCAGGAAAAGCATCAGCGCATTAATCGGCAGCATCACCACGGCGAACGTCCACAGCGGCGTCTTCAGGTACGCCCAGCGGCGGGGGGGCTTGCGCTCCGGTGCGCATGGCGTCGCCGTGTCGTGAATTGGTTGCTGCGGATCGCGCGTCAATGCTCGTAATAGGTGTGCTTGGGCCGGCCTTCCAGGATCTGCTCCTTACCCCAGTTCGCGATGTTCCTGAAGGTGTCGGACGCGATGAACGCGTCGAACGCGCCCTTGTCGTTCCACTCCGAGAGGATTACGTATAGGCGCGCATCGTCGATGTCCCGGCACATGCGCGTGTGCGTATGACCCGCGATGCCCGACATCGCCTGAATCACCTTCCGAAAGGCGTTCTCAAACGTTTCTTCCTTGCCCGGCAGCACTTTGTAATTCATTCCGATCGTCACCATGGGCATGCTTCCATATCTACGCGTTGAACAAGCTGCCGGCCATCGGCATATTTGCCGGCCGTGCCGCCCTCGCCACGCAATTTGTCGTTCGCCCCCGTCGATGGCGCGGGGCACAATGCACTCCCGGCCCTTCTCAACGCGCGTTCGGATCGTGCTGCATCATCCCCACCAGGTTCCCCGTCGGCTCCACCAGGTAGGCCAGCCAGCCTACGCCGGGAATCGCCATCCGCGGCACCACGATCTGCCCGCCGTTCTGCTCGACCAGCCGCACCGTCGCATCCAGATCGGCCACGTCCACCGTGTTGACCGTCCGCGGCTGGCCGTCGCGCGACTTCATCAGGCCGCCGTTGATGCCGTCGCCCGACCCGGTCTCCACCAGCCAGTACTCCTCCGGCCCATCCCATTTTGAAAACTGCCATCCGAAGACCTTCTCGAAGAACGCCTGTGCCTTCTGCGGCTCGGAAGAGTGATACTCGAAGTGGATGGGTCGATTCATGCTGCGCTGCCTCTCGTGCGTAAGGAGTCGCCGGGTTTCGCCTGCAAGGTTATACAATTAGCGTGTGCCTCGCCACATCCCGGTCCCCAAGCCCGGCCGTGTCGGCCCGGTGCTTTACGCCCATTTTCCGAGCCCGACCATTCCCGCGAGCCGGACCGTGCCGGCCCGGTGCCCACTCTTTCAACTCGCGAGCCGGGCCGCTTCGGCCCGCTGACTGCACACGCGCGCACGCCCGGTTGCGAAAACGCCCACGCGCGCCATAATCATACATCACCCTGGAGAGGTGTCCGAGTGGCTGAAGGTGCATGCTTGGAAAGCATGTGTACGGTAACACGTACCGGGGGTTCGAATCCCCCCCTCTCCGGTTCCCCTCACGAAAGAAAACAGGCAGGAGAGCGTATCACGCCCTCCTGCCTGTCATTCATCACATCACACCCGAACCCCGCGGCTCAGCGGCTCGGCAGCACCGTCACCGGCTTCGCGGGTTCCTGCTCCGCCGTTCGCATGAACATGAACCCGAACGGGAAACTGTTCCCCTCGGCCGAGTACTGCGCCTCCATCGCCTTGTCCACCCGCGTCTTCACGTCCGTCAGGTGGGCCTCGGTCGCAATATCCAGATCTCGCGACAGCACCTTCTCGATCTTCTTCGAGAGTTTGCCCATCGTGAGCCGCGCAATCGAGTTGGCATCGGCCGGAACCAGGGTGCCCGGCTTGGTCAGCACCAACTCCATCAGCGTGTCGATGTGCCGCCGCTGGAGATTGCGGCGGAACGTGTTGATGAACGGCTTGCTCTCCGACACGTCGCGATCGCCCTCGTCCAGCTCCGCCCAGATCGAATCGGTAATGCAGGTGATATGCTCGCCGAGGCTGTACACATCGCCATTGGCAAACTTCACCTGGTTGTCGTGGATCCGCCCGATCGTGAACGGGTTCATCAGCGTCGTCAGGCATCGCGACTGCGCCGTCGCCACGAAGTCGTGGATGTTGAACTCGACGAAAAAGTCAAACTCGTCTGACTCCCAGTGGCTGTACCGGCCCGGCGCCAGCATCGCCAGCAGCTTCGGGCTGACTTCGTAGCTGTTTTCGGCGAACACGTTCTCGCAGACGAATTTCAACGCCTCGCGCTGCTTGGCCGGCTCGATCATCGCGATCGGCTCGCGCCCATTCGGATCGCCCTTGTGGTCGCGATTGATCACCTGGCCGCCGGGGAAGCGGGCCACGTAATCGACCACCAGCGCCCGCTGGCTGACGATGGACATGAAGGCACGGCGGAGCTTGGTATAGCTTTCCCCGTCCTTCACCGCCCACTTCTCAATATCTGACAGCAGATTGCCCACCAGCTTGATCTGGTGCTTCGCATAGTCCATCGTGTCGCGGCCCATGTCGTAGCGATTCGACAGCGGATCGGGCGAAATGAAGCCCAGCGTGTCCTCGTCGGTCGCGTAATCGAGGCCCGCGTCGGCGACGCGCTGACCGATCTGCGCCAGCATGTCGTTTTCGTCCTTGTAGGGCTTGCCGGCCGGGCGATAGCCGTACTCGATGGCCCAGTAATCGTACGGGCCGATCGTGCGCGTCACGAAATCGCCCTGCTCCATGCCCCGCGGCGCGACGACCGGCGGGTTGTAGTCCATCACCGATCCGACGTTCGCCTCGTTGCCGTCCTTCAGCCCCAGCACCTCGTCAAACGGCCGCCAGGTGCTGGACTTGAAGTTGTGTCGCAGGCCAAGGCAGTGGCCCACTTCGTGCATCACCACTTCCTTGATGAGCTGCCCCATGAACTCTTCGCCGTTGCGGCCAAGGCCCTTCGCCTCCAGCGCCAGCCCGGCGAACTGCATCTGGTGTGCCATGCCCGATGCGCACTCGCACACCGGCCGGCCGCGCTGGTACATCTCCTTCACCAGGTTTTCGTAGAAGATGTCGTTCTCGTTCTTCTCCTCGAGCTGCACGCCGGGCAGAAGAAGCTCGCGCGGAGAGCGATACTGCCACTGCGGATACGCCCGGAAGAACGCCTGCATGTACGGATTGAACGGCTCCCATGATTCCGTCGAGCCCGTCAGCGTTTTGTACCGGTTCTCGTAGACCCGCGCCATCGCGTCGTCAAACACGATGTCGGCGTCGAAGATCTGCCCCGTCAGCGGATGCGCGCGCGACGGGCCCATGGCAAATGCCCGGCCGGTCACGATCCAGCGGAAGAAGTTGTGCCGCACGTCCTCGGGATCGAGGTCCTTCGTCCGCGGGTCATAGTCTTCCTGCTGAATGACTTCGATCGCGTCCAGAAAGCCGCATCGCTCGAAGGCCTTGTTCCATTCGAGAATGCCTTCCTTCACCCAGCGGCGATACTTCAGCGGCACCGTCTTTTCGATGTGCCATACGATCGGGTTTTTCGGAGCGCTCAGTTCCGCGCTGGGATCGCGCTTCTCCAGACGCCAGCGGTTGACGTACCGGTCAAACAGCGTGCTGGCGTCATAGCCCTTGGTCCAGTCCTTTCGCACCGTCATGAAGTAGCCAATGCGATCGTCCGCCTTCCGCGGCTGATAGCCGTTGGCCGAATCGGGAATCTTTGAGAAGCTGTAGTGGAATTGCATGCGCTGGCCGCCGCGCCGCTGCATCATGGCCAGGTCCACCGCGATCTCCACGTTCTGCGGAAACGTCTTGTACTTGGCCCACTTTGACAGCGCCGGATTGATGGCTCCGCCGCCCAAACCGCCGATGCCGGCGAAATCCGCCTTCAGCACGCCGTCCAGATCGATCACCGGATCGCCGCCCTTCATCGTCAAGATCGGAATCGTGCGTACGATGATGTCGCCGCCGTAGCTTCGCTTCACCACGTCCGCCACCGGGTTCGATCCGCCTTCCACGTAGCGCGGATCAACCCGCATCAACACAAGCTCCTTGTCCTTCCGCTCCAGGTACGCGAGGTAATCATCGAGCTGAAAGCCCGTGGCCACCGGTCCGCCCGAGATCGTGCTGGCGATCAGAAACTTCTGGCCGATCAGCGAGCTGGGAAGCTGTGCCCGCAGCGAGTCCTTCTTCTTGTTGTACCAGAGCGTAAAAAACGGCGCATCCGGCGAATGCGGCTGGACCTTTTCGAAGTCCTTCATGCTTTCGTCGAACGGCGGGAATTCCGGCTTTTCGGCGGCGGGTTTGGCGGGCTTGGCCCCGGCCGGCTTGTCGTCCGCCCAGGCGGGGGCGGTAAAGGACAACGCCAGCGCAAGGCACACAAGGGATCGACCTCGCTGGTTCATGCGAATCTCCTGAAGTGAGTCGGTATAGCGCCCGGCGTGCCGCCGTCACACAACGGAAACGGGACCACCGGGCCGCTCAAGACGTTCTGCCACCTTACATACCGTAATCGGATGCGGGGGGTTTCGCCCTTATCAAGTGGCAATGTGAAAAACGCTCTTAAACTAAGCCGAATTGGCGTGATACGCAACGTTCAGACGGTTCGTCGTTCATGCGGGCATTTCAGCCAACGCCCGCTGGCTTCGCCTGGCGCTACCGGCTCGCGAATGAGGATCGCTGCGAAGTTTTCGGACCGGGGCGTCCGTTTTGACAGTAAATCACAACTTTCCCACAAACTTGTGGAAAACGTGCTGTTGACAGCCCCGTAATCCAAACAACTCCCAGGCTCCCGTCGAGGATTAACTGGTGGGCTATCCGCAGTTTACGTCGCAGCACGCGCGCCGGTTCACCCGGCAGTACCGAGGCTTGAAGACTGCCGTCCGCCGCCTTCAAGAATCGACCGTCCCCGGGCACTCCCGTCCGGTTGTGGATTTGACACGGGGCATCCGCGCGTGCTAGCTTCCTTGGCCCGCCCGGGCGGCTGGAATTTCGGACGTCGACTGGCCGTCTTGAGCGGCCGATATACCCTCGGAAAACCGGCACGCCTTGCCGCTGGCGCCCAGTGTACCCGCGACGAGCCGCATAAGTCACTTACCCAAGAGAGATTACGCCCGATGGCGAAGAAAAGCGAAAAGTCCCGCCCGACCAGGTCAAAGGAATCGCGCCCCGATGAGGCGCCCTCCGGCGCACGCCATCTCGTGATCGTCGAATCCCCGGCCAAGGCCAAGACCATCAATAAGTACCTCGGCCGGGACTACGTCGTGAAGGCCAGCCGCGGGCACATTCGCGATCTGCCGCCGCACGCCTACGGTATCGATCCCGGGCGCAACTTCGAACCGACTTACGAGATCCTCCCGAAAAACCGCAAGGTCGTCGCCGAACTGAAGAAATACGCCGACGACGCCGATCACGTCTTCCTCGCGACCGACCTCGACCGCGAAGGAGAGGCCATTGCCTGGCACCTCGTGCACGCCCTCGAACTTCCGGCAGACAAAGTCAAGCGCGTCGTCTTCAACGAGATCACCAAGTCCGCCATCAAGGAAGCCTTTGAGCACCCGCGCGACATCGACACCGCCAAGGTCGATGCCCAGCAGGCCCGCCGCGTACTCGATCGCATCGTCGGCTACGAATTGTCCCCGCTCCTCTGGAAGAAAATTGCCAAGGGCCTCTCCGCCGGCCGCGTTCAGTCCGTCGCCGTGCGCCTCATCGTCATGCGCGAAAACGAGATTCGCGCCTTCGAGCCGCAGGAATACTGGTTCGTCGGCGGCATCTTCGCCCCGGCATCGGGGAATACGTCGTCGCTCGCCGCCGACTGGAAGCGCTTCTATCGCGACGCAAAGGAAAGACCCACCCAGAAGGCCCAGGCAACATGGCTAGCCGAACGCGGCGCTTTCCAGGGCGAACTGGTCGAAGCAGGGGGGCAGCCCTTCAAGGCCGAAGGCCGCCTCGAAGCCGAGAAGTCCGGCAAGTCTTTCAATAGCGCCGTGGCGAATGTACAGCCGATCGTCGAAAGCCTCGGCTACGCCGTCCACCGCGTCGAGTCCAGCCCCTGGAGTGAATACGAACGGCTCGGCCTCCAGCAGATCGCGCTCAACGGCGCCTTCGATGCCGCCGGCGCCCCGCCCTTTACGGTCAAGTCCATCGACACCAGGCGCACGAGAACGCGTCCATCGCCGCCCTTTACCACCGCGACTCTCCAGCAGGCTTCGGCCAACCAGTTGCGGTTCTCCGCCTCGCGAACCATGAGCATCGCCCAGGCCCTCTACGAAGGTCTGGACATTAAAACCGGCGAGGGCAACGTCGGTCTCATTACCTACATGCGAACCGACTCGACGAACCTCTCCGCCGAGTCGATCCGCGGCGCACGAGACTTCATCGATGCCCAGTACGGCGACAAGTACCGACCCGAAAAGCCCAACTACTACGCCAGTTCCAAAAAGGCGCAGGAGGCCCACGAAGCCATTCGCCCGACCGAAGTCACTCGAACCCCCGAGGCCATGCGCGGTCATTTGTCCGACGAACAGCTCAAGCTCTACACCCTCATCTGGAATCGCTTCGTCGCCTGCCAGATGGTGCCCGCCGAATGGGATTCGACGACCGTCCTCGTTTCCGCGCAGACGTCGCTCGGCGAGCTCGTCTTCAAGGCCAACGGCCGCGTGCTCGTGTTCGACGGCTTCTACAAGGTCATGGGCGTTCCCAAGAGCGGCGAAGACCAGATGCTGCCGCCGCTCGCGCAGGGTGACAGCATTGCGGCACTCGACGTCGTGCCCGAGCAGAAGTTCACCTCGCCGCCCGCCCGGTACACCGAAGCCTCCCTCGTCAAATCCCTCGAAGCCGAGGGTATTGGTCGCCCCAGCACCTATGCCGCCATCATCCAGACCATCCAGGATCGCGGCTACGTCGAGCAGGAGGACCGCAAGTTTTTCCCCACTCCCCGTGGCGAAGTGGTCACCGCCAAGCTGGTCGAGCACTTCCCGAAAATCATGGACATCCGCTTCACCAGCCACGTCGAAGACGAATTAGACAAGATCGAAGAAAAGGAGATGGACTGGCACGAGGTCCTCTACGAGTTCTACGACCCCTTCAAGGAGTCCCTCCAGCGCGCCAACGATGAGATGGAAAAGGTCCGCGCTGAGCCCAGCCCCTACAACTGCGAACAGTGCGGCCGGCAGATGGTCTATCGCCTGGGAAAAAACGGCAGGTTTCTGTCCTGCACGGGTTACCCCGATTGCCGCAACGCAAAAAATGTTGACAAGCACGGCAAACCGATTGAGCCCGTCGTCGTCGATGCGCCTTGCGACGTCTGCGGCAAGCCCATGCAACTCAAGAAGAGCAAGCGCGGGCCCTTCCTCGGGTGCACCGGATATCCCGAATGCACCAATACCAAACCCTGCGACGACGAAGGAAATGCCCTGCGCAAGGTTGACGCAGCCGAGATCACAGCCTCTTGCCCCGAGTGCGGTTCGCCGATGAGCGTCAAGTTCGCACGCGGTCGCGCCTTCCTCGGCTGCACCGCCTATCCGAAGTGCAAGGCCACCGCCCCCATGCCCGAAGGTGTCTATGTCGAAAAGCCCCGGCCCGAAGAGGCCGGCGTTCGCTGCGACAAGTGCGGTCGCAACATGGTCATCCGCAAGAGCCGCCGCGGGCCTTTCCTCAGTTGCGCCGGCTTTCCCCGCTGCCGCAATGCCATGCCCATGGACAAGCTCGACCACCTCAAGTCCCTCGAGGCCGACGGCAAAATCCCCGAAGCCCCACCCGAAGCTGCCCCCGGGGTTGGCGGCCGAACCGGTCGAAAGACCGCCGGCAAACCGAAGATTCTCAAGAAAGAAGAGCTCGCCTCCCTCGGCCCGCCGCCGAAAGGCTTTGCCTGGACGCGCACCGGACGCCCGGTCGTAGAAGTGCCACCGCAAGGGCACCTGTCGTGCTTCGACTGTGGAGAGGAAATGGTTCTGCGCACCGGCCGCTTCGGCCCCTTCTATGCCTGCACCAGCCCCCGGTGCAAGGCCGTTGCCAATCTCCGCGGTGAAGCCAAGAAGCAGGCCGAGGCCGAAACCTCCGAGACGCGCGCCAAGCCCATCGAAACCGAAAAGACCTGCCCCGAATGCGGTTCGAAGCTGCTCCTTCGCATGGGACGCACCGGCCGCTTCCTCGGCTGCAGCAACTATCCCAAGTGCCGCAAGACGATGGAGGCGCCGGCCGATCTGTTGCGCGAAGTGGCCGAGACGGCCGGCGTCTGATCCGCGCCCGCAGGTGAAGCAGCTGATATCAAATCTGGCGAGCCCATCCTTCGCAGGTTGGATTCGCGATCAGTTGCGTCGTTTGCCACGCGGATTGAGATATCCGCAACCCGCCTGCTTGCGGCCCCGCGCCGGGTTTCCTTAGCATGCTGCCATGCTGGTACTCGACACCACACGGCACGTCGCCGAAGCCGCCCGCGATGTGGCCATCGACGATGATGCCATCGAACGCTGGGCGAAGTCCCTCGCCGCCAACAGCTTCGACGCCGCCGGTCCCGGCCTGCTCGAACACCTGCCGGGCACCCGAGACCAGGCCGCCAACCTCGTCCTTCTCGTCGACGCGCTCAACTTTTGCTTCTGGTCGCCCGATCCCATCCGCATCCAGTGGCGTGGCCGCGTGTATGAACGCTACAACGCCATGCTCGTCTCCCTCATCCTCGCGGCCAAATCGGATCCGCGCTGGTTTGATCCGCGGTACTGGCTGCTCGTCCCCGCCGACGAACTGCGGCAGGTCCTTGCCGGCACAGGCGAACTGCTGATGATGCCGGAGCGCGAGCAGGTCGTGCGCGAAACGGCCCGTGTCCTGCTCGATCGTTACGACGGGCAGTTCTTCCGCGCCGCCGACTCCGTCAACTTCCGCGCCTGGCCACTGGCCGTGCTTCTCATGACGAACTTCGAGTCGTTTCGCGATGTGAGCCGCTATGGCAACAAGCCCGTCTATTTCATGAAGCGCGCGCAAATCTGCGCCATGGACCTCTCCGCCGCGCTCAGGCTAAAGGACCACGACGGCCTCGAAGGGCTTGACGAACTGACCGCCTTTGCCGACTATCGCATTCCACAGGCCCTCCGGCACCTGGGCATCCTTCGCTTCTCGGCCAGGCTTGCTGACGTTGTCGACCGGGCCGCCGAACTCCAGCCCGGTACCCCGGAAGAAGTCGAAATCCGATCCGCCAGCGTCCAGGCAGTCGACAGGATGACCGCGATGGCCCGGCAGAACGGCCATCGCGTCGCCGCATGGCAGGTGGATTGCGCCCTGTGGGAGTTGTCTCACGCCCCCGAGGTAAACGTCCCTCATCATCGCACCCGAACGATCTATTATTAGCATGGTGCAGCATGCCCTTCGGGTGCCATAAATCGGGGTGCCATGTCAAATCGGGGTGCCATGCCGAAGCGCAGCGCCGGCATGCTGGGCGTAACATTGACGAGCGACCTACAACAGCTGGACGAAGGCATGCACGCCCCGGCCCACCGGCCCATGCAGAGGGATTCTTTCATGAATAAGCGCGGCGAGCACCAACCGAACTCATGCCACAATCGCGGCACCGGCATGCCTGTCGGAGCAGCCCTCTGCGCCGCACTGACTATCGCCACAATCCTCCCCGGCATCGCCTGCGGCCCCAAGGCCACCTTCGAAGGTGCACCCAGGACAGTCGATCCCAAAGACGCCTTCGACGAAATGGTCGCCCGCATCAAGGCCGACCCCATGCACCTGCTGCGCCGCAGCCTCACCGAAACGCAGACCATCGAAACCCTGCGTCTGCGTTTTCAGCGCCAGTCCCGGCTGGGTTTCCCCGTCCCCGCCCTCAAGCCCAAGGAGGATATGATCACCGAGTTCCGCCGTTCCCCCTTTAGCGTGCGCTTCACCTGGACCCACGAGGACAGCGACTGGGCGCAGTGCGTTTATGTCGAAGGTCAGAATGACGGCAAAGTCGTGCTCATGCCCCGCAAGGGCGCCTTCGGCATGAAGCCCTCCCTCCGAAAATACCCTCCGCACTTCGCCGTACTTTTCCACCAGTCGCGTAATCCCATCACCGATTTCGGCCCCCAGCGCATGATGGAACGCACCATCGACCGCATCGAAAAAGCGCAAAAGCTTGGCGAACTGAAGATGCGCTACGTCGGCGTCGCCGATATCGGCCCCGCGAAGGAGCCCTGCTTCCACATCGAAGTCATCTACCCGCCGCAGGACGAATTCGAATGTAAGCTCCACGACTTGTACATCCACACCAACACCTTTCTGCCCGTCGCCTCCTATCTCTGGCTCTCCCGGACGGACGAGCGATCCGACGACACCCTCGATGCCTTCTACGTCTATGCCCAGATGCAGCCCAACGTCCCGCTGTCAGAAAATGACTTCGTCATTGACGTCGATCCGGCAAAGGCCCACGTAGTGCCGGATTCAATAAGGACGCCGGTCCAGCCCCAACCCTAGCCCACGTCGCCACTCCCTCGGCGCCGCCCTAGAATACCGTGGTGCAATATTGCTGACCGGCAACCCAATATCCCGGTCGCGAGTGCATCGGTCCCGCCCGCATGCGAGACCACAACCTTATTCATACGAGGGCCGTACAATGCGTGGTTCCCTCATCCGCCTGCTGACCGTCTGCTCATTTGGTCTGCTCGTGGCCGCGCCGCTGCTCGCCGGCGGTTGCGACGTCGAACAGGTAGAGCGCGCACGACGCGAGGCACGCGAAAAGGCCGAAGAAGTGAAAGTCGCCACCACGCAGGCCGTCGAATCCGCACGGCACAAGGCCGGTCCGGTCGTCGAGCGCGGCCGGGAGAAGGCGCGCGAGCTGTACGAAAAGGGCCGCACCACCGCCACCCAGGCCGCCGAGGATGCCCGGGAACTGGCTGGAGAGGTCCGCCAGAAGGCCGGCGAACTGGCGGAAGACGCCCGGCCCTACGCCGAAAAGATGAAGACAGCCACCACTCAGGCCTACGAGAAGGCAAAGACCGCCACCACCCAGGCCTACGAAAAGGTCCGCCGCGCCACCACTCAGAAAATTGAAGATGTGCGTCGCGGCGACGAACAGCCGGATGATCCCGAGTAACGCCCTTATTGGCGCCCGGCCGGCTACCTGCGGGCAGTTTTCATACGCGTTTCATCATCGCCCCTCATCCTCGCGCCGTCTGGCTAGTAGCGCCCCGCCCCGGCAGAACACTTTACGCATCTCCGTCCGAGAGTGTCACCTCCGGCGTTACCGGCCCGCCGCAAGCCCGCATGTCGCGAACCCGCATACCCTGCTACAATTACTTTTACTGTTATTCTTTGGTTTCAGGGGTTTACGAATGGGTTCTGGAAAAGTCGCGATTCTGCGAACGTCGCCTGCCACCATCCTGGAAGACTACCATCGCCTGCTGAACCTGGCCGATTACCAGTCGGTCGTGGCGAAGGATGCCGATACCGCGCTCAAGATCAACATCAGTTGGCACTTCTTCTTCCCCGGCAGCAGCACCACGCCCTGGCAGCTCGACGGCGTCATCCGCGCCATGAAGCGCGACGGCTACGATCCAAACCTTATCCACGGCTGCCACAACCGCACCGTCGTCATCGATGCCCACTTCGGCGAGCGAGAAAACAAGCAGGTCAACGTCACCGATGCCCACGGCCTGCGCAACGTGCACCTCTACGAGGGCGAGGAGTGGATTCACATCCGCGACGCGGTAGGGGACCTGGCCGACAAGTTCGTCTGCCTCAACGAGGTGTATCCGAAAGGTTTTTACATCCCCAGGCGCTTCATCGGCGAAAACATCATCCACCTGCCGACCGTCAAGACCCACATCTTTACGACGACCACCGGCGCCATGAAGAATGCCTTCGGCGGCCTGTTGAACGAACACCGCCACTGGACGCACCCGGTCATCCACGAAACGCTGGTCGACCTGCTGATGATCCAGAAGAAGATCCACCGCGGCGTCTTCGCCGTCATGGATGGCACCTTCGCCGGCGACGGCCCCGGTCCGCGCTGCATGATGCCTCATGTGAAGAACGTGATTCTGGCCAGCGCCGACCAGGTGGCCATCGACGCCACGGCCGCCATGCTCATGGGCTTCGATCCCATGAAGATCAAGTTCATCCGCATGGCCCACGAGATGGGCCTGGGCTGCGGCAATCCGTCTGAAATCGAGTTCGTTGGTGACACAGACGTGGCACAGGAACGGTGGGACTTCGTCGGCCCATTCAAGAAGATGACCTTCGCCAGCCGCATGCAGCACAAGATCTACTGGGGCCCGCTGAAAAGGCCCATCGAGTGGTCGCTCAAGACCGTGCTCGCCCCCTGGGCCTACATCGCCAGCGTCATCTATCACGACAGCTTCTGGTATCCCATGCGCGGCAAGCGCATGATGCGCCAGGCCCTGGAAAGCGACTGGGGCCGCCTCTTCCGCAATTGGGAGCACGTCCAGCCCGACGCCGCCGCTCGCGGCTTTCCCCGCGTCGGCGACGACGCCGCCCGGATCAAGCGCGTCGGCTTCCGCGCATTTGTGAAATCGCTGGGCATCCTCGGCACCTGCATCAAGGAAGCGCCGGAGTTCTCCGACAACCGCAAGAAGGTATCGCCCGGAGTCGCATCGGCTTCCAGCCGGTAAGCCTCGCGCGGCCTGATTTCAAATAGACGTGTGATTCTGTTATAGTCAGTAGGTGAGTCATGAAAGCGCACGTTATAAAAGGAACAAAACAGGAAATCGCCGAGAGACTGATTCAAATCAGTGGCGAAGTGCGTGAGGCAATTGTCTTCGAAGAGGAGCCTGCTTCGAAAAAGGCTGAGTTGGCCGCGGATGCCAGTGAAGACATCTTTGCAGAGATGCGTCCGTGGATGGTTGATGTGCCTTCACTGGACGATTCGCGGGAAGCCATTTACACACAAACTGAAAGCGAATGATTCTGCTTGACACGAACGTGCTCACGCGAATGACGCGCATGCCAGACCCTCAAGCTGGTATTGCGCGGGCAGCAATCCAGACGCTTACCCGGCGAGGCGAGAGGTTGATCGTAGTGCCGCAGAATCTCTATGAATTCTGGGCAGTCGCAACGCGCCGACCTGGCGCGCCACCGTCAGGGCGGAACGGGTTGGGGATGACTCCGGCGCAGGCAGGACAATGGTCGCGTTTTATTCAGCGTCGGTTTGCGTTGCTGCCCGATCACGAACAGCTGAGTCAGATTTGGCTGGCACTGGTGGAGAATTTCGCGGTGTCAGGCTTTCGCGCCCACGATGTTCGCCTTGTTGCTGCGATGCAAAGTTACGGCATTACGCGGCTTCTGTCGTTCAATTCGGCTGACTTCCGCGGCCTGCCAATCACAATTCTGGATCCCAGCTCGCCGTGAGAGTTGCCCTGCCTTCTGCATCTGCTAGCTCTCGTTCCGATCACGCCACGTGCGATGTTTCATCCAAAGCCCGTCTTGAACGCCTGAGAAATCGCGCCAATGCAAGCGCCAGCAGCAGCGCCGGCACACACGCCGTCAGGATAATGAGCCCCAGCTCGTCGCGCGACGCCTCCGGACGCCACGCATGATAGCGCAGTACGGCGTAGTACGCGCTGGGCCACGCCAGCGATCCGCCGATCATGCCGGCAATACGGCACTGCGGCGCCGCCAGGTATCCGCCGGCCGCCGCCGCCAGGGCGATCCCCGCGACGGCGTACCACGGCCTCCAGGCCGCATCCCGTATTTCATAATGCATGAATGCCGGCACAATGACGGCGAACGCGCAGAGCACGATGCCGACCACGGCCGGCCAGCCCGCCTTCGTCGCCGGCGCTACCGCCTCCCGCCAGGAGACCGAAGTTTCGAGCATCCGCAGCCGCAGCCGATGGCACGCGAACAACACCGCCAGCGGCCAGCCGGCCGACGCGACCACCGCGATCATCTCCGGCGTCGTCGCGGCCCGCCCCTCCACGCGCCAGATCAGGTAGCCCGCCGGCGCCAGCGCCACCACCAGCATGGCCAGCGCCTTGAAATACGTAAGGAATATTGAATCCCAGTCGCGGGCGATCCGCTCGGGATTCTCAAAGCACGCCTCGATGAAGGGATCGTGGACGCTGGGAGTGCCGATATACCGCGCCCGCCACGAACTGATCGGGACGATCGGAATCCACAGTATGGCAAGCCACGTCGTGAATTCGACCTGGTCCGGCGGCACGGGCCGGATGCCGAAGCGCTTCAGCCCGATGCCCAGCTCCCGAGGGTGCGTCACCATTGTTAAGCCCAACCCTGCCGCAATCCCGCACACGTTCCCGCATTATACCCGGTGCCACTGCTCTGTGAGCAGTGCCTGGGTACCACTGCTCTATGAGCAGTGCCGGGGGTGCCACTGCTCTGTGAGCAGTGCGATCAGCCAACACGTCGCCCCGGCTGCCGCTGCTCTGTGAGCAGTGCGGTCCGCCAAGGCCTGCCTTCCCTGCCGTATCGATCACTCACCATCCGGTCTCCGCTCCAGGCTCGACAGTCGTGTCACGATTGCATTACCGGCGCGCAAATACCTGGAGCACATTGCGCGCTTGCTCAAACCCCCGACGCCGGATTCCATATGGCCCCACACGCATCACCCCTGCCCCATGGAGGCGAAGTCATGAACGATCTTACCCGTCGCGACCTGTTGAAAGCCGGCGCAGGCCTCAGCCTGGGACTCACGCTCGGCGGCCTCGAAACCGCACATGCCGGCGTCGCCCGCGCCCCGGCCGCCGGTAAGCGCGTCCTCCGCATCGCGCACATGACCGACGTCCACATCCAGCCCGAGAAGCGCGCCGGTCAGGGCATGGTCGCCGCCCTTCACCACGTGCAATCGCAGAAGGACAGGCCCGACATCATCTTCAACGGCGGCGATTCCATCATGGATGCGCTGGAGGCCGACAAGGCCCGCGCCAAACTCCAGTGGGACCTGTGGAACAAGGTGCTCAAGGACGAGTGCTCGCTCCCCGTCGAACACTGCATCGGCAATCACGACGTCTGGGGCTGGGCGAAGAAGCAGAGCGGCTGCACCGGCAATGAAGACCTCTACGGAAAAAAGTGGGCAGTAGACGAATTCAATATCTCCAACCGCTTCCGCAGTTTCGACCGCGCCGGCTGGCACTTCATCGTCCTCGACAGCACCCACCCGCACCAGGACAGCTACATGGCCCGCCTCGATGAAGAGCAGTTCGAGTGGCTCGAAGACGATCTTCGCAAGACCGGCGTGAAGACCCCCGTGCTCGTCCTGTCGCACATTCCCATCCTCTCCGCCTGCGTCATCTATCCCGGCAATCTCGAAAGCGAGGGCCGCTACAACATGCCGCCCGGCTGGATTCACCTCGATTCGCGCCGCATCAAGAACCTGTTCGCCCGCCACCCCAACGTCAAGGTCTGCCTCAGCGGCCACCTGCATCTGGTCGAGCGCGTCGAATACAACGGCGTGACCTATCTCTGCGACGGCGCTGTGTGCGGCGGCTGGTGGGATGGCCCGCATCAGGAATGGTCCGAAGGCTACGCCCTTGTCGACCTGTACGACGACGGCCGCGTCGACCGGCAGTACGTCACCTACGGCTGGAAGGCTGAACGGACTTGAGGCGAACTGAATGGGACAGTTTATCGATGTGCGTTTTTGTGCGGTATCAGTGACGCTCGGGGCTCAAGCTGGACAAAAAACATCCAAGTTGGTGCGATTCTAGTCCGGCCCTTGCGCCGTAAATTCACCAATGCGTTGCACCACTTCATGCGTGCCCCGCGGCAAGCGAGAGCATCCCCTGGAATAGCAATGCCTCTCGAACTTGGTCCAGATGCCACAATGCCATTGACTTGTCACCAAAGTGCCCGTCCGGCTCGGTAGTCTGCTCGTTGATTAATTTCAGCGGTGGCGGCAGGCAGAACGGCGCGATTTGAAGATTGAGAGGCCGCCAGTGCCCCGTGGGAATATTGCGGTTTTTCTCTTGTTCTGTGTACGTTGTTGTCAGCAGGTAACCCGAGCCTGTGCGGCAAAAGTTTGACAGCGCCCGAGCGATATCCGCGTAGGCAAAGTGAGGTAGACAATCGCGGCAGAAAATGAGGTCAACCCTCGGCAGCGTGTCGGTCAGAATGTCGAGGCGGCGAAACTGAACGTTCGGCATTTTGTGCCGCGCATCGTTATCATCAATGAGCTTTTCGACGATGTCAGCGCCTGTATAGGAAACGCGGTCGAGACTCACTCGGCTCATCCAGTGAAAATCGCCACAAGGAATATCAAGTATGGAAGCAATATTGAGGCTAGCGCACAGGGTGGGAAGTTCCTGTATGATCACGCGCGTCTTGCTGATATCCGAACCGGTGCCCGACCGGGACTCCGCGCCTCGCCAACGATTACCCTCGTAAATATGAGTAAAGATGGCGGACGGTGGCTGATTGCGCCAGCGCATGCGGAACAAGATCTCTCGTACCGCGCGAAATGTCGGAACCGCCCCGGGGATGCCGCGAATGATCGATTTTACTTTGTCCATGTGACTTTCTTTCCCCAGCCGTGCCTAGCGAAAAGTCCTGGTCCCGACGACGGATGAACGAGCTTGAAATACGCACATTATAATAACGCTTCAACATCCGTTGCGACAATACCTCGATACATAGTCGACGCTTTTTTTCGCAGGATTGTGGCTCCCGGCTTGACGTGAATACCTGATCTCCGATCAGGAGTACCGTTGGAGAGACGCCTGCCCTGATAAGCCGAACGCGTCCTCATACTCGCATCGGGCAGGGGCATTCGCAATCTCCTGACGCGATTTTCTGCTTCCATTCGCTTCGAGCAGCCGACATGGCATTCTTCCTTCCGCTCGGTTCGTTGCAGTTGTCAAATTTCCTGTCTGTCCGTAAGGGCCGGGAAAAGCCGGGAGTCCGTGCGGCCGCGGAAGTGAAATAAACGTCCCGCCGAAACACGACGTTGCGAGCGCGGTACCCGTCGAATCGCGCCGTTAATGGCTTGCCGCCGAATTCACGGGTGAGCTAAAGTACAGTCCGTACGTAGTGCTCGATTCAGGCCATCAGATCACCGAACCGCTCGCCAACAACACCGTCTCACGCTCAACCCTTGGCGCTGAACCACCGTTGGACTATACAAGATCGCAATTCGCCGCCTCTAACCACCACCTAATTGTATCCGATCCGGCAGGAATTGCGCCTTCAACGACCAGCCGCCTGCGGCCGATGTAGCTTCATGCCCTCCGTCGCGCCCATGCCACGCCCGTGTGGCCCCGCCAGTCGTCACGATGCAAATTTGCGTGCGGTCGAGACGCATGCCGGCACTGTGCCGCGAACGTCCAACGCGACGCACGATGAGATGCGCCTCGCGATGCGCAGTCGCCCCCTCGCCGCCTTCACCGTCGACCTGGAGGACTGGCCCGTCGCCGTGCTCGGCCCACAGCACGACATCACCGATCGCGTCGTCGACAACACCCATCGCACGCTGGATCTGCTCCAGTCGTACGGCGTCCGCGCCACGATCTTCGTGCTCGCCAGAGTCGCCGAAAAGTATCCCGCGCTCGTGCGCCGCGCCGCCGACGAGGGGCACGAAATCGCCTCGCACGGCTATGCCCACGAGCGATTAACCACGATCACGCCGCAGCGCTTTCGCGACGACGTGCGCCGCAGCATCGCGATCATCGAGGGCATCACCGGCGTGCGTCCGGTCGGCTATCGGGCGCCCGCTTTCAGCATCGTCGAATCGACCCGCTGGGCCGGACCCATCCTCTGCGATCTGGGCTTCGTCTACGATTCCAGCATCTTTCCCGTGCGCCATCCGCGCTATGGCATTCCGCACGCGCCGCGCCACATCCACCGCTGGCCCGGCTGTCCGCTCGTCGAGTGCCCGCCGGCAACCGTTCGCCTGTTCGGCCGCAACTGGCCAATCGCCGGCGGCGGCTACTTCCGGCTGCTGCCGCGGCCCATCATATGCTCGGCCGTGCGCCAACTGGGGCGCGAAGGCATCCCCGCGGTGCTGTACATGCATCCGTACGAATTGGATGTCACCGGAATGGCAGCACACGCCCGATCCGGCCTTGCCATCGGCTGGTATCGACGACTCACGCAGGCGGCATTCCGCTCGCGCGTCCTGCCCCGGCTGAGCGCCATCCTGTCGATGGCCGAATTCACCAGCCTTTCAAACCTGATAAGCCGCGCATAACGAAGTTTAAATCTTGCGCCGCGCCCCCATTTGCCCGCCGTCCGCGGGATGGCGTGCCGCGCGAGTGAACGGGCGCTTATCCACTTCTCATGCTTGTGTCACCGGCGTGACCTAAAGTGCATTGGCCTCGGGAGAAGCCACGGACGCGGCCTGCGGGTCCACGACGAACATGGAGTAGCGATTGATGTTCGCAAAGCGACTGGTGGAAATGGTGGCGATGTTGATCATCGGCGACAGTTTTCTCTGCCTGGTCAGCCCGCGCCGGCATGTCTCGCTCTGGCAGGGGGGACCAGCCTGGTGGGACCGGGCATGCGACTCGTTCGTCCGGCAATCGAGTCTTACTCGAATGCTGGGCCTCGCAGGTGTTGGCTTTGGCGTATGGCTCGCATTCCAGCAGCAGCCCGACGTGTCGGTTCGCCGCAGCCTGCGCAGTCCCGGCTGGACGAAACGGCTTCGAAGAACCCTTCAGTAAGGTCTCGAACCGCGGCACCTGAGTATTGTCGTTGAGTAAGTGACAGGCCACCGGCCTGACATTCCCGCGCCGTCCATTGGCGCCGAAGGTGATTCGATGAACATGGCACATGCAGATGCAATCGCCCGATCGCTTCTCTACGAAGGCGCGAGTGCAGACCCCTATCGACCGTCAATGTTAAACCACATGCGCTGGGCCTTTGGCACTGTCCTGCCCGAAATCTCCGCCAACGACCATGACGGCGAGCGCAGCGAACTCCGCCTGGAGTGCCTGGTCGCCTGCAAGGCGATCGCGAACATCGTCATACGCCTTCGCTTCCTTCAACCCACGAACCGGGTGTTCAACACCCTTAACCGGCCGATGGCCAGTTGGCCGCCGGCCAGTGCCGGCGAACTTCGTCCGCTCAACGCCTTGGGCATCGGCGCATTCATCAATCAACCCTGGGAGGAAGCGACCGAGCGCGAAGTGGTCGAGCACTTTGCCCTCGGCTCGCCTGCCGGATCGGCGCGGATTTCATTTGCCTTCCCGCCCGAGCGGAGAACCCGGCCCCTCCAGGCAACCAGCGGATACATCGGCGAATTGGTTCGGGAAAAGCGGGCCCTGCGCGGCCTCATCACCATCCAGGCATCGCCGCTTGCAGAGGGGCTCTGGAAGCTGATCGTTCAGGTCCGCAACAAGTCGCATCCGCCATCCCCCGCTGGTCACCCGCATGGCAGCGGCGCGCTTGCGGCCTTCATGTCGACGCACCTCCTGCTCGGCTCGGACGAAGCCGAGTTCATCTCGCTGATGGATCCCCCGGACGCCATGCGCCCCTTCGCCGAACTGTGTCACAACAATGGCCTCTGGCCCGTGCTGATCGGCGCGCGCGGCGAACGCAACATGCTGCTTGCCTCGCCGATGGTGCTGAACGATTATCCCGCGCCGGGTTCGCGGATGAATGGCGACGCATTCGGCGAGACCGAAAACGGCGACGCGCTGCGGTTCGTAAAGGACTTCGCCGTTGACGATCCGCCCGAACCCCGGCACGAGAGCCGCGTTCTGCCATTTTTCGACGTGACCGACAACGTGTCGGTTCATCCCTGACCGCGTCGGAGACGCTTGCCTCAGTGCGCGAGCCTCTCCTGTGTCAATGCATTGGCACGAAGCGCGCCGACTCAGCACGCGAGCCGGACCGTGCCGGTCCAGATCGCATGCCGAGCGTCTCGACTCGCGAGCCGGACCTTGTCGGTCCAGATCGCACGCCGGCCGTCTGAACTCGCGAGCCGGACCGTGTCGGTCCGGTGCCGTTGCCGAAGTAAAGGCCCTCTCGCTTATAGAGAACCCCGTAATTAATGCCCATGCAAAGTAGCGTTTGTTCAACAAACGCCCGCCCGACGCGCGCCGGCTCGCAGACTTCGCAGCTACGCAGGCGCGGTATACCGCTGCTCGATCAACGCCCGAATGCGCGAGCGACTCAGGTCAGTATCCACCCGCGTGTCCGCCTCGATCGCCGCTACCTGTTCCGCGAGCGCCTCGTCCTTGATATCGCGCCGCATCCATGCCGAGTAGTCGCCCCGCCGGCGGTGATACTCCCACGTATCGTGGTCCACACCCTCGCCGATCTGTAAAAACAGCATCAGGTTCTGCGCACGCAGCCGCAGCCGGTGCCGCGGACCCAGAAAGTAGAAGCTGCGATCAGGCGCCAGCTCGCCCTCCGCATACTTGCGCCGGTGCCGCCGCCGCTCCGATTGCACCGGCACCGCCGCGAATGCCTCCGGCCGGCGGCCGTTGACGCCGCGCCGAAACCACACCAGCGATTCACCCGGTTGCACGGTCGTATTCACCGGCGGCGGCTCGCCCACCGCCGCGCAGTAGTCGGCCAGCGTGTTGGCGGGGTGTTCCCCGACGGCCACCACGACGCTGACCTGCTGCAACACGCGCGGATCGAGCGTATCGCATTCCACCGTGATGAACGCGGCGCCCATCATCCCGTGCAGCGGGGCCGGCTCCGGATCGCCGACCGCGGGCATGACGTGGTGCGCCTCGTCAACGATGATCCAGTGCGGCAGCCCCACGCGCTCGCGAAGGCTGTACAGTCGCTTGAGCAGGTGCGAAAACGCTGTGGGTCGCTCGACCAGTGGCACGCCAAGAAAGCTCACGACCGCGCTGCGCATCGGATCGGCCAGCAGATGAACGACTTCGTCGGGGCTCGGGGGCTTGGAAGAGGTGCCGAGCATCGCCACCCGGGCGAGAAACTCGTAGTCGCCCTCGGGGTCAATAACGCAAAGCTGGTATTGCTCGCGGGCCAGTCGCTCCATGAAGGCCGTCGCAAGCGAGCTCTTGCCCGCCCCGGAATTGCCCGCGATCAGCACCGTCTCCCCGTAGGGTGGCAGGCACACCTCCGTCCCGTCCGGGCGTACGCCGATGGGAATGCACCGCCGCTGGGCCCGGTCCGCCAGGTCCGTCGCCAGCAGTTCGTCAATCAGATCCTGCACCCCGGCCCCGTGATCGCGTTCGAGAACAATTTCGGCCCGCTCCTTCAGCGACGGCAGGGCATTGTTCACTACGGCCGAGCATTCGCAGAGCGTCAGAAACGCATGATCGTTTTCGGCATCGCCGACGCCGACCGCGTTGTGCTCCGACAGCCCCAGCTCCCGCAGGGCCGCCGTCAGCCCGGTCGCCTTGCTGACGCCGGTGGGCAGCACCATGACCGCGCCTTTGTTGAAGATGAGATGGTGTTCCAGTCCCAGATCGCGAATCGTCTCGAGCACCGTGGTTTCGTTGGGTCTCCACGTCGCGACAATGGTGCGGCCGACCGACAGGGGGACGACGCCGCGTTCGCGCAGGGCGGATATCAGCCGCGGCGGCGGCGGCTCGGCGAGTGCCTCCTCACGGCCGGTGCGCGGATCGTAGATCACGGCGCCGTTCTCGGCGACCACGCGGTCAAACACGTCCACGCGCGCGAAGACGCTGGTGAGTTCGCTGGTTCGACGCCCGGTCACCAGTAGGAGCTTCCGCCCCGAGGCCCGCACGCGCTCCAGTGCCGCAAGGGTAGCATCATCGACGCGGCCGTGATGCGCGATGGTTCCGTCGTAGTCACAGGCGAAGGCGAGATAGCGCATATGAGCGAGTATAGTTAGCAGCGAGCCACGCGGCGGGCAGCATTTGCGGCACGCACTTGCGCATGAATGAAGTGTAATTTAAATGATGTCGTAGCTCGGGCGTTCAAGCGAAGCGGACGAGCATGGGTCACAGTCTGCCAGGCGCACGGCAAGCCTCTCTGCACCGTGCAGGTTCATTATGCCGCCGCCGCTTCAAACCGGTTGGACGGCAACGCCCGGGCGCAACCGCACGGTCATTTCCCTGCACGGTGATGACTTTACACTCGCGCACCTGCCAACCGCAGGGTGCAGCGCGCCTGTCATCCCAGGAGCCGCTGCATCTCCTGTCCATGCTCCTCTTCGTCGGCGGCCTGCTCCTCCATTTTCATCTTGAGACTGATGAGACCCGCTTCTTCCGCCATCCTGGCCAGTTTCAGATAGTGCTCGACGTCCACCCGTTCTTCCTTCACGTCGTTCGTGAGCATCGCCCGGGCATCGGCAGGGGGTGGCGCGAGGTCTGGCGCCAGCTTCGGCGTGCCGCCGAGTGTCACGATCGCATTCGCCAGGTACTGCGCGTGGCCCACCTCGTCCTTCACTTCCTCCAGGTACATCGAGCGCACCGCCTCCCATTCGGCGCCCTTGATCGATGCGGCTTGAAGCATGTATCTCAAAAACGTCGAAACCTCTCGGTTGAGGGCGCGGTTCAGACCCGCAATGATTGTGCTGTTGACCATAAAATCCTCCCGAAAAAAAACCGGCAAACCCGTCATTGCTTCCTGTGACCGTAATTATCAATTCCGGTGCAAGTGTTCCGCGCACCACGGCATCGACTCGGCGAGGCCTTCTCACGTGCTTTCGTTTTGCTTGTCCAGCGTCTGTATAAAGGCGACCAGGTCCACCAACTGGCGAACGGTCATGCAGTGGCTGTAATCGCCCATTCGGGACAGTTGTCCGATCGAGACATTCTCCATACCTGCTGGAATCTGGTGCGAAGGCGCGACGATCGATTCGACCAGTTCGGCCCGCGTCAACTTCGCCTGATTCGGGCCCAGCCTTACCGGCACCTGCGGTGAAGCCACGGGAAATGGAAAACCAGGGGCATCCACAGCGTGGCACGAGTTGCAGCCCAGCGCCAGAAACGCCTCCCGACCGGCCGCGGCATCTCCCGTGGGCAGGAAGAAACAGACATCGTTCGACTTGGCGACCTGTTCCTCGACGTCTGCCAGGTTTGTTTGCGCGGGAGGTTTACACGCGAGGCCCGCGGAAAAAACCAACAATATAAACAGCAGTTTGAGCTTCATGATACAACTCCTCTTCACACCGGCTCCCGCAACGAAGACGCAAGCGCGTGCAGAAGCGCCATGGCGGACTCGTGCTGACGCCGGATGCGCTCGTGTGTCGTTCGATGTTGCACGTGGGCCTGCGCGAGTTCCGTGACTCGTGCCGACGGCGGTAGAGCCACATCTTCGCAGCCCCGCAGGATTTCCGATTTCTTTTCGTGATCGTTCAACTCATTCGCCAGCCGGCGCAGGGCAGCGCCGTGGGCGACGATTCGATTGGATATCTGCTCCAACACGAAAAGCGCGTTCTGATGATCAGCCTGCCAGCGGCTGATTTCATCTTCCCACAGGATGTGTTCGCGGCGCCAATGGGAAAAATCACCACATTCCGTCGAGGGTGGAGCAAGCGTTTTGCCAGGCATGTCTATGATCACTCCCTTCGTTTAGTAATGCCGGCTGACGCGTGAGTCGCGAATCATCGTCCCGGGCGGTCACAGCCGCAGCGTCCCGGAGGACGCGAATGCGTCACCGGACGCCGGCCAGGCTGCAGGCCAATGACGCGAACCACGGCTCGGCAGCGGCGCGCTGCGCCGGCTCTGGGCGCGTCGGATTCACCCTGCCGGCGCCGAATACTCGGCTTTCGATGGGGCTTGGATCTGCGGCAAAAGCCCCGTCGGCTCGCACATGTCGTTTTCTTGCAGTTGTTCCGACAGGTCCTCCTTTTCCATCCCAAACACAAGCAAGCAGCGTGCCGGGCGACTCGGAAAGGCAGATTGCATGCCCTGGCCCGGCCCGGCCGAATTAAAGCGGAGCCTGCCGTTCGCTGCCGGCGAACGGCCCTGGGGATTTCATGTTATACTGCGCAAAACTTCGCACGCGGTGCGCCTAATTCTGTTGCTCGCGCAAATCAGGATCCGCGCCTGATTACCGAGCAGGGCACAGTACACAGGGCAGGATCAATTGAACGAAGGCTAATCGTCGTGTGCGCTGCGTGGCATAAGTGTTGCTGTTAAAGGTTCGACGGGCGGGTACCAGGGACATTGGGACACGACGCCACGAGTGCCAGTAAGATGCAGTGCCAGGCGGGATCGGCGGGGCTAACCATGAAGCGATCATTCGTGTGGTTTACGATTATTTTATTGATCACGCTCTCGCGGGTCGCTGCGCTGGCACCGGCGGCCATCATCCACAACCTGGGGAGCCTGGGATCGCATAGCATTGGCCTATCCGTCAACTCCGCCGGTCAGGTGTCTGGTCACAGTTGGACTGGTGAAGGCGGCGTACGCCATGCGTTTCGCTACGACGGCTTGCCCGGCGCGGGTGGCATCATGCACGATCTTGGGACCTTTGGCGGCCCGTGGAGCAGCGGCCTGAGCATTAATTTCGCCGGGCAAGTTGCAGGGATGTCTTATTTGCCCGACGGCAACAACCGCGCCTTTCGCTACGATGGCACGCCGGGTGCCGGCGGCGTCATGCACGATTTGGGTACCCTAGGTGGCGATGAAAGTGCGGCCAGTGGTATCAACGATGCCGGGCAGGTCGCCGGGATGAGTCAACTGCCGGGAAATTCCCACACTCGGGCCTTTCGGTACGACGGCACGCCAGGCGCGGGGGGTGTCATGCACAATCTGGGCACATTGGGCGGCATACGGAGTTTCGGCGTCTCGGTGAATAACGAAGGACAAGTTGCTGGACGGAGCTGGACGTTCAGCGGCACAACACACGCCTTTCGTTACGATGGCACGCCTGGTGCTGACGGAATCATGCGCGACCTGGGAACCCTGGGCGGAGAAGACAGCTACGCCGAAGGAATGAACGATTCTGGACAGGTTGCCGGCGCCAGCATGTTCGGCAGTACGAATGCGCTGCACGCGTTTCGCTACGACGGCACGCCGGGGCAAGACGGCATCATGCACGATCTGGGGACGCTCGGGGGACTTGAAAGTCAGGGTTTCGACATCAATGAACACGGTCACGTGGTTGGATTCAGCGTACTCGCAAACAATGTGACGGACCACGCGTTTGTGTATGTCGGAACGCCAGGTGAAGGCGGCCGCATGATCGATCTTGACGCGTGGCTCAATGCGACAGATCCCGTCGAGGGCGCCAACTGGACGCTGCGGCAGGCGTGGGGCGTGAGTGATAATGGCTGGATTACCGGTGAGGGGTATTTCAATGACGGCAGCGGGGGGCAAATCCGCGCATATCTCCTGGACGCCCGCACGCTCATACCAGAGCCATCCACGATGGCGTTCCTTGTCGTGGCTTCGACAATAGCTCTGCGCCGCAGACGCGCTTGAACACACCGTTGGTGCGCTGGCTGATGACCTCCGCTCCGACGAACCTCCGACGAACTGACCGGTTGCTGCCGACGCCGTGATCGGGGCCTTCGGGATTCGTTGCTCAGGGTATGAAGTGGCTGGCGCTCCTGACGACGGCGGCCGTGTATGCGTGGGCATGGGTTCAGAACTATCCGGCCCAGGCCGATCTGCCGCCGTGCCACATGGTGGTGCTGCTGCTGATCTCATGCATCTGGACGGTGCATGCATTCCGCCAGTCCAGCCGGACGGCGGCGGGGGTCGCCACTCGTTCATGCGAGCCGCCGCCGCGGGACATCGCTTCGAAACACAGCGCCGCACGCGCGGCAATTCCCGTCCTGATTGCCCTCGTTCTACTGGCCGTGTTCGGTTGGCTTACCTGGAACAGGATTGTGGAGGCGGCGTCAGGTGTCTGAGTGTCTCGTCCGCTTTATGCCGTCGAGTTGACACTAAGCGACGGTCGCCCCTTCCACGAGCCTCATCCGCCCATCGGCCCCGTGCTCAGGGTGGTTGATCCCGCCGCGCAGGTTGCGTAACATCCCGCCATGCTTGCGATCTCCCGGACGAGCCGAATCAGATCAGCCGCGCGCAGGACCAGGGCCTTGTGCTTGGCGACATTTGCGATGGCGCTTTCGCCGTCGGCCGGCTGCCGTTCAGAACTGGACGACGTTCACGATGCGCGGTCCTTTCTCGTGGACCTGCCGGTGTCGAGGGACGATTGGTCGCGGCTCGCGGAGGCGGGCTGGGAAAAACGCGTCGGGGCCAACCTCGGCCTCTGGGTCTCCGTCGAGCGCCAGAAGCTCGTCGGCATCGAGAATGGCCGTATCCGCTTCGTATGCATCTGCTCGACCGCCGCAAAGGGCACGGGCAGCAAGGAAGGCTCCAACCAGACGCCACTCGGCTGGCACGAGGTGGACGAACGCATCGGGGATGGGCTGCCGGTCGGCGCCGTCTTCGTCGGCCGCAAGTTCACCGGGGATGTGTGGAAGCCCGGCGACCAGACGACCAAGGACCTCGTGCTGACGCGCATCCTCTGGCTGCGCGGGCTGGAGGCGGGGAAGAATGCCGGGCCGGGCATCGACTCGCACGCCCGCTACATCTACATCCACGGCACCCCGGCCGAGGACAAGCTGGGCACGCCGGCGTCGATGGGGTGCGTGCGGCTGTCGAACGACGACATGGTGTCGGTCTTCGAGCGGGCGGAGTCGGGGACGCGGGTGTTGATCACGGAGTGGTGAAACGCCGAAGCCTCGAAACGAAACGTCGAAACGTCGAAACGCCGAAACTCGGAAGCCGCAGATGGACGCGGATGCAGCATCGGTGTTCCACTCCAGCTCCATGTTCTGACGGGGGCGCAGGATTTGCTTCGGTTCAGGCGGTCGGGCCGGGTCCGGATAACTCAGGATTGCGATTTTTGAACTGTGCGGCGCTCCGCTCGAACCTTCGAGCGCTGCAATTGAACCTTGCGGCGCTCCGTTTGAACCTTCCGGCACTGCAATTGAACCTTGCGGCGCTCCAATTGAACCTTCCGGCCCTCCATTTGAGCCCTGCGGCGAGACAGTACATCCACTTTTCGTCATGAAAAGTGGATCAACCGCGACGGCGTATCCATGCGGCGCTCCCATTGGTCCACCCGGCGGAGCAAATGGTCCATGCGGCGCTCCGGTTGGTCCACCGAGCGGAGCAATTGGTCCACGCGGCGCTCCGCTTGATCCATGGATTGGAGCATTTGATCCACCGAGCGGAGCAATGCGTCCACACAATACGTTGGTGGAACGTTCAGAAGTGGCGCCGAATCTGCGCTGCGAAGTGGAGCATCCCCGCGCCGACGCGCAGGACGTGCGCCTTTAGACGACAAGTCTTGGTCGCGAGTCAACGAATCCGAACGGGAGCAGGACTGGGAGTTGACGGTACCTATAGTGACATCCAAAGGAACATCGACTTCTGCTCAAGCGTGGCAGTTTCAGCGAGGTCGCCGATTTCGCGAAGCAGGTCATTTACATCCTCCGGATGCCAGCCCCGGAACTCATCTGTTGCGCCCCACCGCTTGGCCAGTTGTTCGAATTCATCTTCGTCCATTGCAGCAATAGTGGATAGCGATTTAACTGCATTTTCCGGAAACGCGAACACCCAGGGA
Organism: uncultured Planctomycetaceae bacterium; assembly: GCA_964408455.1. GTDB lineage: Bacteria > Planctomycetota > Phycisphaerae > UBA1845 > UTPLA1 > CAYOZN01. The sequence goes on from CAYOZN010000012.1 coordinate 129,350, forward strand.
CCATTCTCACTGTCCACGACGCAGGGAATCGCCGCGAGCCACTTCTCATAGTCCGCGTCATGGGATTGGCTGCTAAGGAGCGATAGCAGCGTTGCGATCTTGATGTTGTCTGCGCCCTTAAAGCTGAAACCGTCCCAGGAAGCGGTAGGATTGTCCGATGCGAGGATGTCATTCGCTGCATCGGGCGGCGCGAGGATGAAATCGGATAGAATTCCCATAAGGCGAGTTCTAATTGATTCATCGGCCGGGTGCCATGCTGGTGTCATTCTCCCGCGCGAGGGCGCAGGCGTACGTGCCCTGCCTGGTTGCCGAGAATGGCTCGGCCATCGGACCATAGAGCGGAAGTCCTGACAGAACCTCAAACTGCGGTCCGGCCGTTCCCACGATCTAGCGTTTCTCCATTTCTACATACACTTGCTCGGTCTCACCGGTATAGACCGCCCGCGGCCGGAAGATGCGGTTCTCGGGCAGGTACTCCAGCACCCGTGCCACCCATCCGGCACAGCGGCCCACCGCGAAGATCACCGGGAAGAACGGCGCGCTGAAGCCCAGCACGTGATAGACCACGCCGCTGTAGAAATCGACGTTCGGGAAGATCGGCTTGCCGGCCGCCTTCATCGCGTTGATCGTATGCTCCTCGACGGCGGCCGCCGTCTGGTAGAGCTTCTCCATGCCGCGCTGGCGGCACAACTGCTCGGCGTAGCGCTTCAGCACCGTCGCCCGCGGGTCATACGCCTTGTACACCCGATGGCCGAAGCCCATCACCTTCTGCCCCTTCTTCATCCGCTCGTCGACCCAGGCCTTTGCATTCTCCGGCCCGCCGACGGTCAGCAGATCGTCCAGTGCCGCCTGGTTGGCAGCCCCGTGCAGCGGGCCCCGCAGCGAGCCGATGGCCGCCGCGACCGTGCTGTACATGTCCGCCATGCTGCTGTGCACCACCATCGCCGTAAACGTGCTCGCATTCATCCCGTGATCGGCCTGCAGGATCAATAGCACGTCCATCACCTTGGTCGTGATCGCGTCCGGCTTCTGACCGGTCATCATGTAGTAGTAGTTCGCCGCGAACGACAGGGCCGGATCGGGGGCGATGACCGGCTTGCCCTCGCGGGCCCGGGCGATGTAGGCCGCCGCCGAGCGCGTCAGCGACAGGACGCGGATGCCCACGTTCGTCTCCATCTCGACGGCCTTGTCCGGGCTGGAGGCATGCTGCGTGACCAGCGGCCCCTCGCGATCGACGCACCCCGCGGCGGCCACCGCCGCCTGCAGGATGTTCATCGGATATGCATCCCGCGGCAGGCTGTCGATCACCTTCACCACGGCCGGCGGCAGGCTCGCCCCGGCCTGGAGCTTCTCGCTCAATGCCGCCTGCTCGGCACGCGTCGGCAGCTTGCCGAACATCAGCAGGTAGGCCACTTCCGAATAGTTGCTGTGCTCGCAAAGGTCTTCAATCGAGTAGCCGCGGTAGATCAGCTTGCCCTCGGCGCCATCCACGTAACCGATCTGCGTCAGGTTGGTGATGGCGCCTTCGAGGCCGCGCCCGAGTTCGATGGTGGTCGGGAATTCTACCTTGCCGAGAAACGTTGGCATCGCTGGCTGTCTCCGTCCGAGTGGGTCGATCGAGGGTTCCAGTTTTTTGGCCGCGGATGAACGCAGATGAACACCGATGCAGCCAACTCAGGGACTCAAGAACATTGTTCGTGCGTTCGGTTCAGTTCCGCGTTCATCGGTTTCCCCGATGGCGCGTACGGCAGAATGAGCATTGTAGTGCAGGACGGGAGGGCCGCAAACCTCAGAGCGTTGAGGGATTAAGGGGTTAAGGCCAGCGAGAATCAAGACGAGAAAACGCATCCGCCGAGCAAGCGCGGCGAGTACGTGCCAAACATGCGCGGCATTCCCTTAATCCCCGAATCTCCGCGCCCGACGCTTTGGACCGCCGTGTACTCCGGCGATATCATGCCGCTGAGTGCCCGCACGGCTGGCGGGCTTGGCGAACCCTTAATCCCTCAGTCCCTTAATCCCTCAATCCCTGTCTGGAGAGTCATCCATGAAAGTACACGAATATCAGGCACGCGAACTCCTGCAGGCCGCCGGCGCGCCGGTGCCCAGGTTCCGTGTGATCGGTTCGGTCGGAGAGGTTCACGCGGCGCTGAAGGACCTCGGCGGCGGCAGGGTCGTCGTCAAGGCGCAGGTCCACGCCGGCGGCCGCGGCAAGGCCGGCTACGTCATCCTTTCCGACAACGAGGCCGAGATCGAGAAGCACTGCAAGCGCATGTTCGCCGAGCCCATGGTCTCCAAGCAGACCGGGCCCGAGGGCGTCGTGGTCAACAAGATTCTGCTCGCCCCCGCGGTGGAGATCGACAAGGAATACTACGTCGGCATGGTCGTCGACCGGGCGAAAGGCTGCCCGGTCATGATGGTCTCGAAGGAGGGCGGCGTCGAGATCGAGGAGGTCGCCGCGCGCAACCCGGAGGCAATCATCAAGGAGTGGATCCACCCGCACCTGGGCGTCGAGCCGTTCCAGCTTCGCAGGCTGGCCAATGCCCTCGGCCTGACCGGCGAACACGCGAAGCAGGCGCAGAAGACGATGGCCGCCCTCGCAAAGATTTTTCTTCAGAAGGATTGCAGCCTGGCGGAGATCAACCCGCTGGTGCTGACAAAGGGCGCCGGCGGACAGCCGGGCGAGATCCTGGCGATCGATGCCAAGTTCAACTTCGACGATAATGCCCTCTTCCGCCATCCCGACCTCGAGGCGATGTTCGATCCCACCGAGGAGAATGCCAACGAACTGCGGGCCAAGAAGGCGAACCTGTCCTACATCGCGCTGGATGGCAACATCGGCTGCCTGGTGAATGGCGCCGGCCTCGCCATGAGCACCATGGACATCATCAAGCTGCACGGCGGCAGCCCGGCAAACTTCCTCGACGTCGGCGGCAGCGTCACCAAGGATGGCGCCGTCGAGGCCTTCCGCATCATCCTGTCGGACGACAAGGTCAAGGGCATCCTGGTCAACATCTTCGGCGGCATCGCCAAGTGCGATGTCATCGCCGATGCACTCATTCACGCGGCCAAGGAGCTGGGCTTCAAGGTGCCCGTCGTCGTGCGGCTGGAGGGGACGAACGTGGACAAGGCCCGCGCGATGCTCAAGGAAGCGGCGATCCCGCAGCTGGTGCCGGCGGCGGACCTGACCGACGCGGCGAAGAAAGTCTGCGCGGCGGTGTGAACAGAAAACGAAATATTGAATGCAGAGTGCAGAATGCAAGACGCAAAATGCAAGACGCGGATTGCAGAATGCAGGATGCAGATTGGCGATGAGGACCATTACGACGAGCCTATCGAACTCCCGATGTGTCGCTTGCGATGTCGCGCAATCGTCCCGTAGGGACACTTGAGAATAGCCCAGCGATTCATCGCTGGGTTGAGTGGGCATCCTTAAACCCAAGTCCCGTCAGGGACGATTGACCCGCGGATCGGCCCGTCGCTTTGAGCAAATGGAGAGGTGATGCTGGATGGCTAAGCAGAAGCGACGAGAGACTGCTACTACGCTCCGAGTTGATCCAAAGATTCGCTGTCTGAAGGTATATCCGATCGAAGGCACGAAGAAGACTCTGGTCGATTTAAAGACCGTCGGCGTCAAGATGTCGCGCGAGCAGGCGATTCACTTTGCACGCGTACTGCTTGCCGTGACGCAAGATTGGGACGAAGTCGAAATCACTGCAAATCGCTTGGATAGGCGATCGGATGGGCTTCACTATGTCACTGTAACAAGTCAGAGACAGGTAGACTAGAATCGTGCAAGAGGCAGATCATGGCCATCGCCCCCGAAACTTCGCACGACTTCGAATCCGAGTTTGTCGGAATGCGCATGACGGCCGACGAATTCCTGGAGATTGCCGATGACGGGCACTTTTACGAACTCATCGACGGTGTCGTGGTGATGTCGCCCAGCCCCACGCCGGAGCATCAGCAGGCCACCATGGAAGTCGCAAGGCAGCTTGCGAATTTCTGTGCCGAGCATCCGGTCGGCCGCGTTTTTCCCGAGCAGGATGTTCACCTCGGCAGAGGGCCGGATGGCAAGGATATCGTCTACCGGCCCGAGTTGTGCTTCGTTCGGTCCGACCGCCTGAGTGCCATGCGAAAGAAGATCAAGGGAGCGCCGGACATCGTACTTGAAGTCATCTCACACGGGTCGCGCAGGCTCGATACACAGACAAAGTTCCGCGACTACGAGCAGTTCGGCGTAAAGGAATACTGGCTTCTCGATCCCGAGCGCGACGCAATCACCTTTTATCGCCTTCAGAACGAAAAGTTTGTTGAAGTCGCAACAGACGGCAAACGGTTCCAGAGCGAAGCCGTACCCGGCTTTGCACTCGACCTGATGCTCGTTCGGCGGGCGATGCTGCCGTGGTAGGCCGCCGCAAATCTCAAGTCTGATCTGGTTGTGATCTCTTAAGACTCAAACTTCAAATCTCAAATTTCAAACCCCGAAACTCAACTCGCTTTCTCCAGCAGCGGATCGCACTCGATGAATACGTTATTAACCTGAACGTAGTGCATCGGATCATCCAGCGGCGTCTTCGCAAACGCCCGGCACAACCCCATCGCGAGGATCACCCGCACCCGGCGGCGGATTCCGTCCGCGATGTACCGACACACGTGCTCCCGCGGCGTCAGCAGATCGGCTTCATACAACCGCAGATCGGTCACCCCCGCATCGACGTGAAATTCACCGTCCGTCAGAATCATGCGAACCTGCGGCGGTCGGTCCGGCCGGTGCCGCGCGAAGAGCACCGGCGGCCTCTTCGGCGAAAAGCAGCCCAGCGACGCCGCGCCTCGTCCCTGGGGTAAACCGCAGCCGCGCGCGCCGATCGCGCGCAGCTCGTCGCCGAAGACTGCGCGCAGCTCCGTCTTCGCGAGCCGCTCCTGCATCGCCCAGAATGCGCCGGCATCAACCATCTCCAGGAATCGCAGCCGGTTCAGTTGAAACTCGTGGTCCTCGATCTCCGGCGGCGTCGGCGTGGCACGCGTGAAGCCCAGATCGACGCGCGCCCCGATCCGTACCGGCCCGCCGTGCTCCGCCAGCACGGTGTTGGGAATCTTCTTCCAGTCACCGAGCATCGGCCGCACGTGGCGGCCCGTCGACTCATCAATGCCCGCCATGCAGATCGACGGCGGCTTCATCCGCGTGAGATGGTTGATGACGATGATCATCGCGCGGCTGGGGCATAAGGAACGAGGGATTAGGGGTAAGGGAAGTGATTGCGGGCGATTTCGTGTGGCATTCCCTTCCCTTATCCCTTACCCCTCTTCCCTTACCCCTTCCTCTACAGGTGTACCAACTTCACATCCTTCCACTTCTCCTGCAAATACTCGCCCACCAGCCGCCGGTGACAATGCTCCGCCGTCGGCTCGCTGCACAGCATCACCGCCGGCACCGACAACAGCGTCTTATCCAGCGCCGTTTCAATCTTCCGCGCGCGCATCAGCGCCAAGAACGCCGTCTCATACGCCGCCCATCTCCCGCCAGTCTTCTTATACGCGTCCAGAATCTCCTGCGTCGGCGCAAGCAGCGGCTCGTGCCGATACTCCGCATTCAGGATTTCGCGCAGAAAAAACTCGAGATCGTCCCGCTTGGTGAAGCCCGCAAGCTGCGAGACGTTGTTCAGCCGCACGTCGATCAGTCGTCGGATTCCGGCGTCTCGGAGAATTCCGAAAAACTCGGCTGCGGTCTTTTTTGTAAAACCGATTGTAAAGATCTCCATGGAAGCTCCGGCTGGGCATCGAAGAGCATCAGCTGGTTCGCATCCCGCTTGCTGCTCACGGCCTCGCGCATGACCGTCTCGTGGCCCTGCACGCTGCCGTCCCCGCGAATGTGCGTGACGCGGATGCCCCGGCCCTCCAGCACCCGGGCCACCATCAGGAACCGATGGCAGACCGCCGGGTTCTCCTCGCTGCACATCATGGCCACGCGCCGCTCCTTTGCCTCCGCCTCCAGCTGCGCCAGCCCGCGGCGAAACGACTCGCTCTCGGCGAGCAGATCGTATCGCACGTGACCGTCCCCGTCGTAGAATTGCTCCTCCGCCGGCCGCCCGCCCAGTTCCGGCCCCAGGAACAGATACTCGATGCGGGCGGCCCGCAGGGCATGCCGCAGGTCGTCGCGGTTGAAGTGGGGCGAGTACTTCGAGTATGGAGACGTTCGCACATCCGCCAGGACGGCGATCTCATGCTGGTGCAGCAGCTCCACGAAGCGGGTCAGCTCGTGATTGGAATGTCCGATCGAATAAATCATCTTCGTGCCTGTACCATGACGCCACGGGGCGGCCGGCAGTATAGTAGCCCGGCGGCGCAGGCAAAACCGCGGCCGTGCGGGTCATTTGGCCGCAAATTAGGTTATCGTTAGGGTGCCGGCGTGTCAAGGGCCGGCCGGCATAGTCAAGAAAGGACTGTTCCGCCGCCGCTCAGGCACACCGCCCGCGAGCCGCAGATGAATCGTCCGGCTGAGAAGGAAGGATGCTCCCATGAAATACGGCGCTCGAAACAACCTCGAAGGGCAGGTCACGGCAATCAAGAAGGGCACCCTCATGTGCCAGGTCACCGTCCGCGTCGCCGGTGGCGCCACGGTCTCGTCGGTCATGACGCTGGACTCGCTGAAGGAACTGGGAATCAGGAAGGGCTCTCGTGTGCGCGCCATCGTGAAGGCGGTGAACGTCCTGTTGGCGGTGGAGGACGAGTGAAATCTTGACTGGGCCGGATGCACATCATCGCGACGTTGCCGAGACACATGTTCCCTTCGACTTTGACGCGGTCGCCCAGGTGCCGGAGCACGCTCAATGCCTGGGCTGCGGATACGCATTGAGAGGGCTCGGGCGACCGGTTTGCCCGGAGTGTGGCAGGGCATTCATTCCGTCCGACACCACCACGTTTCGCAACCCGAATCTGGTCCCGCGCTGGCGGGAGATTGCGAAACCGCCCGGCCCCCTGGAGTGCGCCGCCGCGTTATTCATTGCCGCCGTCGCTTTGGTGGGAGCTAGCCAGCCGCCGCCGGTGACACGCCAAGAAACGGGTTCGATGGTGTACACGCTCGCAGTGTTCTTGCTCGGCGCGCCTGTCTTTTGGGCCTTGTTTTGGCTTTGGTGTGCTCGCATCATTGCCACACTTGTAGCGCGTGAACCGTCCGCAGTGCAAGGGCCCGAGACGCGTGCGCGACGGCCTTTCCGGTGGTTGGCGCTTCCGCTTGCCATTGCATTGGTCGTGTCGACGCTGCTCGACCCCTGGCCGCTTCGGCTTCGTTTTTACGCGAGCCGTTCGTCGTTTGATGCCGCCGTAGCCGCAGTTCGCGCGGGTAGCTTCTCGACGCCGACCTGGGTGGGCCTGTACCGCGTGGAATCGGCGAAGTCCTATTCGAAGCGCGACGGCGGCCTTGAAATCGAATTCGAAACCAATTGGATGGAGGGATTCGGCTTTATGTACGCCGATACGCCTGCGCCGTTGGAGTACGGCTGGGACATGATGCTGGCGCCAAACTGGTGCATTTACAAGGATGGCTATTGATGATTACCGCCACTTTGAAGAAGCGGAGCATAGTGTCACGTACGACTCAGCAGTGTCTGCCCGCCGCGCTGATGGTCATGGCCGCCTCGACCGGTTGCTCGAATGTCGCCCCGACGCGCATCATCCACGTCACCGGCGGCAGCGCGGCACTGTTCAACCAGTTCCGCGCCTACGACGGCGAGACGGGCCGGCTGTTGTCGTTCACAGACGTCGTGGAACGGGCAGGCCGGGCCGATGTCGTCCTCTTCGGCGAGGAGCATTCCAACCAGGTCTGCAACGCGCTGGAGGCACAACTGCTCGTCGCCCTCAATGAACGGCGCCGCGGCTCACTCGCCGATCGCCGCCGCCCCGTCACGCTGGCAATGGAGTTCTTTGAATCCGACACGCAGCCCGCGCTCGACGCCTATCTCGAAGGCCGCATGGACGAGCCCGAGTTTCGCACCCTCGCCCGCCAGAAGCGCGCCTACCTGACGGCCCACCGCCCGCTGATCGAGTACTGCCGCCACGCCGGCATTCCCGTCATCGCCGCCAATGCCCCCGCGCGGCTGATCAAGGCCTATCGCACGTCCGGCCTCGACTACGACGAGTTCCGCGCGTCCGTCGAACCCGCCGACCGCGCATGGCTGCCGCGCACCAGCGACATGTTGGAGGGGGCATATTACGAGCGCTTCGTCGAGGCAATGTCGCATCACCCGGCGCCGACGTCCGCGCCGGCGTCGCAGCCGGTTTCGTCACCCGCGACTCAGCCTGCATCGCCGCCCGGGCCGAACGCCACATCTTCCCCCGCGACTGCGTCTGACTCCGATCAGAACCCCCTCCACAATGAGGGGGCTTCGCACGCCGCAGAGCCCGCCACTCCCGCGTCAGGCTCTGAAGGCGACGCGCCTTTCGCAGCACCCGCGGAGGCAGCCGCCACTCAGCCCGCTTCGCACTCGTCGCACAACGCACATTCACATGCTCATGGGCCGCCCACGTCGCAACCCTCGACACAGCCAGGCGCCGAGGAGCGCATGCTGCGATCGTATCGAATTCAGCTCCTGTGGGATGACGCCATGAGCGAATCCATCTCAAACCACCGTGCCCGCTATCCCGACCGCCGCATCATGCTGGTCGTCGGTGTCTTCCACATCGAGCGCGACGGCGGCACAAAGGCCAAGCTCCGCCAGCGCCGGCCCGATGACACCGTGTGCACCATCGTCTTCCGCGGCATATCTGACACGTCGCTGCAATTCGACGAAAGCGACCGCGGCGCGGGAGACGTGGTGATTTACGGGATAACACCACCGCAAGCACACTCTGGCACTTGATTCGCGCCGGGCGCCGGCCGCCGGCTGGTCGCGAAAACGCCTACGCGTTCTTGTTCCCTGTTCGCTGCGTGTATTGAACGGTGATTTGCTCGTATAGTTCTGTGGAGGCTCTAAAGCTCGTGGTTTGAATTTGCGCGATCGTCGAGTGAAAGTCGACCAGGCCTTCAATGGCTGCGTCGGCTATGACACCCAGAGTGCCTGCCACCGAGAGCCCGAGCGACTCGGCAACGGCACGACCATCGCGATCATCCATCAGCAGGCGATCCGCGCGGAGTTCCTGAGCAAGCGCAATCGCCGCCGCCTCACCAGGGTCGATCGTCAGGGATGGATCAAAACCTTTCGGTTCACGCACCACCAGCCAGCTCGGCGGTGTAGCGGCCCAGACGCGCACCTCGGGGCTCGAGCCCACTGCCCGCAGCTCCTCCAGCACGCTTCGCGGAATGAAGACCGTTCCGAAGAGCGCCGGCAACACATGTTCTGCTCGAATCAGGAGCAGATAGTTGAGTGGCGATGTGTCCGCAACGACGATCATGACTTGCGGGCATCTCGCAGGGACTCAGCTTCCTTGAGAACATCCTCGGCCGACAGTTCGTAGAAAACGCCGTACCGCTGGAGCAATTCGTCCACTTCAAACCTGCTCAGGTTCAGAAGGCGGCCAAGCTGGTACTGCGTCATTTTGCGTTGCCGGTAAAGCTCTACCCCCAGTGCTTCCCGAGCGACGGCATCAAGGTCCTCGAATTGCTCTCGCAGGGAAGACTCCATGTCGGCAGGTATGTCAAACGAAATGCTCATGATATCGCGTTCAGGTGCAGGATCGGTCTTGCTCCCTCATAATGGTAGAGTTCGCTGCCGGCTGGAGTCAATCAACAAGGCGGGCCCGAAGCAAGTCGAGCCTAAAATTCACAGGGTGCCGGCTCGGCAGGTGTGCAGCGGATGCCCGCCTCAACACCGTGTGTTATGATGCAGTATTCTGACCCATTCCGCGTGTCAGAGCAGCAAGGAGGCACATGATCATGGCATCGGATGCCACCCGACCCTTCGTCCATCTCCACTGCCACACCCACTACAGCCTCCTCGACGGCGCCAACCGCATCGACGAACTCGTCGCCCGCGCGAAGGAGCTGAACCAGCCCGCCGTCGCCATCACCGATCATGGCAACATGTTCGGCGTCGTCGAGTTTTACCAGGCAGCGAAGAAGGCCGGCATAAAGCCCATCATCGGCCTCGAGGCCTACATCGCCCCCGGCGACCGCCGCTCGCGCGAAATGGCCATCGGCCTCGGCGGCGGAAAAGAATCGGCCTATCACCTCCTCCTGCTCGCAAAGGACCGCACCGGCTACCAGAACCTCATCAAGCTCTCCTCCATCGCCTACCGCGAAGGCTTCTACTACAAGCCGCGCATCGATCGCGAAGTGCTGGAGGCGCACAGCGAAGGCCTCATCTGCACCAGCACATGCCTCGGCGCCGAAATCCCCCAGGCCCTCATGGCCCACAATCGCGCCGAGGCCGAACGCATCGCCGAGTGGTACCTCCGCGTCTTCGGTCCCGAACGCTTCTACATCGAATTGCAGGACCACGGAATCAGCCATCAGCGCGACATCAATCCGGAGCTCATCGAGATCGCCAACCGCCTCGGCGTCGGTCTCATCGCCACCAACGACGTGCACTACCTCCGCAAGGACGATGCCGAGCCGCACGACGTCCTGCTCTGCATCTCCACCCGCGCCCTCCAGAGCGACGCCGACCGCATGCGCTTCGAAACCAGCGAGTTCTATCTCAAGTCCGCCGAAGAAATGGCCGCGCTCTTCCCGGCGCACGGCGAAGCCCTCGACAACACCGTCCGCATCGCCGACATGTGCAACGTCGAGCTCGACTTCGGCAAGCGTTACACACCCGTCTACCACCCGCCGCAGCAGAAAACCCCCGACGACTATCTTCGGGAAATGGTCTACCGCGGCGCGGCCGAACGGTATGGCGAAGTCTCCGACGAGCTCCGCGAACGCATCGACTACGAACTGGAAGTGATCCAGAGCAAGGGCTTCTCCAGCTACTTCCTCATCTGCTGGGACTTCGTGCATTACGCCCGCGACAAGGGCATTCCCTGCGGTGCCCGCGGCAGCGGCTGCTCGTCCGTCGTCGCCTATTGCCTCTACCTGTCCCAGCCCGACCCGCTCCGCTACGGGCTCTACTTCGAACGCTTCATGGACCCCGACCGCGACGAAATGCCCGACATCGACATCGACATCTGCCAGGATGGCCGCGAAGACGTCCTGCGCTACGTCCGCGACAAGTACGGTCACGTCGCCCAGATCATCACCTTCGGCACGCTGAAGGCCCGCGCGGCAATCCGCGACGTCTGCCGCGTCACCGGCATTCCCCTCGCCGAGGCCGACCGGCTCGCCAAGCTCGTGCCCGAAGAACTGAAGATGACGCTCGACAAGGCCCTCGCCCAGGAGCCGGAGCTCCGCCGCTGGTACGATGCCGACGCCCGCGTGAAGCAGGTCATCGACATCGGCCGCCGCATCGAGGGCCTCTCGCGGCACGCCGGCATCCACGCGGCCGGCGTCGTCATCGCCGAGCAGCCGCTCGACACGCTGCTCCCGCTCTACCAGGCCCCGGGCTCCGACGCCGTCATCACCCAGTTCGACGGGCCCACGGTCGAGAAAGTCGGCCTGCTGAAGATGGACTTCCTCGGCCTGCGCACGCTCAGTGTCCTCGCGCTGGCATGCAAACTGGTCGAGAAAAACCACGCGCACAGGATCGACGTCGAACATCTCGATTTAACGGACCAGAAGGTCTTCCGCCTCTTCGCCCAGGGCGACACCAAGGGCGTCTTCCAGTTCGAATCCGGCGGCATGCGCGACGTCTTGATGAAGATGCGGCCCAACCGCATCGAAGACCTGATCGCCGCAAATGCCCTCTACCGCCCCGGTCCCATGCAGTACATCGACGCCTACGTCGCCCGCAAGCACGGCGAGGCATGGCGCGCCGCCCACCCGGTGATGGCCGAGGTGCTCGGTGAGACCTACGGCATCATGGTCTACCAGGAGCAGGTCGCCCGCGTCGCCATCCAGCTCGGCGGCATCGAACGCAAGCGGTCATTCCGTCTGGCCAAGGCCATCAGCAAGAAAAAGACGCAGATGATCGAGGCCGAGCGCCAGCCCTTTATCGAGGGCGCGAAGAAGCTCGGTTGCGACGAGGGCGCGGCCAACACCATCTTCGAGGACATCGTCCGCTTCGGCGACTACGCCTTCAACAAGGCGCATTCGACCGGTTACGCCCTTGTGGCCTTCCAGACCGCCTTCGTCAAGGCCTACTACCCCCTCGAATTCATGGCGGCCCTGCTCACCTATGAAATGGGCGACACCGACAAAGTCGTCGAGTACATCGAGGAGTGCCGCACACTCGGCATCGACGTCCGCCCGCCCGATGTGAATTCGTCCGACGTCGACTTCACCACTGCCCCGCCCGAGAACGGCAAACCCGGCTTCCTGCGTTTCGGCCTGGCCGCCATCAAGGGCGTCGGCGAAAAGGCCGTCCGCGCCATCGTCGAGGCCCGCCAGCAGGGGGGGCGATTCACCGACCTGTTCGATTTCTGCGAACGCGTCGACCTGTCGGCGGTCAACCGCGGCGTCTGCGAAGCCCTCATCAAGGCAGGGGCCTTCGATTCCACCGGCGCTGTCCGCAAGGCACTCACGCTTGCCCTGGACAGGGCCCTCCAGGCCGCCGCCGACGTGCAGCGCGACCGCCTCTCCGGACAGATGACCATGTTCGGCGCCTTCGGTGACGACGGGCCGCAGCGCCGCCACGGCACCATCGGCACCGAGGAGTGGACCGAGGCCGAGATGCTCGCCCACGAGAAGTCCGTCCTCGGCTTCTACGTCACCAAGCACCCGCTCGCCTCGCAGGCAAGGCTCATCCGCAAATACACCACCGCCGACGTCCGCGACATCGGCGACATGTCCGACGGCGCCCGCGTCACCCTCGGCGGCATGATCAGCCGCCTCCGCATGGTCACCACCAAGAACGGCCGCAATGCCGGCTCCAAGCTCGCCGTTCTGACGTTCGAAGACCTCACCGGCTCCACCGAGGCCGTCGTCTTCAGCGAACAGCTCGAGCAGTATCGCGACCTCGTCGCCCCCGATCGGATCGTCTTCATCCGCGGCACCGTCGATCGCAAGCGCGAGGCGCCCAGCGTCCGCGTCAGCGAGATGTTCAGCCTCGATGACGGCCCGCTGGCACTGGCCGAGGCCCTCGTCGTGCGCGTCGGCCCCGTTCATGCAGGCGGCGATGGCCTGCGCCGCCTCGCCGACGTCTGCCGCAGCCACCGCGGCAGCCAGTCCTTCCTGCTCGACGTCCGCCTGCCCACCGGCATGGGCGTCCTGATGCGCTGCGGCGAAAAGACCCCCGTCCGCTGGAGCGACGCCTTCCTCGGCGAGCTCCGCGGTCTCTTCGGCGACAACGCCGCCGACCTGGTCGGGCCCCGTCGCGTTGAGCCGCGGCCGGTCAACATCAACGGCAAGTCGGCAGGGGAGGCGCCGGTCGAAGAATTCGCAAACGCCTAGGGCGTCTGCATACTCCTCGGCCGGCACCGGGCCGTTGATCACGGCCGCCGTCCATCACGCACAACCTTGCTGGCACGGCGGCCGCGCAACTCACATCAGCCCGTCACGAGCTTCCCGTTCAGCCGGATTGGCTGCGCCATGTTGAAGTAATTGGGCGATGTCTTTTTCACCCACTCGTGCACCGCCTCGAACTGCTTCTGCGTGCCGTCGCCCTTGATGCGCACCGTGTAGTCGATCTCGTCGTAGCCCGGCTTCACGCGCTGATCGAGTCCGAGGAACCCGCGCAGATCCAGCTCCCCGCGCGTCTCGATCTCCAGGCTCTCCAACGCAATGCCCTGCATCGAGCATGCTGCGACGTACGTCGCCATCATGCACGCATTCATCGCCGCCATCAGAACTTCCTGCGGGTTCGGCGCCGTGTTCTTGCCCAGCAGCTCCGGCGGTTCGTCAATGGTGATCGTGAAGTTCTTGTCGTGCTGCCGCCCGCCGAGAGACCACCGCTCGACGCGCGTCTCGCTGCGCGTTCCGCCTCTCCAGGCCGTCGTCACTTCAAACCGGGCGATGCCTTCGGCGGCATTCGCCTTGACCGCTTCCATCGTCCGTGTAAGGGCCTCTGTGTCGATCCCGTTGATCAATGCCGTCTGCGTCGCCATGGGTATTCTCCTTGAGCTGGTTACCATGTGTTTCCGGCCGCCATTCGCGAACCACGCCGGCTCGCGACTGCGCCCAGCCCAAGTATTCCTCGCGGCCGGCTCTCCGCCAATTGACTGCCGGTCATGCGCCGGTTGACTTCAAGTCAACCCGCCCGAACGTTAGACTTGGCGGCGGGTTCAGATTGGGAGCGCCAGTCCATGGCCGAAGTGACGCGAGACCGGATCATCAGAGTCGCGCACGACCTGTTCTATCGCCGCGGCTTTCACACGGTCGGGCTGGATGCGATTCTCGCCGACGTCGGCGTCACCAAGACCACTTTCTACAACCACTTCCAGTCCAAGGAAGACCTCGTCCACGAGACGCTGCGCTGGCACGATCGCTGGTGGCAGGACACCTTCCGGGCGTCGCTGAAGAAGCACGGTGGCGACACGCCTCGCGGTCAGCTCCTGGCCATTTTCGACGCGCTGGACGAGCTTCTCGCCTCCGACGATTTCAACGGCTGCTATTTCGTGAACGCGGCCGTGCAGTTTCCCGCCCCGCACGATCCGGCCCACCAGGCCGCGTCCGAGCACAAACAGCAGATGGAAGGCATCATCCGCGAACTGGCCGGATACGCCGGCGCCGCCGACCCCGCCGCCCTGGCCCGCGAACTTTCGCTGTTGATGGAGGGCGCCTACGTCACCCGGCAGGTCACCGGCAATACGCGTATCGGCGACGTGGCGTCGAGGCTGTCCCGCATGATCATCGATTCACACCTGCCAGCGAAAAGGGCGCCTGATTGAGATTCGCCTCGCCCTCACGCGCGGTTTCATCGCGAACCCACCCCTGAGGAAAGGGGTGGCCAGCCGACCGGGCGGCTGACCGTGGCCTATGGGAGAAGTCTGCCGGTGGTTACCATTGTCGGCCACCCGCCGGAAGTGATCTTTGTCGAAAGTTCCGATTGCCTCCGCGCCGGGCATTTATCCTCTGGCGCGTTCCGGCGCCAATCGCTACGCGGACGCATGCGAACCACGGTCAGGCAAAATGGAGAAATGCCATGAAGAAGTTCCCACTGCTCGCTCTCATCGTCGTCGCACCCCTCGTGGGCGTTGTGCTGGCGCAACCGGCGGAACGGCCGAGTCGTCAGGACGCGGGCGCCGCCACGAAGCCGGCCGCGGATCAGATGCCGCCCATGCCGCCGCCGCCCGGAGAGCATCACAAGTGGCTGGAGAAACTCGTCGGCACCTGGACCTTCGAAAGTGAAATGATGGCGCCGGGCATGCCGCCGATGAAAAGCAGCGGCACCGACACGGTTCGCTCGCTTGGCGGACGCTGGGTGCTCGGCGAGTTGAAGCACGAGATGCCCGGCATGGGCACGATGAATGCGGTGCTCACGATCGGCTACAACTCCGAGACCGGCAAGTACCAGGGAACGTGGGTCGATTCGGTCACCGATCACCTGTGGATCTATGTGGGCACGCTCGATCCGACCGAGAAGATTCTCACGCTGGAGGCCGAGGGCCCGAACATGATGGACCCGGCCAAGGGCAACACGAAATACCGCGACGTGATCACGTTCAAGAGCGCGGATCATCGCACGCTGACGTCGTCGGCCCTGGTCGACGGCAAATGGGTACAGTTCATGACAGCGCACTATCGCAAGACGAAGTGAGTTCCGCGGCCTTCGAGTGTCGGGTGGGGTCAAGGGATGCCGGCGCCCTGATCGCATGCTCACGCGGAGTACCGCGAGAGCATGCCAGCCCGCCGGTATTATGAAATGCGCGACTTGTCGGTGCTGCCGATGGGTTGGAACGGCGTGTGGCCGGGCATCTGGTGAAATATGATGTCGCGGCTATGGCATTCGTGGTCGTCGAAACCAAAGGCATGGTGGGCGTTGGCTCGCGCATCGATGCTGCGGGCCGGCATCGCCGGTGATCGGACGGCTGTTCTGCGCTCCTTTCATCGCGAACCCACCCCTGAGGAAAGGGGTGTGAAACTATGAAGCAAGCCCCCTGTCGGGTAGGTTTCGGGAAGTGCTAACGGT
>CAYOZN010000013.1:0-10341 GCA_964408455.1 uncultured Planctomycetaceae bacterium
AGGCGATGCAGCCCTCCTTCACGTCCTGCGCCTTCGGCAGGCCCACGTGTTCCTTGGGCGTCACGTAACAGAGCATGGCCGCGCCTGCGCGGGCCGCCTCGGTCGCGCCGATGCAGCTGGTGATGTGGTCGTAGCCGGGGAACACGTCGGTCACCAGCGGGCCGAGCACGTAGAACGGCGCATCGTCGCAGAGCTTCTGCTGAATCTGCATGTTCCAGGCGATCTCGTGCAGCGGCACGTGGCCGGGCCCCTCGACCATGACCTGCACGCCCATGTCGCGGGCGCGGTGCGTGAGCTCGCCCAGCGTCTCCAGTTCGGCGATCTGTGCCGCATCGCCGGCATCGGCCAGGCAGCCGGGGCGCACGCCGTCGCCCAGGGAATACGTGACGTCGTACTGCCGCATGATGGCGCTGATCTCGTCGAACAGCGTGTACATGGGGTTCTCTTTGTTGTGGTGGATCATCCATTTGGCCAGCAGGCTGCCGCCGCGGCTGACCAGGCCGGTGATGCGGCGGCGGATCAGGTGCAGGTTGTCCTTGCGCACGCCTGCGTGGATGGTGAAGTAGTCGACGCCCTGCTGCGCCTGCCGCTCGATCTCGGCGAGGATCATGTCATACGTCAGCTCCTCGATGCTGCGTCCGATGATCATGCTGTAGACGGGAACGGTGCCGATGGGGATGGTGCTGTGGTCGATGATGGCCTGACGGCATTCGACGAGATTGCCGCCGGTGGACAGGTCCATCAACGTGTCGGCGCCATACTTCTGCGCCCACATCAGCTTGTCGACTTCCTCCTGCGTGGTGCTCGACACCGGCGATGCCCCGATGTTGGCATTAATCTTGGTGGTGATCATCCGTCCGATGCCCATGGGGTCGAGCCGCTTGGCCGCGCGCTCGCCGCGGCAGTAACTCTCGTCGCTGATGATCTTCCAACGCTGGCCGACGGACTGGTTGACCCAGAAGGCGGCATCCGGTCGATGGCCGGGATGGCCGAGGGGGAATGCGGAATGCTGAATGTTGAATGAGGAATGGGCCCTCTCGGAGCTGCATTCAGCATTCAGCATTTTGCATTCTTCATTCTGCCTTGGTTCTTGCCCCGCGCTGCCGGCCAGATGGCGCACATTGGCCGGAATGACAAGCCGCCCGCGGGCGACTTCATCGCGGATGAATTCGGGCGTCGTGCATTCGCGTACCGCGACGCGTGTCATTTCGGGGGTAACGAGCCCATTGCGGGCGGATTCGAGCTGGGTCATGGGACATTCCTCGTAAGGTGGACGCTGCCCACCTGCATTCGCAACTCGCGTGCACACGGCAAATGTTTTTTGTGTCGCAACGGCCATTCGCCGGGGTTGCACTGCGCTTTTATGACGACTTCAACAGGTCGGCCAGGAATTTATCGATTTGCTTCCAGGCCTTCTCCGCCTGCTCCTTGTTATACCCCCGCTTGTTGTTTTCATTCAGAAATGCATGCCCCGCGCCGGGGTAGACGTGGTGCGTCGCCTTTACCTTCGCATCGTCGAGCGCCTTTTTGAACGGCTCGACATCGATGCCCCGGTCGGTCGCCCCCCAGATGCCAAGCAGGGGGCACTTGATTTTCTTCAATTGTTCCACGTCGGTCACCGGGCGGCCGTAGCAGATCACGGCCGCGTCGAGCCGCGGCTCGGCAATGGCCAGCTTGAGCGCGAATCCCCCGCCCATGCACCAGCCAATGGCGCCGATCTTTGACGCGTTGCTTCCATCCTTGCTGCTGGCCGCCGCATCGTTCGCCCTGCCGCGAACCGCCTCGTGCTTGCTCAGCCAGTCGAACGCCGCCTGCAAGTCGGCGACCGCACGTTCATCCGGCAGCCCGCGCATCAACTCGTGCGCATGCTCGCCGTCGGTCGCCACTTCGCCGCGGTAGAGATCGACCGCCAGCGCGACATAACCGCGCTCGGCAAAGCGAACCGCCTGCTGCTTCACCCAGTCGTTAAGGCCGTACCACTCGTGGATGAGGATTAGCCCGGGGAGGGGTTTGTCGGCCGCACGCGTCTCCGGCCGCGCGAGATAGCACGCGAACTTCGCATCTCCGCGCTCGATCCAGATCGTCTCGCAAATCACGCCGGCAACGGGCTGCGATGCCGGCGGTCTGGCATCCGGCGACAGCACTTGTGCATTGGCGTGTAGCGAGCAAGCCCCGAGCAGAACCGCCACCAACGAATGCAGCCGATCCCATGCCATGCGTCACCTCCGCCTGGACTGCCTGATCTCAAGAAATGCGTGGTGTAGCGGCCGACTGTCCGGCTAAGCAACACGCCGGCAAACTCGCCTGCCGCGATACAGGAGTCGGCGCATGGAAGGTGTTGCAGACATGCGTCGCTTCCCTACGCACCTCGTTTCGCCCGGCCCCGACCAGGGCAGCGCACCGGTTGCATAACCAGTGCCGCAGGTCAGGGCGGCGGACTTCGGTGATCAGGTTCCAAGGGTTCCGGCCGCGCGGCCGGCTCTCAGCCCGAATCCGGGCACCCCTAGCGAACAGCAGGATGGTAGCCGCGACCGGCGACGCGAGCAATCCGCACATACTTTCATTGCACACAGCCTGTGCACGGTGGATTGGTGAACGACCTCGGTCCACGGCGGCGGGTCCGAACCGGTAGGGCGTGCGGCTCGGCACGAAAAAAACCGGATGACCACCGGGCGCGCGGGGCATGGCTCCGCGAAGCAGCACCATCCCTCGTTACGGCACCACGCAAGCCACAAAGGCGGCGACATCAAGCCCATTCGCCAGACAGTCGCCGTTCCGATCGGCACATCCGTCAAATCCGCCCGACAGCAGCGCTTCGACAAATGACGCGGTGTCCTCGACATCACACGTGCCGTCCCCGTCAAAATCACCCGCCGTCGCGCAACTCGACGGAAGCAGGTCGCCCTCCACGATCATGGGTGGCTGGTTGCCCTGGCCGGTATCTGGATGGTTGAGGGTAAAGTACTGCTCCGTCAGCACGTTGTAGTGATACCCGTCGGCGTCGGGCGGCGGGGCGGCAACGATCGAAGAAAAGAAGTTCGCATTCGCCGAGCCGGTGGACGGCCGAATGTCGTCATTATCGACGTTGAACTGAACCCACACCTTTCCGGGGCAGAGCCGCCAGCCCGGCAGGTCGACCTCGATGCGATAGATCGGCCTGTCGCTCGTGTTGTGGAATTCGCCGGTAAACGTCTCGATGAAAGGCAACCCTTCATCGAAGCTCCCGAAAATCGGCTCCCCCGGCAGCCCGCCTTCGTCCCGCAGGATTCGAACGAACGCCGCCGCCACCTGCGGCTCGTTCACCGTGTTGCCCGGCATGTGCCCCCAGAAGGTGAGCCGCGTGAGTTCGACCGGCTGATCGAGAACGAGATCGTCGGTCAGGGCGAACCGAAAGCCCTGCGTCTGGTTCCAGCCGATCGAGAGTGCAACGCCGGACGTGTTTAACGGGCCATTGTCCTGGATGATCTCGGCGTGGGTGGAAACAGCCAACACCGCCACGGCCCCCGCGGCCACGCGCGTGCACGTCGTTCTTGAAATGTTCATGATGTCTCCCGGCGGGCTCGCACCAGATCGATCGCAGGCCAGAATAGAGAATGAGCCCGGCCGGATCAAGCGGCGGTTACAATACGACCGAAGGAAAGTGGGGGGCGACAACAGACGAATAACCGGTCCGCTCGGCGGATCGGCTAAGCCTGGAGAATTGCGAATGGCAAAAAAGAACACGAAATCGGCGGGCGCATCGACGGGCAAGCGCGGGAAACGCGGCAAGGCAACGTCGGACACGGTGGGCAAGATCGTGGGGCTGGCTCAGAGCGTGGTGGCCTACGCGGCGAAGAAGAAAGACCCGTCGATCGAGATCCCGCTGCGGACGCTGTCTAACGCGAATTTTAACAAGAGCAAACGCATCATCGAAATGGGCGGCAAGACGGCGACGCGGAATTTCTTCGACATGAACAAGGCGCGGTCGTTCATGCAGACGATGCTGATCGCCAGCGGCTGCAAGAAACTCATCGAGAGCGAAAAGACGACGAGCATCCGCGGTCTGTATTACCTTTCCAAGCACACGATCAAGGGAACGAACGAAAAGACCTTCAACGACCAGAACGAGAGCGACCCGATCATCGAGGACCTCGAAGTGGCAATGGGCTCGCTCCGCGAAGAGCTGCACGTCTTCGCCGAAAGTCGCGGTGTTATCGCCGGCAATCTGATGCTGGCCAGCAAGGGCGATGACGTATCGCTCGATCGGCTGGGCAACAGCGGCTGGGCCATTCCCAGCATCGTCGAACCCGAAGTGCTTCAGTTCAAGAAGTGCGCCGCGAAATTCATCCTCCACGTCGAAAAAGGCGCAGTCTGGCAGCGTTTCCACGAGGACCGATTCTGGCAGAAGCACAACTGCATTCTCACCCACGGCGCCGGCCAGCCGCCGCGCGGCGTGCGCCGCCTGCTCCATCGCATGCACAACGAGCTGAAGCTGCCGGTCTATTGCCTGCTCGATAATGATCCCTGGGGATACTACATTTACAGCGTCATCAAGCAGGGATCGATCAATCTTGCGTTTGAAAGCCAGCGCATGGCCGTGCCCGATGCAAAATTCATCGGAATACGCAGCAGGGACTTCGAAGAATTCGGCCTCTCAGACGACGTCAAGATCGCGATCGACAACAACGACATCAAGCGCGCCAGGCAGATCCTCGCCTATCCCTGGTTCGCCGGAAAAAAGGATTGGGAAAAGGAAATCGAACTGATGCTCAAGCACGGCTTCAAGATGGAAGTCGAAGCGCTCATCAACAAAGGCATCAGCTACGTGACCGAGACCTACGTGCCGCAGAAGCTGAAGAGGAAATCGGAGTGGCTGGATTGAGCCTCCGGTTGACCAGTGCTTGAGCCGTACAATCGCGAGCAAATGCCCCGATTCCAACGCTCAATCTGCTTGAATCGCGGCCCTCTTTTCTATTACCATTGGGACCAAGGGTCCGTCTCCGGCGGCCGCTCGTTCTGACGGCCTGCCGGGTTACCGCACATCTTCATCCATTGGGAAGGGTACGCGATGAATCTGCACGCGCTGGCCGCAATGGTCCTGCTATTCGCCTCGACGGCGTCCGCCGAATTGATGATTCCCGATTCGGGCAACGATCGCGTCATGCTGTTCAGCGAAACGGACGGCAGCCTTGTCGACGCAAACTGGATCACCGATATCGGCGCGGTCGGCTGGCAATTCAGCACGCCCAAGGAGGCGCGGGTCGTCGGCAATGAAATCTGGGTCAGCGATCAGGTCGCCGATGCGATTCATCGATTCGACATGAGCCGCAATTTCCTGAGTTCAATCACCGTCCATCCCGGCGGCGGCCTGCTGGACAATCTTCGCGGCTTTGGCGCCGATGCCGACCATGTCTATCTCGCCGTCTTTCCATCATCCACGGCGCTGCGCGGCATTGCCGTCTTCGACACGGCCGGCAATCCTCTCAACTTCTTTCCCATCAGTGCCTCCCTGTTCGACGCAGAGCCTTATCACGGCGAACTGCTGGTAGCGAACAACACCAGTGACGACATGGAGCGCAGAGATGCCACAACCGGGGCACTGAATGGCGTCTTCGCGTCCGATGTGGAGGCCCTTCAGTTCGTCAATGTCCTGGCCGACGACAGCATCATCACGGCAAGCACGATCGCACCGGCCGGCGTCGAGGGCATCTATCATTTTAATGCCGACGGCACGCTGCGGCTGTACATTGACACCGAGGCGGCGAAGATCCAGTTCGGAGAAATGGTGCCGAGGGCTGCCTGGCTGCTCGACGACGGAGACTACCTCATCGCCACCGGTGACGGTGTACTGAAATACTCGGTCGATACCGGCGGCTTCACGTTTATTCTCGCCTGCGACGCCCAGTTCATTGCGCCGATTTCGCTCGGCACGGCATGCGACATTCCAGGCGACATCAACGGCGACCAGTTGGTGAATGGCGAAGATTTACAGGGCTTTACCGCCTGCCTCCTCGGCCTGGATGGTGGCGATTGCGACTGCGCCGACGTGAATGACAGCGGCCTGGGCGATCTGAACGACGTGGCGGCCTTCGTGGCCCTGCTCGTCGGCAACTGATCGGCGTTTCCCAATCAAAAAGGCAATGCGTCTTGCGTGGCACAGAGGGCTTCGTTTGCTGCACCAGGCTGCTCCGAGCCGCAGCTTCGCGCCGGATATTACACCTCATTGTCCCGCCTTCGCACCAGCCGGAAGATGCGCCCATTGAACTCCGCCGGTACCTCGGCGCTCGCGGGGACATCGCGCGCCGCAACCCGGCGGCAGATGCCGGGCAGCTCGTGACATTCCAGCCTTCGCGCGTCCGCCCGCCCCGGGAATGCGTCGGCGCAGGCTCGATGCGGGTCCGCAATCAGCGCGACACCCTCCGCCGCGAGACACCGGGCCAGCATATCTGCGACGGGATCAAGATGGCGCTGCTCGTACAGTACGTCGGCGGCGACGATCGACTCATATGTGCGCGAAATCGGCGCTCGCCAGTCGAGGCGCTGTATCTTCAGCGCTACGCCGTTGCGCCGCGCGCTTTCGCGGATGAATTCGAGCGAATCGGCATCGTAGTCGGTCGCGATCATGTCGTGGCCGAACGACGTCGCCACGATCGACACGATGCCGAGCCCCGCGCCGATCTCCAGCACCGGCCGGCCGATCGGCGGCAGGCCCGCCAGGTGTTCTGCAAGCATGACCGCGGCCGGCCAGGGCGTCGCCCAGTAGGGCATGTACTCGTCGCGCTCAAAGCGCCGTTCGACATCGGGATCGTCGAGCAGCGCATCCGGCGTCCGCGGGCCGTATATGCAGAACGCCCGGCCCGACACCTCGATGTCGTATTCCTGACATTCATAGCGGCCGATCTGCATGGCGAGGGATTCTATACCCGGCGGCCGTCGCCATCTGCGGCTGGTTCGCCGTGATCCGTGCGGATGCCGCGCGCCGGCAGGAGCGAATCGAAGATGAGCGACCGCATAGCGCCGTCGCCGCACGTCCCCGGTCACGGTCCAACCGCGGCACGCCATGCCGGTCGACACGGCGCTCCCCCTCGCCAGCGCTGTCCCGTCGATTGCCGCGGCCCGCGGGCAGCGGTACGATTCTCCCCGTGGCGTCGGTCCCGCCTTCATGTGCGATGGCCCGATTGCCACGGGAGCGGTTCATGGCGACGAACACCCTTCGCGAGCTTTTCGCCTACAACCGCTGGGCCAATGACCGCCTCCATGCCGCCGCCCTGTCGCTGGATGATGCACGGCTCGACCAGCGCTTCGAGATAGGGCCGGGCAGCATCCGAGAAACGCTCAGGCACATCTACGGGGCCGACCGCCTCTGGTACGAGCGCATCGACGGTCCCGGCTGGCAGTATCTCCCGCAACCGGCGCCGCTCAACTCGTTGATCGAGCAGCGCGAAGCGATGCACCGCCTGTACGATGCCCGCGACGCGTTCATCAGCGGGCTCACGGCGGATGATCTCGGGCGCGACATTGCTTACCGCGACATGAAGGGCGACCCGCGCGCGAACCGGCTGGGCGACATCCTGGCCCACGCCGGAAACCACGGCGTGCATCACCGGGCCCAGATCGGGGCGATGCTGAGCCGCGTCGGCCGAAAAACGCAGAACTTCGACCTGTGCTTCATGCGCATCGAACGCCCGGTCGCCCGCCTTCCCGACGAGCGCACCATCGATCGCCTGGCGACGGTCGGGCTCAGCGTGGGCAGCGACGTGGCCGAGCCGCCGGCGATGGAGCTGTCACCGCTGCGGCACTACTTTCGCTATGCCGACTGGGCGAATGACCGCGTCCTGGCCGCGGCCGAGGGGCTGGATGACGCGGCCCTCGATCGCCCGCTGGAGATCGGCCTCGGCACGCTGCGCAAGACGGTGCTGCACGTGGAGGGCGCCGAGCGCAACTGGCTCGAGAACTGGATGCAGGGCAGCAAGCCCGGCTTCCTCGTGCGGCCCGAGACGATCGGCATCGCGGAGCTTCGGGCCAAGTGGCGCGACACGGCCCGGATTCGCAATGCCTTCCTGGCGACGCTCGACGACGCGGCCCTTCAGCGCGAGATCCTGGCCCAGCCGGAAGAGGGCATCCGGCTCTACTACCGGTTGGGGACGATCATGCTGCATGTGATCACGCACGGCACCCACCACCGCGCCCAGGCGCTGAACATGCTTCGGAAGCTCGGCGTGGCGCCGCCGGTGCTGGATTACATCATCTGGTGCCGGGAGGGGAGTTGAGCAGGGCGGGCGTACGGCCGAGTGCATTGTCGCGATACTGCAAATGCAAAATGCTGAATGCTGAAGGCTGAATGCAGAATGTGATTGCAGGCTGCGACAAGGTTTTCTGGATGGACCGGCGATATGAATACGGTGATGGCGCTGATCAACCGGCGGCATGCGGCCATTGGACCGGCGTGGTGGCCACTTTGAAGCAGGCATGAGTCATGGTTGAAGTTGTGAATCTCAAGTCCAGGTTCGCTGCCTTTGACGAGCACTGGTCGCCCAGGATCGCCGGCGAAGTGAATGACTGCCTGGTCAAGCTGGTGAAGTTCAAGGGCGAATTCGTCTGGCACCATCACGAGCGCGAGGATGAACTTTTCTGGGTGGTGAAGGGCTGGTTCCGCATAAAGGTGCGCGGTGGCGTTGCCGCGGCAAGTGGCGCGAATGAGCCGGGCTCATCGGGTGGAGCGACAACGACCGAGCGCGAATTGATCGTCCGCGAAGGCGAATTCGTCGTCATACCGCGGGGGCTGGAGCACATGCCGGTCGCCGACGAGGAATGCCACGTGGTCCTGATCGAGCCGAAGACGACGCTCAACACCGGAAACGTGCGGAACGAGCGGACGCGCGATCGACTTGAGCGCATCTGACGACTTCGCGGGCCGGATGGTCGTGTGGCAACGGCTGATAGCCGGCGCCACACCTCGTTTTGCGGCTGCCTGATGCGAGTGTGGAGTCCATGGAAAGAACGAACAGCGCCGCTGAAATCGGGCTCCTTCTCGCCATGCTCGACGACGCCTTTGACGGCAAGGCCTGGCACGGGCCCAACCTGCGCGGCACGCTGCGCCGGCTCTCGGCCGGCCAGGCCCTCTGGCGGCCCGGCAAGGGGCGGCACTGCATCGCCGAGATTGCGGTCCACTGTGCCTACTGGAAGTATGCGTCGCGCCGGCGGCTGCGGGGTGATGCCCGCGGCGGCTTCTTCCTGAAGGGCAGCAACTGGTTCCCCGCACCGGCCGCGCTCGACGAGGCGGAGTGGAAGCGATGGGTCGCCGCGCTCGATGCCGAACACGCGGCACTACGCGAGGCTGTCGCTGCATTTCCGCCGCGGCAGCTCGCCGTCGTACCGCCCGGCAGCAAGGTGAACAACCGCAAGCTGATCTACGGCATCGCCTCGCACGACGTGTACCACGCCGGGCAGATACGATTGATCAAAAGCTTGATGGGTTAAATTGCTGTGGCATCGGTTTGTAACCGGTGTGCTGTGCTGCCGGTTTTCAGCCGGCAGGTTTGTCGAGCGGCGGTAACAAACAAGGCGCACTGGTCCTGGTATACTACGCTTTCATCGCCCACGTTCGGAGTTGCAATCTCAATGACTGAAGCACGATCGGCGACGGTGAGTGAACGAGGAGTAAGGAAATGCTCGTAATGCGGCAAATGCATGGGCTGCTGGTACTAATGCCAGTCATGTGCCTTTTTGGCTGCGCCCCGCGCGATCCGATGGCGGCATTCATCGCGAAGCAGGACTCCCTGCCGCCGGAAGAGCGCGTGCCCGACTGGGAGCGGACGCGGCGGTTGATCCTCCGCACGGCGCCCGCCGTCGGCGACGTCGCGCCGGATTTTGAGCTGCCGCTCCTCGACGGATCGGGCGAAATCCGGCGCAGCGAGTTCCACGAAGGCCGCCCGCTGGTGCTGGTCTTCGGCAGCTTCACCTGACCGCCCTTCCGGCGCCAGTCTGGCGCCATCGAGTCGGTGTATCAGGCGTGGAAGGATCGGGCGGCGTTTCTCTTCGTCTATGTCAGCGAGGCCCACCCGTCCAATGGCTGGCAGATGGAGGACAACGAAAAGGACGACGTGATCTTCGAGCAGCCGGCCACCCTCGCCCGCCGCGAGGACGTGGCCCGCCAGTGCTGCACGCAGCTCAAACTCTCAATGCCCTGCGTGGTCGATGCCATGGACAATCGCGTCGATGAAATGTACGCCGGCTGGCCGGAGCGCCTGTTCATCGTCGCGCCGGACGGCCGCATCGCCTACGCAGGCGGCCCCGGACCATGGGGCTTCAAGCCCGATGAAGTGGAGGCGTGGCTCAATCGGAATGCCGCGAAATAGAAAG
>CAYOZN010000013.1:10441-122914 GCA_964408455.1 uncultured Planctomycetaceae bacterium
TTCAAGCCCGATGAAGTGGAGGCGTGGCTCAATCGGAATGCCGCGAAATAGAAAGGCGGCGGATTCTTGCCTGTCTTTGCGTCGTCTATCTGTAACGCGCGTTCGGCATGGCGGAGGGTGCATCCCATGGCACAAAGCCGTAAAGCGGCCTCAATCCTGTTGGCAATCGCGTGTCTGATCCTGCCGGCATGCAGCCGCGCCGGGCGAGTGACGGCCGACCGCCAGGCCGACCGTCGGAATGATGACCGCATCAAAACCGAGCGGCCCAGCGCAAATCGTCCCGTCGAATCGCCGCCGACCGCCCGGCCCGTGCATACCTATTCCATCGTCGCCCGTGACCCGGCGACGGGCGAGTTGGGCGTGGCCGTGCAGTCGCACTGGTTCAGCGTCGGGCCGATCGTGCCCTGGGCCGAGGCGGGCGTCGGCGCCGTCGCCACGCAGTCGCTGGTCGATCCGGCCTACGGGCCGCTGGGCCTCGCGGCGATGCGGCTCGGCAGGCCGGCGCCGGACGTGCTGCGCGGCCTCGTCGAGGCAGACGACGGTCGCGACGTGCGCCAAGTCGCCATGATTGACGCGAAGGGGCGCGTCGCCGCGCACACCGGCGCGCGGTGCATCGCTGAAGCCGGTCACGAATTGGACGAGGCGCAGCAGTTCAGCGTGCAGGCAAACCTGATGGAGAAGGCGAGCGTCTGGCCCGCCATGGCCCGTGCCTATCGCGAGGCAAGTGGCGATCTCGCCGAGCGCATGCTCGCGGCACTGGAGATGGCCGAGCGCGAAGGCGGCGACATCCGCGGCCGGCAGTCGGCAGCGCTGATCGTCGTGCGGGCGGATTCCACCGGCAAACCCTGGGAAGACCGCGTGTTCGACCTGCGCGTGGAGGACCATGCCGATCCGGTGGCGGAGCTGCGGCGGCTCTTGACGCTGGCGCGGGCGTACAATCACATGAATGCCGGCGACCTGGCGATCGAGAAAAAGGACTTCGACGCCGCCGAGCGCGAATATGCCGCCGCGGCGGCACTCGCGCCGCACATCGTGGAAATACCCTTCTGGCAGGCCGTCAGCTTGGCCAGCGGCGGCCGGCTGGAGGCGGCCCTGCCGGTCTTCCAAGGCGTGTTCGAGCGGGAGCCCAAATGGGCCGACGTCGTGCCCCGCCTGGTCGAGGCACAACTGCTGCCCAAGACAGCCGCCGAGGAGATTCTGAAGCAGCGACCTGCCCCCTGACGCGAGCCGTGGAACAATCTTGGCCGATGTCGCGTCAAACGAAACTTGTCGGCTTCATTGGCGTTTTGGTGTTGCTTTGCATTTCGGCGCTGTGCCTCCTATTTGACGACGCACGGGCGCCGGGCCGCAATGCCTGGCTGGGCGTCGGCGTGCTTGTCCTGTTGGGCGTCCTGCTCATACTCGCCACACCCCAGGCCATATTCCGTTTGACGCTTACGTCGGATGAGATGATCGTGCACTCGCCCTTTGGATTGCGTCATTATCGCCGGGCGGAGCTGGTAGATTTCCGAAAGGACTTTGATCTGGAAAGCAACGGTGCGCCAGTCGCTCTCAGGCTCTCATTCAGAGGCAGGCGACCCGTTTGCATTGTGGAATGCGCATTCGATTGTGAGCGCGATGAAATCCTGAACGCAATTGATCGGTGGATCGGCGTTGATGTAAGTACGCCTCGCAAAGATCAAAAATGACGCCTCCTGCGTCACCTGCCAACGGCAATGTCCCGCAGCCATCGCGGAATGCTCGATTCTGGAAACGGCATCGATGCCGGCGGTGAGTCCGCCCACATCAGCATGCCGATGCACTCCACGTCAATGGCGCGCTGCGCCAATGAAACAAAATCACCCGGCATCCACGCCACCAATATCTCCTGATCCGACTCACCCGCCTGCACGATGTCGACCCACGTGTCCCACGGTGGCGTATCGCTATTGTCAAGAAAGCCCTCGGTCTCGTCCGCGGTAATGCCGTTGTGGTTCGAACAATCGAGGAAATGTAGCAACAGCCGGCCTCCGGACAGACCGCCCGCAACAGGGAATTCAGCCCGGCGCGCCTTCGCTTGCAGCAATTGGGCGCGTCGATGCACGACGGACACGATCATCCACCGGCTGGCCCACAGATCGTCGGGCTCAAACTCCTCAGCGGCGGCCCGCAGCTCGTTCCCCAGTGCCTCGGATCGCAGCACGGCCTTCGCATTCGAGTACTTGATTCGTTCGGCGCACCAGGCGATTGTCTCGCGCAGGCGGCATATAAATCGAGACCGCGCTTGTTCCTCGCTGACCGCGTGGCTTTCGGCCATGCGAATGCAGTCAGCAATGGTGCGACGCAGCCACTTCTCCATTCGCGGTGCGCTGCGGATGAAGACGTCCATCGATTCATCGATGCAGGCGGAATCGGCCAGATAAAGTGCAAGATTCGGCTGGAATTTGAGCTTCGGCCGTGGCTTGGCATGCCGCCTTCGCGCGGCCACGGCAAGCATTGCGCGCAACAGCGACGCGCCCGCCGGCACAATGCACTCCCTTTCCTCTTCGTTGGCTTTGTGCCATGCATGTTCCATTAGGCAGGCGAGACTCTGTGCAGAATACTCATAGAAGTGCTGCTGCTGTTCGGGATGCAGGCGCTCGATTTGCGATTGGATCTCAGCCATTGCCATTACAAACTCGACTTGAAGTTCCTGATGGCCCATTCCGCCAGCTTCTCGCGAAATATCTTCGAATTATGCCGAATATCCACCGGGAAGGAGCCCGGATGATACAGGACCCGCTTCACATGCCGGGCCATCTCGTGCAATGAGCCGAGATTCAGCAATTCAATGCCGAGATCATCGGCCGGTTCCCCGCCATTCGCCTTCAGCGCCTCCGCCTTGAGCTCCACGCACAGCACCGCCGTCTGCCGCGGCCGCTCACCGGTCCCCACCAGTGCCGTCCGTTTGACGCTCTGATGCTGGTTGAAGATCGCCTCCACCGGTTCCGTGAACAGCGTGCCGTGCTCCGTCTCCACCCGGTGCGCCTTGCGGCCGTAGAACCACAACCGCCCGCTTTCGTCCATCCGGCCCACATCCCCCATGCGATGCCACACGCCGTCCCCGTCGCGGATTTTCGCCAGCCGCGTCGCCGCCGCGCTGGTGCAATACTCGCGCGTGACGACCGGCCCCTTCACGACGATCTCGCCGATCTCGCCGGCGGGCAGCACCAGTTCGTCGCTCCACGTCTCGATCGCCTCATCGCGGATGCGGATGATCCGCACCTCGACGCCCGGCACCGGCCGGCCCACGCACGTGCCACGTCCGCGGCACGTCTCGGGCGCCGTCTCCGCCAGGATCTCGCGGCTGCCGATGCTGGCGACCGGCAGCGCCTCCGTCGCGCCATACGGCGTAAAGATCTGCGGCAAGGCCTCCGAAGCGAGGCCGCTGCCAGCAACTGAAGTGTGGCACCGGCTACCAGCCGGTGCGGTGCCGGGCACATCGCAGGAATGCGGCCCATTGTCGAGGGCGTCCGGCGCCACGCCGGCATCCACGGACTGCCTGCTCCCCTTGCCGACGTTGTCAAACATCGCCGAAAACCGCCGGATCACCTCCACCGGCACCGCCGCCCCCGCCGAAATCACGCGCCGCAGTGACGGCAGCCTGACACCCTCCGCCTCGCCATACCGCCCCACGCGGTCGAGCAGCGCCGGCGAGCCGAACATGTGCGTCACGCCGTTGTCGCGGATCGCCTCGATGATCTTCACCGGATCGACCATCGCCGGCCGCGTCGGGTCCATCTCCGGCAGCACCGCGGTCATGCCCAGCGCCGGATCGAACAGGGCGAACAGCGGAAACGTCGGCAGATCGATCTCGTCCGCCCCGATGCCGAAATGCGCCTTCAGGATGCGCACCTGCGCATCGAACATGCCGTGCAGATAGAGCACGCCCTTGGGCGGACCGGTGCTGCCGGTCGTGAAGATGATGGCCGCCGGCTCGTCCGGTCGCATCGGTGCCACGTCGCAGCTACCCTCCGCCGCCCTCGCGCCGAAGGCATCCACTCCCCCCCTTGCCAGGGGGGGGCATCCACTCCCCCCCTTGCCAAGGGGGGGCTGGGGGGGGGTTGATACGCCGCGCAGATCGCAAAGCCGATGCCCACCCCAGAACCAGCGCCGCCCCGCGGAAATGACGATGCGCACGCCGCGAAAGGCCGACCGGTGCGTGATGCGCAGCACCTGTGCCGCAGGAATGCCGATGAATGCCTCTGCGTTTACATCGCGCAGGCACGCCGCCATTCGCCGCACGCCCATGCCCGGATCGATCAGCACCGGCACCGCGCCGATCTTGTACAGCGCAAACGTCAGCGCAAAGAACTCCGCCGACGGCCGCACCATCAGGATCGTCCGCATCCCCCGGACAATTCCGATCCCCGCCAGCCCGTGCGCGTATCGGTCGCTCTCCTCGTTGAGTTCCCGAAACGTCCAGCGCGAATACACCGCCCGCCCGGCCGCATCCCGCGACGTCCGCCACACGATCGCCGCCTTGTCCGGCTGCTCCGCCGCGCGCAGCGGCAGCCACGCGGCCACGTTGACGATGCCGGCATGCGCACTCGCTCCCGCAACGCCGCACCCGCTCACCGGGTGATTGTCTCGCCGGCGCGTTTGTAAGGTGTCGTCAAGTGTTTCGGACATGGCATGCTGACCGGATCGCCATGGCTTTCCGTCTCGCACAAGAACTTCTGCACTCTCCGAATGATCCGCTCCGCCGCATCCTCCAGCACGTAATGCCCCGCATCCTCAAACACGCGCACCTCCGCCGCCGGAAAGCGACGCCGCCACTCCGCGAGAAACGCATCGTCAAACACAAAATCGTGCCGCCCCCAGAGAATCAGCGTCGGCACGTGCGCCAGCCGGTGCAGATTCTCGTCGGTCCACCGCGCCAATTCATAACTCGGATGCGTCTCGTCCAGCGGTATGTCGTGCACGAACAGCCGCGTCGCCAGCCGGTTCGCATACGTGTCGTACGGCGCGAGCAGCCCCGCCCGCACCTCGGGCGACAGCCCCCGCTCCGTCGCCGTCCAGGCCGCGCCGACGGCGAACAGGTTCAATCCCTGCACCAGCAGTCGTGCCATCGCAGTGTCACGATGCACCAGCTTCAATTGCCACGGCAGTTCGCGACCCGCCGGCAGCAGAAACGCCGCGGTATTGAATATCACCAGCCGCGCGATCCGCTCCGGCCGCCGCAGTGCCGCCGTCAGCCCGATCATGCCGCCCCAGTCGTGCACCACCAGTGTGACATTTTCTTCGATGCCGAGATGATCGAACAGCGCCTCGACGTCTGCCACGCGATCTCGCAACCGATACCCGTACTCCGATGCATCCGGCTTGTCCGACAGCCCGCAGCCCATGTGATCGACGGCGATGCAGCGGTGCGTCGCTCGCAATGCCTTGATCGGCTCGCGAAAATAGAACGACCACGTCGGATTGCCGTGAATGAACACCAGCGGCGATGCGCCCTCGCGGCGCCCCGGCCCGCTGTATTCGTCCAGATAATGCAGACGCGCTCCATTCCGATCGAGATATCGGCTCTCGAAGGGATACAGCCGCCGCCAGGGGTGCCAGTCCGCCGTCATTCTCAACCGCATTGAATCAGGTGACTTTCGCCGGTGCACAGTTCACAAAAAACAACAGCACCGCCCGCTATCAAGGCAGGCCCTCAACCCCGTCCCCGCGCCCTCGCGTGCCTGCGCCAATCTCCGCGCGTGACGCTCACTCCGGCAGGATGATCCGCCGGCCGGGCTTGACGCCGTCGCGCGGGGCCCGCCGCCGACCGCGCTCATCCTCGCGTCGCGCTGGCGGCCGCCCATCACCTTGCCGACGCTTTGCCGGTGGCCGCCCTTCGCGGCGCGGCGCCGCCGCCTCCGATCGTCCGCCCGGCCTGCCGCGCGACTTCGCCGGTCGCGGCCTTGCCGCTCCGCGCCGCGCCGGCTGCGGCGCATCCAGTGACACCCCCTCGGCAAGCTTGTGCAGATGCCGCACTTCCGAATCATCCAGCGGCCGGAACGATCCGACCGGTAGCTTGCGGATGCTCAGCTTCCCCATGCGAATGCGCAACAGCCGCCGCACCTTGTGACCAAACTTGGCCAGCATGCGACGTATCTCGCGATTGCGACCCTCGCGCAGCGTGATCTCCAGCGTCGATCGTCGCCGGTCCGCCCGGATCATCTCGATCTGCGCCGGCGCCGTCTTACCATCCGATAGCCACACGCCGCGTCGCAGCTCCGCCAGCGTCTCCGGCGTCGGTCGGCCGTCCACCTCCACGCGGTAGGTCTTCGGCGTCTGGAAGCTCGGATGCGTCAGCTTCTGCGTCAGCTCGCCGTCGTTTGTCATGATCAGCAGCCCGAGCGAATCGGCGTCGAGTCGCCCGACCGGATACAGCCGCTCCTTCACGCCGACCAGAAGATCCACCGCCCGCGGCCGCCCGTCCGGATCGGCATGCGTGCAGTAATACCCCGGCGGCTTGTTGAGCAGGTAGTACACATGCTTCTGCGGCTTGACCGGCTTGCCGTCGACGGCAATCTTGTCCACCTGTGGGTCGACCAGGCAGGGCAGCGTCTCCACGAGGGCGCCGTTGACGCTGACGCGCCCGTCGGCCACCAGGTCCTCGCAGGCCCGCCGCGAGCCGAAACCCGCCGCGGCCAGGATCTTCTGTATTCGTTCGCGCTGCATCGAATCGCCTTGCCTTGTAACGCTGGACCCTGTAGCACCGGAACCCTGTGGCACCGGTTTCCAACCGGTGATCCCTTCATGCCAAACCCGCGCTTGGCCGAACTTCACCGGCACCAGGGCACGAAGCAGGCACCAACCCTCGCGCCGCGATCCGTTCCCGTCGGGCGCTCCGGCGAGAATCTTAGCTCATTTCACAGGTGATGTCGTTGCGGCCCCGCCGCGCCCCGCGGCATGGCAAAGAACCCCTCCGCGCATATAATCGCCTTGCTCAATACTGCGAAGCCGGCGGTGTCCTTCAAGTCCGGCTCGGTCCCATGCAACGCTCCGGCCCGGATAACGGGTCAGGTGGGAAACCAAGCAGCCCAGCCAGGCCGGCCCGTGTGCCGTGGATCACCGAGTCGGACTTGATCGACACCGCAGGTCGTTTCATCCGCAGATGACGCAGATTTGCACAGACGTAGAGTCGTTTCATCCGCAGATGACGCAGATTTGCACAGACGAAGAGTCGTTTCATCCGCAGATGACGCAGATTTGCGCAGACCAAGAGTGAGTGTCTTCCCGCAGTCTGCGGGAGTCCTTATGCAAACTGCGTTAATCTGCGTCAATCTGTGTTAATCTGCGGATCAATCTTTTCCGAGGCTTCGCGCAGAACAGGAAAGAGAAGTGAAACTCCACCAGTCACGTAACATCTTCTCCCCCTCTGCGTTCTCTGCAACTCTTCGCGAAGCCCTCCTGCCAGGTCTTCGAATGCAATCTGCGTCAATCTGCGTTAATCTGCGGATCAGTCATCGCCGAGGCTCATGACATGGCCTACACCGTCCTCGCCCGAAAATTCCGCAGCCAGACCTTCGACGAAGTCGTGGGTCAGCCCGCCATTGTCGAGACGCTCAAGCACGCAATCGAGCAGGATCGCATTCACCACGGATACCTCTTCTGCGGCACCCGCGGCGTGGGCAAGACGTCGATGGCCCGCATCCTCGCCAAGGCCCTCAACTGTCACGCGGCGGACGCCCCGACGACGCAGCCCTGCGGCAAGTGCGACTCGTGCATCAACGTCGCCCGCGGCGAAGATGTCGACGTCGTCGAAATCGACGCCGCCAGCAACACCGGCGTCGATAACATCCGCGAATTGCGCACCAACGCGATTTACCGCCCGGCCCGTTCGCGATTCAAGATTTACATCATCGACGAAGTGCACATGCTCTCCACCGGGGCATTCAACGCCCTGCTCAAGACACTCGAGGAGCCGCCCGGCCACGTCAAGTTCATCTTTGCCACCACCGAGTCCCACAAGGTCCCGGCCACCATCCTCAGCCGCGTGCAGCGGTTCGATTTCAAGAGCATCCAGCCCGCCGAGATCGCCGAACAGCTCCGAGCCATCTGCAAGGCCGAAGGTGTCAAGATCGACGACGCCTCCGCGCGGCGACTCTCGCGCCTGGCCAATGGCTCCATGCGCGATGCCCTCAGCCTGCTCGACCAGGTGTTGTCCATGGCCGGCAAGAGCATCACCGGTGAACTGGTCGATCGCCTCTTTCCCGCCGCCCACGACGAACTGTCGGCCGCCCTCATCGATAAGCTCGCCGATCGCGATCCCGCCGGCGCCCTCGATGCCCTCGATCGCTGCCTCGGCGAGGGCGTCACGCTCGATCTCTGGTGCTCGCTCATGATCCAGCAGCTTCGCGATCTGATGGTCCTGCGCGTCTGCGGCGCCCAGACCGACCTGGTCGACGTGCCCGCCGGCCTGCGCGAGCGCCTCGTGCAGCAGGCCGCCCGCTTCGATGGCTCGGCCTTCGTCCACATGATCTCGGTGCTGGAGGAGCTGCGCCGCTCCGTCAAGTCCTCCGGCGCCGGCCGTGCCCTGGTCGAAGCGGCGGTCATCCGCATGGCCGAGTCGTCCAACTTCGCCGATATCGAAACGCTGCTCTCCGCCGTGCAGGCATCCTCCGGCGGCGCTGCCCCGTCGCAGCGCACCGCGGCAGCGCCGCCACGAACCGGTCCCGCTGCCTCCCCGCCGCGCCCCGCTCCCGCTTCGCATCGCGGCCCGGCCGCGCCGCCATCGCGCAGCGCACCGGCCAGCGGCGTACCCGGCATAAAAAAAAACGCCCCGGCGGTAGAGGCTAGCGCGTCCAGCCCGCAAGCCGGACCGTATCGATCCAGTGCCGCCCAGGGTGCACCGCCCGCTGCCGCCCCCACCGAGCCGGGACGAACGCAGGCCTCTTCCGATGCCCCGGCGGCGCCGCTGCACGCGCCTCGCCCCGCACCTCCCTCCGCCATGCGCCGCGGTCCCGCGCCCGCGCAGGGCCCCGCCGCCCGCCCGCCCGCGAGCGTGCGAAAGACCACGTCCGACGATCTCCGTGCCGCCAACGCCGAGCCCCTCATTCGTGAGGCCCTCGACCTTTTCGGCGGTCAAGTCGTCGAGGTCTACCGCGCCAGCCCGGCCCCAGCCGCCGACACCGATTCCTCGGACGAAGAAACCTAGCCCAGGCTCACCAAGCCCCCATCCGCACAACAGTGCCCCGTGCGCTAAACAGAGCCCCGTGCGCTAAACAGAGCCCCGTGCGCTAAACAGAGCCCCGTGCTGTGCACGGGGTCGGCGGAGAAAACGCCCAAACCCCAACCACCGCCCCGCGCGCAAGGCTCGGCAGAAAAAACGCCCAAACGCCAACCACCGCTCCGCGCGCAAGGCGCGGCAGAGAAAACGCCCAAACTCCAACCACCGCTCCGCGCGCAACACAACCCCTCGCGCTCAAGGGCCCGCGCGCTCAACAGAGCCCCGTGCTGTGCACGGGGTCGGCAGAGAAAACGCCCAAACGCCAACCACCGCGCCGCGCGCAAGGCTCGGCAGAGAAAACGCCCAAACTCCAACCAGCGCTCCGCGCGCAACAAGGCACGGAGCGCCGCATGCCCCGCCCACCTTGCGGCCATCTCGTCACGGAACGCTGTGACACTTTGGGAACCTGTCACACGAAAAAAATTTATGGACAGTCCCGCCTCACGCTTGCGGCCGTGGCGCGACCCCGGCGGGTCTCCGAAAATCGGTACCCAGCGGCCCGGCCTACCTTCGCAACGCGCGCGTCCAGACGACGTAAAACACCGCCAGCCCCGCCAGCAGCCCCAGCGTCATCACGCTGTCGTACGATGCCGCCGTTGCATCCTCGTCGACCCACGTGCGCACGTCGCTCCAGACGATGCTCGCGCCGATCGCCGCCTGAAATCCGATCAGCAGGCACGCCATCGCGACACCTGCGGGCGCGCGGTACACCCCGGGGGGAAATCCGGTGCCCGCGCGCTCGTCCCGCAGACGAAACACGATCAGGCTCAGGTACGTCAACCCGAACAGAATCGACGCCGCGAGAAAGTAGATCTGCAGAATCTGCTCAAACCGCCGGTTCGCCACGAACGCGCAGGCCAGGAGCCCGCTCAGCAGCAGCGATGCCACCGGCGACTGGTGCCGCGACATCGCCGCCAGCCGCCGCGGCGCCAGCCCGTCGCGCGCCATGGCATACGTCACGCGCACGTTCGCCAGGAACATCGCCGACAGCGTGCCCGCGCAGATCAGCATGCTTACCAGCAGGATCGGCACGCGCACGCCCTCGCCGAACCGCCGCGACAGTGCCATGGCATGGACATCGGCGCGCCCCGCCATCTCGTCCGGCGACAGCGCGCAGAGCAGAGCATAGTTGTACGCCAGGTACACCGCCGTCAGTATGCACACCGCCGAAATCAGCGCCCGCGGCATGCCGCGCTGCACGTCGTGCATCTCCTCCGCCAGCCGGGCGGGGTCCGTCGCCCCCGTGTACGGCCAGAACGCCGCCAGCGCCGCGATGAACACCACGTGCGCCGACAACGGCTCGCGGGCAAGGTCCGTCGTGACCGCGCTCGGCATAGAGCCGCCGGCCGCGATCAGTGCGCCGGCCGCGATGCCCAGCACCGCCAGCGTCTTCAATGCCGTGAGCAGGTTCTGCGTGACTGCCCCGGTCCGCAGCCCGGCCGCGTTGAGTGTCACCACGATGACAATCGCCGCCGCTCCGATGGCCGGCGACGCCCAGCCCGCGTCCCAACCGGCCAACTCGGCCCCGAAGTCGCCGAACGCCGCGGCCACCGTCCCCGCCCCGGCCCCCAGAATGAAAATCGTGCAGGACCAGCCGAAGAAAAAGGCAACGAAGCGGCCGTACGCCTCTTTGAGGTACTGGTATTCGCCGCCCGCCATCGGAAACCGCGTGGCCAGCTCTGCCGTCACCAGGCTCTGCATCAGCGTGATGATTCCCGCCGCCAGCCAGATGAGAAGGATGAGCCACGGCGAGGCAATGTGCATCGCCACGTCGCCCGGCGTGCGGAAGATGCCCGAACCGATCGCGGCGCCGAGGGCGGTGCACGCGATCGTCGTCGCGCCGACCATGCGGCGCAGCGGCGATGTTCCCGGATCAGTGCCCGTTGCCGCGGCAGCGCAACTCGGCCGCCCGCCCGCGGCTCCACCGGCGCCGGGAGGCTGTGGACATGAAGCCTGCTCATCCGGTGTTTTCACGGCGCAAGCCCGCGACCCGTCACCAGCCGCAACGCCTCGAGGTAGCGCTCCGACGTCGCGCGAATGACATCCGGCGGCAGCGACGGCGCCGGATCGGTCTTGTCCCATTCGCCCGCGTCGCAAAGCGCCTGAAGATGGTTTCGCACGAACTGCTTGTCGAAGCTCTCCTGATCGCGACCCGGCTCATAGCGATCCGCCGGCCACAGCCGGCTCGAGTCCGGCGTCAGGACCTCGTCGATGAGGATCGGTCCATCAGCCGTCAGCCCGAATTCGAACTTGGTGTCCGCCAGGATCAGCCCGCGCGATTCCAGGAATTCGCTCGCCTCACGATAAAGCATCAGCGTGCGATCCCGCAGGATTGTCATCAACTCGCGGCCCACGCGATCGCAGCAGGCGTCGAACGAAATGTTCTCGTCGTGGCCGCTCGCCGCCTTGTTCGCCGGCGTGAAGATCGGCTCCGGCAGCCGCTCACACTGCCGCAGGCCCGGTGGCAGTTCGATACCGCACACGCTCCCCGTCGTGCGATAGTCCTTCCAACCGCTGCCGGCGAGGTAGCCTCGCGCAACACACTCGATGGGAACCACGTCCGCCTTGCGACAAAGCATCGAGCGGCCGGCAATTTGATCGGCGACCGATTCAAATCCGGCGGGCGCCCGCTCCCGGACAACTTCGATCAGGTGGTGCGGAAGTTTCCCCGTGAATCGATCGAACCAGAAGGCCGACACCTCGGTCAGAACGCGGCCTTTGCACGGAATGGGATCGGGCAGCACGCAGTCGAACGCGCTGATCCGGTCGGTCGCGACGATAAGCAGCCGCTCGCCCAGATCGAACACGTCTCGCACCTTGCCGCGGCGCACGGGAACGCCCGGCGCCTCAACGCGGGAAACGACGGGATGTTGGCACTCGGGGGACATGTCTGCCGGATGTTCCTGCGGCCGGGCGTCCGTTGGCATTGCCGCCGGCTCCGTAGCGGGAAGGTATCGGTCGCGCTTTCCGCTCGTCAAGCGGGGCCGGCACGGCATTCGGAGCTCATCGCCGGACGCCGGGGAGAGAAATCGCAGTAAAACTAGAGAGATTTTGCGGCTCACCGGCAAAAAACCGTTGATTTACAGGGGTTCTGTCGCTACCTTTTGCAGCCGGTCCGGGCAGCGTTACGCCCGGCCGTGAAAAAAAGCGTCACGCACCCGGTACTGTTCTCTTAAGGAGATGATATGGCAGCAGGTATGAGCAAGACGGCGCTGATGCGCCACTTGGCCGAGCAGAACAACATGACCCGCGGTCAGGTTGCGGAATTTCTCGATGCGCTGGTATCGACGGCCTACAAGGAGTGCAAGAACGGCTTTACGATTCCCGGTCTCGGAAAGCTGGTACTGGTGAACCGCAAGGCGCGCATGGGGCGAAACCCGGCTACCGGCGAGACCATCAAGATTCCCGCCAAGAAG
The DNA here is from genome assembly GCA_964408455.1 of uncultured Planctomycetaceae bacterium. GTDB lineage: Bacteria > Planctomycetota > Phycisphaerae > UBA1845 > UTPLA1 > CAYOZN01. Next base: position 23,096 of record CAYOZN010000013.1, read on the forward strand.
GTCCTCAAGTTCCGTGTTGCCAAGGCCTGCAAGGACGCGGTCCTGGGTTCCTCCGGCGGCAAGAAGAAGGCCACCAAGAAGTAATCCTTTTCCCCGCCTTGTAAACAGAAGCGCCCCGCTGCTCCCCTCAGGGTGAGGCGGGGCGATTTTTTTGTGTCGTGGTGAGTCGATCGGGACGAAACGGTGGACCGTGTCTATGATTGTCGTGCTTTTTGCGAGGGGCAAATCGAGCTGCCGGTTTGGAGCGCCGGTGGCGAACGAACTGAACCCTCGTTGGATGCTCGCCGTATAAGGCGAGCCTGGTTGAGGCGATTGGCCCGGCGCTTGACTTGGCGTTGGCGACGGGACATCCTTTGCACCCCTGTTTCCCGCCCCGCGCCGCCCGATGGTTTTGGGCCCGGGCGTGTTACCGCCAGAAAGGATGGCTCAGACGATGGCTGCATCCCGAAAAACTTCCGGCAGCAAGTCGTCGCGCGGCAAGTCCGCAGCCAAGTCCGGTGCACGATCAACCACGAACCGAAAGTCAGCCGCCTCGTCCACCAGCTCCGCCAACAAGGCCAGAATGAAAAAAGTCAGCACCGCCAAGACCAAAAAGCCCGCCTCCGAGTCCAAGCCCCCCGCCCGATCGCGCTCGACTGCGGCCGCGTCCACCGAAACCAGGGCGCGCCGCAAGGGTGAATCGCAGGATGGTGAAACCACCGCCAAGGTGACGCTCGATCCCGAACTGCTGAACACCATCCGCGAGGCCCTGGTGTTTCAACGCCAGCAACTGCTGTCGGTCGTCCAGTCCACCAAGTCGGCCCTGGCCGAAAAGGCGGTCGACCTGGCAGACGTCAGCGACCGTGCTTCCGGCGGATTTGAAGACGAGCTGTCCGTGGGCCTTTTGGCCATTGAGGCGGCCCAGATCGACGAGATCGAGGCGGCGATCGAGCGGATCGACGAGGGAACCTACGGCTTGTGCGTCGACTGCAAGAAGCCCATCCCGCGCAAACGGATGGAGGTCCTGCCGTTTGCCCAGCGCTGCGTCAATTGCGAAGACATGCGTCAGCGCCGGTCGCGCATGGCCGGCGCATTCGACGATGATGATGACGATCGCGATTGAGCCGGGCCGATCCCCCGGCGGCAATGGCCGGACGGCCTACATCTTGGAAAGCGTCTGGCTGCGGCCCTCTCGACTGATCTTCAGGGACTTGTTGAACGCATTGTACATGGCGTCGTAGATCGCGTCGGGCCTTCGCGGCTGCATCAGCCGCAGTGAGACGCCGTCAAACTCGTACTTTCCCCGCCAGGTTTCCGCTTCTCCGGCATCGTTCCGCGCCGCGGCCACAAAGTCGCCGTTTTCCTTGAATTCGGCCTGCGTGATGTACTGGACCGCGCCATCGGGGGCCTCCGGCGCCTTCCAGCTGCCATGAATGGCCGACCCGCAGCCGGCCGACAGCAAGGCGAGGGCACAGGCCGTCGCGGCATACGAGATCGGCGTCCAGTGGTTGGTGTTCCTGATTGGCTTCATGGAGATTTGCATCCTGACGGCAAGGAAACTACTCCGCTATCGAGGAGACTGTCAACACGCCCGTGCACAGCCGGCGCTCGGCATTTCCCGGGAACTCCAGGGGCCCGGCACATCGCGATTGCAGATTATCGCGGCTGATGTAAGATTATCCGGTTCGGGTGATTGCGCGGCATTCGGTCGATCCACGACCGCCGCTCCTCCACCCGACGTACGCACCAGCCGAGACGTTTTGCGCCTGCGTGGGCGTTCCGCGCGGGCGGCAGGTTCGTCGCCCGGGAGATTTATGGCAGGTTCAGAACCCATCGAAGTCGAAGCAGACGTGATCCAGGCGCTGCCCAACACCATGTTTCGTTTGCAGTTCGAGCACAACGGCAAGACGCACCAGGTCCTGGGTCATATCTCCGGCCGCCTGCGCAAGAACTTCATCCGCATCCTGCCCGGCGATCGCGTTCGCGTCGAGCTGAGCCCCTACGACCTGACGCGCGGCCGCATCACGCGGCGGCTGTAAGCAGCGCGTTGCCCCGCATCATCCCCGCTTATGCCATTCGGTTGGCATCCCCCTCCGGTTCACCGTAGGCGTGCACGATCTGCGTCACCAGCCGGTGCCGGACGATGTCCTGCCGGCCGAGCCGCACGATGCGGATGCCGTCGACGCCGGTCAGCCGCTGCACCGCATCCACCAGCCCGCTGCGAACATTCGCACCCAGGTCCGACTGGCGGTCGTCGCCGGTCACGATCATCTTGCTGTGATTGCCCAGCCGCGTCAAAAACATCAGCATCTGCTGGGGCGTGGCGTTCTGTGCCTCGTCGAGGATGATGACGGAGCTGTTGAGGGTGCGCCCGCGCATGAATGCCAGCGGGATGACCTCGATCACGTCGTTGACCATGAATCGCTTGATCTGGTCGAAGTCCATCATGTCGTGCATGGCGTCGAAGAGCGGCCGCAGATAGGGATTGACCTTGGCCTGGAGATCGCCGGGCAGATAGCCGAGCTTCTCGCCGGCCTCGACCGCGGGGCGGGCCAGCACGATGCGCTTGATGCGGTTCTGCTTGAGCAGTGACAGTGCCATGGCAACGGCCATGTACGTCTTGCCGGTGCCCGACGGCCCGACGCAGAAGCACAGGTCGGCCTCGAGCATGGCGGAGAGGTATTCCTCCTGCCCCTCGGTGCGCGGCCGCACCGGCAGGTTCTTGCGGTAGACTTCGATGATGTTGGCGCTGGCATGCTGATCGCCGGGCCTTGTCGCATATTCGACGAGGGCATCGGACAGGTCCGTCGCCTCGATCTGCCCGGTCCGGCGGAGCTTGTCCTGGAGCGACTCGACGACGGCGGCGGCCTTGGCGACGGCATCGGCATGGCCGACCAGCTTGAGCGTCGCGCCGCGTGCAAACATCTTGACGCCGAGGGCCTCGCGCAGGGTGCGGAGGTTGACATCGCCGGGGCCGTAAAGCTGCATGCGCTCGTCGTCGCCGCCTTCGAGGGTGAGAACAAGTTCAGAGATGGATATCGCCTCCCGCTGATTTGGACTGAAGTCGCTGCACCAGTGACTCGCGGCCGGCGGCCTTGCGGCGCACCGCCGGGTGCGGTTCCGGGTTCATTCTAGCAGCAGCCAGCAGGCGAGTGGAGCCGTGAACAGCGGAGAATCGAGCACATCCAGGACGCCGCCAAAGGCCGGAATCGCCTTGGCCGAGTCCTTTGCGCCCGCGTCCCGCTTGATGAGCGACTCGACCAGGTCGCCCAGTTGCCCGACCAGGGCCATGGATACGCCGAAGATGGCGGCGCGGCCGGGGCCGGGCAGCGCGGCGGCCAGGGCGGCGACTGCCGAGCCGCTCCCGTCGCCTGCAAATTGGCGGGCCGCCAGTGATGCGCCCACGGCGAAGGCGACCGATGCGGCAACGCCGCCGGCCAGGCCCTCGATCGTCTTTTTGGGGCTGAGCCACTCGATGAGCTTGTGCCGGCCGAGAAAGTAACCGGTGAAGTAGGCACCGATGTCGCACAGTTTCACGGTGGCCAGAAAATAGATCAGCAGGCCCACGCCCGCGTCCCCGCCGGAGATTCGCAGGCGTACGATAAAGCCGGGCAGCACGCCCAGATAGATCAGTGCAAGCGCCGTGGCACTCAGGGCGCCGATCCCGCCCTCGGTCCGCCGGCGGCACAACACGGCGATCGCCCCACCAATGAAGCCCAGCGCCACGGCGGCGAGCGACAGCCTCGCATCGGCCGGGCCATGCACGGCGGCAGGGGCGTCGGAATTGGCGGCCCAGACCGGAATGAGCGCGAGCGTCACGCAGGCGATGCTCAACCAAGCCAGCGGTATCGAGCTCCCGGCGGCGGCGACGAGCGAGCCGAGCTCGCGAAGCCCGATGAGCGAAAGGACCGCGATGACGATGCCCACGATCGCGCCGTCCATGCCGGCAAGCCCCAGTTGCCTGAATGCCGCGGGCGCCGCAGCCCCCGCCAGACGAGCGTCGGCGTAGAGCAGCGCGGTCACCGCCGCGACGAGCAGGGAGCCGAAGAGAAGCCGGTTTCGCATAGTTGGACGGGAGTGTCGGCGCGATGTCCCGATTGTGCAAGGTGTGCCGCCCCGGCGAACCAGTGCCATCTCGGGCAGGGAGAGCAGCCGCGCTGCATTCGAGCAGGCGGCGCGTCAGGGCGCGCCGATTGTCGCGACACCGGGCTGCCGGCGCAGCAACTGGTCCAGGCGGATCGTCGATCGCTTTCCATTGGGCGCCGCATCGTCGGCGGTGCATAAAGAGACGTGCAGCTGCCGCGCGTTCGGCTCAAACACCACGCTCTGGTAGGTCGTGATCCGGCCCGAAACGGCGACGCTGTCCAGCAGGTCCCAGGCCTTGTCGACGGTCAGCCGGCCATCCTCGCCGTTCGACAGCGACATCAGCTTTGCCGCCAGCTTCTGGTAGCGCGAGCAATCTTCGGCATCGCCGCGGCAGCGGTAATGATTGGTCGTCACCTGAAATCGGATCGGCCGGCGTTCGCCTTCGGGCAGGCACGAGCGCGGAGTGCGAACGGTCACGCCGTCGCCATCCCGCGTAAAGCCGTCGTATTCGAAGACGCGCGACGGGAAGGACTTGCCGTCGTACGGGTTGGTCACGTGCACATTGTTGCCGACCAGGGCCTTGCAGCGTTTCAGCACGCGCTGCACGTCGGCCTTTGCAGACTCGGCGCGTGCCGCCTCGATGGCCTCGCGCAGGGCAAAGCCGCGCGGCGTGATGCCCGCCGGAGAAGGCGGGCTACCGACGTGCACGTCGTGCATGGCCATCGTGACGCCGTATTCGTTCATCCCGGTCAGGCAGACGATGAGGCCAGGCCAGGCGACGGACACCCACGCGGCACCCTTCTCGTCCTTTGCCGGCACGTGGGCGATGACAATCTGGCTTTCGCGCAGGGCGTCGATGTTGTGCCAGTCGAGATTGCGGCCGGTGATGGTATGGCCCTCGTGTGTCAGCGACTTCCACGCGGAGAACGACGAGCAGCCGAAGCCCGCGACATCGGGCACGCAGTTGATGGCGATCAGATCGCCGAGCGTCAGCTTTCGGCCCAGCGTGGCGATGGTGGTGTCGCCCTTGAGACGCTCCTCGATGCCGGCGAGCATGCCGCGCAGCTCGTCCCTGTAGGGCGGGGCGATGTCAATCAGGTTCTGCATCAGCTGAATCGTTGCCTCGTATCGTTCGACGCCGCCGCTGATGTTGGCGGCGCTGAGATAGCCGTCGACGAGGGCGACGATCTGGGGGGCGAGCAGATAGCCATGGGCCCGGCCGCGCTGCTGCGGATCGCCGTGGATGCGCAGCACGGTGATGCCGTCGACCTGCGTGAGTTCGCCGCCGTCGGTGCGTGTCGGCGGGGCGGAGTGCGCCAGGGTATTCAGGTAAAAAACCGAGAGTATGGCTGGGGCAACGCGACGGGCGGGGTGAACGCGATGAGGCATCGACTTCTCCGCTCAATGGGTGGTGACGACTTTCCGCATTATAGCGAAAGGTCAAATCTGTTGTGCATGCAGCAGAACCCGGGTGCTTTAAGCCCAACTGGTTGACGGTTATGATTGGTGCCGGTTCGCCAAACGCTCTCCCCCATTAATTTGAGATAAAAGGAAGACCACATGGCGACATGCAACGGCCGCATACGGCAACGTCACTTGATTGGCGGCCTGATTCTAGTGCTGGCGGGCACCGGCTGCCTGAATGAAGAGAACTGCGCGTCGAATTGTGAATGCCATCGTCCTGCCAACCGTGAAATCCGATGGCAGGCGGTGGATCCGCGGCCGGCGCTCGTGGCTGTAGAAGCCGACATAGACGGCCTGATTGAACTCGAGGAACGGTTGGTGCACTTTGCGGATCGGGCCCGGCGAATGACCAGCCTCCAGGTTCGCCTGAACCGTCAGACGAACGGGCCCGACCACCTGGCCTTCGGTGATCAGATTCGCGGCAAGTCCATTCGCCTCGGCGCTGTTGTAGTGGATGTTCTGGTTCGCAAGGGAAGCACCGTGCTGATTCTCAAAAACCGGCCGGCAGCTTGGAGACAAGACTGGCAGTCGTCTTCTTCAAGTGAGCATGGCTTGATTGAGTTGTCCGGCGATTTGTTTTTAGACAACCTGCTGATCGAGGCTCAATTGACGATCGACCGACAGGATGACGCCGCTCGAATCTCCCGCGGCGATTGCGTTGAACTCTCAGGCACCATTGCTGAAGCACAAGGAATGCGGATCAGGATAAGTGGTAATCGCTGGTCCTTATCCGGCGGCCGACCGCGCCTGCGGATCACCGACGCAACCGTGATGAGCTCGTTCGAAAACTGGAAGCCGCGCCGAGTGGCCATCATCATGGACATGTCCGGTTCGATGCATAACGTCATGCATCAGGCGTACGCCGTTCGAAAGCGTGTGCTATCGTCTCTGGCTCCGGGAGAATTCTTTGCCGTTCGTCCAGATTGGGACCGTAGCGAGATGCGGCGTGCGACCGCGGAAACAATGCTCAGTGCAAATATGGATATTGAAGTGCCTGCTGGCGATTCGGCACTTTTGGACTGGTTACCATGGGCCGCCGGGTGCCGACCCACCGACATCGTTCTGATCTCCGACTTCGCCCTGGGCAACGCAGAAGGTGAAGAGTTGCTGGCCAACTTAAGGGACGCAGTCGCCGCGGGCGTACGATGTGACTTATTCATTACGGCGAACGAGTCCACGCCACAGGAACTGCAAAAGCAGAGCAAATTGCAGGAGATTGTTTCTCCTTCCGGCGGCCATTGCTGGCTGATCTCGGGCAGACTTGATGAACTTGATGAGGCCGCGGCCTCTCGTGCGCATCCTGCCCTTGCAGTGCTGCGATGGCCGGCGGTGCTGCTGTGGGTCGTTTTCATGCTTGCTGGTTAATAAGTCGAACGAATTCTGAGCGAGCATCACCACAACGCTACTAGCGACGAGGGAAACCATGCCCCGCCTCATCGAATGCGTCCCCAACTTTTCCGAAGGCCGCGATATGGCCGTCATCCGCGAGATTACCGACGCGGCGAAGTCCGTCGACGGCGTCCGCCTGCTCGACGTCGATCCCGGCGCGGCGACCAACCGCACGGTCGTCACGCTCGTCGGCGAGCCGGAGCCAATCATCGAGGCGGCGGTCCGCGCCGGTCGCAAGGCTGCCGAGCTGATCGACATGCGAAAGCACACCGGCGCGCATCCGCGCTTCGGGGCGATGGATGTATGCCCGCTGATTCCGATTGCCGGCGTCACGATGGACGAGTGCGTCGAGTATGCAAAGCAGCTCGGCAGGCGGCTGGCGGATGATGCGGGGCTCACGATCTATCTCTACGAGTATGCCGCCAGCCGCCCGGAGCGGAGAAACCTGGCCACGGTTCGCGAGGGCGAGTACGAAGGCCTGGCCGAGAAGCTGGGCCGCGCCGAATGGAAGCCGGATTTCGGCCCGGCCGCGTTCAACGCGAAGAGCGGGGCGACGGCGGTCGGCGCGCGGGATTTTCTCGTCGCATACAACGTGAATCTGAACACGACGAGCACGCGCCGTGCCAACGCTGTGGCATTCGACATCCGCGAGAAGGGCCGCGTGAAGACAATCGACGGCACGCCCGACGGCAAGCCGGTGCTCGACGCAAATGGCGAACAGGTCTGGACGCCGGGCGCGCTCAAGTGCGTGAAGGCCATCGGCTGGTACATTGAGGAATTCGGCATCGCCCAGATCAGCATCAACCTGACCAACCTGAACGTTACGCCCATACACGTCGCGTTTGACGAAGCGTGCAGGAAGGCCGGCGAGCGCGGCCTGCGGGTGACCGGCAGCGAGATCGTGGGCCTGGTGCCGCTGTCGGCGATGCTCGACGCGGGGCGGTTTTTTTTGCGCAAGCAGCAGCGCAGCACCGGCGTCAGCGATCGCGAACTGATCAAGATCGCCATCAAAAGCCTCGGGCTGGACGATCTGTACCCGTTCCGGCCGGAGGAGAAGATCATCGAATACGCGATCTCCGATCGGAAGCATGCGTACGTGCGGCGCGACCGCGCGGGTCGCGGCCAGTCGGCGGCGGGTGCGAGTGCGGCGACGGGCGGGGAGGGCGATGCGGCATCGGGTGGCGGAATACGGTTACTGGTCGACCGCACGCTGGAGGATTTTGTCGAAGAGACGGCCAGCGAGTCGCCGGCCCCGGGCGGCGGCAGCATTTCCGCGGCGGCGGGAGCCTTGGGCGCGGCACTGGCGACGATGGTAGCCAACCTGTCGAGCCACAAGCGCGGCTGGGACGAGCGCTGGGAGGAGTTCAGCGACTGGGCCGAAAAGGGCAAGGCCCACTGGGTCGAGCTGCTGCGGCTGATCGACGCGGACACGGCGGCCTTCAACGAGCTGATGGCGGCATTCGGCCTGCCCAGGGGCAGCGCGGAGGAGAAGGCTGCGCGGTCCCAGGCGATTCAGGATGCGACGCGCCGCGCGACCGAGGTGCCGCTCCGCGTCATGCGGACGGCACTGGACAGCATGGGCGTGATCCGCGCGATGGCCGAGACGGGCATGGAGGCCAGCGTATCGGATGCCGGCGTGGCGGCCCTGTGCGCCCGCACGGCGGTCATGGGGGCTTATCTGAACGTGCAGATCAACGCAAAGAGCCTGAAGGACCGGAGCGTGGCGGAAGACTTCGTGCGGCAGGGGGCGGAAATTCAGCGGCAGGCGACGGCTGCGGAGGCGCAGATTCTCGAGATTGTCGGCGGCAAGTTGGCGCAGTCGTAATCGGGCGTGTCGATGTGCGCGACGTGAGTCGAATATGAGTCAAACCCGCGTCAACCCGCATCAACCCGCGATCAAATCTGCCGAACCGCACGCCCTTTTCCAATCCAACAAGCGCGATGGTGCGATAGCCGCGTGATAATGGTATCTTCAGTCCCGGATGCTGATCATGGCTGACCGAAGAAGGCAGTTCACTCAACGGAGTCACTTCATGTACTTTCGCTTGCTCGCCGCTTTACCGCTCTTCGTCGTGCTCAACTGGGGCTGCGCCGCGAAGGACGCACGGCCGGTCGTGGTAGATGCGCCGTCGGTCGCGCCCGCCGCCGATGCCTCGCAGCGCCGCACGATCGTTCTCGACGTGCGCGACACCAGCGCCTACGCCGCCGGTCACGTGCGCGACGCCGTGCGCGTGGATGCCGCCGAGTGGAAGCAGGCCAGCTTCGACGAGGCGAACGGCATCGAAAACGCCGCGGCCTGGGGCGAGCGGATCGGGGCGCTGGGCATTCGCAATGGCGATCGCGTGGTGATCTACGACGGCGGCAAGATGCTCGATGCCGCCCGGATCTGGTTCATCCTTCAGCACTTCGGCGTGGAAGACGCCACGGTGGTCAACGGCGGCTGGCCGGCACTTCAGGAAGAAGCACGGCAGAAACGCATCGCGACCAGCACCGTGGAGACACGGCCCGAGGCGCGCCGGTTCATTCCGCGCGGCGCCGCGGGGAGTCCGCCGGCCGAGTCGCGCGGCTTCTGGGAGGATGACGAGACTGCGCCTGGGGTGGCACTGGCATCGCGGGAGGAGCTGCGGCAGCAACTCGGCGGCGAGTGGCAGATACTCGACACCCGCACCGAGGTTGAGTATCGCGGGGAACAGGCGCACCAGAACCCGCGCGGCGGCCACCTGCCCGGGGCGCGCAACATTCCGCACGCCGAGTTTCTGACGGCGGATGGCCGGCTGAAGTCGCCGGAAGAACTGGCGACGCTGTTCGAGCGGGCCGGTTTCGAGAAGGGCCGGCCGATCGTCGCCCATTGCGAAAGTGGCGGTCGCGCGTCGCTGGCGGCGCTGGCGGCGGTTCGCGCGGGCTACGGCCCGGTGCTGAACTACTATCGCAGCTTTTCGGAGTGGTCGAAGGATGAGGTGTGCCCGGTGGAGCGGCATTAGATCGAAGTGGTGAGTTGATGCCGCTCTGGACGGTCCAGTTACGCACGCAGGAGTGCATCCAGGCGCCGCTGAATCTCGTCCAAAGCGCGCACGACGCCGCGATTGAAGGCATCCTGACCGGGCGCGCCGGGGCTGCGCCAGTTGCGGATCAATCGCTTGAGTGCTTCGAGCTCGGGCTTGTGGTGTGTATCGAGCAGGATCTGCTTCAGACGACGGGCGTGCAGTTCGGCATCGGGCATGGCGCGGGCCTCCCCTGGAATGGGCGCCCACCGCACATTATGTCCATTCTTATTGAGGGCACTTGTCTCAAGTCAAGTGCTCTGCGTTGACTTTTCCCGGCCCGGCGGGAACTTCGGCGCGCGACGTCGAAACCGAATGCGGGTCAACCGCGATGTCCTCAAACCAGCCGGTGCGGCGTTTACGGGCCGCGTGGATGAACCACAATCCCAGCGCTGCGGCGGCATAGCCGGCGGCGATGCCGTAGCCGCGATGGAGGAAGGTGCCCGCCGGGACGGTGAGCGCCAGCGGCGAGTCGGCAAATGCGGGCTCCGTGCGCTGCCAGACCAACAGCTCCTGCGGCGTGATGGCCCCCGGCTCGATGCGGTAGGCGTGCTGGAAGCCGATCAGCGTCAGCGCCATGGCGATGACACACCAGGTCGCGGCGCTGCCGAAGCGGCGGTCGATCAGGTGGGCGGACACCGCGCTGATGACGGTGCAGGTGAGCAGAAAGCCGCTGTTGGCCCCGGCCAATGCATAGACGCCGACCGGCCACCACGAATGGGTGCGATCGCGAACCAGTGCCGCCCCGTGCTCGTGTATGGCCGGCAGGATGCCCGCCGAGAGCGCATCGGCCGCGCCGCCGCCGGCCGAGGCCAGCCCCATCAGCAGGTTTGGCACCAGCAGCACGGCCATGGCTGCGACGGCGGGGAAGAAGGCGATGGCCACGGCGGGGAAGTGCCGCACCGGCGTCGCCTCGTAGCTTTGTGCCGTGATGATGACACCAATCCAGAGGACGATGGCGATGCCGGCTTCCATCGGCACGAGCTGCACGACGCCCGCTCCCAGGCCGAGAAGAAAGACGAGCGTGAAAAAGACGCCGTTGATGATCGAGTACCCGCTGCGCGCGCCGAGTGCCTTCCAGCCCGGGTGGCCGATGTAAATCGTGGTGGGAAAGCAACTTCCGAACAGGCCGGCCGCGATGCTACCCAGGCCGTTGACCGCCATGCACGGCCCGGTGGCGAAGCGGTCGCCGGCGGCCTCGGCGCTTTCGATGTTCTGGAGCGAGCCCATGGCGTTGATGACGCCCATCGGCACGATCACGCCCAGGTAGGCCCAGACGTGGGCGGCGTCGAGTCTGAAGGCGTCGGCGACGGCGGCCCAGTTGAACTGCGGCGCGCGGAGGCCGAAGTCGGCAAGTGACGCGCGGAGGGCATCGGCGCTCATGATCGGCGGACCGGCGAACAGCGGGACGGTCCAGGCCAATAGCCCTCCGAGCATCAGCGCCGCCAGGCCGCTCGGCACGCCCAGGGGAAAGCGCACGCGGGCGAAGTAGCCGACCAGCACGACAATCATCGGCAGCAGCGCCACGAGCGGCCGCTCGAAGATCTGAAAGGCGAACGGGCTGGCGATGAAGATGACGCCGATGGCCGCGAGCGCCGAGAGTAGTGCTGCCCGCGGCGTCACGCGGCGGATCCACTCGCCGAAGAATGCGCCGAAGAACTCGATGAGCCCGCTGCCGATGCAGGCGACCAGGCCGATGCGCCAGGTGAGCTCGGCGTCACCGGTCAAGCGATAGACCGGGGCCATGATGAACAGGATGAACGCGAAGACCGACGGCGTGTTGATGCCGTAGGGCAGGGCGGTGCAGGCAGGGTTGCCGTCGCGGCGGGCCACGCGGCGGGCGTGCAGGGCATAGAATAGGTTGCCGACGAGCAGGCTGACGGCGATGCCGGGCAGGACGCGGGCGAAGAGCATGTCATCGGTGAAGCCGCAGAGCGTCTTGCACAGGGCGACGATGACGAGGACCTGCACGAGGTTGTCGACGGCAAGGCCGAAGAAGCCGTCGAGATCGCCTTTGACAAACCAGGCGGGGCGGGACGGGCGTGGAGAATTCATGGCAGGACTTATAGCAAAACGCGCCCTGCCCGAGAAGGGAATTCTGCACGTCGATACTCAATCCCAGCGAGCCTGCGAAGGACATGGCCAATATGCGCGCCGACTCTGATCATGCGGCAGGCACGCGATCGCTGCGCCGGATGTATGTCAGCCTGGTTGTGTGCCTGCTTCTGGGCGCCGTATGGACTGCGAGTTGGATGATCCGGGGCGTTGTTCTATCCGACAATGTATGGCTGTACTTTGCGGGAAACGGGCTCATGGTTACGTACGACCCCAGCCTGTCGCTGCGCCCCGGTAAGCTTGTGTTCTGGAGTCGTCAGCAGGACATCTGGTTCACGGGAGTCTTTAGCGCGCACATCAGCCAGGCCAACCGGTCCGGATTCGCGTTGAAGTTCAAGCCCATTCTGGTGATCGCAGGCATCGCGAGCGCCCTGCTGGCCGTCCATGCGAAGAGACGAGTTGAAGCGGAACGATTTCAGCGGCACCGTGCCATTGTTGGCTCGATTGCGGCATCGTTGATGATCATCTCAACTCTGCACGTCATCGCGATGACTCTGGATTCGTCGCTGGAGCATTTTCCATGGCCGCTCGCCATCGGCGTGCCGCTGCTGGTCGTGCTTTATGACATCAGGTTGCGACGCACAGTGCACCCGCCGGGTTATTGCTTGAAATGCGGCTACAACCTGACCGGCAATGTGAGCGGGCGATGCCCGGAATGTGGCACGACGATTCCGCGGACCATTCCAGAGCGGATGGAGAGCGACCATGCGTAAGCGGTCTAACAACAGGCTGGTCTTGCTGGGACTTATGTTGGTGTTGCAGCCGGCATGTCGTATGCAGGACCGGCCCCCATGCTGTTCGTGTCGGGCATCTTCGGCACGGCGAATGCCGATCATCGCGCGGTCGCAGCCACGGCGGGGGCGATCATCGCGGCAGACAATTCCGGTGATGTCGACGCCGCTGTCGCGTGCTACACCGTAGACGCCGTCTGGATTCCGCCCGGTGCGCCGGTCCTGCGCGGCCACGCGGCCATTCGCGAGCGATATGCCGCCATCTTTGCCGAGTACAGGCCATCGCTGGCGATCGACATCGACGAGATTGTCGTGGAAGGCTGCATGGCAGCCGCGCGTGGGAGGACGCGCGGCGAGCTTGTGGCGCACGCGGGCGACAAGCGCGTCGAGGTCGACGATCACTTTGTCATGTTACTACGAAAGACGCGAGACGGCTGGCGCATCGCGTGGCTGATGTGGAGCAAGTGCGAACCACTCGGCGGCCAGAGCCAGGCGTACCTTGATGGAAGTGTGGGACCGGCTATGAGCCGGTCCGGCACAGGGTATTAGCCTGTGCCACACCAGTGAGTTGAAGCGTGCGTGAACGCGTCACCAGTGCTATAACTCGTTACAGCTTCAACATGGCAAAACCGCCGGCGCGATTCACAGCCGGTATGGATGCAAAGGACAACGCCCCATGTCAGAACAGGCCGTGGAGCAAGTAGATTTTCCGAGACAATTCATCTCCAAGGACGCCGACCTGGGCGATCCGTCGCAGGTGGAGCGCTTCTACAGCGAGTTGGACGGCCGTGCGCTGAGTTCGCCCGCGGCGCTGGAGCAGTGGCTCCGCGACTGGTCGGAGCTGGAGGGCTGGCTGGGCGAAGAAGGCTCGGTGCGGCATGTCGAGATGACGTGCCAGACTGATGACCCCGTGCGCGAGAAGCGGTTTCTTGACTTCATCGAACACGTCGTTCCGCCCGCCAAAACGTGGTCCAACAAGCTGGAGAAAAAGCTGCTCGCCTGCGAGCATCGCGCCGCACTGCCGCGCGAGCGATACGCCGTTCTACTGCGGAATGTCGAAAATCGCGTGTCGCTCTTCCGCGAGGAGAACGTGCCGCTGTCGGTCGAGGACGAAAAGCTGCGCCAGCAGTATCAGAAGGCGGTCGGCGGCCTGACGGCGACACACGACGGCCGCGAGCAGACCATGCAGCAACTCGCGCAGTATCTGGAGCGGACGGATCGCGGCGAGCGCGAGGCGGTTTGGCACAAGATCAGCGCCGCGTGGGCGGGCATTCGCGACGAGGTGGAGCGCATCTACGACGAGATGGTCCGCCTGCGGCATCAGATGGCGCGCAACGCCGGCCTTGAAAGCTACGTTGACTTCGCATTTCGCGAGCACGCCCGGTTCGACTACACACCCGCGGATTGCGAGACATTCGCGAATTCCATCGCGCAGATCATCGTGCCGGCCGCGCGATCGTTGGCCGAACGGCGCAAGGCACAGCTCGGCGTCGATCGCCTGCGGCCGTGGGATATGGCGGTCGATCCCGCAGGCCGCGAGCCGCTGCGGCCATTCGAAGGGGCTGCGCGGCTGGTGGAAGGCAGCGCCCGAGTTTTCGAGCGCGTGAACCCGGTGTTCGGCGAACAGTTCGCGCGCATGCGGACGGCGGGGCTGCTGGACCTGGAGAGCCGCAAGGGCAAGGCCCCCGGCGGCTACATGATGAACTACGAAGGCCGCCGGCTGCCCTTCATCTTCATGAACGCCGTCGGCACGCAGCGCGATCTGGAGACGCTGCTGCACGAGGGCGGTCACGCCTTTCACGCCTTTGCCACGCGGCATGACCCGCTGGTCGAGTATCGCAGCGCCCCGACCGAGTTCTCCGAGGTGGCGAGCATGGCGATGGAGATGCTGGCGCTGCCGCACCTGGGCGAATTCTATTCGGCGTCCGATCGGGATCGGTCAGAGTCGGACCATCTGGATGGCATCATCCGCTTCTTCCCGTACATGGCGAAGATCGATCAGCTCCAGCACTGGGTGTACACGCATCCGCAGCACACGCGCGACGAGCGGCGTGCCGCGTGGGAGGCGCTGGAATCGCGGTTCGAAGGCTGGGTGGATTTCGCCGGCATCGAGGCCGATCGGGCGTGGGCGTGGCACCGAAAGGCGCACCCGTTCACGGTGCCGTTCTACTACGTGGAATATGGCATTGCCCAGCTCGGGGCCCTGGGGGTCTGGCTGAACAGCCGCCGGGATTATGCGAGCGCGGTCGAGACTTATCGCCGCGGCCTGGCGCTCGGCGGAACGCGTCCGCTGCCGGCGTTGTTCAGCGCCGCGGGCGTGGCGTTCGATTTTTCGGCAAAGGCGATTGAGCCGGCGATCAGTGCCGCCCGGTCCCGAATGAGCGAGCTGGCATGACGCGTGGCCGTGCAGCTTGGAGTGTGGCACCGGCTAATAGCCGGTGAGTGCAGTCGCAGGCTAATAGTCGGCGAGTTCAGTCGCATCGCCGCCTGCTTCAGGAATATCATCGTCCTGTTGACGTTGTTAATTCGGAGCCAGCAATCCGGCACCGGCTATTAGCCGGTTCCACACATTCAATACGCCCGATGCCCCTGATGGGCCAGCCACTCGTCGAACAGTTTCGCGCATTGTGCCTGCATCATTCCCGGCGTCACGCGGACGTCGCTGCGGCCGATGCGATAGACGTCGCCAATGGGCAGCGTCAGCTCGGTAAAGCCCGCTTTCTGCGCATCGGCGATGCTCGCGCCGTAATACACCGCGTCGAGCTTGGCCCAGTGAATGGCCGAGGCGCACATCGGGCACGGTTCGCACGTTGAGTAAAGCGTGCAGCCGGCCAGATCGATCGTCCCCAGCTTTTTCGCAGCCGCCTGGATATTGACGATCTCGGCGTGGGCGGTGGGATCGCAGCGATGCCATACTTCGTTGTGATTGGCGGTCACGAGTTCGCCGCCGCGCACGATCACGCTTCCGAATGGGGACTGACCCGCGGCGATGCCGGCGCGGGCCTGTTCGATGGCAAGCATCATCCAGCCGTTGTGATCCATGACGTCCGGATCGTATCATGCCTTGGCGGATTTCAAAAGGCGGCGTGACAAGGCGGCACAAAAATGCGACTGGCCGGTCTCACAGGGAAGAACCGCCGGTCACGGGGCCGCCGGCACCGCGGGAGACCGGCCGTTAGAGAATTGGACCGGCCTTTACCCTGGAAAGCCTCGGCGCCGGCGCATCGACAAGGACCACTCATATGCAAACGTTGGATTTTGAGGCGATTCGCGGACGGGCAAAGGCCTATGAAAAGCCCATGGTCAAGTTCCTCCGCGACATCGTCGCCATCCCCTCGCAGACCGGCATAGAGGGGAAGGTCATCGCGCGGATCAAAAAGGAGATCGCAGCCACACGTGCGTTCGACAAGGTGTGGGTCGACAAGTTTGGCAACCTGCTGGCGACGATCGGCAGGGGGCCGCGGCTGATCGCCATCGACGCGCATGTGGACACGGTCGGCGTGGGCGACGTGAAGCAGTGGAAGCACGACCCGTACAAGGGCAAGGTGTCGAACGGCACCATCTATGGCCGCGGGGCCGGCGACCAGAAGGGCGCGACGCCGGCAATGGTCTATGCCGCGCGAATCATCCGCGATTTGAAGCTTCCGATTGACGACTACACGCTGCTGATGACCTTCACCGTGGCAGAGGAGGACTGCGACGGCCTGTGCTGGCAGTACATCGTGAAGGAGGGCGGCATTCGCCCGGCGTGTGTGGTGGTGACAGACTCGACGAACTGCCGCATTCTTCGCGGCCAGCGGGGGCGGATGGAGATCGGCGTGACGGTACACGGGAAATCGTGCCACGGTTCGATGCCGCACAAGGGCGACAATGCCGTGTACAAGATCGCCCGCGTCGTACGCGAGATCGAGCAGCTCAACGAGCGGCTGCGCAAGCACGACTTTCTCGGCAAGGCGACGATCACGGTCACGCATGTCAGCAACAAGTCACCGAGCCTGTGCGCCGTGCCGGACCAGGCCTACATCCATCTCGATCGCCGGCTGACGATTGGTGACACGAAGGCGTCAGCGATCCGCGAGGTGAAGGAGGCGATGAAGCGGGCACAGGTGACTGGCGATGTGAAGGTCGTGCGTTACGCGACGCCGACGTACACCGGCCTGACGTATCCGACGGAGAATTACTTTCCCACGTGGTGCGAGCCGGAGGATGCGCCGCAGGTGCGGGCGGCGGTGGATGCGTACGCGGGGCTTTTCGGCGAACGGCAGACGCCGGGGCGCTGGACCTTCAGCACCAACGGCGTCTCGATCGCCGGGCTGTTCGGCATTCCCTGCGTGGGTTTCGGGCCGGCGCCGGAGAGCGTCGCCCATACCGTGAACGACAGCGTGCCGATCGCGCAGCTGGTGAAGAGTGCCGCATTTTACGCGTGTTTTCCGGCGATTTACTGCGAAATCCGCGGTGCTCGCCCGGCGGCGTCGCGTCAACGGGGGGCTTCGAACGGCCGGCGGCGGGGCTGAGCAGCCCTCGGAACGCAGCTTCTTTCCGCAGGGCACACCCGGGCAAATTCTGCGCCCGCACCGGGCCCCCTCAAATGAGACATTTGTATATTTGTCGCCGCGCGCCTGCGGCCGGCCAACTGCACGTCGCTGAAATCGCACGATTCTTCCCGGCGGGACATAGGAAAACTCACTACGGGAAAACCCCAGTGCGCGTTTGCCTCGCCGCGCGGCTGATATTTTTTTATTGCGATTCAATCTTTGCGTGCAGCGCGAGTTGCGCAGCTTGCGATGCGTGTGGCGCGCAGCTTGCTTGGATTGACACCATGGTGGCAATGCATATCTTTAGCGTATCAGGCATGGCAGAGAACGCTGGTTCTCTTCGAAGCGTACGACGCGCATCGACGTGCCTGGGGGGCGCCGAAGACGGACGCCACTGGAGCAGGAAACGTGAAGCCCGGCGGAGAAAAGTTGAACTGCCGAATTCCCGCAGTCGTAACATGCAGGAATGGGACACGCGTTTCACAACAGAGGGGAACAGAGGTGCCATCGGCGCAGCAGAGTGGTTCATGCCAGAGCACTCCCGCCCACACCGCATGGCGCGCCGCTCGGCGCGCATGTGGCCCGGCTTGCTCGGCCACATTCCGTGGTGAGTAGCCTCAGCATCATACCGTGCGTAACAGCCCGCCGCGTGACGCCAAGCCGGCCCGCCGGGCTTTGCCGATAAACGACGAGCACCAGCAGGATGCGGGTGCGATCATGCAGGTAAGAACGGGCCGCTGACACGGATGCCGCAGTTCGGCAGCCAGAGCAGCGTCGTTGCGCACAGGGAGGTGAGCCGTGGAGCGTGTTCGACTCGACGTCATCGAAAAACTGGGTGTTTTGCTGATGATTTCGGCCCTGGCGCTATTGGCCTTTACCGGCTGAGCGCATTGGGAGTCACGAGTGTGGCACCAGATTCCGCCGCGCGTATGATCGACAGCGTCATGAATATGGCACTCAGATGGTGTACCGTTTCGTTCCGCCGGCGCTTGCGGCCTGATCTCGAAACTCGCGAAGGCAAGGATGCGGCCCGTCGCGAACTGGAGATCGGCTGGAAGGCGCAGGCCGCGATGCCGCGGTGACGATCGAATCGGCGGGCCCTCAACCCCTCGCCGGTTCCGATCGTCGCCCGGATCGCACTTTCTGCTCGTGATCGCCGAAGGAGGGCGCTGACATGAGCGTCAGACTTGTTCGCCAGACTGGCATCGCGGTGACACTGTTGCTGGTGGCCTGCTCGCTGGCCCTGGCAGCGCCGGATCGGCCCGCCGGCGAATCCGAATACTCGTTTGAAAGCGGCCCGGATTGCGCGATGGAGCATACGGAGGTGAGCATTGCGCAATCCGGGACCTTTGCAAGTGCGATGGCGTGGACTTTGGATGCAGCCCCGGACGCACGTCGCGGGCGCCCCATCTTGACGGCCCATGCCGCGCCAGCCGCATCGCGATAATCCGCGACGCCGAGGGATGGCCGTTCCGCTCTCTCCCCCGCCGCAGCCTCCCTCGGCGCTTGCTTTTTTTCTTTGCCGTGCGGCGATTATAGTGTCAATTCTGTGACATTCATGTCCGCATACTTGCCGCGGCCCTGGCCTGCGCGTGTGCCTGCGCCGGATCTCGACGTATAAGCGATTCATCCTGCGATCGATTCGAACGTGTCCCGGCGCAGCGATCAACGCGCGTCAATCCCGCGGCAGGATCGTGATGTACTCGCGCCACGGGCCCACTTCGCCGCGATACTGCCAGGCCATGCATTTGGCGATCTGATGAATGTGGCCCAGATCGTGCGTAACCCACGTTGCCAGCAGATTTTGCAGCGTCACCAAGCCCAGAGCCGGGTGCATCCCGCGTAGTGAAAACTGCGCCGGTTGAAGCTTCAGGCCCGACAATTCCGCGAGGTTCCGACGGCGAAGCACCTCAAACTCGTCCAGCAGCTCGCCGATGGGCTTGCCCCTGCTCGCTTCGTACATGGCGTACCGATCGAACGGATCGAAAGGACGCGATTCGCCGTGTTCGAGAATGATCCGCAGCCGGTCCATCCAGTCGGTCCTTTCGCCGTGAATCAAATGGCCGACGACGTCGAAGGGGCTGAATGTCTCGGGTCCGTAATTGTTCCGAACCCACGGTTCGCTGAGGCCCTGCAGCATGGCCCGCAGGACGCCGGGTGTGTTCGACAGGACTTCAATCGCATGGTCGAGCTGGAACTTCATCGCGTGTCCTTCGACGCTTCGCGCGTTGTTGATGCGGAGGCACCTGCTTTGCCCGCGTAGCCAAGCCCGAACAGCCGATCGTGCGGAGCATGCTCGTGGCACTTCATGCACGATTCGATGCGGCCGGCGGCGGTGATCTCGCTGCCCTCGGGCGTAAGCGTGGCGTAGATCCATCCGTTGTCCGTGCCCGGGCCCGGCCCTGCCTTCATCATGACGAACAACGGGCCCTTCGCGTCCGCGCGGTACCAGCGCCCGTCGCGTTGGAGATAGGTCGTGAAGTGGTCGACGTGTTCGCCGGTTACCTCCCACTGCGCGCCTCGGTACTCCGGCCGCAAGGTTCTGCCGTCGGCATCCGTCATCGGCGGATCGTCTTCCTCCGGCAGCCACGACTCCTTGACGATGATCTGGCCGGTGGACGCCGGGGCGCCGTCGCTCATCGCCACGTATTCCTCCCGGTCGGCCGCAAAGAGGAAGTAAAGCTTGCGGCCGTGGGTCGCGGCATCGTCGCTCTCGCTGAAACGCGGACGGCTCGGCGGCGGGACCATGCATAACTCGGGTGCCCAGCGCAGGACATCATCCACACGTCCCCACGCGTGATACTCGGCGCCGACTTTCAACAGCCTGTCACGCACCGCGGAAGGTATGTCGGTAATGGCTGCCGCGGGCGCCGCACTCGACGGCGTGCCGTGCGCAACGGCCACATGGCCACCGGTCCGGGTTGATTTTGCCTCGGACGGGCTGCACGCCGGCGGCAGCAGGGCGAGCCCCGCACATGCCAGCCCCGCAAATGCCGATTGAAGCACGTGTTTCATTGCTAACTAAATCTCCGGAGGAATCCACGCTCTGAATTCTTGCGAACGCCCAGGTGTTCGACGCTCGCGGCTGCTAATTGTTCCGCCGAACTGGCTACTCGGCGGGCCTGCCTGCGCGGAGGTGGATCGGCCAGACCACGCGCCGCGGCTCGTCGGCGTGGCCCCATGCGGCCGTCAGATCGTCCGCCACGAGCTCCAGCGGATTGCGCCCATGCACCTTCATGTATTTCTTGTTCGCCGACCACGTGGAGAGATATCCCGCGAACTGCGGGAGCGTCCAGCGATGCTCGCATGCAAAGGCGGGAGTTGGTTCGAACTCCGGGAACGGAAATGGCAGCGTTGCCAGTTTCGCGTCGATGTACCGCCGCTGCGGCTCCCAGTATGGCCCGGTGATGTCGCGATAAAGTCGATCGACCACGGCATCTACGGCCGGTGTGATATGCGCCGTCTCGTAGCACCAGACCGCCAGCACGCCGCCGGGACGCAACACGCGCCGCACGCCGGCATAGAACCCGTCGTGCTGAAACCAGTGGATTGCCTGGGCGACGGTGACGAGATCGACGCTGTCCGCGTCCAGCGTACTCGCCTCCGCCGTTTCGCACCGGTACTCGATGTTCGCCAGCGCCTGGGCCTGTTGAAGTTGTGCAGCGCTGCCGTCGGTAGCAATCACGCGCTCAAAGCGCGCCGCCAGTTCCACCGCCGCCTGGCCATTGCCCGTCGCGGCATCCCACGCCAGTTGCCGATCGGGCGCGATCGAGGCCAGCCAGTCGAACAATGCCGGCGGATAGGTCGGGCGGAAGCGGGCATAGTCGGATGCGTGGCCGGAGAACAGGTCGTAAAAGGCGCTCACGTGGCGGCTCCGAGTACTCGAATACGCGCCGCGATCATAGCCCGGCCCTGAGAGTTCTTCACGCAGCAGGCAACTCGCAAAGCAGGGCTTTGCCATTCGGGCGTTCCGCGGTCGGCAGCCCATCGAACACGGTCGCACCTGCTCGAATAGCACTTGCCCGTGGCGTGAGTCTAAACGCCCTGCCGCTTTGATGAGCTGCGGCACTAGCGCGAGATCAACACGGATTTGCTTTCAGCCGCCGCTCCAGCAGCATGATCGCCGTCGCAATGTTGTCCACGACGCTGAGGGCGAACGTTTCGCCATTGAAATCGGGCCGCAGCCAGTCGGCTTCGAATTCGAGGGCGTAACGTTCGAGCGGGGCGATGACTCCCTGCTCGCCGTCGTCGAGCTCGCCGCCCTCCGCCAGTCGCACATCGTTGTACTTGCGCATGAACCGGGCGACGGCGCGCTGCGCACGCGTCGCACAATCCCTGCGGGTCGAGTTGCGCGAAGCGTTCATCAGGCCTGTGAGAAGTTTGTTTCCCTGGGCTACTTTGCAGCGGCCCATGGTGGCGGTGGTTTCTACTTCGCTCAGGATGTCGCGGCGAGCCTCGTGCGCGGCATCCACGGCGCGTTCGATCCTGCGGCGCAACTCGTCACCCGTCGCGCTGGGCGCCGCGCCGCTTGCGCCCGGCGCCGCGCCAGCCGCAGGGTCATTTGTCGGCGCGGGTGGAGGGTTCAGCCGGTTCTGAAGTCCGGCGATCTCGCCCCGCAGGCTGTTCAGTTCACGATCGACGGCAGCGCGTTCCATGTCTTTCTGTGAAAGCGTCGCCGCGATGTCATTGGCGCGGCCCTGACAATTGCCCTTGAGCCGGCTGAGCAGCCCGCCCAGGCCGCCGCTCTCCAGCTCCTGGAGTTCGGCTTCGGCCAGGGTGATTTCCAGCGAAATCTCGCGATGCCGCTCCTCGAAGAATGCCAGCCGCTGCTGTTTGCGATCCAGCTCCTGGCGCAATGCGCCGTCGTGAGGGTTGACCGTTGCCCGGCCGCCCGTACTCGCCTGTTTTTCTGCGTTCATGGCACACCTCGAATCCGCGGCCCGCGCGACGATGGCGGCGGTGTTTTATGGAGACTCTTAACTTCATCGAATAGCCGCCAGGGCGTGATGATCAGCGGCGACTAAAGTTGGCTTCGCAAACGACAGGTATCGGCCCCTGAACACGTTTCCGATATCAGGAATGGCCTTCGAAGCTGGCGTGTCTTCACGCCGGAATGCGTTTGCTTTGCAGATGTCGCTGCGACGGCGCAGTCCCGCGCCAATACACGACATCCGGGCCGGGGACGGCCCGGCTCTGATGGTGGATCTTCGCCATTGGCCTGGGGGCGGGGCATCGCTACATTCATTGAATGCTGGCGCTGGTGACGGGTGGCGGCGGATTTCTCGGGCGGGCGATCGTCGAGCGGCTGCTTGCTCGCGGCGATCGCGTGCGGATCTTCGCGCGCGGCGATTATCCCGAAATGCGCGAGTTGGGCGTCGAAGTGCGTCGCGGCGATCTGGCGGCCCAGCGCCGACGAGCCGCCGCCGACGACGATCGCGGCGCCGGAGACGCCGCCGACCGGGCCGTGTTCGATGCCGCCGACGGCTGCGACGTGGTCTTTCACGTCGCGGCGAAGGCGGGCGTCTGGGGGCGATACGCAGATTATCACGCTGCCAACGTTGTCGGCACCGAGCGGGTTCTCCTGGCATGCCGGGAACGTGGCATTAAGCGGCTCGTATACACCAGTTCGCCCAGCGTCGTCTTTGACGGTCGCGACATGGAGGGCGTCGACGAATCAGTGCCCTATCCGCGGCACTATCATGCGCCCTATCCGGCGACCAAGGCGATCGCCGAGCAGCGCGTTCTGGCCGCAAACGGCGCGGACCTGGCGACGGTGTCCTTGCGGCCGCACCTGATCTGGGGCCCGCGCGACAACCACCTGGTGCCGCGCATCCTCGCCCGCGCGCACAAGCTGCGTCGCATCGGCGGGGCGAACAAGCTCATCGACAGCACCTACATCGACAACGCCGCCGACGCGCACATCCTCGCCGCCGATCGCCTGGCCCCGGAATCACCCATCGCCGGCCGCGCGTACTTCATCTCCAACGGCGAGCCGCGGCCGCTGTGGAACCTGGTGAACGGCATTCTCGCTGCCGGCGGCAAACCGCCCGTTCATCGCAGCGTGCCGGCGCCGATGGCCCATGCGGCAGCGGCGGCCATGGAAGGCGTCCATCGCCTGCTGCGTCTGAAAAGCGAGCCGCGGCTGACGCGGTTCGTCCTTCGAGAGCTATCGACTGCGCACTGGTTTGACATCTCGGCGGCGCGGCGCGATCTGGGATATCAGCCGCGCGTGAGCATCGATGAGGGCTTGCGCCGGCTGGCAGCGTGGCTCAAGAGCGCCGGCGGCGCGGCTGCTCAGCGCTGATGGATTTGTCGCCGCGACTTGTCGCCGCGTAGAATCGATCCGATTCCGCAGGTACCTAGGGCGCATCGTCGCATGTGGCGTGCGCACGCGACCTGCGGCGGAATGACATGATCCACTCAAGCGCTTGGCGACAACTCCGCTCGCTGCTCATCGGCGCCGACGCCATCGCCATCGTGCTCGTCTATATCCTCGTCGATTATTTCCGCTGCCGGCTCTGGATGCAGACCGAATGGCCCGAGATCATTGCCGGTCACGGCAGCACCGTCCGCCTGCACATGAAGGTGCTGGTGGTGCTCCCCGTCGCCTGGCCGATCATTCTGAACTGGCTCGGCTGGTACGAACCGAGGCCGCGAACTCGTACGTGGACCTTGCGCACGGCCATTGCCGCCTCCACCATCCTGGTGTTGTTCCAGGCGGCCCTGGCGCTCTTGCTGGAGCGAGAACTCTATCCCCGGGCACAGATCGCCGGCATGTTCCTGCTCCTGCCTGCCACCACGGTGGGCGTGCGAGGTATAACCCGCTGGATAGGCCGGTCGTGGGATGCGAAGCGCGCGTCGCAGGTGCTGATCGTCGGCACGGAACGCGATGCCGCCCGCCTGCGACGGCTCGTCCGCCGCGGGCCAGGTGGTCATCGGCGCGTGCTCGGCCACCTTCGCGGTCCGTGGGAGACCGGCAAGGTCCGCATTCCCGCCGAGTCGCTGATGGGCGGAGTGGATCAGCTTGGTCCGATATTAGACAGCCGAGTTGTGGATGAGGTGGTATTTTCCGCGCCGTTGGATCGGTTGGCGGAAGTGCTGCCGCACGTGCGGCTTTGCGAGGAGATCGGCGTACAAGCCCACATTCAGGCGGAGTCCATCGCTTGCCACTCAATCCCGCACATTGTCGACCTCCGCGGCGTGCCGCTCCTGTCCTATGCGCCGGCGCAACATTCGCCGGAGGCGCTGGCGATCAAGCGTCTCTTCGATGCCGGGCTCGCAATTATCGGAATCTTCCTGGCGGCGCCGATAATGGTGTTATGCGCCCTCCTGATCAAGGCCACGTCGCCCGGGCCGATTCTATTTCGCCAGGTCCGCAGCGGGCTCAATGGCCGCACGTTCTGCATGCTCAAATTCCGAACCATGGGAGAGCATGCAGAGGCTACTCGCGCCGAGATTGCGCATCTCAACGAGTCCACCGGCCCGGTCTTCAAGGTCGCCATGGACCCGCGGGTGACGCAAATCGGGCGTTTTCTGCGCCGCTGGAGCCTGGACGAACTCCCGCAGCTCTTCAACGTGCTGATCGGCGAAATGTCGGTTGTCGGCCCGCGACCGCCCCTGCCGTCAGAGGTGGCCCAGTACGATCGCTGGCAGCGGCGGCGTCTTTCGATGCGGCCGGGGCTGACGTGCCTGTGGCAGATTCGCGGACGGCATCGCATCGGCTTTACCCAGTGGATGCAACTGGACCTGTTTTACATAGACCACTGGTCGCTTCGGCTGGATTTTCGGATCTTCTGCCGCACGTTTGCGACCGTGCTGGGCGGCACCGGGGCGTAGAAAAACGGCCGCGCCCGCGGTACCATGGCCAGCACCATTCAGGGCGGCCCCGGGGGGTCCACCCGAGTCAGGCCGCACGTCAATCCGGTACGAGGTGATGATGTCGGGCGCGTTCCATGCTCTTGTGATTTTGTCGTCGGCGCTGTGCCTTCAGGTCGAGCCTGCCACGCCGCCAGCGACTCCACCGGCGCCGGCCGATGTCGTCCAGAAGCCGCTCTCCTCGCAGATCAGCGTCACGATCCGGCCCGAGCGCACCATCGTCCCGATCGGCAGCCCGGTCATCGTCGAGTTCACCGTTCAGAACAAGACGCGGGAGGCGATTACGCTCTCGGTGCCCGGCGCCCTGAAGGGTAACGAGCGGCACGACTACGGCATGGGCCTTCCGCTGGAACACATCTTCAGCGGGACAGATTTCCGCGGGCTCGAAATCGCCTCGGAGTCCAATCCGCGGCTGGGCGATCGCATCACGCAGAAGCCGCAGTACCCGGTGCCGTCCATCACGCTGGCCCCGTTTGCCGCTGTGGGCCTTCGCTTTGACGTGGCACGGTTCTATGCCGGCCTGCATCAGAGCGGCATCTACGAACTTCGCTGGCGCCCCTACGGCGGCGAAGTGTCAAGCGAGCCGGTCACCATCAAGGTGGTGGCATTCAAACAGGCGGTCATCGAGACGAATTACGGTGTCATGTCGATGTCACTTCTGTACGACAAGGCGCCGCGCCACGTGGAGAATTTCATCGAGCTGGCCAACACCCGGTTCTACAAGGACAAGACGTTCCATCTGGTGTTTCCCGGCCAGTTCATGCTCGGCGGCTGCCCCAACGGCGACGGTACCGGCAAGCGGCCGGACGGCCTGACGCTGCCGCCGGAATTCAACGACACACCCTTCGAACTGGGCACGGTGGCCATGGCCCTGATCGAGGGTGATCCCAACTCGGCCAGCTGCCAGTTCTTCATCTGCCTGTCCGATCAGCCGCTGTGGCGGGGCAAGTATACTGCCTTCGGCAAGATCACCGGTCCGGAGTCGCTGGCGACGCTCCGCCGCATCGGCGAGATGCCGGTGGACGATCAGCGTCGGCCGCTCAAGCCGATTATCATTCGAACCATCTCCATCGTGGATGCGCCTTACTTGTCCTGGCCGGCGGAATAATCGCCTGGCGCCGACCATCGCACCGGCGATCGCGTGGCATGGCTTCTCAAGACTGGCGCCCCGAAATCCGGCAACAGGATTACCGTTCGACGTCGAGATCGCCTGCAAGAGTCGATCGATTCGTGCAGTCGCGACGCGGCAAACTTAAAAACTTCGGCGCCCGTCGATCGCATCCTGCAAGACCGCCCGGCTGGCGTATTCGATCTGCGAACCGCTGGGCAGACCGCGCGCGAGACGCGTGACGGACACGCCGGCGTCGGCCAGCACGCTCTTGATGTGCAGGGCCGTCCCTTCGCCCTCCAGCGTGGGATTGGTCGCGATCACGATCTCGCGGATGCCGCCCGCCTTGACTCGCTTCACCAGGGCATCAATGGTCAGATCGCCCGGTTCGATGCCCTCGAGCGGGGCGATGTGACCGAGCAGCACGTGATAGACGCCCTTCACCAGGCCGGTGGATTCAAGCAAGAGCAGGTCCTTGGGCTGCTCTACGACGAAGATCTGCGACTGGTCGCGCCGCGGATTCGCGCAGATGCCGCAGGGATCCTCCTCGGTCAGGTTGTAGCAGGTGCGGCAATGTCGAACGAGGTCCTTGACGTCGCGGATTGACTGGGCGAGTGCCAGCGCTTCGTCGCGGCCGGACTTGAGGATGTGAAAGGCAAGCCGCTCGGCGCTGCGCGGGCCGATGCCGGGAAGCTTGGCAAATTCGTCCTTGAGACGTGTCAGGGATGAGGGAAGAGGGTCCATGGAGGGTTCACGATGCGAAACGCAGAATGCAAAATGTAAAATGCTGAATGTTGAATGCGGGACCAAGCTTGGCGGTTTGTAGTCATCCCGCTCTAAACGCGCTTGGACCTGATCGTCTCCGTTTCGTTATGTATCTCGCGCTCAGCACATCGCATTCAGCATTCCCAATTCAACATTCCACATTCTCACTGCTAGCCGCCGAGCAGGTTATCCAGCCCCGGCAGGTTCATTCCTCCTGTGATCTTCTGCATCTCGGCTCGCACGCCTTCGGCCGCCTTCTTCTGGGCCGCGGCGACGGCGGCCTTCACCAGGTCCTCCAGCAGTTCCACGTCGCCGGACTGCACCGACTCCGGGCTGATCTTCAGGCCGACCAGCTCAAATTTGCCGGTAACCGTGGCCTGCACCGCGCCGGCCCCGGCCTCGGCCTCGAATCGCATCTGTGCGATCTGGTCCTGCATCTCTTTCATCTTGCCCTGCATCTCGCGGGCCTGCTTCATCAGGTTTCCGATTTCGCCGAGTTTGCCGAACATGAGTGCTCCCGGGTGAGTGGTTTCGCGTGCAATCAGTTGCGGGAGAATCCTAGCGGATCGCCCGCCCGGCGACCAATCCGTGCGACGCATGGGCAATTGCTTTTACGCCCATGGGCCGCTCCGCTTGCGGCGATCGGCGGCGGCCTGCACGTGTGGCCAGCCGGAAAACAGGCGGCCCCGCCCGGAGTAAGCTCCGGAAGGGGCCGCGAAGGAATCGCACGTTGTCGCTGGAAGGCTCAGGCCTTGGCGCACGATGCGCAGTTGCAGCCGGCCGGGCAGGCCGACGTGGTCTTGCAGCAGGCGCCCTTGCAGCCCGGCTCGCAGGCCGACTTGGTGCAGGCACCCGCCGTGCAGGACGTGCCGCAACAATTCTCGCTGCATCCGGTCGCGCCGATCGACAGGCAAAGCGCCGCCACCACGGACAAGCAAACACGCGTCAGAGTTCTCATCGGACCATTCCTTTCAAGATACAGACACAGGATTTCTGTACTGAACACATAAACCGACGAACGTATCTAATCAGATTGGGGTGCAGTCGTGGTCGCCGCCGTCTCCGACATGCCGGCTTCCTCCGGCTCGGCAGGTTCCAGGTCGCTCACGCCGGGCTGAGGATCGGCCGGCCGCGGGCGCGGCTCGGTCTGTACCGGTTCGGATTCACCGCCGATCTGGTTGTAGTCGGGCGGTTCACGATTGACCGAGTCCGACGGGCGTGCATCGTGATCGTACCAGCAGATTCCCCGCGAAATGCGGCCGTCGCTTTCCATCAGCATGCCGGGCGGGCGGACGATGATGCTGGCCGGGATGGCCACGGTATTGAGCAGAAAGCGCCCGGGGCCATAAAGGATGTGGAGATAATCGGCCCAGTTCCACACGAACTCGCTGTCCAGCGCGTCGCGATGCACGCGCGGGTCCAGGCGGTTGCCCTTGTCTTCAAACGGATCTTCAAACCAGAGCGGCCAGTGCGTGACGGAGCCGTTCTCGTGGTGGACAACATCCTCGGCGGAATCGCGGAGCACCAGCGTGACGAACTCCGGCGGGGTGCGATAGCCCTCGGCGCTGGCAGTGTTCATTTCGTCGTCAATGTAGCGGCTCGAATCCCTGAACGGGTCGTTAAGATGCGCGCACCCACCCGTGCACAGCACGAGTGCCGCCAGTGTGGCTCCAAAGACGTCACGCTTCGATTGGATTTTCAACCGCATAGTTCGGAGCTTCCTCGGTGATGACCAGATTGTGCGGATGCGACTCCGACATGCCGGCGCCGCTGGTCCGTAGAAACTTCCCGCTACGCCGCAGGTCCTCGATGGTGGCGGTGCCGCAATAGCCCATGCCCGCCCGCAGGCCGCCGACGAGCTGGTACGTCAGCTCGGCGAGGCTGCCACGATA
The DNA here is from genome assembly GCA_964408455.1 of uncultured Planctomycetaceae bacterium. Classification (GTDB taxonomy): domain Bacteria; phylum Planctomycetota; class Phycisphaerae; order UBA1845; family UTPLA1; genus CAYOZN01. Next base: position 52,076 of record CAYOZN010000013.1, read on the forward strand.
GGGCACCCGGCCCTCGACGCCCTCCGGCACCAGCTTGTCCCGCGACTGCTCGCCCTTCTGACTGTATCGGTCGGCGCTGCCGGCGTGCATGGCACCCAGCGAGCCCATGCCGCGATACTCCTTGAAGCGGCGGCCCTTCCAGAAAACGACCTGCCCGGGGGATTCATCCAGGCCGGCGAACAGCGAACCGAGCATGACCGCGTTGGCCCCGGCCGCGATGGCCTTGGTGATGTCGCCGGAATAGCGAATGCCGCCATCGGCAATGATCGGCACGCCGGCGTCCTCGGCCACGCTGGCCACATTCATGATAGCAGTGATCTGTGGCACGCCGACACCGGAAATGACGCGCGTGGTGCAGATGGAGCCCGGCCCGATGCCAACCTTGACGGCGTTGGCGCCGGCCTCGATGAGATCGCGCGCCGCCTCAGCCGTGGCGATGTTGCCGGCGATGACGTCGATATCGAAGCGGCGTCGAATCTCGCGCACGGTGTTGATCACGTTCTCGCTGTGGCCGTGTGCCGAATCGACGCTGATCACGTCGACGCCATTGGCAATCAGCGTCTCGACGCGCTCAAACTCGAAGACGCCGACCGCGGCGCCCACCCGCAGCCGGCCGCGATCATCCCGGCAGCTGTTCGGGAACTGGCGGTTTTTGTCGATGTCCTTGATGGTGATCAGTCCGGCCAGCCGGAACTCGCGGTCGACGAGCAGGAGCTTTTCCACCTTGTGGCTCTGGAGGATGCGATCGGCCTCGTCGAGCGATGTGGTGGGCGGCGCCGTCACCAGATCGTCCTTTGTCATCACATCCCGCACCAGCCGCGGCCCCGCACCGTCGCCCACTTCGCTGTGGTCGAGAAATTTCAGGTCGCGCCTCGTCAGAATGCCCACCAGCCGCTCGCCATCCTCTGTAATCGGCACGCCGGAGATGTTGTGCAGCCGCATCAACTCGGCGGCACGCTTGACGGTGTCGCCCGGCCGCAGGGTAATGGGGTCGAGAATGACGCCGTTTGCACTACGCTTGACTTTGTCGACCTCGCGGCACTGGGCTTCGATGCTGAGGTTCTTGTGGATGATGCCGATGCCGCCTTCCTGTGCCAGGGCAATGGCCAGGCTCGACTCGGTCACCGTGTCCATCGGGGCGGAAACCAGCGGAATATTCAGGCGGATATTGCGCGTGAGCTGGGTGCGGCAATCGGCCTCTCGCGGAACGACCGCGCTGCGGGCGGGCACTAGCAGGACGTCGTCAAAGGTGATGGCTTCGCCGATGATCTTCTGAAGCATGGGGCAATACCGAAAAGGGAGCACCCTTTACCGGATTCTAACCGGCCGCACGGGCCTCGCAACCGGATCGCAATCTATGCCGCTCGCCAGCTAACAGCGTCGACATTCGGCGGTCGACCGGCTCGCGGCCCCAATGCTTTATGCCGCGCCGCCGCACGCTCGCTCCGTCACTCTTCGGCCGGCTGCGTCGTTGTCGCCTCGCCGGCCTCCGGCAAATCGTCCGGCAGCGCAGAATCTGCATCTGTGGCGGGCTGCGATGCTGCCGCCGTGGCCGGCTGTGGCGGCGGCGGGTAGTCGGGATATGCCGCGCGAAGCGAAGTCCACAGCGGCCTGCCCGGCCAGCGAGCCTCCAACAGTTGCAACCGTGCGTAGGCGGCCTGCCTGTCCGCGACGGCATCGATGAAGCGATTGGCTGCGGTCAGCGCCGGCTCGTCGGCAGTACGCTCCAGATAGCAGACGACCAGCAGGTATTGCGCCGTCGGCAGCGACATATCGCGGCGGGCCGCGTCGCGCGCCCAGCGGAAGGCCTGTTCGGTGTGACGGCCGCGCGATAGAAACCGGCCGGCGAGATCGGCATAGGCCTGGGCCAGCAGGCGATCGATTGCCGACGTGTCGCGGCCGGCCAACCTCTCCGCTTGTGCCATTGCCATGTCATGCCTGTCGGCCGCCAGCAGCACGAGCAGGCGCGAGCGTCCGGGTCCGTACGGCAGCGGCACATCCAGCGCGCTGCCTTCCTGCTTCGGCAAAGGGCCTTCCATGAGCTCGTGAGCGCGCAATAGATCGCGCAGTTTGTCTTCGACGCCGCCGGCAGGGTCGGCATGCAGGCGATAGAGCACGCCTTCGCGCAGCGTCTCGCTGTGAGCGACGAATACCGGCGGGCCGAGCTTCGTGTACATCGTCTCTGCCTGGCCGGCGAGGCGGGCGGCATCCTGCGGCTTATCCGACCAGTCGGCGATGGCGGCGGCAATTCGGAACATCTCCGGCGAGAGCGGGTCCTGCCAATCGGCCGGCCCGGCGGCGGCATCCCGCTGGGCGACGCTCAACAGTGCGCCGATCAGGTCCATCGACTGGGGCACCTCCGCGAAGCTGCGGATCAGATCGGCGACCTGGTCGTCGACGCCATGCCGTCGCAGCAGGGCCTGGATCCAGCCCAGGCGCTCGCGCAGGTGCCGCGCAACAATGCTGGCATTGGGACTGCGCTGCCAGCGCCGCTGACGGGCCGCCGCCATCCGCTGGTCGTACCAAAGCATTTCGATCAGCCCCACGTCGAACGGTTCTTCGTCGCGATTGCGCTCCAGGGCAGCCAGGGCCCGATCGTCAAACTCGGCGGCATTCGCGGGCTCGCCCAGGCTGGCGTGGGCTGTGGCCCGGTCGCGCATCAACATCCACTCCAGCCGCGAGACGCCGAGGAAACGCGGGGCGGCCTGCTTGAGCCGGTCGAGCAGGGCCATGGCATTCTGCGCGATTTCGATGTCGCGCAGGCTCGGGCCGTCGTGGCTGCGATTGACGATGCGGTTGAACTCGAAGGCCCGGGCGCGAACGGCTTCGAGCCGTGCCAGCAGCAGACGAGTGGGATCGAGCAGGTGCTGCGCGGCGAAGTCGGCGTGGGTCGCGGCTTCGACGTACTGGCCCTCGCGCGAAAGGGCGTTCGCTTCGTATGCCGCCCGGGCGGCACGCCAGTCGTTGACGGCAAAGTAAAACAGCACCAGCGAGCCCGCGACGCACCCGCCTCCAAAAAGACGCATCGCGCCGACCGGCAGCCGCCGATCCGCATCCTCTTCGGCTACGTGGTGACGCGGCCGGACGCCGCGCACCAGTGCCCACAGGCAGGCCCACGTGGTATAGAACAGGGCGGGCAGGCCCGGCTGCCGCAGCCCGACGCTCGCCGCCTCTTCGACCATGAGTGCCGCTAATCCGGCACTGAGTCCCACGACCGGCAGCCAGTCATACGGCGGCGCTCGGCCGCCCTGCCCGGCCCGGGCCGCGTCGCAGCGGCGGACCGCCCAGAACAGCGTCGTGCCCAGCGCCAACACAAAGCCCAGCGCCCCGGCCACGCCGATGTCGGCAAGCAGCTCCAGATATTCATTGTGGGCGTTGGCCGTCCAGGCCCGCTCGTCCGAGGCCATGACCGAAGGATCGCGAAGCTGGTCTTCTCGGGCGAACTGACCTGCCAGCATGGAGTAGCAGCCCTCGCCATGCCCGCCGACGGGCTTCTGGCGGAACAGCCGCAGCGCATAGGACCATTCGTAGGTCCTCGAACGGATTGAATGGGCTCGCTGCCCCATCGTGCCGTGCTGCGCGGCTTCGAACATCCGGTGTGCGCCGTACGCCGCCAGCACCAAGCCGCCGAGCACCAGAACCATGCGTACGCGGCGCGGCGCCAGCAGAAACGCGGCAATGAACGCCCCGGCGACAAGGCCGGCCTGCGCCGCCCGGGCATGCGTCAGATAGATGGCCGCCGAGGCCAGCAGAATCGTCAGCAGCCACGCCGCCATCGCCGCCATGCCGGGCCCCGCGGCATCGGGCCGCCTCCGCGCCGCCAGCCGTCGGGCCAGAAAGCCGGCAGCCACGAACGGCACCGGCAACAACATGGCCCCGAACCAGGTGGGATTGCCGATGGGATAATCCAGCCGCGCGTGCGGAATGTACGGCAGCACCCGCTCCATGTGGTACCAGAGACCGACACCGGCGGTGACCGCAATCGCCGCGACCATGACGCATGCCAGCCGCCTGGCATCTTCGGGTCGCAGCAGCACCGCCAGCGGCCACCACCACGCCAGGTGCAGAAATCGCGTCACCACCAGCCCGGCCGAGACGTCGGGCGCATGCGAGAACGCCGACGTGACCAGGCTGATGAATACCATCAGCACCAGCCAGGCAAAGGGCGACGCGGCCCGCGAGCGAAGATCAAAAAAATAGTCGGTCGAGATTCGCGGAGGCGTGCGGCGCGTCAGCAGGTGTACGCCCGCCGTCAGCAGCAATAGCGCCGCACCGCCATAGAAGAACAAATCGCGGATTTCGACGCCCCGCAGCGTGGGAAATGCGCCGCGCTCGCCGGATGGTCCGGTGAGCGCCAGGGCCGAAACCAGCAGCTTAAGCAGCCCCGAGTCCTTCTGATGCCGGTCAGAAAACGCCTGCGGCGATGTCAACAGGCAGTTGCCCAGCACGGCGAGGGAGGCGATGAGCAGGAGGGTCCGGCTGATGCGCGGTGACACCAAGTCGGCACTCACCGCATCCGCTGCCGCGCCTTCCCGTGCTTCAACTGAGTTGCTGGATGGCATGCTGCAAGGTTCCGCAGGCGACACACTCCAGGCCGGCGGTGCCGCCGCTCTCTGCCGCTCGCCGCCCGGATTCGACGGCGCGCGGGGCGATAAACCGCGTGAAGCCCACCCGGGCCGCTTCTGCCGCGCGCTGCCGCTGATGGTGCACCGGGCGAAGCTCGGCGCCCAGGCCCAGCTCGCCGCAGACGACGGTGCCGGGCGGGAGGCACCGATTCGTCATGGCCGTGTACACGGCGAGGGCGATCGCCAGATCGGCGGCCGGCTCGGTCACTTTCACGCCGCCCACCACGTTCACGAATACATCCTGATCGCCCAATACGCACTGGGCATGCTTTTCGATCACCGCCAGCAGCATCGCCACGCGCCCGGCATCGACGCCCGTGGCCTTCCGCTTGGCCGCGCCGAAAACGCTCTGGGCACACAGGGCCTGCACTTCGACGAGCAGCGTGCGCGTGCCCTCGCAGGCCGCCAGGATGACCGAACCCGGCCGCGCCTCGCGCTTCTCCGCGAGAAACAGCTTCGACGGATCGGGCACCGGCGACAGGCCGCCGTCGGTCATCTCGAAAATGCCCAGTTCGTCCGTCGAGCCGTAGCGGTTCTTCACCGCCCGCACGATGCGGTGGGCGTGGAAGCGGTCACCTTCAAAGTACGCCACGCAGTCCACCAGGTGTTCGAGGATTTTAGGCCCGGCGATGGCGCCTTCCTTGGTGACGTGGCCGACCATGAGGAGGGCGAAACCGGCCTGCTTGGCGAGCCAGATGAGCCTTGCGGCGGCGTCCCGAAGCTGCGTCACCGAGCCGGGTGAAGACGCCAGGTCGGGGCGATAGACCATCTGGATCGAGTCGATCACGACGACGTCGGGCTGCTGCTGCTGGATGATGTTGGAGATGATGTCGAGGTTGGTCTGCGCGGCGACGAGCATCCGCGAGCCGGCCAGGCCCAGTCGCTCGGCGCGGAGGCGAGTCTGGCCGAGGGATTCTTCGCTGGTGACGTAGAGGACGCGGTGCCTTTGCGCTGGCATTCGCGAAGGCCGGTCCGGAGTTTCGCCGCTTTGTGAGCCCGGCGTGCCCGCCGAAATTCTGCGGGAAGCCTGGCGTGGGGATCCGGCGGCGCTGCCGTCGTTCGACTGGCCCGCGGCGTTCGGGCTGCCGTTCTGTGCGGCCAGGGCGTGGCCCACCTGAAGCAGCAGCGTGGACTTGCCGATGCCGGGATCTCCGCCGACCAGGATGGCCGAGCCGGGCACCAGCCCGCCGCCGAGGACGCGATCGAATTCCGGAATACCGGTCGAGTAGCGCAGCGTGGCGTCGGGCCGGACGTCGGACATGGGCATTGCCAGCGGCGCGTCACTGTCCTGCGGCGCGAGCGGGCGATGCTTGTCGGGCGCGACGTCGTGCACGACGCGCTCCTCAAGCGCATCCCATTCGCCGCAGGCGGGGCACTTACCCATCCAGCGCTGCTGGGCAGCGCCGCAGCGGGTGCAGACGAACTGTGAGTGTTGCTTGGCCATTGGCTCCTTTGTTCGAGATGCTGCGACACCGTCGCCGAAGCCGTCATATTACCCTTGCCATGGTTATTTTCATCCCGCAAACAGTCGCGATATACTTCGCCCAACGCCCCGGCAGGACCAGGTGCGACCCGGAAAGACGGCGTGGCTTCCAGTCATTGCGATCCTGGATCACTCACGCTTTGCCGTCCGATGTTCACCAAATCGATCCTGCTACGGGGCTCCTTTGACGCAAACTGCGGACGAGCTTGACGCGCGCCGAGAAGCGGCGTCGATCGCGGCCGCAGCACAAATGAGGGGCCGGCCGTGTTCAGACAGGAGATCATCATCAACCAGACACAGCGCGGTTTAAAATACGTTGACGGCCGCTTTGACCGCGTGCTGGAGCCCGGCCGGCACCTGATGCCGCGTCACTTCAATCTCGGCTTCTTTCGTACGCCCATGGTGCGAGTGGTTTTTGTCGATGTCCGCGAGCGCGACTTTACCATCAAGGGGCAGGAAATTCTCACCGCCGATAAGGTGGCCATTCGCGTATCCATCATCGTGCGATTCCGCGTGACGGACCCCGCCGCGGCGGCCCACGAAGTCGAAAACTACGGCGAGCGGATTTACAGCGACGTGCAACTCGCCGCGCGGCGATCGCTGGCGACGATGACGCTGGAGCAGATTCTCGTCAACCGCAATGAATTGAGCGAGCAGATTCTCAGCGAGGTCAAGGAGACGGCGGCGACCTACGGCGTGGCGATTCTGCGGGCCGATGTCAAAATTTGTCATTCCCAGGCAACATCCAGGAGGTGATGAACCGGGTGCTGGCCGCCGAGCGCAAGAGCCAGGCCGAGCTGGTTGAGGCCCGCACGCGTGCGGAGGTCAACCGCATCGCGGCCGACCAGGAGGCCGACGCCCGGCGGCGCGCGGCCGAGGCGGATGCCGACATTCGCAAGAGGCAGGCCGAGGCGGAGGCGGCGGCCCGGACAATTCACGTGAATGCCGAGCGTGCGGCCGTGAAGTCAGGCGAGGAGGCGGCGGTGGTGTACGCGAAACACCCGGCGCTGCTGCGGCTGAAGGAGCTGGAGACGCTGCAGATGCTGGCGAAGAATGCGAATGCGCGGATTAATATTGGGTTTGACAAGCACACTCGAGCTGACTCTGACGAGAGTTGAGTTTATGCTTCCCTTATATGCCTACATGTCTTGTTCGCTAACCATTGCGCAATGGTATGCTATCGCGAAAAAATCCATATTCGGAGGCTCCGGCGCAATTGAGCTCGACGTAGCGCTTCCTTGCAAGATCGCACAATTCACGCTCCTCCTCGCATGAGTAAATCTTATCGATGTCGAGTTGCGGGCCGCCGTAGTTCATTAACCAATCTTCGATTTGCTCATACTCCGAATCAACAACCCTTCCCAAAGCACTATACAATACTGCGTTCTGCGCCGTAATCAGCCATTCGGCGAAGCCGTACAGTTCTGCTATTCCGCAAATCGCCTCACGCAGGTAATGACGCAACTCTCCCTCAAGCACAAAGCTGTTGAATCGTGCCCAGTTGCACAGGAGGACAACACTCGGCCGCCTCTCAATCCAGAAACCGGCGGGAATGTAGATGCAGTCCTTCTCAAACTTTGGAAGTGGCATGCTCCAAATCTGCCTACCCTCATAAACAACTTCGTGCATCGCTCTAATCGCGGGAAGGCCCTCGATCTCTCCAGCCTTCTCGACAAGCAGGGCGAACGGTGCATCACGAAAAATGGCCATGGTGGGATGGCTCATGCTTAAATCCCGGGTCCTGGACTAACGCCTCGATGCAAGAAGCGTATGATATCAGCAACGGTCCCCTTGTTGAGGTAAACCATGGCCGTCAACGCCTCCCCCATGTACAAGAAAGCCGAGGAGCGCTATCGCGGCGCGTCCTCGCCCGCCGAGAAGCTTGCCGCGCTCGAAGACATGCTCCGCCTCGTCCCCAAGCATAAGGCCAGCGAGAAGCTTCAGCAGCAGATCAAGCAGCGCATCAAGAACCTGCGCGAGGATGCCCAGCGCGGCGCAAAGGCATCGCACGCCGGCGCAGGCGCGCACGATCCGTTCGCGTTTCATCGCGCCGGGGCCGGCGCCGTCGTGCTGCTCGGCGCCGCCAACAGCGGCAAGAGCAGCATCGTCGGCGCGCTCACGAACGCAAAGGTCGACATCGCCGACTTTCCCTTTTCCACGCACGCCGCCGTGCCCGGCATCGCCCATCACGAGGATGTGCCGATCCAACTCGTCGACATGCCGCCCCTGATGGATGGCCGGCCGCAGCCGGGCATGATGGCGGCTTATCGCCGGGCCGATGCCATCCTGATCGTGCTCGATCTGGCCGCGATCGAGCTGGTCGATCAGTTCGAGCAGTGCCTGGCGGTGCTGAAGGAGCACCATCTGCGGCCCGTCTCGACGCCGGAGCCGCACGAGGATGCCGCCGAGGACCTCGATGCCTTCGACACGGCCGCTTCGCACGCCGCCGATGCGGGCGGCGACGCCGCGCATTCGCCCGGAGCCGTGCCCGCGAGTGGGTCGGTCGCGGCGCTGGCCAAGCGCGTGCTGGTCGCCGCCAACAAGAGTGACACGCCGGGGGCACTGGACAACCTGGCCACGCTGCGCGAGCTGTGTCCGACCGAGCTGAACATGATCCCCGTCTCGGCGAAGACGGGCGAGGGCCTGCCGAAGATGATGGCCGCCCTGTTCGAACTGCTGCACGTCGTCCGCGCCTATGCCAAGAAGCCCGGCAAGCCGGCCGACAAAGAGGCCCCGTTCATCCTGCCCGTGGGGGCGACCGTGCACGACATGGCCGAGCTGGTGCACAAGGACGTGGCGGACAAGCTGAAGCACGCCCGCATCTGGGGCGGCACGGTTCATGACGGTCAGCAGGTGACGGCGCAGCACGCGCTAACCGACGGGAACGTGGTGGAGCTTCACACATGACGTGACGGTGCGAGCCGGCTTAACGCGCGAACTTACGCAGCGGCCGTCGAACGTCGCGCCTTGCGACGCAATACGAAATAGCCAGCCACGCCCGAGATCAGCGAACCGGTCAGAATGCCGAGCTTTGCGGTTTCCAGCACGTCGGGCTGATCGCCGAAGGCGAGGCCCGCGATGAAGAGCGACATGGTGAAGCCGATGCCTGCCAGCCAGGCGGCGCCGTACAGCTGTTGCCAGTTTGACTCTGCCGGCATGGATCCGAAGCGGCCGCGGATGGCCAGCCACGCGAATAGCATCACGCCCGCCTGCTTTCCGATCACCAGGCCGAGAATAATGCCCAGCGCCGGGGCACTCGTCAGGGCCGCGAGAATGCCGCTGTCCAGCGTGACGTCGGCATTCGCCAGGGCGAAGACGGGCATGATGACGTAAGCAACGAACGGGTGCAGCGCGTGCTCCAGGCGCATGAGTGGCGTCTGCACCTGCTCGCAGGCCTCCTCGAGCGCGTGCACGGCACACTGTTCCTCGGGGTTCGACATCAGGTTGTCGGCCGATCCGCCATGTTTTTCGAAGTAGTCCAGCGCGCGTCGCGCGAACTTCAGAAACTCGCCGCCACCGATCCGTACCCGCGCCGGAATCGTGAACGCAAGTACGACGCCGGCGATCGTCGCATGGATGCCGGAGTAAAACACGGCCAGCCACAGGCCAGTTCCCAAAGCCGCATAAGCTATCGTCCAGCGCACGTGCAGCAGGTTGGCCAGCACCAGCAGTAGCGTGATGCCTCCGGCCGCGGCCAGCGCCGTCTGCGACAGATCGCTCGTATAGAAGATCGCGATGATCAGCACGGCGCCGATGTCGTCCACGATCGCCAGCGCCGTCAGGAACACTTTCAGCGACGTGGGAATGCGGCTGCCGAGTAGCGCCAGCACCCCTAAGGCAAAGGCGATGTCGGTTGCCGCCGGAATCGCCCAGCCGCTGATCGTAGGTTCTCCCCAGTTGACGAACGCGTACAGCAGTGCCGGCATCGCCATGCCGCCCGCCGCCGCAGCAATCGGAACCGCGGCCTTGCGCATGGACGCGAGCTCCCCGGCCAGGATTTCGCGCTTGATCTCCAGTCCGACAACAAAGAAGAAAATCGCCATGAGCCCGTCGTTCACCCAGTGCTGAAGCGACAGTTTCAAGGTGAAGGAGCCGACGGTCATGCCGATGTAGGTATGCCATAGATCGTGATAGGACTGCCGCCAGGACGAATTGGCCCAAACCAGCGCCGTTGCGGCGCAGATCAGCAGCAGGATTCCGCTTGATGCTTCTGCCTGGGCGAACTTCTGAAACGGCAACAGCAGCCAGTCGGCGGGGCGTTTGCCTGCTTCGGGCTTTAGTGGAACTTCGCTGGCCATGCAATCTCCGCAGTGTCTGGAGCCGGCCATTGAACCGGCGGTTGCCTTGAGCCTGTCACAATTGCAATGCGGCATCGGTCGCCAGCCGGTGCCAAGCCCGCTGATCAGGATATCCGCTCTTCGCTGCTGAGGCCCGAGCGGCGAGGGCCGGCATGGGACATGATAAGACGCCCTCGCCTGCGCGACGACCCTGTCGATGCTTTGTCGCGGCCTCGTCGCTGCCTGGACACCGCTCCTTCGCGAACACCCTTACTCGTCCCCGCGTCCTGCCGTATCATCCCCACTCGCCATGAAGCTCTTCGACAAGACCGATCCCCTATATGGCCTGCGCGGCTTCCTCATCCTCGATGGCTTCGTTCGGCTGGCGATCTGGTCGGGGGCCATGACGCTGACACTGCTCATCGTTGCCCGGCTGGGCGCGTGGCCCGACGCCTCGCCGCGGCAGCCCGCTATCGGCGCCGCATGGTCGTGGGCCTGGTTCGGCTTCGGCTTCGTGCTCGTTTACAATCCTGTGTATGTGTTGCTGCTGCTTGCGCTCCGGCTGCCCATCCCCCAGCCGAAGGCCGGCCGTTACCTGCTGAAGCCGGGGGCGAAGATCGACAAAAACCTGATCTACTCGTGCCTGATTGCGACACTCACCAAGGCCCGCTACGAAGCGCCCTTTCCCGGATTCCTCGTCTTTCATGCCTTTAATCTGCCGCCCGTTGTTTGGCTCTCCTCACGCATATTCGGCCCGCGCAGCAGGTCCTGCTACGTGTTGGATCCCAATCTCATCGACCCGCACCTGACGACGATCGGCCGAAACGTCGTGTTCGGATTTGGCAGCGTGGTTGGCGCGCACTATCAGGAGCCCGACCACGTCGTGATTGGCCGGACCGTTATTGAGGACGACGTGCTGATCGGCGCCGGCTCTTTCATGAGCTGCGTCCACATCAAGCGCGGGGCCACCATCGGCGCGGCCTCGCTGCTGCTGCCCGGCACGGTCGTGGGCGAGGGGGAATACTGGTCGGGCAATCCCGCCCGTCGCCGAACCCGTCCGGGAGCGGCCGCCGCTGCCGGCGCAGCGGACGCTGCCTCCGAGCTGGAAGGCTCGGTCGCCTGATCCGGCGATCTTGCCACCCGGCCGACCGCCCTGGTACAGCGGCCAGGCGACCAAAAGCCCGCCATTCTGGGGGAACGGTGAGCACATCTAATGGGTAGAGGAGCGGTTGGCGGCGTCGCGGCGGCGCGGGGCGAAACTGTCGCGTTGCCCCGGATGCGCCCCAGCGCGCCCCGGATTGTCCCGGATTGTCTCACGTGTTTTTTTGGTGAGGCGCCTCACCGGGACCTCGAGGGGAGACTCATGATGTGTGGCCGGACGCCTTCAAAGGAAAAATTCCCGAAAATATTTCGGGCTCCGCGGCTTCGCCCAAGCCGGGCAGAGACGACGAATGCTGGCGAGCCCCGCCGGGTGCGGAATTCCCGTGGCGGGAGAAAAATTTCCAGCTCGTCGGCAGCCGGATGGCCTTCCTAACCGTCAACTTCTGTAGAATGCCTCGTGAATGACCTTAGGCGTGGGGGGGCATTTCTCTACTCGCGACCGTCACAACGACGGTTCCTGCCGTACTCGGCCTCTGACACCTGCTTACATCGCAACGGGAGAACGCAAGATGACTTGTCGCTGTCACTATCGATCGATCGCCACGATTCTGGCGGTTGCCGCCATGTTCCATTCCGGATTGCCCGCCGCGCACGGGCATCTCAGCATCATTCGGCAGGGGCTGGAGAGTGCGGGCGTCATGGAGGCCGGCGATCAGTACGGCGCGGCCCTGGCCTCGGGCGACTTCAATGGCGACGGCTACGACGATCTGGCCGTCGGCTCGCCCCTCGAGGATGTCTCGACGGCGGGAGGTTCGATTCTCAACGCCGGGGCCGTGATCGTCAGTTACGGCCTGAACACCGGCATCGGCACCGGCACTGCCACCGTGTTGACACAGGACAACCTCGGCTACACCAGCGAAGCGGGTGATCGTTTCGGCTGGTCGCTGGCCGTCGGCAACTTCAACAACGATGCCTACGACGATCTCGCCATCGGTTCGCCAAACGAAAGCATCGATTTCAACGACAATGCCGGCAATGTCATTATCGTGTATGGCGGCCCCAGCGGTCTGACCAGCGCGTCTGCATCGGGCATCGTCAGCCAGGGCAATTCCCCCGGCGCACTCGAAGCCGGCGACGCGTTCGGCTATGCAGTCTCCAGCGGCGACTACAACGGCGACGGCTTCGACGACCTGGCCGTCGGCATTCCGGGCGAAGACATTGAAGTGGGTGTTAACCCCATCGTCGATGCGGGCGCCATCGAATTGTACTTCGGCAGTGCCGCCGGCATCACCACCGCTGGCGCATATATCATCACGGATGACGACACCATCAACGCGGCCCAAGCCGGCGCCGCATACGGCTTTTCACTGGCATCCGGCAATTTCAACGGCAATGCGCACGACGATCTCATCGTCGGAGTACCCGGCAAAAACACGAGCGGGCCCGCCAACCACGGCGTCGTCGAGGTGCTCTATGGCAGCGCCGCCGGCATCGTCACGGGCGGAGCCCAGCTTCTCAACGCGTCGTCCTTTGGCGACGCGCCCTCCACCAACGCCCAGTTCGGCTTCGCCGTCGCCGCCGGCCACGCAACTAACGACAATTTCGATGACGTTGCTGTCGGCGCGCCCTTCCGCGATCTGGGTAGCACACAGGATGTCGGCCGCGTCTATGTCGCCTACGGCTCCAATGCCGGCGTCGACTCGTCCACCGGCTTCCACTTCGGCACTGTCGCCTCCAGCGCGAATATGAACATTGGATACGCGCTGGCCTTCGGCGACTGGAGCGACAACGGTTACGACGATCTTGCCGTCGGCATCCCCGGCAACTCCCTGGCCGGCGGCACTGGCGCGGGCTCCGTCAATATTCACGCCGCCCGCAACGACGGCAGCGGCATCAACCCCTTCAACCCATCCAGCGAAACCCAGGCCAAGCTCAACGAGGTGCCCGAGGCCAACGACCGACTCGGCCAGGCCGTCTGCTTCGGCGCTTTCGCCGGCGGCACGCGCAAGGGCCTCGCCGTCGGCGCACCGCTCGAAGACTACGAGCCTTTCCCCGGCGAGAGCGCTCCGAGCCTCACCGACGCCGGCAGCGTCTGCATCGACATGCCGTGGCTTCAAGTGCAGTTCCTGTCCACGCGATGCGCCATCCTCACCAATTGCACCAACGACATAGTGTTCTCACAAAAGCCGTTTGAGCGGCACCTGACTGCCAGCACCACCAAGATCATGACCGCGCTGCTGGCGGTCGAGGCGACGCAGCCGGGGTGCAATCCGTGCGCGGTCAACGGACTCAACAGCGTCTACACCGTGCCGGCCGTGCTCTGCGATCCACAGAACCAGGTCGGCGGGCTGATCGGCGGCTCCGATGCGGGACTATGTTCCGGCGAGACCATCACGCTGGATGAACTCATCCAGGGCGCGCTTTATCCCAGCGGCAACGACGCCTGCTTCTCCATCGCCGACTTGCTGTATGCACCGGGCACTATCTGCGGCGGCAACACGCCGGCGACATGCCAGGATGTGTTCGACTTCGTCGATCGCATGAACGAGCGGGCGGCGGAGCTCGGCATGTTCCGCACCAACTTCGATAATCCCTCCGGCGCGGCCCACGGTAGCGCCTGGGCGAGCAACAACTTCGCCTCGCCCAACGATCTCGCGCGGCTCAGCTTCTTTGCCATGCAGAACCCGCTGTTTCGACAATACGCCAGCGCGCCGGGTGGCAGCATCATTCGCAACAATTCCTCGTGCTTCCCCAATAACACCGTTTCAAACTTCTGCACCGGGGCCTTTCCGGTCGCCGGCTGCAACGGCCCCGACTTCCCCAACGGCAGCGGCATCAAGCCCGGAAGCACGCCGCCGGCGGGACGCACGTTTGTCGCCGCCGTCGATCATCCCGACGGCCGCTTTTTCAGCGTCGCCATGGGTTCGCCGGGCGGCACGCAGATCGCGACCGATATCAACAACATGCTGACTTTGGGCGCGAACGTGTTCTGCGTGGGCCCGTTCGTGCCGCAGCCGCCGCCGCCGGGCAGCACGCTGACGGCGCCGTCGCAGCCGGCTGGCGCCGGGCAGGCAAGCCACTTTTTCATCCCGCTGACGTTCGACCCCGACCGCGCTGTCAACGTGGCGGCCCTGTTGTCAAATGGCACCGATTCGGCCGAGATCGAAATCGTCATCAAGCGCGATATCCAGGTCCTGCTCGGCCCCGGCGAGAACACAACGGTGGATGTGGCGCCTTTTCAGCGGCACGACGGCCTGATGCTGACCAACCTTGGCGAGACGCCGGTGGACATTCTGCTTTCCTTCAACCAGCCGATCCTGAATGCCACGATCCACCTGGTTCCCGGGGCGTCATTCGAATTGCCGCCCCACACAGCCTCGGCGCCGCAGACCGATGCCACGCTCTCGCTCACCAATCTGACGTCGACCGCCGACGCCATACTCGCCATCGTCGAGCTGGGCTATCACTATGACACCCTGCTCACGTCCTCGCGGCCGGCATTCAACGCCCGCATGACCGCCGATCGTCTCAACGGCGAGGATGCCGTCGATGTGATTGTGCTCGGGCAGGATGAGAATCCCGCCGCATCGATCGACCTGATCCTCTCCAACACGCTCGATGCCGATCCCGGCTGCGACGGCTTCCTCTCCTTTGACGATATCCAGCCTTTCGTCACGGCGCTGCTCGACCGCGATGCCTATGCGACGACGTATCCGGAATGTTTCCTGTTCTCGGCGGATCGGAATGGGGACGGAAAGCTGGATGGACTGGATGTGAAGGTCTTTACGGCGGAACTGCTTGACGCGACGTAAGCAGTGCACGAGTGCTGACTAAATGGCGCGGAGGACAAGGTTACTGCTTTGTCCTCCGCGTTTCGCTGGCAATCACGGATAAAACCGCCCCATCATCCGCGGAAACGGAATCGTCTCGCGGATGTGCTTCAGCCCGCACAGCCAGGCGACCGTCCGCTCGACGCCCAGGCCGAAGCCGCCGTGCGGCACCGTCCCGTACTTGCGCAGGTCGAGGTACCACGCATAGTCGTCCGGGTTCAGACCTTCCTCGTGAATGCGCTCCAGCAGTCGCTCGTAGCTGTCTTCGCGCTGGCTGCCGCCGATGATCTCGCCGAAGCCCTCCGGCGCCAGCAGGTCCACATTGTTCACGCGTGACGCGTCGTCGGCACTCTGCTTCATGTAGAACGCCTTGCACGCCTTCGGATAGTGGGTGACAAACGTCGGCCGGTCCGACAGGCGGCTGATGATCGTCTCGTCGCTGCCGCCGAGATCGCCGCCGGGATCGAAATTCTTCGCCAGCTCGATGTGGTGGGGGATGTTCTGCACCTCGACTTCGACGTCGGCCAACTCGTCTTTCAAATCGTGCATCTCGGCGACGAGCTTGTCCTTCTGCCACTGTTTCACGCCCTGGGCCGCTGCCTGTGTCTCTTTTTCTGCGAGGAGCGACTTGATCTCCGCCAGGCGGGCGGTCTTCGCCTTCAGATCGGCCTCGAGCATTTCCCGCGCCTTCGGCCCGCGCAGGATGTCCGCCGCCTCCTTGTGCCTCATGCGATTGAACGGCTTCTGAATTTTTTCCAGCGCGGCAATATCGCGCCCCAGGAACTCCAGATCGGCCCGGTGATCGCGGAGCACGCGCGAGACGAGGGCGCACACAAAGTCCTCTGCCAGCGCGACGACATCGTCCAGCTCGGCAAAGGCGATCTCCGGCTCCACCATCCAGAACTCGGTCAGGTGTCGCCGCGTCTTGCTTTTCTCGGCACGAAACGTCGGCCCGAAGCAATAGACCTTGCCGAACGCCATGCACCCGGCCTCGACGTAGAGCTGCCCCGTCTGCGCGAGATACACCGGCTCGCCGAAGTAGTCGACCTGAAACAGCGTCTGCGCGCCTTCGCCGGCGGCCGGCGCGAAGATGGGCGTGTCGATCAAGGTGAAGCCGTTGCGGTTGAAATAGCTGCGAATTTCGTCAATGACCGTGTGACGTACGCGCATGATGTGCCACTGCCGCCGCGAGCGAAAGTGCAGATGGCGATGCTTGAAGAGAAAGTCGATGCCGTGCGGCTTGGGCGTGATGGGGAAGTCAACGCTCTCGCCGACGATCTCGAGCCCGGTCACCTCCAGCTCGTGACCGCCGATCTGCTTCTCGTTGGCCTTGACCAGTCCGGTGAGCCGCACGGCGGTTTCCTGCGTCAGCCTTCGCGCAGTCTCAAAGAAACTTTCGGTCTGCGGACCCTTGGCGGCGACGCACTGGCACAGGCCGGTGCCGTCGCGCAAAACGATGAAGGCAATCTTGCCGGAGTCGCGGAGGTTATAGACCCAGCCGGAAAGCGTGACGGTCTTTCCTACGTGCTGCGATAAGTCACGAATGGTGCAGTTCATGGCAATTCCTGAGTTTTCGTCGACAGTATCTCCGCGGCCCGACAAGGCGGGTCTGCGATTGGCGGAGCACATGGTCACAGGATAACGCGAAGGGGGCGAAACGAAAATTGGCCCGCGTTCAGGGCTGGACTTGCGCGAACAACAACCGCATGCGGCGATAGAGCCGCGAAGCGGCGACGCGGAACAGCACGGTGGTAAGGACGACCCAGGCGAGGACCGGTATCCCAAGCGAAAAGAAGAGCGCCGTTTTGCCGGCCCCGAACGTCAATTGGTACAGCAATCGCTGATCGAGGTGAACCAGCACCGTCAGCCCACCGCAGACGGCGATCAGGAACATCCACCTTGCCATAAGCGAAAGGTACTGCAAGCGGAGTATTCGCGGATCGGTCGGGCGGCGGGCATCCGGACGAATAAACGTGTCGACGGGCGAGAGCGGGCGCTGGCATTCGGGGCAGGCGGTCGGTGGCGGCTTCCAGCAGACGGCGATCGTCGCAGCACAGCCGGGGCAGGCGGGCAGCGGCGGCAGGTTGTCGTCGGCCGCGTGCCGCGCCTCCTGGCGGCGGGCCTGCGCGCACCAGACAAGATGCATGATGTGGAAGGCGAAGAGCAGGCCGCCGGCGAGTGCCACGTGAATGACGCGATCGGCACCCTGGGCAATCGCCGATACCCAGAACAGCACGCCGACGATGACCACCGCCGAGATCATGCGCGCCCGGTGAGAGTACATCTGCACCGCGTCCGGCGAGAGAATGTGCCGGGTGTCGGCCGCGTCGAACGTCGAGCCGCACTCCGGACAGCGGTTCGCGTCGATGCCGTTCAGTACGTACCCGCACCAGGCGCAGGGCCGGCGGCGGCAGGCGAGAAAGGCCATGTGTCGCCGCAGCCGCTCTTCGCGCGGACGCATCCAGCGCGCAAAGATCCACATGCCGCCAACCGCGAATGTCGCCGACGTGGCAGCGGCGAAGGTGGACCACTGGCGGTGGATCATCCACGGAAGCGGCAGGCACAGTGCGAGGCCGTTAACCAGCTCCGACAGGCGAAGGTTGATGTGCCACAGACGCGACTTGCCGGCCGCGACACGATCGAGCCGCGCCTCCCGAAGCGTGAATTGATCCAGGCGTGAGTGTGCGGCGCAGGGGCCCGCGCCCGGGAGCGTGGTGATCGAGCGCAGGGGCGGTGCCGCGCGGCGCTTCGCCGGACGTGACGATGCTGGAGCAGGCGGAATGGGGCTCGGCATACGTGTGGGGCTCGGGGATCGGCCGGGGGCTGCGTGGCGACGCAGGCGCAATGACCGGCCCTCGTGATATCGGCGCGAACGAAGGAGCGGATGAGTACGCCAGCCGCGGCCGCGGCTGATAAAAATGCCTCGCCTGCTGCGATGCGCCGCGGCGATGACGGTGCAAACTTCCGCACGGCCGGTGCGGACTGTTCCGCGATCCGGGCTGCGGCGGCCCGGATCAGGGATGGCGAGCGTGGCCGGCGAGTTAATGCAGAGGTTGACCGCCGGGTGGAGTGCCGCGGGCGGGAGTGGCACGAACCTTGCACGACCAATCGTAACGGGCCGCCGATGCGCTAACACCGGGAGGTGCTCGATGAACGTGTTTATCGCCGACAAGCTGCCCGAATCCTGCATTCAACAACTGTCCCGACTGGGCTGCCGCGTCCGTTGCGAAACGGGGCTGGGGGGCGATCGACTCGTCGCCGCAGTCGGCGAGCACGAGACTGAAATACTGGTTGTGCGATCGACTCGCGTGACGCGCGAGGTGATGGAAGCTAGCCCCGTGCTGAAGATGATCCTGCGGGCGGGCTCGGGCGTGGACACGATCGACGTGGCCGCCGCCGCGGAGCACGACATCCGCGTGTGCAATTGCCCCGGCACCAACAGCGTGGCAGTGGCGGAGCTGGCGATCGGGATGATGATCGCACTCGATCGGGAGCTGGTGGAAGAGACGGGCGATCTGCGGCGCGGCGTGTGGAACAAAAAGAAGTACAGCGGGCGCGCACTGGGACTGAAGGGGCGGACGATTGGCATCGTGGGATTGGGCCGCATCGGCGTCGAAGTGGCCCGGCGATGCAAGGCGTTCGAGATGGAGCTGCTGTATTTCGACACGGTGCGGCGGCCGGTGGCGGAGAAGGAGCTCGAAATCCGGCCCGCGATGCTGGACGATCTGCTGCGACAGTCGGATTTTGTCACGCTGCACGTGCCGGGCGGACCGCAGACGCGGCATCTGATCGGCCGGCAGGAACTTGCGATGATGAAGCCGTCGGCGTACCTGATCAATTGCAGCCGCGGCGGGGTCGTCGACGAGTCTGCGCTGGCAGAGGCGCTCGAGGCGGGCGTACTGGCGGGCGCTGCACTCGACGTTTACGAGATCGAGCCGGGCGTGGCCCAGGGAAGCTTCGCCGATCCGATCGTCGAACGGCCGCACGTGTATGGCACGCACCATGTGGGGGCATCGACCGAGCAGGCGCAGGCAGCTGTGGCAGAGGAGGCGGTGCGGGTGATCGCGGCATTTGTGCAGGATGGGGAGTATCTGCACTGCGTCAATGCACCGTTGCCGATGTCGACGTGAGAGCGCCCGCAAACGAACGCCAGTTCGCACAGCACCCCGGCGCCGGCACCGGACATTCCTCGGCCGACGCCGCGTCAAACCAGCCACGCGTACGGTTGCAAAACGCGCACACGCTGAGCATCACCGGCACCTCCACCAGCACGCCGACGACCGTCGCCAGCGCAGCGCCGGATTCGGGGCCGTAGAGGACAATCGCCGTCGCCACCGCCAGCTCGAAGAAGTTGCTTGCGCCAATGAGCGCCCCCGGCGCGGCGACACCGTGCGGCACGCGGAACAGCTTCATCAAACCGTAGACCAGCGACGCGTTGAAGTACACCTGGAGCAGAATGGGAATCGCGATCAAGAGGACGTGGAACGAGCGCTTCGTGATATTGTCGGCCTGGAATGCGAAGATCAACACCAGCGTGGCCAGCAGCGCCAGCACGGCGATCGGATGAAAGCGCGGCAGAAATGACTTCTCGAACCAATCGGCGCCTCGCGTCTTCACGAGCATTCGCCGCGTGATGACACCCGCCACGAGTGGAATGACGATGAAGCAAACCACGGCATAGATGAGGACCATGAACGGAACGGTCAAGGCCGATGCGCCGCTGACCAGGAATGTGACGATCGGTGCGAAGAGCACGAGCATGAGCAGGTCGTTGACCGAGACCTGGACGAGCGTGTAGGCCGCGTCGCCGCGAGTGAGATAGCTCCAGACGAAGACCATCGCGGTACAGGGCGCGGCGGCGAGGATGATGACGCCCGCGATGTACTGGTCGGCCAGTTCGGCCCCGATCCAGGGGAGGAACAGGTGCTTGAAGAAGACGTAGCCGAGCAACGCCATGCTGAACGGCTTGACCAGCCAGTTCACGAAGCAGGTGATGATCAGTCCGCGCGGTCGTTTGCCGACGCCCAGTACGGATGCGAAATCCACTTTGAGCATCATCGGGTAGATCATCAGCCAGATGAGCACGGCGATGGGCACGTTAATCTGGCTGCCGCCGCCGAACTCCAGCCGGCGCAGGGCATCGGTCAGGCCCGGCAACAGCTTGCCCAGGCCAATGCCGACCGCCATGCACAGGACGACCCAGAGCGTCAGATAGCGCTCGAACACATTCAGTCGCCGAATTTCAACCGTGTCAGTCATGTTCGCGCCTTGCCGAGCATCTGGCTGATTGGGGCTTTCGCGCCGCGATGTCCAAACTGACGATGTAATCGCCGGGCGCCGTTCCGGCCGGGAGCTGCTCCGCAATTTTCTTGTAAAGCGGATCCTGCATTTCGCTCAGCGACTTCACGTAGATGGATTTCTCGGCCAACCGGATGTCCGCAAGACCGGCATGCTCGATCATGCGCCGGGTCTCATCGACGAGGACCGCTCCCGCGACGCAGCCCACCAGCGCCTCGACCATTTGACGGATCGAGTCTGGCAGAGGCCGGAGCAGCGCCAGATCGGAAACGGCGACACGACCGCCTGGTTTCAGCACGCGGGCGATCTCGCACCAGACCTGATCCTTGGCCGGCGAGAGATTCAGAACGCAATTGGAAATCACGACGTCGACGCTCGCATCGGCAACCGGCAGATGTTCGATCTCGCCGAGGCGGAATTCGACATTATCGAGTCCGCATCGTTCGTGATAAGCACTGAGATTCTGTCGAGCGCGGCTGATCATGGCCGGCGTCATGTCCACTCCGATGACGCGGCCATGTGCGCCGACCTTCGGCCCGGCAATAAAGCAGTCGAATCCGCCGCCGCTCCCAAGGTCGAGAACGATTTCGCCGCGCTGAAGGCCGGCAATGGCGGTCGGATTCCCGCAGGACAGACCGAGATTCGCTCCTTCCGGCAGGGCGGCGAGTTCGGCCGCTTCATATCCAATGCCCCTGGCCAGTTCGGTGGCGTCCATGGTCGTCGGCCCGCAGCAGCCACCTGCTCCGCAACAGCCTTCGCGGGCCGATTCAGCAACGGACGAGAATCCGCCGGTTTCGGCAATCTTTGAGTATCCTTCGCGCACCTGGTCGCGGACCGCGTTTTGTGCAATGACGTCGCTCACGGAATTCTCCTTTCGCGGGCAATGGCGCCGTCTAATCGAGCAGACTCTCCGGCAGCGTTTCGATGTATGAACGAATCTCGTCCCGCACCCGGCGATAATGAAATATTGCCTCGTCTTCAGTCGCAGCGCCCCGCGCCAATTGGGGCGGATCATCAAAACCAACATGCACCACTCGCGTGCGGGCCGAAAAGACCGGACACGTTTCTTGGGCGGAGTCGCAAACGGTCACGACGTAGTCGAACTCGACGCCGATGTCCTCCGGCCGCTTGCTGGTGTGGCCGGATATATCGACGCCCGCCTCGCGCATGACTTGGACTGCCCGGGGATCGAGCCCGTGAGGCTTTGTACCCGCGGAGTATGCGTCCATCTGGTTCGACTTCAGATGCCTGGCCCAACCTTCGGCCATCTGGCTGCGGCACGAGTTGCCGGTGCAGAGGAAAAGAACGCGCGGCTTTTTCTCAACATGTGTCACAGCACGTGTCTCCTGTTGGAGCGCCCTCGGGACAACACTCCTGGACGGCATCGGCAAGCGAGCGCAGCGCGCGGCAGAAGCGCTGGTATTCGACGCAATAGAACACCGTGCGGCTTCGCTTTTCGGCGCTGAGGATGCCGGCCCGGTGTAACACGGACAGATGGCGGGACACGACCGAGAGGTCCACCGAGCAGCATTCGGCGATTTCGGAGACAGAAGAGGGGCGTCCGCACTTGGCGAGGCAGGCCAGGAGCCTGAGGCGCGTGGGATCGCAAAGGGCCTTGAACAGCTTCGGGGCCAGCAGGCTGTCGATGGGCCGGCTTTTTCTCGCGGCCTGCCTGGGGGAGGCGGGTCTGAGTTTGCATGTTTGCGTCATTATGCAAATGATACGGCCTGGTTCGAATCAGTCAAGTCGCGTTAAGAGCGTCCCGCGGCGTTCGTTCATTTGGGAGCGCGAGCAGAACGCCGGGGGTGCGGAAGCTGGCGTGTGACTTTCAAGGTGAGATTCGCACGTGAGGCTTCGCGCTGGCTGGTGCAATAGGGGCAAGGGGCCTGGGACCGTCCTGCTCTGGCGGTTAGTACAGCGGGTTGATGACCATGCCCGTCGCGAGTTTGGGGAAGAAGTAGGTGCTCTTCTGCGGCATGAGTTCGCCGGCCGTGCAGATGTCGCGGAGTTGCTGCATCGTTGTCGCGGGCATGAGGCAGGCGACGCCGCCGGATTTCTGCGCGTCGGACAGGGCTTCTTCCATCGTCTTGTGGTAGTGCAGCGCGGCCGGCACTCCCTGCGGGCAGAACTTCGGCTCGATGACGCGCTTCACCACGTATTCGTGCAGGAGGGTGTAGGGCAGCCTGCGCCAGGCGGGTTGGCGCTTCGGCTCGAATGCGGCGAGAAGATCGTCCTTCTTCGGCGTGAGCACGAAGCAGCGGTCGTCCTGGGCGAAGTAGAGCATGAAAGAGGACGCGTTGAGCGGAGCGGGACGGTCCGGCTCGTGGGAATCGGATGATATCAGGGTGTCGTGTGTTTGAAGGGTGCGGCGTTCGCCAAGGACCCCGGGCACAGCCTGGGGCTCTGTTTTGCTGAGTGCCGCGGCGAGGTCGCTGGCGCCGCGCGGCCGGGCAACGGGCGTGAAGTGGAAGGCGCTCGCCAGCGCCTCGCCCAGCCGGGGCGCGGTGAGACCCTGCGGCTCGATGATGGTGCGAAAATAAGGCTGGATCGTCGCGCCCGGATCCTCCATGCTGCCCAGCACGGCGAGCACGTAGTTGACGGGATCGCTCTCGACCGGCTCCCCGGTAGCCTCGACCTGGCGTTGGCGGAACATGAGCGCGGTGCCGTAGCGATGGTGACCGTCGGCGATGAAGACGGGCTTGTCGGCAAGGCGGACCTGGATGCTCTTAATGACAGGTGGGCTGTCGATGATCCAGAGCTTGTTTTCGACGCCATCCTGGGTGCCCCACTGGTCGGGTTCACGTTGAGTTTCCTGGTCCAGGATTGCGGTGATCTCGTTGGTCGGATCGGGATAGAGGCCGAAGATCGGGCTGAGATTGCAGCGGGTGGCGGCGGTGAGCTTCAGCCGGTCTTCCTTTGGTCCGCCGAAAGTCTGCTCGTGGGGATAGATGGCGCCCTTGCCGAATTCCTCGAGGCGAAGGCGGCAGAAGAATTTCTTTCGGGTGAGGGTGCGGTTTCCGAGCTTGTAGGTCTGATGGTAGACGTAGAGTGCCGGGCGGGGATCGTGGATGAGGCACCGGATGTCGAGCCAGCAGGTGAGATCTCCGGCGGCCTGCGCGTAAACTTCGTCCGGGCCGGCGGTTTTGGGTGGAACGTGGGGCAGGTCGATGGCGACGATGTTGTGATCATCGCGAGCCAAAAGGGCGAGCTTGTCGGATTGAGACAGGATGTCGTATGGCGGGGCGATGAGGGTGGAGACATCGCGGGCGTTGTATCTAATTGCCTTGAGCGGATGAATTTGCGCCATGTTGCGGAAGTCCTGAAGGTTAAAGGAGATGCCCCTGCCGCGAGCATGCCCCGCCGGCAACGCCGCAGGAGACTATGTTGATATCGGACGGGTAAAAAGTCCAATGCCATTACGCGTGCATTCACGTTCCGGGTGCGGCGCGACGCGAAGGGTGCGGCGTAGAATTTCTGCTCCAGATATGGCGCGTTCGGCCGCCGGCGGCCGGTAGTTCTAACAGAACAGAAACTGCGTTGGCGATTGACTTTAGCGATGCGCTCGCCGATAATACGATAGACGATAACATTGACGCGCCGTACCGGCATTTGCTCCAACGCAGCCGGCCGCGTCGATGCCTGCCCCGCATGCGAGCCGGTCCCTCGGTATGCGGTCAGCAGCCCGCCCCGACCGACTTGTGCGGTCCGCCGGCGCCGGCATCGCGATCTCTTGCGTGCCCGCTGCGGATCGCCACGCGTAATCCGCGAGCCTGACGTCCTGTGCCCGGAGGATGCCGAGGATGAGCAGCCGCTGCCCTGAGATGATGCAGTTGCGACACGAGTTGGGGCTCTCCCCGGTTCGTCATCGGCCGCAGTTCATCGCGGGCATTGCGCATGCCATCGACATGATCGAGGCCGGGCACGACTATCCCTTTTCGTTTGTGCGATACCACGTGACGGGCTTTCGTCCGCGAGCGTCGAGCGACGATGCGCTTCTTTCGGGCAGCACGCTGATCGAGGCGCTGGTGGAGCTGGCGGAGTCTCTGACGGCCGACGCGCCGCTGCCGGCGGATGCATGGGGCGGGCGCTGGTACGATGCCGACCGGCTGGCACAACGATTCAACGTGTCCCTGAAGACGATATCGCGATGGCGAAAGCGCGGCCTGGTGGCGGTGTGGCGACTTGCCGAGGACGGCCGGTCGGCGCTGGCATTCGCGTCCGATGCGGTTCAGCGGTTCGTCGCCCGGAATCTCGATCTTGTGCGGCGCGGGTCTTCGTTCAAGCTGATGACGTCGGCGGAGCGGGCGGCGATCGTGGCCCGTGCGCGGGAGCTGGCGGCTGCCGGTGAAGGCACGCTGCACGCGGTGACGCTACGGCTGTCGAGCGAGACCGGCCGGGCGGTGGAGACGATCCGGTATACCCTGCGCCGCTTCGACGAGGAGAACCCTGACCGGGCGATCTTCGACAACGCGGAGCGGGCGCGTTCGATCGATGAGCGCGAGGTGATATACCAGGCGTTCGTCGATGGCGAAGCGGTGGCGCAGATTGCGCGGCGCTTCGGCAAGAGCGAGCGGGAAACGCGGCAGATATTGTCCGACGTGCGGACGATGCAACTGTCGGCGGAGTCGATTTCGTACGTATTTGCAGACGAGTTCGTCGCCGACGGGGCCGAGGCGGAGATTCTCGGCGCGGAGCCGGCCTGCGCGGATGATGCCGCGGACGTCTCTCTTTCTCGCGTGCCGGCCAGCCTGCCGCCGTATTTGCGGGAGCTGTATCGCACGCCGCTACTGGGCGCCGCGGCCGAGCGGTTCCTGTTCCGCAAGATGAACTACCTGCTGCACAGGGCCGAGGCGGCGCGGCGACGGCTGGCGGCCGATGCCGGTGCGGCGGGCGCGGCACAGGCAATGGAGTCGCTGCTGGCGCAGGCGTCGGAAGTGAAAAACCGCATCATCCAGGCGAATTTGCGCCTGGTGGTGAGCGTGGCGCGGCGGCACATGGGCAGTGCGAGCGCGGCCAACTTCTTCGAGCTTGTGAGTGACGGCAATCTGGCACTGATGCGGGCGGTCGAGCGATTCGACTATTCGCGGGGGTTCCGCTTCTCAACCTATGCGACGTGGGCCATCATGCGAGCCTTCGCCCGGAGCGTGCCGGAGGAATACACCCAGAGCGATCGCTTCCGGACCGGGCACGAGGAAATCCTGGCGAGCGTCCGGGACGGTCGGGAGGCCGATCCGTCGGAGCAGGCAGGCGATGGGCTTCGGCTGCGGGTGGCGAACGGGCTGGCCTCGCTGGATGAGCGTGAGCGGCGGGTGGTGGAGCGTCACTACGGCATCGGGGCGACCGATGGTCAGACGCTGACGCTGGACGAGATCGGCCGTGAGTTCGGCATATCGAAGGAGCGCGTGCGGCAGATCGAGATCCGCGCGCTGAAGAAGCTGCGGCAGACGCTGGGGGCTGAGGGCGTCGAGCTGCTGGCGGGCTGATTTCCTTTTTACAAACCGGGATGTTCGCGGGCCGCCAACGGGGCGTCACCGATGAGCGTGCGCCGCTACTGTACGAGCTCGCGCGTCAGGCAGGGCGTGCGTGCGAGTATCAGAGGTGCATGAACCCGGGAATGGTGCGGCAATCCGAATCAACTTAGCTGAAGCGCCAGCATGGTGATGTCATCCGACTGCGGATGGTTGCGCGTGAACTGCTTAATCAGGCGGCGGACGCGGTGCACCAGTTCTTCCGGGGATTGTGCGGCGTTGTTTTCGATGGCGGCCAAAAGGCGCTCGGAGCCGAACTGGGCGCTGCCTTCGTCTTCGGCTTCGTTGACGCCGTCGGTATAGAGGAAAACGGTGCTGGGAGAGTCGGGCAGGTCCAGTGTATCGGCACGGTATGCGTAATCCACTTCGATGCCGAGAGGGAGGTGGGCCTCGCAGGCGAATTGCTCCACCCGGGAATCGCCGCGCACGACGATCGGCGGAAGGTGTCCGCAGTTGACGAAGGAGAGCCGGCGCTGTTCGACGTCGAGCAGGCCGAAGAAACCGGTGATGAAACGCGAGGTGGCGATGTTCGAACAGATCAGCCGGTTGATCTCCCGGACGACGGTAAGCAGATCGCCGGAATGGGTGAGCAGGAGCCGGACGGCGGCCTGCAAATTTGCCATGAGCAGGGATGCGGAAACGCCCTTGCCGGCGACGTCGGCGACGATGATGCCGACGCGGCCGTCGGGCCGTACAAAGTAGTCGTAGTAATCGCCGGAGACTCTCGCACCGGGCTCATTCAGCGCGAAGATGGAGATCGCGTCATTTTCGACGGCGGTCTGCGGAAACAGCTGCTGCTGGATGGTCCTTGCCAGCGTCAACTGCGTTTCGATTTCCTGGCGGCGGCGGATTTCGTCGACGAGATGGACATTGGCCAGGCCCATGGCGCCGAGGCGGCCCATGGCGGCGAAGAAGTCGATGTCCTCGCGGGTGTAGCCGCCGGAACTGGTGACGCGATCGCCGTAGATGACGCCGCGAACCTCGCCGAGATATTCCATCGGCACGCACATGGCGGCGGTGATGTGGTTGGAAATCATGCTGGCGGTCGGATTCATCTCGAAATCGCCGGTGTCGATGATGAGGATGCGTTCGGCATTGTGCAGTGCCCGGTCGACGACACTGCGGCTGATGCGGAAGTCGTCGTGGTTCTGACCGCTGAGATTCCGCAGGTGGGTCCACTCGAGGCGGCGCGGCTCGCCGTCCCACACGGCGATACCGGCGCGCTCGAAGCGCAGATTTTCGACGGAGACGTTGAGCAGTTCGCCGAGCAGATCGTTCTTTTCGAAGCGGCCGGTCAGCCGCTCGTTCAGATCGTAGAGCGTCTGAAGGCGGCGCTGCGGCAGATCCAGCTGCTGGTCGGTGCCCCAGGCGCTGGTGGTGGCGGTACCGGCGGACTGGGCGCCGGGGGTGTCGACCAGGCGAGGCTCATTGGCGCGGTCGTCTTCGATGAAGAGTTCGCAGGTGCCGATGCCGATGCGATCGCCCGGGCGCACGGCCGAGCGCTGAACGGGCCGCTCGTTGAGGCTGATGCCGTTTTTGCTCTCGAGGTCCTGAATCCAGAAGCGGCCTTCAGCATCGAGCGAGAGCCGGGCGTGCTGGCGCGAGGTGATGCGATCGTCCAGCGTGACGTCGCACGCCGCATCGCGGCCGACGATCATGTCGCCCGGCCGAAGCGGATATGTCATCCGCCGGCCGTTTGGATATTGCACGACCAGATGCACGTTCAGTCCTGGACAGGGAGTTTCGGGAGCGAACCAGCATCATGTTCCGACTCCGGCAGCGGGCTGTCAATGAATGGGCGGCGTCTTTGCAAACCGTTGGCGGGCATGAGGCTGTCGCAGCGGTGCGCGCGATTCGCCACGATTGCAACAGCGGGTCGGGCAAGGCTCCCGTGAACTGAACCGGTTTCCGGCAATGCGCGGTACGGCCAAAAATGCGCTCCTGCGCCGGCTGGGTAATGCCGTCTGGCGCGACACGAAAGATATCCACGTAAAGATCGATCTCGATTACAGTTATGGGACTGGCGGCGACGATGAGATGGAGTACGGGACAACGTTGTCCGCATGAATGTCAGCGCGCGAATCTCGACGGGCGAGTCGGCCCAGGATGTTTCGCGCTTGAGCCCGGCCGCTCCAGGTCTGTTGTACGAAGGCCGAGGCACTCAGCACGGAGGCTTGGGGTCCGGTGTTCAATCCGCTGATCTGCGAGCGTTGCGGTCGTCAGCTCGAATCGGACGACGCGATTTCAGTCATCGAGGGTATCTGCCGGTTGTGCCGCACGACGGCGAGCAAGCGTGCGGGCACATCGCCTCGACCGGGGGATGCGCATGGCCGACCGTTTACCGGCGGTCCGGTGGCAGCGCCGATCGAGCTTGACCCGCCTGGCTTCGATGATGACGAGGACGCGGCGCCGGCGGCGCGGCCGGGGCCGGAACGGCGTTCTCTTACGCCGGTAGGCAAGCTCTTTTCGTCGACGCCCGAGCCGTGGCTGTCGGCGCGCGATGATCGCACGGGGGGTCACCAGGCTGGCACTTCGCGCGACGCGCGAACCAGCCGGCCGACGGCGCCTGCCGGCCCGGCGGGCCACGACGGCGGCAATGTACGTCCGCCGATGCCGGGCGAGCGGCGGGTGTTTGAGCAGCCTGCGTCAACGCGTGCAGTCGCGCCTGTGGGGCCGAGGGTGACGAGCCACGCCGCCGCACGCGGATCGATCGCCGCCAGCGTGCGGCCGGTGGAGGACGACGTCGAGTGCGACGCCAATTCGCTTCGCAGCCTGATGGACTCGGCCGGGATGCCGGGGCCATATGACTTTTCTCCGCCGATGATGTACGACGCGAACGACTGGACCACCGGCGCCATCGAGAGCGGCCTGACGTATCGCAAGGCGCGATCGAGACAGCGGGCGCTGATCGCCGGGTCGGTTCTCGGGCTGGTGGTTACGCTCGGCGCCAGCGGTTATCTGCTGATGCAGAATGCCGGTAGCACCCGGAGCGGGGACTCTGCCGAGAGCATAGCAATTTTGCCGCCGAGCGACCTGGTGCTCCAGGTGACGCCGGTGAACGCGATCGTCAAGGTGGACGGCGTACGCACGGGA
This sequence comes from uncultured Planctomycetaceae bacterium, assembly GCA_964408455.1. GTDB lineage: Bacteria > Planctomycetota > Phycisphaerae > UBA1845 > UTPLA1 > CAYOZN01. Next base: position 81,311 of record CAYOZN010000013.1, read on the forward strand.
AATGCCGACGACAGTGGCCGGATCATGATTCCCAAGAGCGATCGAGATCCAGAGACGCTCTGGCTGGAGGTGTCAGCGGAAGGTTACCAGACGCTGAAGCAGCCATTGTCGCTCTATGCCGGGTCGCCCGAGGCGGCCATCGAGCTGGTTCGCCTGCCGTACGAACTTACAGTGAAAGCAGAGCCGCCACAGGCGGAAATATGGATCGACGGAACGCTGCGCGGTGCGGGGCCGGTTTGCATGTCGATGGATCCATCGCAGCCCGCCCGGCTCGAAATACGGGCAGAGGGATATCGCAGCTATGAGCAGGTTCTATCGGTGCCACCCGGTGAACAGGCGCTGGCGGTGAATGTACAACTGGATCCGGTCGGCGTGATGCTGGCGGTCGAGACCGAGCCGGCGGGCGCGAAGATTTTCATCGACGGGAAGTTGCGCGGGACTTCGCCGCTGGACCTGGAGCTGGATGCGGCGAGCGCGGGATCGGAAATTGAGATTGCGGCGTCGGCGCCCGGGCACGACATCGCTTTTCTGCGCATGACCGTGCCGGATGCACCGGGCGGTCGCGCCGGGCCAGCGCGAATCATGCTGGCGGAGACGACTTCGAAGCTGAGCATCGACACGGATCCGCCGGGCGGGCGCGTGGTTATCGATGGGCGCGATCGTGGCACTGCGCCGGTGACGGTGGAATTCACCCACGCGGAGACAGGACGCGAAGTAGTGGTCGATGCATCGCTGGATGGCGCTTACTTCGGTCGGCGGACGGCGGTGGTGCCGCGAGCGGGCGAGCCCGAGCCGATGCTGGTGCCGATGGCCTTTTCGGCACGCAAGGTGGTGTTTTTGTTTGCGGCGCCGGTGTCCGGCGGTTCCACGTATGCGGCGATGGACGCCATGGCGGAGCAGATTCGCCGGCTGAACGTGAGCCAGCGCTTTGCCGTCATTGCATCGGCAGACGAGGGACTGGAGACGTGGCCCGGCGGCTTGGCATACGAGGCGGCGACGAGTGAACAGAAGGTGCGGGCATTCGACAGCGTACGCGGCCTGCGTCCGGCGACGGAAGTGGACTATGCCGAGCTACTGAACAGCGCGCTGGCCTTTTCGCCGACGACGGTGTGGCTGGTGACCAGCGGCGAACCAGATCGAGAGGCGCTGACGGAATTTGCTGATCGTCTGACAGAAGGTGAGATCAGCCTGAACGTGGTTTGTGCAACTGCGTCGGAGGAACTGCAAAAGCAGCTGGCAGGTCTGACGGGCCGGCATCGCGGAACGCTGATCCTGCTCGGGCGAACGCGCGGGATGCTGGCCGGCACGAGTGAGGATGCGGCCATGCCCTGACTCGCGATCAACCGCTTCGGCTCGACTTTCAGGGGCGTTTGTGCCGGCGTTGCGGGCACAAACGCCCCGCGTGTTTTCGTGGAATACGCAGGTGTCGAACGATTGCCCACATGCGACTCGCGTGCGGACTTATTCCGAGGATAATGGCCGCGGAGATTTTACCGTGGCACGCAGGAATCTATACCCCGGAATGCTGGCGTTGGTATTGGTCGTCGCGGGCTGCGACCCGAATTCCGCGGCGCGGACGTCGCAGCCGGCGACGACGGGTCAACTGACCGTGTTTGCCGCGGCCAGTACGACTGATGTGATGCGGGAGGCTGGCCGGCGATTTGATGCAAAGACCGGAACGAGGGTCGTCTTCAGCTTCGATTCTTCGTCCAACCTGGCCCGACAGATCAAGGCGGGCGCACCCGCCGATGTATTCCTCTCTGCCGATGAAGCATGGATGGACGACGTCGCGTCGGCCGGCGCGATTCAGGCCGGTACGCGCGACGATCTGCTTGGAAACCGGCTGGTGTTCATTGCCCCTGCCGGCGAGGGATTTGACGTCACGTTGTCAAAGGAACTCGATCCGGCGGAATCGCTTTCAGGGCTCCGGCGGATCGCCGTCGGGGACCCGTCCCATGTGCCGGCCGGCCGCTACGCACGCGAGGCTCTCCAATCGCTGGGATGGTGGAGCGTGCTCGAGCCGCGGCTGTTGCCGGCGCAGGACGTGCGCGCCGCGCTGAGGCTGGTAGAATTGGGCGAGGCCGACGCGGGAATCGTGTACGCCACCGATGCGGCGCCTTCGGACAGGGTCGTGGTCGTCGCAGAATTTCCAGCCGATACGCATCGGCCGATTCGATATCCGGTTGCGGTGTGCAGGGACGCCGATCCGGTGGCGGCCGAATTCGTGGAATTTCTCCGCAGCGACGAGATGAAGCGTGTTTTCGAACGGGCCGGTTTTCAGGTTCTTGCGCGGGAGAAGCGGGGAGCGGCCGATGCCGGCAATCAGCCCTGAAGAATGGTCGGCGCTGTGGCTCTCGCTTCAGGTGGCCGCCTGGAGTGTCGCCATGATGACGCTGCCGGGCATTGCTCTGGCCTGGGTGCTTGCGCGGAAGCAGTTTCGCGGCAAGGTGCTCGTCGATGCCCTGGTCCATCTGCCGCTGGTGCTGCCGCCGGTGGTCGTGGGTTATTTGCTGCTGGCGGTGCTGGGCCGGCGCGGCGCAGTGGGCCGCTGGCTGAGCGAGTCGCTCGGCGTCGACATCGCATTTACGTGGAGGGCCGCCGCCATTGCCGCGGCAATCATGGGCTTTCCCTTGCTCGTGCGATCGGCCCGGCTGGCGATGGAGCTGGTTGATCAGCGCGTCGAGCAGGCGGCCCGGACGCTGGGGGCAAGTCCGTTGCGGGTCTTCATGACGATTACGCTGCCGCTGTCGTTCTCCGGGCTGCTGACCGGCGTCATTCTGGCGTTCGCACGCAGCCTGGGCGAGTTCGGGGCGACGATTACGTTTGCGGGCAACATCGAGGGCGAAACCCGCACCCTGCCGGTGGCTATTTTTACATACATGCAGGTGCCGGGCGGCGATGCGCCGGCCATGCGGCTGGTGTTCATTTCGGTGATCGTGTCGGTCCTTGCGCTGAGTTGTGCGGAACTGCTGGCGCGTCGCAACCGTCGAAGACTGGGCCTCGCCCGGACCGGGAGCAACGCGTGATTCGGTTTGCCGTCCGTCTCGATCGCGGCGAGTTCGCGCTGAACGTCGACTGCGCGACCAGCTCGCATGCGACGGGTCTGTTCGGCCCATCGGGCGCCGGCAAGACCACGCTGATTCACTTGTTGGCGGGGCTGTTCAGGCCGGACCGCGGGCGAATCACGCTGGGCGATCAGACGCTATTCGATGCAGAGCAGGGGATTGACGTGCCGGCGCACAGACGCCGCATTGGCGTCGTGTTTCAGGAGCACCGGCTGTTTCCACACCTCTCGGTGCGAGGCAACCTGGTCTATGGCGCCCCGCGCGGCGAAGGCGACGTCGAATTTCGCCGTATCGTGGATCTTCTGGAGCTGGGCCGGCTGCTCGATCGGCGCGCGACCAACATCTCAGGCGGTGAGAAGCAGCGCGTGGCCATCGGGCGCGCACTGATCAGCCAGCCGAGGCTGCTGCTGCTCGACGAGCCCATGAGCTCGCTCGACGAGCGTCTGAAGCAGCAGATCATCCCGTATCTCCAGCGCGTTCGCGACGAATCCAGCGTGCCGATGCTCTACGTCAGCCACGACATGACCGAGTTGCTACAGATGACCGATCAGTTGATCGTTCTCGATCGGGGCGAACTCGTCGGTCAGGGGCGATACCACGATCTGGTGCACGATCAGCGCGTGCTCGGCGTCTTTCGCGACGGCGGTCTGCGTAACCTGCTGGCCGCGCGGGTTGAACGCCATGTACCCGACGATTGCACGAGCATTCTGCAACTGGGCGACGGCGCGGGCACGATGTGCCGGCTCGTCGTGCCCTTGTGCGCCGCGCCGCCCGGCGCGCGTGTGGCGGTGGGTGTGCCGCCATGGGATGTTGCACTGGCGATGGATGAAGTGCTGCGGGTGTCAATCCAAAACCAGCTTCGCGGGACGGTGAGGCGCTGTACGCAGTATGGGCGGAGCGTCATCGTAGAGGTGGATGTTGGCGTGCCATTGATCGCCGAAGTGAGCCGTCGCAGCGCACGGCTGCTGGAGATCGCCGCCGGCCGGCCAGTCGTGTGCCTGATCAAGAGCCACGCGATACGGACGATCGAGCCGTCGGGCGAGCAGGAGAGGCGGGCCGACTGAGAACCCCTCACAGGACGCGTAGAAGGCAGCGACGAACGCCGGTGCCACGCTGCTTTTTCTTGAATAAGCAAAAAGCACGTGCAGTTTTGCGCATGCCCAGCAAAGCCATCGGCATTGCCAGAAGCATCACCGGCGGCAGCGGGCCGCAGGGAAGGCCGAAGACAAGTGGCGTGGCGAGATCGGCGGGGATGTAGTCGGTGCGGGCTTCGAGGGTGACGCGACCGTCGATGCCATTCACGCCGCCGACGCCGTTGGCATCCAGGGAAAAGCCGTCGATCGAGATGCCCAGTGCGGCCAGTGCATTCGCGGCGGCATCCATGGGACGCGTGGGACTGGCCATGGCGTATGGGCCGGTGTCGAGTGCGCGGCCGGTCGCGATTGTCGGGCCATTCAGGATGAACGGCACGTCGACGTGTTCGGGAATGGGCAGGCCGTGCGACTTGCCCAGCCCGCCGTGGTCCGACGTGAGGACGATCAGCGTGTTGTCCCGTAAGCCGGCGGCATCCAGTGCGGCAAGGACACGACCAAAGGCGGTATCGACGCGGGCGACCTGGACGAAGTACTCGTCGGTCATCCAGCCGTGCTTGTGTCCGGCGCCGTCGGGCTCGCCGTAATGGAGGAAAACCAGATCGAGGTTTTCATTCCTGAGTGCCGGAATGACGGCATCGGTGATCCGATCGACGTCGGTTTCGATGGCCCATGCGTCGGCCTCGCCCTGGTTACACAGATAGCGGAACTTCGTCTTGCTGGCGAAGAAGCCGGCGCGGAGGCCGGCCGCGCGGGCGGCGTCGATGATCGTCGGTTTGATGATGCGGCCGTCGCGATCGCTGTTGAAGATGACGCCGTGATTCAGGACGGAAAGCCCGGTGATCATGCTCGAATGATTGGGGAGCGTGGAGGAGGGGATTTGGGCCTGGCCCCGCGGATGGTAGCTGCCGCCATCGATGAGGGACTGGAGAATGGGCGTGCGCTCGGCACTGATCGCGTCGGGGCGGAGACCGTCGATGCTGACGATCATGGCGCGCGGGCGGTCGGCATCGGAGAGGTCGCGATTGGGGCGGACGCGGCGGTCGATTGCCGCGGGGGCGGCACTGGCTTCACTGCTGCGATCATCCACGATCGTAGCGGCGCGATCGGATCGGCCGCAGGCCAGGCCGAGGAAGACGAAGACGGAAAGCAACGGGATACGTACGTGTTTCATGGCAGCGTACCGCGTCGTGCGGATGTAAGTTTATTGGAACCATTGATTGCCGGATGGTGGACAATCGGGCGCTGACTCAACGAGTGGCAGTTTATGCTGCGGGCGGCGGATTGCACAGCGAGCGGAGCAGGGCCTCGTGCATGCGGGGATGACCGACCAGGATCGGGATGTCGCAGGAATCATAGCTGGCGACGTCGATGGGCCAGATGGGGCCGCCGCTGGGCGTGGTGGCAATGGCGCCAGTTTCTTCGGCGATGAGGATGCCGGCGGCGAGGTCCCACAGTTTGCATTCGAGGGAGTAGGCCGCGTCGGCGTAGTCGAGTGCGATCCAGACGAGGTGCAGGCAGAGCGAGCCGAGATTGCGGTAGAGATAGCGATTGAACCAGTCGCGCACGACCGGGGGCACGGGTCCGCGGCGAAAGGATGAGATCATCACGGCGGCGTCGGGGCCGATGTCGCGCGATTGGCGGCGGAGTGGACGATCATCGACGAAGGCGCCGCGGCCGGCGGCGGCGGAGATGGTGCGCCTGGCGGCGGCGTCGCGGATGGCGCCGGCGACGGAGCGACCGCCGCGCATGACGGCGACGGACGTGGCGTAGTGGGGAATGCCGCGGGAGAAATTCCGCGTGCCGTCGATGGGATCGATGATCCAGCAGTAATCGGCAGCGGAGGGCGGCGCGTGCCGTCGTGGCGACACCACTGTTTCCTCGGTGAGCACGGCGTGCAGCGGGAACTCGCGGGCGATGGCATCGAGAATGGCGGCCTGGGCCGCGTGATCGGCCTGCGTGACCGGGGAGTCGTCGGCCTTTCGGGTGGTCTGTGCATGGCCGAAAAATGCCTCTGCCGTTTGCGCGCCGAGTTCGGCAAATCGGCGGCAGGCTTCGCGGAGCTGGTCGGGTGAAGGATCGGCGTTCATGGATCGGCCATCTTGACGGCGAATTCGCGACGCGGCAAGCGGCGTCGCACGACGGGATCATAGCGGTGAACGCGAGGGAGCAGGTTCGAGTGCAACGGCCGGCGCGTTGCACATCGCCGCCGATCGTCGCGGATTGCTGCATTTCAGGCGATGAAGCCGTGATAGAAGTACTGGCCCAGGCCGACGGTCATCATCCAGCAGCCGTATAGTGCGTGTTCAAACGAGGCGAGAAGCAGGGAGCGGCTGCGGCGATATGTCTCGGCAAACAGCCAGCCGCCGATGAGCGTAAGGGCGACCGCGATCCAGTTCAGGAACAGGATGTGCATGAAGCCAAAAGCGAAGGCGGAAGCGGCGACCATGCCGCGGCCGTCGCCGAAGAGGGGCTGGTATCGCTGAAAGAAGACGGCCCGGTAGACGACGTTCTGCGGATAGACGCTGATAATGGGGTAGACGAGCATGACGGTCAGCCAGAGGCCCGGACGCTGACGTGGAAAACCAAAGAGCAGATCGGGCCGGAAGAGATAAACCATGATGCCGACGGCGGCCGCCAGGAGCGCAAAGCGGGTGAGCATGGCGGGCAGATATCGCCTTGTGCCCGCCAGGCGCAGGAACGCGGCACGGTCGAAGCTGCAATCGATAAGCAGATAGGCGAATGCGACGGCGGCAGCTGCCCAGAGCAGTGGCAGCGGACTCGTCCAGTCCGGTCGCAGGGCCAGGACGATTGGCAGTGCCACGAACAGAAGCGTCCATTCGATCCAGCGGGCGGCGCGAATAAGTGTTGTCGCGCTGCCGGAAAATTGCAGGGCCGCGGCGGCATTCATGGCCGGCGTGGCGACGGCAATCGCGGCGTCAGCGCTTGAGTTTCTCGGCGAGCTGCCGGAATCCGCTTTCGAGGGTGCTGATCTGTTCATCTGTTAATCCGCGGCCGGTCTGCCGCACCACCTTGATGAAATGTTCGATTTCGGCCGGTTTCACGGGGCAGCCGACATTGCCCTCGGGGCCGACTGAGTCCGCCAGTGCCGTTCCATCGGCATCGAGAACGACAAAGAACGGCAGCCCCTTGTGGTCGCGGGCGTACTTCGCCATGAGCTCCGCGCCGCCGGTCATTCGATCGACATCGATCTTGACCGGGACATAGGCGGCGTTGAAGACGGCGGCAACGGGTTCGGCCGAGAGGACATCGCTGAGACGGTGACACCAGCCGCACCACGGGGCGCTGAACTGAAGGAACACGCGCTTTTTATCCTGCCTGGCTCGGGCGCGGGCCGTCGAAAGGACGTCGCCGGCGTCGACTGCGGGCGCTTTCCACTGATCGAGGAAGGCGAGGACTTTGACCGGATCGTGTTCGGAACCTTTTTCCAATGAACCGGTTTCCTGCGTCGTGAGTTGTTTGCCGTCGGCATCGAGGACGACGAGCACGGGCAGGCCGTGCCGGACGGGATTACCGTATTTTTCGACGATCGCCTGGTTGCGGCGCGGGCCGTTGCGATTGTTGACGTCGATCATCACCACGTCGTACTCGTAGGAAAGCGTCCTGCGAATCTCGCGATCCTTTTGAAACAGCTCGTGCAGTTTGTGGCACCAGCCACACCAGTTGGCACCAAACTGGAGCAGGACGCGCTTGTGATCTCGTTTCGCGTTCCGCAGGGCAGCCTCGATCTGCTTTTCAGCATCGGCGGCGGCGTCATAGATATCCGCGCGTTTGCTTTCGCCGGCATCGCCACCGGATGGTTCATCGAAGGATGCAGTCGGAGCGACACCGATTACAAACGTGGCCAGCACGACTGTGGAGATGCGCATCAATTTCATGATTGTAGTCTCCGGTAAGGCGGTTCGATCGGGGCAGCAGGGCAAGCGCCGCCTGCATCATACCGCGCGACGGACGGTTCAGCTTCGCGAAAGCTGAGCGATATCAGCGGCGAAGGCGACCCGCGATGTCGACGAGTTTGCGGCCGAGGTTGAGGATGGACTCCTGCTGTTTGGCGTCGCGCAGGTTGCCATGTTCGTCGAAAGCCTCTGCCGCCCGGGAGACGGCGACCTGCTCGGGCAGCACGATGACGCCAATATTGCCGAGGATGGCGCGGAGGTGGACCAGGCCGCGCAGGCCGCCAAGAGCGCCGGGAGAAGCGGCCATGAGGGCGGCGGCCTTGCCTTTAAAAGCGACGAGGGGCGGTTCGCCGGCGGCGGGGCGCGATGCCCAGTCGATGGCATTCTTCAGGGCGCCGCTGATTGAGCTGTTGTACTCGGGCGAGGAGATGAGCATGCCATCAGATTCGGCCAACTGCTTCTTGAACTCGACTGCCTTTAGCGGCGGTCCGTCGGACTTCTCCAGGTGCGCGTCGAAGTTTGGCAGTGCCAGATCGCGAAGGTCCTGGTAGATGACCTCGGCGCCGGCCTGGCGGGCGCCCTCGGCCGCGATTTTGACGAGTTTCTTATTGAAGGACTCGGTTCGCAGACTGCCGGCAAAGGCGACGAGTTTGATGGCCATATGCGTCTCCTTACGGATGAGAAGCGGCATATTCTGCGCGCAAAGCGGCCGCTCCGCACCTCATGGGAAGCGGCGGAGCGGCCGGTGGTTATTGTGCAGGTCGACCGGAGGCAGCGCTTACTGATCAGCATGCGAATGCGCTTCGACAAACCACATGTACTTGTCGAGTTCGCGCGTGACTTCGGTGAACAGGTCTGCGGTGCACAGATCATCGAGTTCCGTGGCCGTATTGATGGCGGCCCGGGTGCGCATGGCGGTCGCGGACATGGCGGCGGTGAGCGCCTCCACGTGCGAGGGGCCGTCGACGGCGTCCTGGGGATAGGGCTTGAGCGTGCTCTTCTGGGCGGCGACACGGATGTCGCCCTCAGCGGTGCCGCCCAGCTGCACCGCGCGTTCGGCGATTTCGTCGATGTACTCGCCGGTCGCGTCGGCGATCTTGTCGAAGAGCTTATGCAAGGCGATAAAAGCGGGTCCCTTCACATTCCAGTGTGCCTGCTTGGCCTGGGCGCGGAGGTCGATGACGTCGGCGAGGCGTGCGTTGAGGAGCGTAATCATCTTCTGACGCACGGCGTCCGGAACGTCATTCCGCGTTTTGAACGTCGTGGATGCACCTTTCACATTGGGCCGGTTACTGGTGGCGGTGGACATTGTTAACCCCTTTCACGTTCGTCTGCGGGCCATGCACTCTCGCCGCCGCCGTTGGCGACGGTGCCATGGTGGATCGTAGCGGTCTTCCGCGGCTGGGCAGCTTGCAAACCGTTTTAACTGGGAACACCTTGCAAGATTTAGACCCGGGCTGCGCGGGGGTCAGGCCCGGGGCTTTAGCGGTTGAACGTAAGTGACCTGAATGCAAATGGTTAATGGGTGTCGTCGCGGGCATGACCGGTGAAGGGGCTGCGACGGAAGCCGTCGAAACGGACCCGGTTGTGAGTCGTTCCTCGGAGGCGTGTCGAGAAAATCCGCGGTGCCCCGATTGCTCGGAGGTTTATTGACAATTCATGTTGCGGTCACAGATGGTCGGCGGTGCGTGTCAGGCGCTCATTGCGGAGACCTTGCCTTTTTGCGATACTGTTCCTCGCATCTGCTGAACGCCCCGCCACCAAATCCCGGGCGCCTGGGTCGTGGGGACGTTGGACGACACACAGGCATGACCCCGATCATGGGTCACGTTTCTTCGAGGAGTGAAAGGTTATGTTTGGATTGTTCGGCGGCGGTCTGGAAGGCATCATTTTTCCTTTGATCATTTACGGCGTGTTCTTTTCGATCAATCTGGTCATACAGCTTCTGACCGGAGGGCTGTCGAATCTGTTCCCAACGACGCCGCCGGCTTAGGGACATCTCGGCGGCGACCTTAGCGAAGTATTTCTCAGGGGCAGCCCCAGGCGGGCTGCCCCTTTGTGTTTGACATGACGGCGATGGCGCGGACGTTGTCGAACATTCTCTTGATCCTCCGGCCCAGCCGGTACGTGTGTCGGCTCGTCTGGATGTTGCTGCTGGTGGCGCCTGCCGGCTGTCAGGTGGCGCGTCCGGTCGAGACAGACGGGGGATTGGCGGCTCCGCAGTCTCGGCTACGGATCATGTCGTTCAATATTCGGTACGGTTCGGCGGCCGACGGGGAGAACCGCTGGGAGATGCGGCGTGCGCTGGTGAACAATGTGTTGCGCGAGCACCGGCCGGATGTCGCGGGCCTTCAGGAGGCGCTTCGGTTCCAACTGGACGAGATTCGGACCGCGATGCCGCAGCTCGGCGAAATTGGCGCGGGGCGCGACGATGGCATCACGGCGGGCGAATACGCGGCGATTCTGTATGACCGGCGGCGATTCGAGTGCGACGAGAATGGCACTTTCTGGCTGTCGGAGACGCCTGATGAACCGGGGTCGCGAAGCTGGGGGGCGGCCTGCACGCGGATCTGCACGTGGGCGCGGCTCATTGATCGCGCGACCGGGCGAGGGCTGTACGTGTTCAACGTGCATCTGGACCATGTGAGTGAGGCGGCGCGGACGCGCGGCATCGAAGTGGCACTGCGGCGGATGGGCACGCTGACGCGGAATGAGCCGGTCATTCTGTTGGGAGATTTTAATGCACCGCCGGAGAGCGAGGCGGTTCGGCAGGTCTTGGCGAGCGGAGGCGCGGTGACCGGCGGCACTGGCGAGCGTGTGCGGCGGATTTCGTTTCGCGACACCTTCGCCGAGTTACACCCGAATGCAACCGATGCGGGTACGTTCAATCAATTCAGGGGCGTGAGTTCGGGGCCGCGGATCGACTATGTCTTTGCGACGCGGGAATTGGCGCCGCGCGAGGCCCGCATTCTGCACGACAACGACAGCGGGCGATATGCGTCGGATCATTTTCCGGTGCTGGCGGTGTTGGACTGGCGGCTCAAGTAGCCTCGGCAAAATCGCCGCGCGGGCGGCTCGGATGGCCCACACGGAAACGGGTACCGGTCCGATAGCGGACCGGCGCGCGGAACGAGGTCCGGCTCGCAATAGAGCGGGCGCCGGACCGACACCGGAATGAAGGCAGCTTGCGGCCTTCGGCGCGCAAACAGTTTTTCAAAGGCCAAGTTGATCCAGAATTTCGGTTGTGCCGGGCAGCACGCCCGGTTTCGCGCGGATTTCGTCGGGTGTCAGCCAGGCGAAGTCGGCCACTTCGAGCGGATTGGGGCGGGGTTCCGGCGAGATCATGTTCGCCGACCAGCAGTAGAGGATCAGGCGGCCGTCGTGCTTGATCTGCGTGGTGAGCAGTTCGCCGGGTTGAATCTCGAGGTTTAGTTCTTCAAGCAACTCGCGTTTAAGTGCTATGGGCTGGCTCTCGCCGGGTTCGATCTCTCCGCCGGGGAAGCACCAGGCCAGCGGGGCGCGGACCGTGGCCGAGCGCTGAATGAGCAGTAACCTGCCGTCCTGGCGCAGTATTCCCAGGACGCCGAGCATGGGGCTGGAAGGCGACCGGTCGAGCGGTGACTTTGGCGTGGCAGCGGATTGCGATTGTTCGTTCATCTCAGGGATAGCCGTCAGTGCCGGAGGTGCGGCGCTGGCGAAGTGACTTGCGGTTGCGCACGCCGCGAACGACAAGCTCAGCAGGCGACGGTCTCGGGCAGGCGCGCCGGGGCGCGGGCCCCTTCAAACCAGCGGACGGTGGCGGCAATGCCCTCTTCGTAGCTGACCGTCGATTTCCAGCCCAGCTCGCGGCGGGCCTTTTCGGCCGAGAAGAACGAGTCGCGACCCATGAGCCAGACGGCGTAGCGCGTGACCATGGGGGGCTTCTTCCACTTGAAGGTGTGCCCCAGCACTTCGAGGATGAAGGCGGCGTTGTAGGCCACGCGGTATGGCACGGTCTTCTTAACGGGCGCCGCGCCAAGGGCCTTTGCCAGCATGTCAAAGTACTGACGCTGCGTCAGTTCGCCATCGTTGGAGCAGTTGTACGCTTCGCCGACGGCGGCGGGATTGTCGGCGGCGAGAATGCAGGCCTCGGCGACGTTGCCGGCATAGACCACGTTCAAACGATTGTCGCCGGAGCCCAGCAACTTGGCCTTGCCGTTGCGAATCATGCGGCTGAGGCGGGCGAATGTTGCGCGGTCGCGCGGGCCGTAAAGCCAGCTCGGGCGGATGACCGTGTACTTGACCTTGGTGCCGGCCTCGTGACGCCGCCAGAGTTCGCGTTCGGCGGCCACTTTGGCACGGGTGTAGTAGGACCACTTGTGGACGTTGACGCCGAGCGGCTCGCGCTCGTCGAGCACCAGGCCCTTCTCGTTGCGATGGCCATAAACGCTGATGGAGCTGATGTGGATGAATCGCGGCACGCCGCATTTTTCGGCGGCGTCGAAGAGGTTGCGGGTGCCGTCGATGGTGATTTTCTGAAAGTCGGACCAGGGGCCCCAGTCGCCGACGCGGGCGGCGGCGTGATAGATGCACTGCACGCCTTCGCCGGCACGCTCGAGCGACTCGGGATTGGACAAATCGCCATCGACGAGTTCGACTGCCTGACTCTTGAGCCACTCGACATCGGCCCCGAAGCGGACGAGCGCACGGACCGGACGGCCGCGGCGGCGAAGCTGTTCAACAATGTGGCTGCCGAGGAGGCCGGTCGCGCCAGTGACCAGATTCATGTACTGCATACTCCTTCAGGTTCGGCGTGGTTTGAATCGAGAAACGTAGGCCAAGTGGGCGGCATGCGTCAAGGCGAACGCGCCGCAATCGGCGATATCCGGCTGAAATCGGCGATTCGTCTCCGCGCGCGGGTGGCGCTTTCCACGTGCATACGAGGCCATTCAATCGGGCTGTTCAAAACGAAGAACGACGTCGCCGCGGCCGCCGTCGGCGACCTGTTCGGCGAGGAGCGTGACGTAGCTGTCGTTGATGGCGGCGGCGGGATCGAGTCCGAGGCGTTCGACGACGTCCCGCACAATGCCTTCGTCGCGCGCCTCGACTTCCACGAAGCAGCCGATGAGAGGAAGGGCATCGAGTTCGACGCGCGCGTCACCGAGCTGCCACGATTCGCGCTCTTTTTCAAACAGGAAGGTGCGCGTGAAGCCAAGAATGCGCAGGATGTCGTACAACGCGTCGGCATCATCGACCGCGGATTCGATTTCTTCCCGCTGTTTGAAGGGGCCATCGAGCCTGGGGCCCTTGAAGGTGAGGGTAGCCCTGGGCGCGTGCCCGTCGAGCGACACCACGCTGCGGACGCGAAGTCCGCAGCCGGTCTGGCGCAGGGAGCCGTCGGAGCGGTCAAGAAGCCGGTTGGTTTCGAGGACGCGGCCGAGGTATTGGGCGCCGAGGCTTCGTAGCTTCTCACGCAGGGGCTTGTGCGAGGAGACGGGGAGTTTGCATTCGAGTTCGATGGGCATGGCATGCCGATCCGGTCGCGCGGCCGTTACTCCGGCTGATTTCGAATCTGAGTCAGGCGTTCCACCAGGTCCGCCGGCAATCGACTCTCGATGGAACTGTCGATCATGTTCAGCTCGATCATATCCGCCAGGTGCAACTGGTCCTTCCGGCGAAAGGCCGTGAGCTTCATCTTGATCAGTGACGTCAAATCGATGACAGCGAAACCGTCCTCCGCACGTGCGACAGCCGACAGGCCGGGAGCCGCGTGAGCTTCGTGCTCGCGGACGCGCTCATCGGCATAAACAACGTGAATGCCTCTTCGCGGGCTCGGTTTCTCCTTTTCGACGAATATGGGAGTGCCCTGCACCTCGGCGAACTCGAAGCCGACTTCGTTCAGCGCCGCCGACGCGCGCGGCAGGTCGGCCCGGCGAAGCAGAATGTTCACGTCGGCGGTGTTGCGCACGGCATCTTCGTCAAAGCGCGCGACCCAGACGGCCACGGCGTTGCCGCCGATGACGGCGTAGGGGATACCATGGCGCTCGAGAGCGCCCGTCGATCGAAGCAGCCGTTCGCGGACCTTTTCGACGGCCATGAGTGCACGATTCAGCGAGAGGCCTGCCATGTCCATATTGTACTCCGATTGAGGGAGCACTGGCGACATTCGCAGGGACGTCAGGGCTTCACGATCAGGTTCAGCAGCCGCCCCGGCACGAAAATCGTTTTCACGATCGTCGCCCCCGCGACTCGGGCGGCGATTTTCTCATCCGAGAGGCTTGCCTGCTTGATGATGTCCTCGCCCGCATCCCGTGGCACCGTCACGCGACCGACGAGCTTGCCGTTCACCTGTACGGGGATCTCAACCTGGGCTTCGACGAGCATTGATTCGTCGTAAGCCGGCCACGGCTCAGCTGCGAGGCTGCCGGTCCAGGCGTCGCCGCGGAGGCGCTGCCAGAGCTCTTCGGCCAGGTGCGGGGCGAAGGGCGCGAGGATGAGCACGAAGCGCTGGGCCTGGATACGTGTCAGCCCCTTGGCACGATAAGCCTCGTTGACGAACTCCATCATGGCGCTGATGGCGGTGTTGAAGGCCATGCGCTCGATGTCGTCGCCGACCTTCTTGATAGCCTTGTGCAGGGCTTTCTCAACGGAGGCGTCGGCGCTGTCGACGATCATGGTTGAAAGGGCGCGGCCCTCGTCGTCGCCGGCGATGAGGCGCCAGGCGCGCTGGAGAAAGCGGAAGACGCCGGGCACATCCCGCGGGTTCCAAGGCTTGCTGGCATCAAGCGGGCCCATGAACATTTCGTAGAGCCGCAGCGAGTCGGCGCCGTATTCGCGCACCACTTCGTCGGGATTGACGACGTTCTTCAGGGCCTTTGACATCTTCTCGACGGCCGCGGTCAGCTTCTCGCCGCTCGATTTGAGATACGCCCCGCCATCGTCTCGGAACTCAATCTCGTCGTAACCGCGATAAATGCCGCGGCTGTCGGTGTAGGCGAAGGAGCGGATCATGCCCTGGTTGAACAGCTTGCCGAAGGGCTCGGGCGTGCTGACGTGGCCGAGGTCGAACAGCACCTTGTGCCAGAAGCGGGCGTAGAGCAGGTGCAAGACGGCGTGCTCGGCCCCGCCGAGATACAGATCAATGCCGCCGGCGTGCGGTGTGCCATCCTTTTTCTTCGAGACCATCCAGTACTGTTCGGCGGCCTCGTTGCACATGCGCTCGCCGTTGCGCGGGTCGAGGAAGCGCAGGTAGTACCAGCAGGAGCCGGCCCACTGCGGCATGGTGTTCAATTCGCGGCGGTATGTCTTGCCGTGCCGCTGGACTGTCACCCATTCTTTCGCGCGCCCGAGCGGCGGCTCGGGCTCGGCGCGGCTGTCGTCGGGCAGGGCGCGGGGCGCGAAGTCGGCCATTTCCGGCAGTGTCAGCGGCAGTTCGCTCTCATCGAGGGCAACGATTTCGCCGTCGGGGCCGTGGAGGATGGGGAAGGGTTCGCCCCAGTAGCGCTGGCGGGAGAAGAGCCAGTCGCGGAGTTTGTAGTTGATCTTTCCAACGCCAATGCCCTCCTGCTCCAGCCAGCCGGTAATTTTCTTTTTGGCATCCGCGACGTGCAGGCCATTGAGGAAATCGCTGTTGATGGCGGGACCATCCTCCAGATAGGCCTCGCCGTCGAAATCCGGCGGCGGCTGAACCGTTCGGATGATCGGCAGATTGAATGCCTTGGCGAAATCCCAGTCGCGCTGGTCCTGGCCGGGCACGGCCATGATCGCCCCGGTGCCGTAGCCCATCAGCACGTAATCGGCCACCCAGATGGGGATCTTCTTCTGGTTTACCGGGTTGATCGCGAATGCGCCGGTATCGACGCCCGTCTTTTTCTTCGTCTCGGCCATGCGGTCCATGTCCGACTTGTTGACGGCGGCCGCGACGTAGGCGCGGACGGCCTCGCGCCGCTGCGGCGTCGTGATCTTCTCCACCAGCGGGTGCTCCGGCGCCAGCACCATGTATGTCGCGCCGAAGAGCGTGTCGGGCCTCGTGGTGAAAATCTCTATTTCCTCGTCACCCTCCCCGGCCCCCCTTTGTGAAGGGGGGCGGTGCGCATAGTCAAGGGTCGTGGGTTCCATGGCAGGTGTGCCGGCACCCACTTGTGCAGCAGGGGAGTTTTCGGCGAGGCGGAAACGCACCTGCGCCCCCTCGCTGCGGCCGATCCAGTTCCGCTGCATGATTTTCACGCTCTCGGGCCAGGCCAGTTCGTCCAGGTCCTTCTCCAGCCGGTCAGCATACTTCGTGATCCGCAGCATCCACTGCCGCATCGGCCGGCGATAAACGGGATGATTCCCCCGCTCGCTGCGGCCCTCGTTGGTCACTTCCTCGTTGGCCAGCACGGTGCCGAGCGCGGGGCACCAGTTGACCGGCACCTCGGCCAGGTAGGCGAGGCGATGGTCGTCGATGATCTCGCGCCGCTCCTCCGGCGTCAGCTCGTGCCAGAAGCGCGTTCCCGGCGGGATGCCGCCGATGTGCTGCATGCCCGTGGGCCCGGCGGAGACGAGTTCGCCGTCGAAGCGCACGACCAGTTTTTCCGACTGGAGCATCTGCTCGAGTTCGGCGATGGGCCGCGCCTTCTGCTGCGACTCGTCGAACCAACTGTTGAAGAGCTGAAGAAAAATCCACTGCGTCCAGCGATAGTACTCCGGATCGGTGGTCGACAGCTCACGGTCCCAGTCGTAGGAGAAGCCGAGCGACTTCAGCTGCCGCCGAAACGTATCGATGTTCTTCTTTGTGGTGACGGTCGGATGCGTACCGGTCTCGACGGCGTGCTGCTCGGCGGGCAGGCCGAAGGCATCCCATCCCATCGGGTGCAGCACGTTGTAGCCCTTCATGCGCTTATATCGGGCGATGATGTCGGTCGCGGTATAGCCCTCGGGATGACCGACGTGCAGACCCGATCCGCTGGGATAGGGGAACATGTCGAGCACGTAGAACTTGGGCCGGTTCGCATCAAAGCCGGGCTCACCGGGGTTGGCTGTGCGAAAGGTCTTGTGCTCTTCCCAGTGGGCCTGCCACTTGGGTTCGATCGTAGATGGTGCGTAATCGCCGCTCATGATTGCGTTCCCGGGGCGCCGCGGGACTTGCGAAGTCCTGCGCGGCATGTGTTCAAAGATCCTCAGTTTAGGCGAGGCCACCACGGCGGCCAAACCGCGCCGCGTGCGAGTGCGCACCGCGCCGGGTTTACGCAGGGCACCGCGACGCTACAGACGGACCGGCAGCGGGCCTGCCGGGGTGCTGATAATGGCGCCTGTTGCCCTTCGCAGATGGGGAATCGGGCCGATTGGGTGGTCCTGCCTCCCGGCGGCATGGCGGTTGCCGTATATGGTGCGTCGATCGGCAGGGCGTCGTTGGCGGCAACGACGGTTGCGCCGATGCTGGGCCAATGAGAGGGAACCGGCTATGGGCGATCAAAGCATCCAACAGGGCGTTTATCAGCTTCTGACCGACGTGGGCGCGCTGCCGGAGGCCGATCGCTTACGGCTGGAGAACCTGGCAAAGAAGGCCCAGGAGCAGCATCAGGAACTGAAGCTGGCCGTCTCCGGCCTGAATGAATCGGTGGATTTCCTGCGGTTGTCGATCAAGTATCTGCTCTTCGATCTGGAGGCGACGCGGCGGGAGAATGCCGAGCTACGGCGAATGCTGGAACAGGAATCGGAACCCGAGCAGGAGGCAGAGGGCGAGTTCGAGTGAACGCGAATCGAAACGCTCGTGCAACCGACAAGCTAATGATAAAATGCCGCCTTCGACATCGTCAGAAGAAAGCGTTGTCCGATTCAAATTCGGCCGAGATCGTCGATTGGGGCGAAGTAGTTCCATCCGGCCAATTAGTCACGCCAAAATCCATTGACAAGCGTGCATCCGGGCGAAAGCGGCACTTGGGGCGGCATGATCGCTCGCGCATGCATAAGTATAACCAACTCAAGCGTCAGCTCTTTGCGAATTTCGGACCGAGCCGCGCGCGTAAACTCATGTCCAATCGAACCGCATTGAACGACGAATTGAGAAGTTTACGATCGTTTCATTGGAGTCCGTGGGAACGTGAGTTCCGATTGTTTCGACTTCTTAGAGAGCTCAATCGCAGTCATTCTCATAGTCCGAATTCTCCCCGTAAGAAGACGACCGTACGCAAATACAAGAAGCTTCAAGCTTGTCAAGGCCTTGCGACAAGTTTCAGGTCGAGAAGGTCCGATTCAATTCCACTAGGAGCAGGTTTGTTGCCTGCTCAAGGGCAAACGAGAAGCCCTAAGAGCCGCCGATGAGTTTTAAAGTAGTCAGCTAGCGCGCGTATTGGGGCATTGACGCAGTGCTGGACTTATACGCGCAGTTGCGCGACCATCGTGCGCATGCGCCGCGGCGTGCTTGCGACCATCCTGGTAGTCATGCTTGGGGCCCAGGCAGCCGTGCTGCTGCTTCATTCGGGGACAGGTGCGCTGAGCGGAACGGCCTCTACCGGCAGCGTCCTCGATGAACTGATCATTCTCATCAACAATGGCATCACCTGGTCATCTCTCGACACCCGCAGCATCGCCGATGTGCGCGATGCGGTGCTTCCGCTGGCCGCCGGGGCAGCGCTGATCCTGGTCGCAGTCGACTGGGCCGATCGGCGGCGCCGGGCTCGCGGTGCCGACGGAACGAATGGCGAATCGACCGTGGCGCATGCGGTTGATGCGCCGCAGCAAGCCGGGACGAATCCGGCCGAGCGATGGTTCGTCGTGACGGCAGGCGCGGTGGTGGTCATCGCGGTCCTGTCCACGATCCAGGCGGCGTCGCACGACTGGTCGTGGGGCTGGGTGGTGCGGTTTGGTTCGGGTGCAGCGCTGGCATGGTCGCTCGGTCGGCTGGTGCCGGCCGGTGGCGTGCGTGCCGCGCTGGGCGGCATGATGGCGCTGGGCATCGTCACGCTCGCGTTGTGCATCGCGTACAGGCGAAGCCGTGGACAGATCTATTTCAGCTGGCCGGTGGGGGCGCTGACGCCGCTGGCCATTGCGGCAGCGGTGTGGGCGGCCGCGGGGCTGGTGTCGGCGGCTTCCCTGGTGCGGATTTGGGCGCAGAACAAACGATTGGCAGTATTGTCGGCGCTGACGGCGGCGCTGGGTTGCTACGTCGTCGCGGCGTCGGAGCGACGTGCGGCGTTGGTGGGGCTGATCGCCGCGATTGCTTTCTTTGGCTGGACGCGGTTGCGGCTGCGGCTGGAGCCGAGGACATTCCGACTTGCATCAGTCGGGGCGGCCGGCGTCGCCCTGCTGGCGGCGGTGGGATACACGGCGGTGCAGCTTCAGCGTTCCGACCGCGTGGCGGCGGGATCGGTCGCTTATCGCCTGGTCTACTGGCGAATGGGGCTGGAGATGATCGCCGGAGCGCCATCGCTGGGCATCGGCCCGGACATGACGGTACTACGCCTGACGAACGCATTGGCCCCTCTCCGCGACGTATCGCCGCATGTGTATCACGGCAACTTCGATCCGGCATTTCACAATGAGTGGCTTCAGGCACTGGTGGAGCTTGGGCTGCCCGGCGGCATCTTCTACCTGCTGTTGCCGGCCGGCACCGTGATGATCGCGCGGCGCCATGTCGCAACGGTGGCACTTGCCCGCGTGCGGCCGGACGGCGACGGGGAGCTGGCGCGCCGCGTCATGGCCCCGCCCGTGGTCGACAGTCTTTCCGCGGCGGTGGTCGCCCTATGCGTGGCGGATGCCGCCAGTGTGACGCTGCGCGGGCCGATCCTGCCGCTATACTACTGGTCGATGCTGGGCTTGCTCCTGGCATCGGCGCGATCGGATGCGCGCCTGGAGGCCGGCGACGCCGCCCGGCAGCTGGAAGGCGGCGCGCGGCCCGCCGTGCGGCGGCTACCGATCGTCATTGCCGCAATGGGAGGCATGCTGTTTGCCGTGGCCGGCGGGCTGGACCTCGTTCGTGCCGCAGCGCCGGTCGATCGAATGGCGGGGCCGCGACTGTATGCAGAAAAGACCGTGGCCGATCGCAGCGCCAGCGGTATCGAGCTGGCCGCCCAGGGGCGCTGGCAGCAATCCGCCGATGCACTGGAGCCCTTGGCGCGAGACATGCCGGGCTTTTACGACGTGCCGGCGCGTTACGCCGATGCGCTGATACATCTCGAGCGGCGCGAAGAGGCGTCGGCGGTGCTGGACTCAGTGCTTCATGCGGCCTTTCGACCGCACGCGCCGAGGGCAAATGTGCTGATGGCCCGGCACTTCGCCGGGGACACAACCGAACAGCTGCTCTGCATGCAACGGGCACTGCGGCACGAAACCGCGCGAAACGCCGTCGGCGGGGCCGGAGTGGATGGCGGCCTGCTGACCGCCGACGTCGCCGAGTGGCTTGCGCCGCGCGTGGCGCACGCCCGACAGCGCGCCAGCGAGCCGCTGGCGCTGGCGGCACAGGATGATGCGCCGGAGCTGCTCCGGCTGGAGGCGTATCTGCTCGTTGAAGCAGGCAGGCTGGCCGAGGCGATTCCGCTTCAGCGGATCGCGGCCGAGGCGTACGCGGCACTCGAGCAGGCGAATCATCCCTACCGCCGCGGAGAACGGGCGGAATACGACGCATTCTGGATGCTGGCGGACTGGCGCTACGCCGTTGACGTGCGGAATTATCGCGGGGCGTTCGAAGCAATCCGCGCCGCCGAGCGGTATGCGGTGCTGGGGTTGCGGCACGAGCGCGTGTGGCCGCCCCGGCCCTCGGAGGGCTTCGTATTCGGCGAGGCCATGCCGGTCGAGTTCCCGGATGAGCTGCGAAACTTGTGGCGGTTTTCGGCCAAGATGCAGATGGTGCACGGCATCAACGAAAATCTCGATTTGCGCGTGTATGCCTCGTTACCGAGGCACCTCTGGATGAACGAGGAAGCGCTGTATCGCGAGATCGGCCGGCTTGCCGCCGAATGCGTGCAGGAGTTCAAGGACGTCGCCGCGGCAGAGCGGCCGCCGGCATTTCCGGCCCTGGTGGAGACGGCGAAGCGTTACGGTCATACTCGTTCGTGATGAGCACGGCATGTCGCAGCAACAGGCAGCGGCCGCGAGACATGGTGAGCGGCGACAGTCGATACTACCGGCTACAGCGGTGCGCCTGTTAATGGCGATGTGAAGGCGGGGCTGCGTACGATGAAGTTGACGTTTTATGGAGCGGCGCAGGAAGTGACCGGCTCGATGCACATCATCGAGGCGGATGGCAGGACGATCGTGCTGGACTGCGGCATGTTCCAGGGTCGCCGCGCGGAATCGGATGCGAAGAACCGGCAATTCCCGATTGATCCGGCGACGATTGATGCCGTCGTCCTGTCACACGCCCACCTGGATCATTGCGGCCGGCTGCCGCTGCTGGTGAAGCAGGGTTTCGCAGGAACGATCTATTCCACGCCGGCCACGCGCGATCTGTGTGCACTGATCCTGGAGGACTCGGCGCACATCCAGGCGGAAGATGCGAAGTACCTGACGAAGAAGCTGCTGCGGCGCAATCATCGGCTGGCCAGCCAGTCCGAGATGCCGCCGGTTGAGCCGCTGTACGACGACGAGGATGCTGCGGCCGCCCTTGGTCTTTTTCAAAGCATGCCTGTCGATAAGCCGTTTCACGTGACGCCGCGGCTGCGGGCGACATTCCGGCGGACCGGGCACATGCTGGGCGCCGTATCGATCATGCTGGAATACGACGCGCCGAATGGCGACGGGCCGACGACACTTCTATTCACCGGCGACGTCGGCCGGTGCAGCATGCCTATCCTGCGCGATCCGCGACCGTTCTTTCCATGCGACTACCTCATTACCGAAAGCACCTACGGGGGGCGGCGGCACCCGCCAGGCGATGATCTGAAGGAGCGGCTGGCGGCGATTGTCCGCGAGACCGTCGCGCAGAACGGCAAGGTGATCGTGCCGGCTTTCAGCATCGGCCGCACGCAGACGATCGTCTATTTCCTGCACCAGTTACAGGAGGCGGGCCGCATTCCGCGAATTCCCGTCTATGTCGACAGCCCGCTCGCGGTGAATGCCACCGAAGTCTTCCGGCTGCATCCGGAGCTGTTCGATCGGGAGGCTCGGGAGTTTCAGCGGCTCACGGGCGACATTCTGGGGGCGGATACGTGTACGTACATTCGCGATGTGGAAGAAAGCAAGCGGCTGCACCGGCGGCGCAGCCCGTGCGTCATCATCTCGGCGAGCGGCATGTGCGAGGCAGGCCGCATACGGCATCACTTGAAGAACAACATCGGCCAGGCGCGGAATACAGTACTGATCCCAGGCTTCCAGGCTGCACACACGCTGGGCAGGAAGCTGGTCGAACGCAGACCGGAGGTCCGCATTTTCGGCCAGAAGCACAAGGTGAAGGCTCGTATCGAAGTGCTGAACGGATTTTCAGCCCATGCGGACGCCGACGAATTGGTCGCACTATGCACGCCGCTGGTAGAACGGTGCAAGCAGGCCTTCCTGGTGCACGGCGAACTGGACCAGATGCAGAAGCTTCGCACGCGACTGCTCGACGTTGGGATCGATGTCGTCACCATGCCGAGGCCGGGTGACTCGTTTGAACTGACGCCGGTCGCAGGCCCCGGAAAAGTACGAGTGGGGCGAGCATCGAATGCCGGCTCGGGCTCGTGACCGTGCATGCGCGTCGCCCCACTCGTGAGTGAGCTAATTTGGGCTCACAAACCACTGGGGGCATTTTCCATTCCAAGCTGGTCGCGGAGCATGGCGAGGCGTGCTTCAGATGGGGGAATCGCGTGTAAAGGCGGCTGGGGAGCGTGTTTAACGTGAAATAGCTGAATTCCTGATATTGGAAATAGAAAAGCAGATTGGGCTATTTTGCCTCATTTTACCCAATGCGTGCAGCGTGAATCATCCGAGGCGGTAACTCTGGTCACCGACAACGGTTATGGGTTGGTCAGCAAGCTGGTAATCAGGGGCGGCGTGATTTCGCTCAACTTAGCAACCGTGACATCTGCCTCCAGCGAGCGGGCGCCGTGCGGCGAGAGCAGGCCAACACACTTCATTCCCGCCGCACGGGCGGCTGCCAGCCCGGCCGGCGCATCTTCGATGACGAGGCACGATCGGGCGGGAATTCTCAGCCGGTCCGCGGCGACCAGAAAGACCTCGGGGTCGGGCTTGCCGCGCGTCACGTCCGCCCCGGTGACGGTCGCGGACATCCAGAGGTCCAGGTTCATTTCCCTGGAAACCAACTCGATGTTCTCGCGCGGCCCGGACGAGCCGATGGCAAGCCGAAAGCCGCTGGCGTGCAGCGCGGCGATCAGGTCAGTCGCACCGGGCATGATGGAAACGTTGTTGCGGATGATCTCGCGGTAGATCGCTTCCTTGCGATCATCCCACCGGGCCGCGATCGCCGGATCGGCGACGTGAAACAGCTCGGCGATGATCTCGCGGCTTGTGCGGCCGAAGGTGCCGGCAAATCGCTCCTCGGTCAGTTCGTGCCCGATCTCGGCGGCAAGGCGCCGCCAGCTTTCGAAGTGAGGACGATAGCTGTCAACCAGCACGCCATCCATGTCGAAGATCACGCCGCAGGGGCCATCGGGCGTCATGTTGGAAGGGGTATGGGGCAAGGGGTAAGGATTAGGGAGAAAAGGGCCAGGAAGCCGCGCAAGAAAACGGCGCCGTATCGAGCGGCGCCGCTGAAGACATTGCTTTGATTATGGCCGCATTCAGGCGGCGGCGGACTGCCGGTGCTTACGGGCGAGGTCGACGACGACGTCGAAGGCCTCGGGATCGGCGATGGCGATCTCGCTAAGCATTTTGCGGTTCAGATCGCACTGGGCCCGCTTGAGACCGCTCATGAAGGCGCTGTAGCTGATGCCACGGGCACGGCATGCGGCGGTGATGCGGATGATCCAGAGGCGGCGGAAATCGCCCTTGCGGGCGCGGCGATCGCGATAGGCATAGACGCCGGCGCGGACGACGGTATCGCGGGCGGAGCGCAGCAGCTTGCTGCGTGCGCCATAATAGCCCTTGGCGGCCTTGAGGACGCGCTTGACCTTCTTGTGGTGGGCAACGTGTGTCTTGGTTCGAGGCATCGGTATTTCTTCTCCTGTGTGCCAGTGCCTGAAGCAGCGACACACGGCGAGCCGGACGCGGCGGTCAGCCGCGGATCATTCGCTTCATTCGTGCGGCCAAGGCCGGATTTGCAAGCACAACGCGCTTGCGGAGGCGGCGGCGGCGCTTGCCGGCCTTGCCGCTCATGAGGTGGCCGGCGTTGGCCTTGTTGTAGCGCAGCTTTCCGCCGGCGGAGATCTTGACCCGCTTGAGCACGCCCTTGTGGGTTTTCATCTTCGGCATGGTGTACGTCGCCTGAAAGCAGGGTTTGCGTTCGGTTCGCGAAGCCCCGCAGTCTAGCGGACGAAGGGGGGACGGGCAAGGGCCGCGGCGGCAGGCTTCCGTCTGACGCGGCTGGCCGGACGCACGACGGAGGATTGAGGCCGCGCGGAGGTTCAGGGCGCGGGTCATCCAAGGCTGCTGTGGAATGGATGACAGCACCGAGCCGGCTTCGGCGTCGGCCATGTATGGGGTGGCGGCCCGAAATCGCTCGTCAGGCCGTTAGCTCAGGCGTCTGCCGGCTGGGGCGCTTCGGGGGCGCCGGCCGCGGCGGAATCAGACTCCCCCGGCGGCTGCGGACGCGGCTTTTTCTCTTTGGGTGTGTCCGACGCGTCGGCTTTTGGCTTGGGCTTGGCCGTGGGCAGCTTTTGCGGGGCGAGGACCATGGTCATGCGGCGGCCCATGAAACGCGGCGGGGCATCAATCTTGGCGATGTCCTCCAGCTCTTTGGCGATATCACGGAACGACTGGAGGCTGATCTCCTGGTGGAAGCGCTCGCGCCCGCGGAAGAGCATGGTGAACTGTACGCGATCGCCGTGCTCGAGGAATTCCCGAGCATGTTTGACCTTGATCTCCCGGTCGTGCTCGTCGGTTTTGGGCCGGATGCGGACTTCCTTGATCTTCTGCTCGTGATGCTTCTGCTTTTGCTTCTTGGAAAGCTGGTACTTGTGCTTTCCGTAGTCCATGATGCGGCAGACCGGGGGCCGCTCCTGCGGGGACATCTCCACTAAGTCCATGCCGGCCTCCCGGGCGCGGCGCAGAGCCTCCTCGGTCGGGATGATGCCCAGCATGTTCTTGTCCTGATCGATGACCCGCACTGGGGATATGCGAATCTGCTCGTTCACGCGTAGTCTGACGTTTGTGTTAGACAAGCACCGTCCTCTCTAATTGATAATGGGACCCACGGAACCAATGCGATTCATGCGACCTGTGCCTTGCCGCCGGGGCGGTTTTCCTGGAGCAGCATGGTCGCGAACATCTGAAGGCTCAGGTTGTCCTGCACGCGGCCTTCGCGGTCGTTTACGTTGACCGTGCGATTCTGCGCCTCCTGCTCGCCAACGACGGCGATGTAGGGCACCTTCATCTGGCGCGCCTTGTGTTTCTTAGGGCCGATGCGCTCGGGCGAATCGTCCACTTCGACGCGCAGGCCCTCGGCCTTGAGCGCGGCGGCGATCTGCCGGGCGTACTCGGCGCTCTTGTCGCTGATCGATGCGACAACGACCTGCACCGGGGCGAGCCACATCGGGAATGCGCCCTCGAAGTGCTCGATCAGGATACCCACGAAGCGCTCCATGCTTCCGAACGGAGCGCGATGGACCATGATCGGCCGGTGCATGCGATTGTCGCGACCGGTGTATTCCAGGCCGAACCTCACAGGCAGATTATAATCGGCCTGCACGGTTCCTAGCTGCCATTCCCGCCCAATACAGTCTTTCACGACGAAATCGATCTTGGGGCCGTAAAAGGCGGCCTCGCCAATTTCCTCGATGGCCGTGAGCCCGCTGGCAGCGACGGCCTGACGGATGGCCGCCTCGCCCTGGGCCCACGCCTCCGGATTCTTGATGAATTTGGGATCGGCCGGGTCGTGCAGGCCGATGCGGACCCGGTAATCCTTCAGGCCCAGCATGTCGAGCACGTAGCGCGTCAGGCTGAGGCAGCCGGCCAGCTCGCCCTGGAGCTGCTCCGGCGTGCAGAAAATGTGGGCATCGTCCTGTGTAAAGCCGCGGACGCGCGTCATGCCCGACAGCTCGCCGGATTGCTCGTAGCGATAGACGGTACCGAACTCGGCCAGCCGCACGGGAAGATCGCGATAGCTGCGCGGCTCGCTGGCGTAGATACGGATGTGCCCCGGGCAGTTCATCGGCTTGAGCAGAAAGCCATCGGTGACCTGAAGGTGCTCGCGCACCAGGGCGAGGTTGTGCTCGGCGGCAGCGGGCTTCATGTGCAGCCGGCGGGACTCGGGTACGTCCGCTTTGCCGGTGAATTCGTCGTACAGGGCGGCGTTCTCAAGCTTGAGTTCTTCCAGCAGGCGCTCGCATTCGAAAGAGGGCGCGCTGCCGGGCTTTTCGCGCTCGTTTTCGTAAAGGGCGATCCACAGCTCGTTCAGGATGCGGGCGGTGTCGGATTCGTAGAGTGGCGGGAACTGGGAATCGCGGTAATAGGGAAAGTGGCCGCTGGTACGGTAGAGCTCCAACCGGCCGACATGCGGCGAATAAACGGGATCGTAACCCTGTTGAAGTAGTTTGTCGCGCAGGTGTTCCTCGAGCAGCATGCGGACGATAGCGCCCTTCGGCTTCCACAGAATCAGGCCGCTGCCCACCAGGTTGTCGATGGTGAAGAGGCCGAGCTCCTGGCCGATCTTGCGATGGTCTCGCTTCTTCGCCTCTTCGAGCTGCGTAAGGTACTGCTTGAGGTCCTTTGGCGAGTGGAACGCGGTGCCGTGGACGCGCTGGAGCTGCTGCTTATTCGCGTCGCCGTGGAGGAAGGCCCCCGAGACGCTGAGCACCTTGAAGGCGCCGATGCGATCGGTCGATGGGATGTGCGTACCCATGCACAGGTCTTCCCAGTATTTGCCCGGCTCGTTGCCCGTCACATAGAAGCTGAGTGCATCGCCCTTGGCACGGACGGCATTCTCCACCTTGTAGGAATTGCCCTCCTTGCGCAGCTTTTCGAGCCCAGCCTCGCGCGACATCTCGTAGCGGGTGAAGGGGCGGGCCTCCGACACGATGCGCTGCATCTCGGCCTCGATCTTCGCGAAATGATCGGGCGTGAGGCGTTCGTCCAGATCGATGTCGTAGTAATAGCCGCCCTCGACCGGCGGGCCATAGACCAGCTTCGTCTGCGGCCAGAGGGTGCAGATGGCTTCGGCCATGACGTGCGCGGTGCTGTGCCGCAGGATGGGCAGTGAGTCCGCGTCCTTCGCCGTGAGCAGGCGCAGGCGGCAATCGCCCTTCAGCGGCGCCGAGAGATCGAGCGTGATTGGGCCCTGGCCGTAATCGGCGACTGCGCCGAGTGCGGCCTTCGCGAGGCCGGGGCCGATGGCGGCGGCGACGTCGCGCGGCGTCGAGGCGTCGGGCAACTCTTTGACTGAATTATCCGGGAGCGTGACGTGAATCATGAAAGAACCGGCTTTCCACAAGTCGGGCGAACAATGCCTGCAACAAAACCGCGGTGTGAATGGGTTTCGCAAGGGAGCGTGCGAAGGTGCGCCATCGTTGCCCGATCGGGATGTGCAACGAAGAAGCAGATCACGCTGTCAGACGTGTGGTTGGCACGGAAATCAGGACCTTCCAGCGGCAGACCGGCCCGTCGGAGGGGCGCCTGCATAACGTACAGAATATATTCACATGCGGCCTGCGGTCAAGAACAAGCCCACCGTGCACCGTCTGCCGCGGCTCAGCCGGAGCCGTTAACTGCCGATCTTGATTGTTCCACTCAGGCCGAACTTTGCCCGGGTGTCGGTCCAGCAGCCGCTGGTGTCCAGCTGGGAGTCTTTCGGCAGCCACTGGTTGGGATTGGACGATTGCAGATCGCCCTGGGTCTCCACATGGCCGTCGAAAAAGGCCAGATTCATCTTGAAGGCATCATTTTTTGCGCCGGGGCTTGGCTCGGCCGTGGAGTGGCGGAAGGCGTAATAGCGGGCATCGACGCCGGACGCGTTGCCCACGGCCCAGTTTCGATCCCAGGAACGGCTGAACGTGCTGTAAGAACCGACATCGGCGAAAGCGCCGCCCCAGGGGGCGTTGTAGCCCAGGTCATAGTCCGGGGCATTGGTCGTGGTGGCAAACCGGGAGCCGTCGGCGGCGAAGACCTTGCGGGCCGGATCGCCCATTTTGGTAAGGGAGGGCTTCCAGTTCGTGGGCAATTTTTCTTCAAAACTGGCGGGAAAACCGAACACCCCGTCCGTGGGGCCGCCCTGCATGAACAGCTGCGTGCGAATGGTGTTGTAGCTGACCATGTAACCGGCGCCCGCATCGGGACCGTTGAACCGCACCGAAAGGAATTTGTTCGACGGGCACAGGAACGCCTTACTGGATCGCAGATCGTTAAACCGCCGCTCGACGCCATCGGAATCGCCTGCCGAGGGCAGGATGATGCCCATGTTCCACATATTGGCCATGATGCCCATCCAGTCCCAGATCTGCGTCGCCGGGCCGTAGGCGGTGCCAACCGATTGGGCTGGATCGATGAGATAGTAGCCGCTTCCCGCGGGTGAACCGATGATCCAGTCCTGGTTGCCTTCCTCGGAGGCGTAGGTGATGGCGCCCTGGGCGATGCCGCGCAGGGTGGTGGCACACGTGACGCGCTGGGCCGTCCGCCGCGCGCCCACCATCGAGGGCAGCAGAATCGAGATGAGAAGCGCGATGATGGATATGACCACCAGCAGTTCGATCAGCGTGAATCCGGCGGTTGGTCGAGCGTGCTGCCTGATATGCATGGCTGTTTCCTTAGCCTGAAGGCGTTTTCCACGTCTTTGTTGATGGCGTGCCATTGCGACCCGCCATACTCGCCACGGATTTATTCCCCGTTCGCCTCAGCGATGTCCTTATCAGTAGGCGACGGATTATGGCGGACGACTTCGCGGCCGCAGTCGGGGCAAAAGGTTTTTTCGTCCGTGGTCTCGTCCATTTCCTTGAGAACAAAAACCAGCGTCGGCTTTTCCTTGCGGGCCCACTTGCCGTTGGCATCTTTCGCCCAGTAGCAGGCCTCGGCGCGGTAGCCGGTGTTGCGACCGGAATGCGGAGAGGGATAGGGCGATGTATCGCCCATCTGAATCGTGTACTCGTAGAATTTGCCGGTCTCGGCACAATAAAACGCGCGATTCGCCGCAATGCCGGCGATGTCGTCGCCGCCCAGATTCCGCCATGCCCACAGGCCGGCGAGGACGAAGATGACGACGGCGATGCCGAGCAGGACGCGCTGCCGATTGGCACCCTCGCTGAAACTCACGAAGCAGGCACCTCCGATGGCGACGGGCGATTTCGGGATGCAGGCGGCGAGCGCCTTCCAGGGCGACCTTGCGGATGGTCGCAACCAAATCACCCGGCGGCTGACCAGTATAGCCGCCGGCGTAAAAAAACGCGATTAAGTCCGCGCTGGTTCGGGAAGAATAACGCGCCGCCGGGGAGTCCCGGCCGGTAGTGGCCTCAAGAACGGCGGGGCATCTGTCGGCCGGCCGCGGCGGATCGGACCGCGTGCAGGAAAATCACAGGCTGGCGGACTATTGTGCGACGGGGGGCTGGCCGGCATCAGCGCGAGGCGGCGGACAGGTGACCGGCATCCATGCGGCTGAACAGGGCCTTGAGGGAGAAGTTTTTCCCCGGGCAGGCCGTCTTGCCGGTGATACCGCCATGCGTGAGGACGCGGGAACGCGGAATCCCGCACTTCTGACACAGGAAGTTGACCAGGCGGGCGAGGGACTCCATCTGCCTGGGCGTGGGCTTCGTTTTCTGGAGATCGCCGATGAGGCAGATGCCGACGCCGTGTTCGTTGTATTGATTGCCCGGTGTCTTGCAATGGGCACCGGTCATCTGCTTCTTCCAGCGGTTGCCGACATAGACGGCTCCATCACCATAGGCGATGCCGTTGCCGATGACGAAGTGGTAGCCCAGTTCGTCCCAGCCGCGGGTATTCATGTGGTAGGAGCGCATCGCGTCGGGCGATGCCTTTGCGTTGGCAGAGTGATGAACGACGACCGACGTCCAGCGGCGCGAGATGCCGATGGCCGGCACCCACGAGTTGTTGTCCTTTTTGGCGACGGCGGGCGGCTGCGGCCTGGGCGCGGGCGGCGGCTGGAGCGGCCGAACGGTGGCGGGCCGTCCACCGGCATAGGGTTCGATCTGAGCGATGGACGATTTGCGATTGCCGGCGCAGCCCGATGCCATCGCAATGGCAGCTGTCAGGATGGGCATCCATGCCGACCGTGTTCGCCGCAGAGATATCACGGCAACGCTCCTCCCATAAGCGGCGCATTATCGGGGCGGCTGCACCGACGCGCGTGGACAGCCTACCATCGGCTCGGCAGGGCAGGCAAGCCAGTTGAAATTCGAAATCGGATCGGGCGCCGGCTTGGTGTCTATCGAAGGAGTTGGCCGCAGCAACGCGGCTCGCGTGGAACGGCGACGAACGCCGCTCCGGCTCAGTGGCTTTCCAGCCACGAACGAAGCCAGCCGCGGGCATCATCCGCTTCGGCCGCCTGGCGAAAGACGCCGATCGAAGCCGCAAAGTCCCGCCCGGTCTCCTCGTGAACGTCCGCGAAGACGTCGAGGCCGCCGAGATACCGCGTGGCAGCGAGGATGAGGGCGTTGTCGATCGGCTGGTCGAGCAGAAAGGCCCAGTCCTGGGGATGGTGCAGCTGCGGGAAATACTCGGTCTCGAGTGCATCCTTCGCCGCCGCAAAGACGGCGTCGCGGCCGGAGATGATCTTGTCCTGCGAATCGCCGCGCTGCGCCGCGGCGGCGTAGTATTCCGCCGCCGATGCGTACAGATGCTCGGCGTAGGCATCGACGACGGCCGAATCGTCAAAATAAAGGCGCGCCTGGGTGGATTCATCCGACGCCGCGCCAAACTCCCGATCGAACCAGGCCTGGGCCGCGGTCCTGCCGATGAACGTGGCGAGGGCCTCGTTGAAGTCGACGTCTCCGGTCCGGAAGACGGTCGAGTGCGTCAGCTCGTGGCAAATGAACTCCGCGAGGGCGACATCCGGCAGCGACAACTGCGACTGGCGGACGGGATCGGGCAACAGCCCCAGCGTCGAGAAGCCCGCCGCGGGGCTCAGCAGCACGTCGTAGCCCTGCTGCGCCAATGCGTCGCGCTCGTCGCGGGCCATCTGTTCGTTAAAGAAGCCCTTGTACGGCACGTCGCCCACGAACGGGAACGACCACACGAAAGGTCGCAGTTCATTCCGCGCCGAGGCGGAGACCACGTACGCGGCAGGCGCCTGGCCGCTGGCTTCAAAGACGGTGAACGCCGGACCCGCGTTGAGGCCGACCTCTTCGATGGCGAAGCGGCGGACGGAGATGACCAGCGCGAGCTTGCGGCGTTCCTCGTCGGTGAGATCGGAATTGGCCGCGGCTTCTTCGATGGGGACCGTGCGGCCGAGGCCTTCGAGCTGACCGGCGACCAGATGGGCGAGATAGCCCGCGTCGCAGGCGCACAGCGTGCAGACCATCGGCAGGGCCAATAGCAGGCGTTGTCGTAAGCTCATGGCCGGGGCAACATTCGCGAGGCAGGGATGGTGGCCATTATACGCGGCCGCGCACTGTCTCGTGAAGAAACGTGGCTCGCCGCCGACCAAAGCGCACGGCGAACAGTCCAAGCGTAGGGTGCGTCAGTAGACGCACCGGCATTTCGGATGCGGGTTCGCCGGGAAAAAGGTGCGTCTGCTGACGGCACCCTGCTGGGCCGGGGCCGTGTTACAGGTCGCTGGGGAAGCCGGGCTGCCAGATGGTGGCATCGCCGCTGACGGAGAAGCGCGTGTCATAAAACGCGTTGACGGCGTGGCCGTCCGCGAAGCCCATGCTCCAGGTGGAGAACTTGCGGTGCCAGCCGGGCGAACGGACCGCGCCGCTGGGAAGCGTGGGCCGGGCATTCTGCGTGGCGCTGTACATGCCGTGCTCGTTCCACATGACGAAGCGGGAGGCCTTGCCGCCGATGAGGTGCCTGGCGATACGCTTGGCATAGATCGGCGCGTCGAAGTTGACGTTGAAATTGCCTGAGCCGCCTTTGTAACCCTGCATGAACCGCGTGTTCAAGGTGTAGCTGCTGCCGTTTGCCTGCCAGGAAGAATAGGGTGACCATTCGGCGTTGGAGTTGCCGTTTCCGATGATGGCGGTTTCGTTGCTCTTGTCGCCGGGATCGATGAAGACTTCCAGCGTGGAGGTGTCGTGAGTGGCGGCGGGATCCATCGTGGCACTCAGGGGACGTATGCGCGGCGGGTACACCGTATCGGGGTTATATCCCTGCCAGTTGTTGAACTTGGCTTTGAAGCCGCCCCAGACCCAGGGTGTGAATAGGTTGACGGAGTAGCCCTGCCGGGCAGGAAAGGTGTACCACTCGATGGCGCGGTCCGGCGCCTTCTCGTCGAAGTACATCAGCGTGCCGATCATGATCTGGCGCAGGTTGGAGACGCACTTGGCCTTAGCGCCCTCTTCCTTGGCCATGTGCAGGGCCGGCATCAGGATGGAGATGAGCAGGGCGATGATGGCGATGACGACGAGGAGTTCGATCAGGGTAAAAGCGCGCTGGCTCGCGGCAGTCAGCGGGCGGGATTGAATACACGGCATGACAGGGCCTCCGTCGTCAATACCTCTGGCAAATGCCGGCTCGCGCTACCCGTGCATTATAACAACGGCATCGCGCGTGGCGACGCCCGCGAATCTCGTCAGCTTACAGATCGTTCGGGAACCCGGGCTGCCAGATGGTGGCATCGCCGCTGATGGAAAATCGCGTGTCGTAGAAGCCATTTGTCGCGTGGCCATCGGCGAAGCCCATGCTCCACTGCGACCACTTGCGATGCCAGCCGCGCGTCTGAACCGCGCCGGAGGGCAGTGTCGGCTTGGCATTCTGCGTCGCGCTGTACATGCCCTGTTCGTTCCACATGACAAAGCGGGAGGCCTTGCCGCCCACCAGGTGCTTGGCAATTCGCCTCGCAAAGACGTCGGTCTCATTGGCGGGCGGGCCAACCAGGAAGCTGCCGTTGCCGCCCTTGTAGCCCTGCATGAAGCGGGTGTTGAGGGTATAGCTGCTGCCGTTCACCTTCCACGAGGGGAAGGGCTCTTCCTGGGCGTTGGAATTGCCACTCCCGATCAGATTCGTATCCCAGGAGCGATCGCCGCAGCAGATGAACGCCTCAACGACGGACTTGGCCGATGTCGCTGTCGGATCGATAAACTTGGTCAGCGGTCGGACATGCGGGTCGTAGTAATCATCATCCGAAGGCGTCTCTCCCGGCGGTGTGATCGTGGACTTGAAGCCGCCGAAGACCCAGGGAACGTATACGGCAGTCGGGGGAGCAAGTGGCGCCCCGGTGGAAGTCGCATACTTGGGATACTTGTACCAGGGGATGTTCCGGTCGGGGGCATGATCGTCAAAATACATCATCGTACTGGTCATGATGGTGCGCAGGTTGGAGATGCACTTGGTCTTGCAGCCCTCTTCGCGTGCCATGTGGAGCGCCGGCAGGAGGATCGATATTAATAGTGCGATGATGGCGATGACGACGAGAAGTTCGATCAGTGTGAAGGCCGGGCGGCGGCGAAACGGCATTCTGCGGACTTGCAGGCGCGACATGGAAGAACCTCCATCGAGTTTCATTTTCGACGGGTGACTTCGCGTCACTTGACGGGCCGTAGCGGCGTTGATGCGGCTGACCCGCATCAAACAAAGCTAACTTAGTTGCCGCCGGGGCCGGGATTCGCGGACGGCTCCCAGATCGTCGCATCGCCACTGATGGCGAAGCGAG
Organism: uncultured Planctomycetaceae bacterium; assembly: GCA_964408455.1. GTDB lineage: Bacteria > Planctomycetota > Phycisphaerae > UBA1845 > UTPLA1 > CAYOZN01. The sequence continues at coordinate 115,188 of CAYOZN010000013.1, forward strand.
TGTCGTAGAAGGCGTTGGATGCGTGACCATCGGCAAACGCCATGCTCCACTGAGACCATTTGCGGTGCCAACCCCGTTGCTGTACCGCGCCCGACGGCAGCGTCATTTTCGCGTTCTGCGTTGCGCTGTACATGCCCTGTTCATTCCACATGACAAACCGCGATGCCTTGCCGCCGATGAGGTGCTTGGCGATGCGCTTCGAATAGGGCACCGACTGACCGCCGTTGGTTTCCGGACTGCCAACCCCAAAACCACCGCCTGTACCTGCATAGCCCTGCATGAACCGCGTATTTAATGTGTAACTGCTGCCGTTTACACGCCAGGATGGATACGGCTCCCATTGAGCATTTGAGTTGGAGTTACCGATCAAGGCAGTTTGATAGGACTTGTCGGTGGGGCAAATGAACACCTCGATGACGGACTTGTTGTCCGTCGCCGTAGGGTCCATGTACCTGCTCAACGGACGAATCCGCGCGGGCCAGCAATCATCGTTCGAAATGTCCTCGCCTGGGGGCCGTACGGTTGCCAGCATTCCTCCAAATGCCCAGGGGACGTACACACCAGGACCTGCGGGCAGGCCCGGCGTATTGGCGTGCGCGGGCCACTGATACCACGGTATATTCCGGTCAGGTGCATGTTCATCCATGTACATGAGCGTCCCCGCGATAATTTGCCGAAGGCCCGAAATGCACTTGGTCTTCGCACCCTCCTCGCGGGCCTGATGCAGCGCCGGCAGAAGAATGGATATGAGCAGCGCAATGATTGCGATGACCACCAGCAGCTCGATCAAGGTGAATGCGCCGCGCACACGATTCGTCAACCGGCGAGACATTGGCTATCCCTTTACTCCTGCGATATTCAAGCCGCAGGCTACCCACTTCACCTAAAGTTTATTCAGACCGACTTGGGCCGCACGCGCTCGGGCGGCGGCGCATCTGCCGGCGTTTCGCCGGGGGCGTACTCCTGCGGCGGCGGCTCGTCATATATGGGTTCTGCATTCGGCTCGCACTTCGGACAACGGCCGGTCGAACCGGGAACGTCCGCACCGAGGATCAACTCGCCGCACGTACAGGGTATCGGCAGATAGGCCTCGACCTTGCCGCAGCGCTTGCAGGTAATCGGTGCCTTGCCGCCGACGGCGGCGAGCGCCTCACGGTTCTCCTGCGGGCTGAGGGAGAACACGCCCCCGCAGACCCGGCACTTCCAATTGATGTAGTCTTCCTGCGTTACCGCCGGCGGCCCTTCGTCCGAGCCTGCAAAGACCGTGATGAGCAATGCCGCAGCCAGCGCGACGACAATAATCGCGATTTTAAGTGACTTCACTTTTTATTAGTCTCTTCACCCGCAAGAACATGATTAGCGTGCGAGGCACCCACTCGCGCACTTGTGAGAGGATTATATCCGAATTGCAGCATGGGGGTCCAGAACCCCTCCGCGGCATGGTCCGCCCCCGGCCGGTCGGAGGCGCCTGGCGCCTCGCTCACCGCTGCCATTAAATTGGGCGACGCGCCGGGCGCATCGTTTACGCATGGGGCGCTCGCAAGGCTGCCTGCCAGGCGGCCAACAGGGCCGATTACCAGAATTGCCAGTCTCCCGTGCCGACGACGTAAACGTAGAGCACCAGGTTGGTAATGCCGTGCGTAACCATCAGGAATAACAGGCTCTTACGCCAATAGAACAGGGCGTTGAAGAACATCCAGCACAGGATGCTGACGCCCCAGTTGGCCGGATGCTGGACGACCGACAGCAGCGACGATCCGATGAACGACCACAGGGTGAACCGGCCCAGCGGCACCGACTCGGGCCGATCCCAGTTGATGAACGCCCGGAGGATGAAGCCGCGCCAGAACAGTTCCTCGACGAGCGCGACGATGGTGACGGCCCGCGTGATCTTGAGGACGACGTGGGTCCAGAAATCGAGTGGGTGCGGGTACTGTTCGGTCACCGGCGTGGGGGCCTGCTCGACGAGCGTGATGAACGGCGGCGCGCCGGAGAGCGAGAGCTTGCCGCCCAGGCTGACGCCGCCGATGGCGATGTCGTTGAGAATGTGTTGCCCGACGACCCAGAGTGCCGCGGCGGCAACACCTGCGACGGCCGCCGTCGCCCAATGGGGCGCGCCCAGGCCGGGCCAGTGACGCCGGAAGAGCCATGCCACAACGGTGGCTCCGGCGATGTGAATGACGATCCCGACGTGATGCAGCCGACCCGGAAAGGCATCAGCCACCATCATCAGCAGCAGATAGGCCATGAACGGTGCGACGAGCGGAAGCCGCGGCTCCGCCTGCACCGCGGCGCGCACCCAGGATGGTTCGGTCGCCGCATCGTCGCCTGGGGAAGGGGTGTGATCCATGGCGGCGGCATTGTGTCACGCATCGCGCGCACATGCCACGGGTGCGGGTACCACTGCTCACAAAGCTTTGCACCCGTGGAGTTGCACTCTCGCAATGGCACCCATGCAACCTCGTAAAAACGAGAACCGCGCCGGGCGAGCTTTGTCGCCGGCGCGGTTCGATTGACGGGGGCATACCTGTATTTGCGTGACGTCCTCTACTGGAGGACCGGATCGGCCGCCAGGGCCTTGCGCAGCTTGGCGATGGCCGAAAGCTGAATCTGGCGGACGCGCTCCTTGCTGACCCGCATGGTGCGGCCGATGTCTTCGAGCGTCTGCCGTTCGGACTGATCCTCGGCGGGGAAGCGCTTCTGAAGAACGGCCCGCTCGACATCCGTCAGATCGGCGACCTCGTCCTCGAGGATGCGGCTGAGCCGCTCCGCGAAGAGAGACCGCTGATCGATGCGGTTTCGCTCGACGACGTCGCTCTCCTCGAAGTCCACGTCGTATGGACCGGAGATCTTGCTCCGCCGCTTGCTGTCCATGAGGGCGGCACGTGAAAAGGCCCGCAGGATCGCGTTGCACGCATACGTGCTGAAGCGATATCCGCGCCAGGGATCGAACGTGTCGGTCGCTCGGAGCAGGCCCATCATGCCTTCGCTGAGCAGCTCGTCGCGATCGAGGTTGTCGAACCGGTTCCGGCCGATCAGGTCGTAAACCAGGCCGAGGTTTGCCTCGACAATGCGCGTGCGGAGGGTGTTGTACCGCTGGAGCCAGCGCGAGTACTCGGCCTTGCGGCCGGGGGTGATCCGCTGGGCGGCGGCCTTATAAAGCAGGCGCAGCTTGTAGCCGGTGAAGTGGAGCTGCTTGAAAAGCAGGGTCTCCTCTTCCGGAGTGAGGCGGCCGGAGCGCGCAACTGCGCCGGGCCAATCCACAAACAGCCGGGCTTCAAGGCCGGGCCGCTTCAGTTCCTTGTTCGGAATGAACGGGGGTGGGGGCGTCCAGTCGCGGAGCCCCGGGCGTTCACTGGGATCAGTTGTAATTCGACGAACCATGTTCACTGCCTCGACCGGCGTATGCGAGTTTTTCCGCAAAGCGCCGTTCATTGTGTCCCGAATATCAGCTCGGGACTCACCTATCCCCCTGTCACCTTCGCCCACCTGATATGTATACCGACCTTGGTCGGAATTGTTCCCGGACATCAGGAAAAACCGTACCCTTTCGATACGCTTTCAACTTTTTTCCCGAACGCTGCCGATCTGGCGAGCGGCGGCGGAGTGCGGTCCCGGGAGTGGCAAAATGCACTCAACTCTCTGAATTATCATGGCTTACGGGCGGTCGTGCGTCGGCAATACTGCCCGCAAGACACCCCCTAGATGCGCCGCTTCCAATGCAGGTTTCAGGGCCCGAGAAGTTCACCTAGACACATTTCAGGCGATTGACGATAGGTCGTCTCGGGTTCAATTCTCGTCCGTATCCCGCGGCGTCAACACGGCGCCCAGGGCCTCGAACAGGGCCACCGCTGTCTGCCGGAAGCCTATTTCCGACTCCCAGGGGCTGGTTACCGCGGCGGAAAGACCCGCGACCCAACCCGGCACAAAAGCCTCCCTGAAACGCTTGGCGACTTCCGAGTCCCAGCAGCCGGTGGTAGGTACCAGCAATATTGTTGCCAGCGTCAAACTGATCAGCTTTCCGCAAGTCTGCTGCGGCCGTTTCATTTCGCGACTCCTGGTTGCGCTCAATCACGGCTGGTGCCTCGAGGCCCAATCCGGTGTATTGAGCATCGACCGCTCTCTCGCCAGCGGAACACGCCTCCGGGCCTTCCGAGGACCTATCGGACCAAGGCGAGCCCCTCTCCGCGGTGCCTGAACCGGCCTTCTGGTCGAACCGATGAATGGAGGCGAAGCGATCCGAGCCTGAATGCCCGTCCATCGACCGATGTCGTTATGAAAGCCGCAACCCGCTCATCACTGGCGATTCTGACCGCGCTGATCGCGCTTTTGTGCGCGAAATCGGGGGCCCGTGCGGATGAATCCACGGTCGACTCGACGGCGGTCGTGTCTTCGCTAATCGAAAAGCGCGTCGTAAAGACGTTCGATTTCGACGAGCGCCGCCTTGGCAACTATGAAGACCAGCCCATGAACTGGCTGCCCATGGTCGGTGCCGGGTATCCGCGCTTTCTGGAGGCGCGGTTCGACATGCAGTCGGGGCATCTGGCCCCGCCATGCTTCAAGTTCCACGCGCGCGTCGGCAGCGCCGGGGCGTTTTATCTCGCCAAGGACATTCCCGTGCATCCCGACAGCGCCTATCGCATCACCGCGTGGGTTCGTACGCGGCAGGTGCGGCACGCCAGGGCACGGATCAGCGCGTATTACCTCGATCATGCCCTGCGCAAGATCGAAGGCACCGAGCACTGGTCCGAAGACTTGCGCGACGAAAGTGGCGCGGAGTGGACGCTCGCACGAATCGATCTGCCAGGCGGTTTCGATCGGGCGCGCTGGATCGGGCTGGCGTTTCGCATCGAACAACCGCTGGTGACGGGTGGAGCCGAACAACTTGCATCGGAACTGGTGCACCGCGACGCACACGCCGAGGCGTGGCTGGATGACATCTCGATCATGCGGCTGCCGATCGTGAGCATGCAGCTCAACATGGCTCACGGCGTGTATGTGGGCGAAACGCCCACGGGCATTGACATTGCCATGCGCGATCTGGATGGCACCGGTTTGCGCGTGGACCTGCGGGTTCTGGATGCCGAGTCGCGCGTGATCCGCGAGCGCCGGCTGGATGCGAGTACGCTCCTGGGCGGGCCGGCGCGGGTGGTGCTTGAACCGCTTCCGGCCGGGCTCTATGCGGCTCAGGTGACGACGCACGCCGGCCAGACGCTCGTCTCGTCCCACACGCGGGGATTCGTACGCCTCAACGCCGATTGCGGCGGCGGCGGCCGGCAGGGCTTCGGAATCGTGGCGGACGAGTCCATCTTCGAGCACGGCGATCTGAATGTCGCTCTAATGGCACTATTGTCCCCGGAGATGGTCAAGCTGCCCCTGTGGCGGGTCAACCAGTCGGACGACGAGATCGTGCGCGGCAGCGCCGAGACCGACCGGCTGGTGGACGAACTATTGAAGCTGGGTATCGGTGTGGTCGGCGTGTTTGCCGATCTGCCGCCGAGCCTGGCGGCGGATTTCGAGCCGCCCGATCGCCGGCTCTTGAAGGTGCTGGCCGGCGCGCCGCAGGTGTGGCGGCCGTGGCTGGCCCTGGTGCTCATGCGGCACGGACATCGCATCCATGCGTGGCAGGTCGGCAGCGACGGGATGACGCCGCCCGTGGACGAGAGGCTGCGTGACCAGGCCCTGCGAAACGTGCGTGCCGAAGTGCAGACACTCATCGGCAGCCCGCGTCTGGTGGCCCCTGTTCGAACGGGCATCGATGGGGCGTTGCCGGCCGCAGACGCGGTCGCCGTACGTGTGCCGGCCCACATCGCGGCCCGCGGGCTGGCGGGTATGCTGCCGTCGCAAGCGGCGGGGCAGGCGCGATGGGCCACGCTCGAGACGCGCAATCCAACGCGATATGACCGGCGCTGGCGGCTGTTCGACTACGCCCAGCGGCTGATTGAGTGCCGTTCTGCCGGCATCGAAGCGGTGTTTGTGCCGCAGCCATGGCGCATCGAGGACGCCGGCGGGGGTCCCGTGGTCTGGCACCAGGAGGAGCTGATCATCCTGCGCACGCTGAACCAGGCCCTGGGCGGACTGAGCGCCGATCGAGACATCTGGATCGCCGACGGCGTCCGGGCACAGCTGTTTGCCGACGAGCGCGGGGAGCATGGGGCACTGGCGGTCTATGCCGACGGACAGGGGACGGCGCCGCAGCGCGTCGCCGCGGATCTCGGCCAGGCGGCGCAGTTGATCGACATGTGGGGCAATGCATCGCCGCCTGAAGTGCGGCGCGGCGATCTCGTGTTTGATCTGGACGCGATGCCGCTGGTCATCCAGCCGGTGGAGCCGTGGCGCGGCCGCATGCTGGATTCGTTTCGCCTGGATGAACCGGGCTTCGGCGTCCAGGTGCAATCGCAGGTGCGGCAGATTTCGTTTGTCAATACGCGGACGTCGCGGCTGCGGGGCGATCTGAAGCTGATTCCCCCGCCGGGCTGGCGGATCGCGCCGGCCCTGATGAGCGTGAGCCTGGCCCCGGGCGCGACGTTTTCGGAAATGGTGGCGTTTCATCTGCCGACAAACCAGCCGGCAGGCAGGACGGTGCTGACAGCGCGGCTTCGGGCGCTGGACGACGACTTTGAGGGCATCACGCTGCGGGCGCCGATTGAGGTGAATGCGCCCGGGCTGGATGTGAACGCGGCGGCCTACGTCGATGGCGATCACGTGCGCGTGATCCACCGCATCACGAACCGGACCGACGATGCCCTGCGGCTGAAGTCGTACCTGGTGTCGGCCGATCGTTCGCGCGACGTGCGGCTGATTCGCAACCTGGCGCCGGGGCAGACGACGGTGCGGGAGTATCGCATCGACGACGTGGCGAGCGTGATCGGCAGGCACATCCGGCTGACGGTCGAGCAGGTGGATGGCCCGCTGCGGCATAATGCAGTCATCAAGCTGGATTGATCCTGACCCGAAACGCAACGTGGTGCTTGTGTAAATCACGCGTTGCTCCCTCCCGAATGAGGGGTGCCACGAGCCGTTGATCGGTGGCGTGAGGCGCCTCGCCGAAAAAATGGGTGAGACAAGCCGAGGCAAACCGGGGCGCGCTGAGGCGCGCGGCGGAAAACATCGCTGCGCGAAGGGCGACGCTCGGCTACGGGGCCTGGTGACGACTTCGTGATCTGCTGCCGGGGCCGGGCCGAACCGGCGATGGCGGCGATGCGAAGCATGATGACTCGGCTGAAGCTGACGGTAAACGAGGCGAAGACGCGCATCTGCCGCCTGCCGGATGAATCGTTCGACTTCCTGGGCTACACCATCGGGCGCTGCTATTCGGGACGGACGCACCGGGCCTATCTGGGCACGCGGCCGTCGAGGAAAGCCATCGCCCGAATCTGCCGGGAGGTGAGCGACATGACGCATCGCCGGACCCGCCAGCGCTCGATCGCAGACCAGATCGCCATGCTCAATCAGAAGCTGATGGGCTGGACGAATTACTTCTGTCTGGGATCGGTGAGCCGGGCGTACAACTCGGTGAACGGACATGTTCGCGACCGGCTGCGTCAGTGGTTGCGTCGCAAGCACAACTGGAGCGTTCGAGGTTGCCGGCGCTACACGGCGCGGCGACTGTACAAGGAACTCGGACTGCTCGATCTGGCGCTGCGACCGCGCGACTTCCCGTGGGCGAAAGCCTGATAATCATCTAGCCAGGCCAATCTCCAGTCAGGGGTATCCTGTTGTCGTTT
>CAYOZN010000014.1:0-68625 GCA_964408455.1 uncultured Planctomycetaceae bacterium
TTGCATCGCTTTGCATCGCCTGTTTTTCTGCGCCGCATGGGGTGTTTACCCGATGCCCACATCATTTTGCTCTCCCGGCGCGCCGGGATTCCGGATTGTTCCGGCCAAAATGTGTGCCATGGCCGCCGGTAGCTATGAAATGAAACAGCCTTGGTCGCTCGGCAGAAAGATGCAGGACCCGGCCACGCCGAAGCCAATACCTCAATCCCTTAATCCCTCAATCCCTCAATCCCTCAATCCCTTCCTCCTGACAAACGCCTCAATCGCCTGGTATTCCGGCAGCCCCAGCCGGTCGTACAGCTCCGCCGTGTGGCGGTTCCGGTCTTCCGCCCGCTGCCAGAATTCCCGCGGGTCCGAGGGGCCGGGGAAGAGCGCCTTGTCCTTCTGCGACTGGTGCCGGAAGATCGCCAGCCGCTTGCGCTCGACCTCGTCCGGGCTCAGCGGCACGGCCATGTCGATCTCGTGCGGCTCCCATTCCTGCCAGGCCCCGCGATAGTGCCACACGCTGCAGCCCGCGTGCCACGGCCGGCCCGCCAGCCGCGACAGTGCCGCATCAATGGCAGCGAGGCACACGCGGTGCGTCCCGTGCGGGTCCGACAGATCGCCCGCGGCATACACCTGGTGCGGCTGCACCCGCTCGAGCAATTCGCAGAGAATCGCGATGTCGTCCTCGCTCAGCCGATCCTTGCGAACCCGGCCGGTCTCGTAGAACGGCATGTCAAGAAAGTGGATGTTTTCCGCCCGAATGCCGGCAAAGAGGGCCGCCGCTCGCGCCTCGCTTCGGCGAATCAGCGCCTTGATCTTCTGCAATTCGGGCGCATCGATGTCCCCCGGCTTCTTGCCCTTCAGGAATCGCGCGACCGCCTCCTGGATGTGTCCCGCCTGCCTTTCTGCCACCGGTGAAAACAGATCGCAGAACTCGGTCACAAAGTCGGCATAGCGCACTGCTTCGTCGTCCCACACGGCGATGCATCCCGACGTCTGATAGGCCACGTGCACCTCGTGTCCCTGCTCGCACAAACGAATCAGTGTCCCGCCCATTGAAATCACATCGTCATCCGGATGCGGGCTGAAGACGAGGATGCGCTTGGGAAACACGGCGTCGTCTTCACCGTCGCCGTTTGCACGACGGCGCAGCCCGATGGCATCTGCCGCGCCGGCAGCATTGTCCGCCGCGTCCGACTGCCGGCGCCGCTCGGGCTTGCCGCCCGGCCAGCCGGTGATCGTCTGCTGCAATGCCTTGAAGACCTCGATGTTCAGGTCATACGCCGAGCCGCGGGCCGAGAGCAGCTCGCTGAGGCCGTGCTCGTTGTAGTCCTCCTCCACCAGCTTGAGGATGGGCTTGTTCAGGTGTAGTGCCAGCCAGATGACAGCCCTGCGCGTCGTCGCCTTATTCCAGTCGATGGCGCCGTTCGCCCTGCCGATTTCGCCATTACCGGATCGCGAAGCCGACAGCCACGGTGTCCGGATCGCCGTCAGCTCGCCGCCGGCGGCAGTGTCCAGGATGAATTCCGCATTGGCATGTTGCTGGAGGAAGCTGGCGGCCACGCCGGGCGTCACGTCCCCCTCGATCGCACGCCGCAGGATCGCCGCCTTCGCCTCGCCGAACCCCATCAGGATGATCCGCCGCGCCTCCAGAATCGTTCCCACGCCCATGGTGATCGCCCGTCGCGGCACATTCCGCTCGCCGAAAAAGTCGCTCGCCGCATCCATCCGCGTCACGCGATCGAGCGTGATCAGTCGCGTGCGACTGGCCCGGCTCGAACCCGGTTCGTTGAAGCCGATGTGGCCGGTTCGGCCGATGCCGAGAATCTGGCAGTCGATGCCGCCCGCGTCGCGGATTCGCCGCTCGTAGTCGGCGCAGAACTCGCCGATCGCCTCCTGCGGAATGCGACCGTCCGGAATGTGAATCTGCGCAGGCGGGATATCGACGTGATCGAAAAGAGATTCGGCCATGAAGCGGTGATAGCTCTGAAGCGCGGCCGGCTCCATCGGCCAGTACTCGTCGAGGTTGAACGTGATCACGTTAGCAAGGGATAGGCCCTCGGCGCGATGCAGCCGCACCAGCTCGTCGTACAGTCCCTGCGGCGTGGACCCGGTCGCCAGCCCCAGCACCGCGCGACGGCCAAGCTGCTGTTTTTCGCGCACGAGCCGGGCAATTTCGCGGGCCACGGCCACGCTGGCCTCATGGCTGGATGGATAAACGGCGACGTTTTCGCGAGTGTCCGGAGCCAGTTCATCGTATTTGCCCGCAAAGCGAAGGGGAGAAGGTTTCATACAACATTCCCTCAGTTCAATCTGCCGAAGCGTTCTACAAACGCTTTTGCGTGCGCATGCCATCTCCGGCTGCGGCGAAAAAGCGCCCGCGGATGAACGCGTGCGCAATAATCCTCGGCCAGTCATTCGGATTGGGTGATTTCAAGCAACCCATGCGGATATGTCCGGCCATCCGCCGCGATTTATCGGATTGGCGGCTGGTTTTTCGTGGCATCCGGTTTGCACTAAGCCGGTAGGCCCCCGTGGCTTCGCAAGATGGGGAGGCCTGTCATGTCACGAGCATTTCAATCCGCCAGCGCTCGCCCCGCCGAGAAGTTGCCTTCGAATTCGGCGGACGTGTCGTTGCAGCGGGCGGCGGATCGGCTTTCTACCTTTACGAGTATCGACCTCAAGGCGCCCTCCGACGTATGCGCGCTGGGCCTGGGCGGCGAATCGAAGGCGGTATTCTGCCTGCGGGCAGGAACGACAGCCCTGCTCAGCCCGGTTTTCGATCGACTGACCGATCCAGCCTGCTATCGGGCCTATATCGATTGCGTGCGGAACGCCACTTCCCAGCCGGGCCTGAGCCCGGTTCTGGTGGCGCACGATCTGCATCCGCACTACGTCTCGACCGCCTACGCCGTGGGCTGCGGGTTACCGCGCGTGGCGGTGCAGCATCATCACGCGCACATCGCGAGTGTGATGGCAGATTGCGGCGCGGAAGGCCCGGTGGTTGGCATCTGCTGCGACGGAATCGGCCTGGGAACCGACGGCGCTGCGTGGGGCTGCGAGGTGCTTTACTGCACCGGCCCCGCGTTCGAGCGGATCGGCCATCTCGAGTACTTCCCGCTGGTCGGCGGCGACGCTGCGGCCATTGAGAACTGGCGGCCGGCGGCCGCACTCCTGCGCCAGGCATTCGGCACAGACTGGCGACTTCACGCGCCGCCGGCATTCAAAACCGTGCCGGCCGACAAGTTGAACGCATTCGACGCGGCACTGGAGAGCCACCTGAACGCACCGATGACGTCGAGCTTGGGCCGCGTGTTCGATGCAGCGAGTTTCCTGCTGGGGCTGTGCGCGCGCAATGATCGCGAGGCGCAGGCGGCCATGGCGCTGGAGCGGGCGGCGGCGGCTGGAGAGGCGTCGCCCTATCCCTATGAGACCGTGCTGGTCAACGGCGGCATTCGAATGTCAATGGCGCCGATCGTTCGCGCGATGATTCGCGACGTCGCCAGCGGCGAATCGGCTGCGCGGATTTCGCTGGCCTTTCATGAATCACTGGCCCGCATGCTGGCGGAATCGGCCTGCATGGCCTGCGAGATGGCGTCGGTCTCGACGGTGGCGCTGTCGGGTGGCTGCTTTGCCAACCGGCGGCTTCTGGAGCGGCTGATCGACCGGCTGGACCGCCGGCACGTCCGCGTGCTGACGCCGCGGCGAGTTTCCTTTGGCGATGCCGGGCTTGCCCTGGGGCAGGTCCACGTCGCCGCGAGATTGCAGGAGACGGATCCGACATGTGCCTTGCCGTCCCGGGACAGGTAATTGAATGCCACGGCGATGACGCCACCGTGGACCTCGACGAAAACCGGCTGCGCATCTGCCGCGTGCTGACGCCGCAGGCAGCGGTCGGCGACTGGGTGCTGGTGCATGCGGGATTCGCGGTGACGACGCTGCGGGAGCAGGACGCGCTGGAAACGTGGTCGTATTTGCGCGAGGCGAAGGAGCTGGCCGAAGAATCGCGGCTGTCGGAGGAGTCACCGACGTGAGTGCCAGAATTTCGACATTGCTGGACGAGGCTCACCGGCTGGTGCATGGCATCGGCCGAACGGTGCAGTACATGGAAGTGTGCGGGACGCACACCGTAAGCCTGTTCCGCAGCGGCGTACGCGAGTTGCTTCCGCCCGGAATCAGGATGATCAGCGGACCGGGCTGCCCGGTGTGCGTGACGGCACAGCGGCACCTGGACGCGGCGATCGAACTGGCCATGCGGCCGCGGACGCTGATTGCCACGTACGGCGACATGCTTCGCGTGCCGGGCCGGCTCGGCAGCCTGGAGGCCCGTCGCGCCGAAGGAGCGTCCGTCCGCGTGGTGGCGTCGGCGCGCACGGCGCTGGAACTGGCCCGGCAGCAGCCGGCGCTGGACGTCGTCTTTCTGGCGGTGGGCTTCGAAACGACGGCGCCAGCAACGGCGGCGGTCATTCAGGAGGCGGCACGGGAGCGCATCACGAATTTCAGCGCGCTGGTGTGCCACAAGCTCATCGTTCCTGCCATGCTGACGCTGCTGGCCGGTGATTGCAGCCGGCTCGACGGCTTCCTGTGTCCCGGGCATGTCAGCGTCATTACCGGCACCGGGGTCTATCGCCCGGTGGTTGCCAGGGGAAAGCCGTGCGTGGTGGCGGGTTTCGAACCGGTGCAACTGCTGCTCGGCGCGGTGCACCTGTTGCGACAAACGCAGGCCGGCGAACACAGGCTGGAAAACGTGTACCCGGTGGTGCAGACGCGCGGCAATCCGACCGCGCGCCGCCTGATGCGCGAGGTCTTCGCCCGCGACGATGCCGCATGGCGGGGGCTCGGCACCATCCCGCGCAGCGGTCTGCGGCTGCGTGCGGCCTACGAGCGGTTCGACGCATTGCGGCGGTTCAACATTCAACTGGGAGCGGACGCGGACGACGACGCGTGTCGATGCGGCGATGTCATTCAGGGCATCGTCGACCCGCCGGCGTGCCCCTTGTTTGGCACCCGGTGCACGCCGGCGGAGCCCGTCGGACCGTGCATGGTCAGCAGCGAGGGCACATGTGCCGCCTGGCACCGCTACGGCGGGGCTCGGCGCTCGCGAAACGGCAATCCACCACGAGAGGTGCATCATGCTGCTGTTTAAGACGAAGCCCGAAACTGCCCGCATCACGCAGGCTCACGGCGGCGGCGGCGAAATGACGGCGCGGCTGATCGAAGAACACCTGCTGCCGATACTGGGCAACAAGTACCTGGCGCCGCTGACGGACAGCGCGATCGTCGATTGGAGCGCGCCGGACGTGGTATTCACGACCGATTCATACGTCGTGACGCCGCTCGAGTTTCCGGGCGGCGATATCGGCCGCCTCGCGGTATGCGGCACGGTCAACGACCTGGCGGTGATGGGCGCCGAGCCCCTGGCATTGAGCCTGGGGCTCATTCTGGAGGAGGGACTGCCGCTGGCGCTCCTCGACCGCATCGTTGCGTCGATGGCTGGTGCCTGCCGCGAGGCGGGGGTGACGATCGCGACCGGCGATACGAAGGTGATTGAGCGTCGCGGGGGCGACGGGCTTTACATCAACACGGCGGGCATCGGTCGGCTGCGGGGCGAATACTCGCGGCCGGACTTCGAGCGCATCGCCAGCGGCGACGCGGTGCTGGTCAGCGGCGAGATTGCCGCCCACGGGCTGACGATCATGTCGCTTCGCGGCGGCATCGCGTTCGAGTCCGATCTGCGAAGCGATGCGGCGCCGCTCAACGGGCTGGTGGGCGATCTGCTGGCTTCGGGCGTGAACGTGAAGTTCATGAGGGATGCCACGCGCGGCGGTCTGGCCGGCGTGCTGGCCGATATCAGCGATCGCACGGGGCTGAGCGTGGAGATCGATGAGAAGGACGTTCCCGTGTCGCGCACGACGCGACGCGCGGCGGAGATGCTCGGGCTCGATCCGTTGACGGTGGCGAACGAAGGCAAACTGGTATGCGTCGTGGCCGGCAGCGATGCGCGACGGGCACTGGAGCAGATGAGAATGCACGCGCTGGGCAGACACGCGGCACTCATCGGCCGAGTGACCGACGCACAGCCGCCGCTGGTGGAAATGAAAACGATGGCCGGCGGCGCGAGAATTGTTCAGCGCCCGCTGGGCGAAGAGCTGCCGCGAATCTGTTGAAAGCGGCAGGGAGCACCAACCATGAACAGAGCCTCTCAGTCGGGATGGCGGCGGCTGGGACGCGTGCTGACCACGCTCCTGCTCGGCCATTCGCTGGCGATCGTGGTGGCGCCGCTCACGGTCGGGCTTGCGATCCATGCCATTGCGGCAATGGTCCGCGGCGAACACGAGCACGGCTGGAGCCCACGCGAGTGGATTCAGTGCGTCGGCCTGATCGTCGCGCTGTGTCTGTTTGCGCTATTGGCGGTGAGCCATCTTTGCACGTCGATTTACACGAGCTGGTCCAGGAACGGCGATGGCAGCCTGCCGCTTGCCACCGGCGCTGCTCACCGGCTCGATGCCGTTGTCACTCGGGCGCACCTCCTGAAGCGCATCAACGCCCTCGCGACCAGCCGGCGGCTATACGGGCCGGTCGCTCGGAAAGAGCCGCGGTGCGAACCGCCGGTGCGATATTTTTATGAGGAGGTGTCTCGAGCAGAAGAACTGGCTCTGGAATTCTCCCACTGCGTATACGGGCCCAAGGCGATCGTGCTGCCGCCGCGCGAAACGCTGCTTACGTTTGACCGCGAAAATGGCCGCTTCCGCGCGACGCCGTGCTTCGACGATCGGCCCACGGCGCTGATCGGGGCGCACCCGTGCGATCTGGCCGGGCTTCGAGTGCTGGACGAGGTGTTCGGAAAAGACCATCGCGACGAGCACTACCAGGTGCGGCGGCAAAACCTGTTTGTCGTGGGCATCGACTGCGCCAGGCCCTGCTCGGATGAATCCTTCTGCCGCGACACGCATACGAACGATGCGGAGACGGGTTTCGACGTGATGCTGTATCCCCTCGGCAGCCCGGATGAATCGGTGGCAAACGCTTCGGATGCGTCGAACGACGAGTTCGGCGCCGTCTTCGGCAGCGATGCCGGTCGGGCGTGGCTGCTGGCCTCGCACGACGTTGGGCACGGCGCTGCCGGCGAGATCGAAGATGAACACTCGGAACCCGCGCCGGTGAGGAACGAGACCGGCGCGGGTCCGGCGGACCGGCAGGCGGTTCGGCGGCTGGATGCATACCTGACGGCCAAGCATCGCGCGTTTCATCGGAAACTCAGCACGGACTGGGGCAAGGTGCCCGAACTTCTTGAAAGATCGTATGACTCGCTGGTGTGGCAGGGGATGGCGCAGCGCTGCTATTCATGCGGCTCGTGCAATCAGGTATGCCCGACGTGCTACTGCTTCGATATTCAGGACTGCAACAGCCTGGCGCTGGATGGGGGCTGCCGCGAGCGCACCTGGGACGCCTGCATGCTTGGCGATTTCGCGCTGGTGGCGGGCGGGCACAACTTCCGCGCCGATCCGGCGCAGCGTCTGCGGCATCGCATCCATCGAAAAGGCGCCTGGATTCATGAGCGCACCGGCCTGACGGGCTGCGTGGGCTGCGGCCGCTGCACCCGCGCCTGCACCGCGAAGATCAGCATTACCGACGTACTGAACCAGCTGGCTGACGAGGGTCAGGCCGAGAAACACGAGGATCGCGCCGCGGTCGGCGCGCGAGGAGGCTGACATCGTGTCCGCGAGATATCACATCCTGCTGATCGAAGATGATCTCGACATGCACCATGCCATCCGCGCGATGCTGCCGGAGGCGGAGTTTGAGCTGACGTGCTGCAGCACTGGCCCGGCCGGGCTGGCGGCAATGCGCAAGGATCCACCCGATCTGCTGCTGCTCGACATCATGCTGGCGACGCCGTCCGAAGGATTTCATCTGTGCTACCAGATGAAGGAGGACGATCGCCTGCGGGAGGTGCCCGTGATCATGATCTCGGCCATCGGCCGCCGCATGGGCATGGACTACGCGAAGGAACTGGGAACCGAATACGCGCCCGCCGAGGCGTTTCTGGAGAAGCCGTTTGACGCGGCCACGCTGTTGAAGAGCGTGCGGCGCTGGCTGCCGGTGAGGACGTAAATGGCCCCGTGGGATCAGACAGACCGAACTGACGCAACCGCCCGCGACCAGGCCGCCGCGACACTGCCGGGCGGCATGGCGCTCGATCCGCTGTTGTCCGTTCGCCTGCTGAGCTGGTTCGTGCGGCTTCGATGGATTTTCGTGCTGGCCTCGTTCGGCGTGCTTGCCCTGGAACGATTCCTCGCGCCGGGTTCGAGGCGGCCTGTGGCATTGCTCATCGCGCTCGCGGCTTTGGCGGCAGCAAATCTCGTCTGGTGGGCCCTGGCAGCCTGGCTGGAGCGCAGCGGCAATGCGGACGGGCGCGCGGGGGCGAGCCGGATCCGACTGCTTGCGTTTGCGCACGTTCAGATGGCGGTCGATCTGCTGATCCTGACGATCATTCTGCGATTTACCGGCGGCGTCGAGAACCCGCTGGCGATTTTCTATGTCTTTCATATGGCACTGGGTTCGTTGCTGCTGCCTTCCAGCCATGCGCTGGCCCAGGGTCTGTGGGCGATCGTGCTGTATGGCAGCCTGGCGCTGGGCGAAGTGCTGGGAATCGTCCGGCCGCATTATCCGCTTTTGGGTTCGACGGGGGCTGCAAACGCATACGAGCAAGGCGTGTATGCCGGGGCCGCGGTGGCGGCACTGACCTGCGGCGTGCTGGGCACCCTTTACTTCACGGGATTTATCGCCACCAGGCTTCGCCGCCGCGAGGAAGAGCTTAGAGCCACCAATGTGGCACTTCAGAAGTCCCAGACGGCGATTCGCGACCTTCAGAGCCGGCGATCGAGGTTCATGCAGACGGCCGCCCATCGGCTGAAGAGCCCGCTGGCGACCATTCAGACGCTCGCCAGCCTGGTCTGCGACGACGTCGTGCACGGGCCCGATGCACAGGGCACATGCCATCGGATTGTCCGCTGCTGCGACGAAGGCATCGCCCACGTTGCTGAACTGCTGACGCTGGCCAGGGTGCAGGACGCCGATCCGGGACGTCACCGGCTCGCCAACGCGGATGTCTGCGCGGTGGTGGAAGATCAGTGTCGCCGCTTTCAGGCCGTGGCCGACGGGCGCGGCATCCAGTTCGCCTGCCGGGTGCCGCACGGCACCGACCTCCGCGCCCACGTCGATGCTCGCGATTTCGCCGATTGCATGGGAAACCTCATCGACAATGCGCTGAAGTACACGCCGGCGGGCGGCAACGTGACCGTGACGGTGGAGTCTGGCCCCAGCGCCGAAGGCAAGTCACCGGGCTGCGCGGTAATCCACGTGAAAGACACCGGCATCGGCTTCGACGCCGAGGCGCTGGTCGAGCCCGACGGCGACGGCGGCTCGATCTTCGATGCCTATCGGCGCGGCAACAACGCCCTGGCCGCCGGCATCGCCGGATCGGGACTTGGCCTCGCGATTGTGCGGGTGGTGGTGGAACAGGCCGGCGGCCAAATCGACGTCCGTTCGAAGCCGGGCAGCGGAACCCATTTCAAAATCAGTCTGCCCACGGGCGGCATGCAGACCGACCAGCTGGCGGTGCGTGACACGCGTTCGACGCGCATGCGGATCGGCGCCGGCCCGGAAGTGCCATTCCTGCCACGCCAGGGCGAATCGGCATCAGAGGCACCCAGGGAGTCGAGCCATGCTCACGCTTGAAGAAACTCGCACGGATAGACGAAGCGTGTACTGCCCGCAAACGGCCGAGGTGCTGACGGTGCGTCCGCAGACAGAGCTGGAGTGCAAATACGAGCTTCGGCTCGAGAACGGACGTGCGCTGGACCACGTTCCCGGTCAATTCGTTCAGGTCTCCATCCCCTGCGTCGGCGAATGTCCGATCTCAATCTGCTCGTCCCCGACGCGCGCAGAAGGCGGGCGCTTCGAGTTGACGGTCAGGCGCGTGGGGGAAGTGACGGCGGCGATTCACCGGCTGAGGCCCGGAGATGAATTGGGTATTCGCGGTCCGTTGGGCCGCGGCTTCGACATGGACGCGCTGGCGGGCCACGACATCATCGTGGTCGCCGGTGGTTGCGCGCTGGCGCCGGCGCGATCGGTCATTCAGTACATCCTCGACCGCCGCGAGGAATTCGGCACGTTTCATCTGCTGTATGGCGCTCGGTCCGCGGGGGAACTGCTGTTCAAAGATGAACTGGCGGCGTGGGGGGCGGACCCGCGGATCGAGTGCCTCGTCACGGTGGACAAGGGCGACGCAACCTGGCGGGGACACGTCGGCGTCGTCACGCGGCTGTTCGCCTGTCTTCCGCACATGGACGCGTCGGCGGTACGAGCGGTGGTGATCGGTCCACCCGTCATGTTCAAGTTTGTCATGCTCGAGCTGCTGGCCCGCGGCATTGCCCAGCAGCACATCTTCTTTTCGCTCGAGCGAAGAATGAAATGCGGCATCGGCAAGTGCGGCCACTGCCAGGTGAACGATCTGTACGCCTGTCTTGATGGCCCGGTGTTTAACTACGCCGAGATCGTCGGCGTGCGCGAGGCAATCGCATGACTGCGCGAATGGAAACAACCTGTCCTGTCGAGCGCGAAGGCGACCGGTCCGGCCTGGAACCAGGCCGCCATCGCAAGCCGCGCATTGCGATTTTCAGTCTGACCAGCTGCGAAGGCTGTTCGCTGGCGATTCTGGAACTTGAGGACCGTCTGCTGGAGATCCTCGGCGCGGTGGACATCGTCAACTTCCGCGAAGGCATGAGCGAACGCGCCTGGGACATCGACATCGGCTTCGTCGACGGCGCCGTCACGACGCCCCACGACGAGACGTGCATTCGCGAGTTTCGCGAGAAATGCACGACGCTGGTGGCGATCGGGGCGTGCGCCTGTCTGGGCGGCGTCAACACGCTGAAACATCACCAGGATGGCGAAAGCTACCGCCAATACGTGTATGGCGACGGGGCGAAGTTCTTCCCCACGACCGAGGCGCGGCCGCTCTCGGCCGTGGTGAAGGTCGACTTTGAGCTGCCGGGCTGCCCCATGAACAAGGAGGAGTTTCTGCGACTGGCGGCCTGCGTGCTGGCGAATCGACCGTTCCGCCTGCCGACGTATCCCGTCTGCGTGGAGTGCAAGCGTCGCGGCACCCTCTGCATGTATGAGCGGGGCGAAGTGTGCCTCGGGCCCATCACACGGGCCGGCTGCAACGCCATCTGTCCGTTCTACGGCGCTCGCTGTGAAGGCTGCCGCGGACTGCTCGGCGACGAAGCCCTGAAGGCCTTTGGCCGCAACGTGCGGGAGTTCTACGACGAGTCGCCCGAAGACATCGCGGCCAGCCTTCGGCTATACGGTGCCCACCAGAAAGGAGAGCTGCCGTGACGGCGCGACCTTGCGGCGGCAATGGAAGCAGCGGCCCGCCGGGCGGCGCGGTCGACGGCGGCCCTGCCGGGTTGAAGATCGAAGTTCATGAAATTACGCGCGTCGAGGGCCATGGCAACATCTCGGTGCGGCTCGACGATGGCGAGATCACGCGGCTCGAGTTACAGATCGTTGAGAGTCCGCGCTTCTTCGAGGCCTTTCTGCGCGGCCGCAAGTACGACGAGGCGGCGCGCATCGCCTGCCGCATCTGTGGCATCTGCTCGGTCGGGCACACCACGGCCGGCACCAAGGCCATCGAGGCGGCCTGCGGCATCGTGCCCAGCGAGCAGACGGTGCTGCTGCGCAAGCTCATCCTCATGGGCGAGGAGATTCAAAGCCACGTGCTGCACCTGTATTTTCTCGCCGCGCCGGACTTTCTCGGCGTCGGATCGGTCATTCCGCTCGCCCGCACCATGCCCGACGTGGTCAAGCGGGCCCTGCGAATGAAAAAGCTGGCGAACGATCTGTGCGCCGTCGTGGGCGGACGCCACATTCACCCGATCGCCTACCAGGTGGGCGGCTTCTCGCACTTTCCGCGCCCGGCCGAGCTGGTCGACATTCGCCGTCAGCTGGAAGAGGCCCGGCCCGATCTTGATGCGACGGTCGGCCTGTTCGAGCAGCTTCGCATACCGGATGTGCATCGAGACACGGAATATGTTTCGCTGAAATGTGCAGGCGAGTATGCGTTCTACGATGGCGACATCGTATCGACGCGAGACGCCGTCCCGACGCCGGTGGCGGAGTATCGGCGGCGCGTGATTGAAGACGTGGTCGCACACTCGTCGGCCAAGCACTGCCGCTCGCCGCATTCGCCCAGCTATGCCGTCGGCGCCCTGGCACGGTTCAACAACAACCATGCGCAACTTCACCCGCAGGCGAAGCGAGCGGCCGAACGCCTGGGCCTGAAGGCGATCTGCGACAATCCGTACATGAACAACGCCGCTCAGCTCGTCGAAGTCGTCCACTGCGTCGAAGAGGCCATCACCCTGTGCGACAGGCTTCTGGCGCGCGGCATTGAGGTGGAGCCGCTGGTGCCGCCGCAACGATTCGGGCGCGGCGCGGGCGCGGCCGAGGTGCCGCGCGGCGTGCTCTTCCACGAGTACGCCCTGGATGAGAAAGGCCACGTGGCGGATGCCAACCTGATCATCCCCACCGGGCAGAATCTGGCGAACATCGAAAACGACATGCGTGATGTCACCGCGAACCTGATTGCGAAGAAAGCGAACAGGGACGAGATCACGCAGCAACTGGAAATGCTGGTGCGCGCGTACGATCCGTGCATCTCGTGTTCGACGCATTTTCTCGAAATCGACTGGGAGTAGCCATGATGCCGGCGGCGACAATACCGGAAGGCGGGCAGGCGGTCGCAGACCGGCGAGAGGATTGTGCCAAGATCATCCTCGTCGGCTGCGGGCGCAGCCATCGCCGCGACGACCAGGCCGGTCTGATCGCCGCACGGCGCCTTTCCGCGAACTTGCCGCCCGGCGTGAGCATCGTGGAGACCGAAGCGCCGGCGATCGACATGCTGAATCATGCGGCCTCGGCGCAACTGCTCATCATTGTCGATTCGGCGCTTGCCGGCGGTCCCATGCCGCCGGGGGCGTGGAAGAAGTTCGTCTGGTCGCGGCTGGAGGCACCCGGAGAACAGGATCACGAAGAGCCATTACACCTGGCCGGCTCGTCGCACCTGCTGGGCGTGTTCGACATGCTGCGACTGGGGCGCGAATTGTCTCTGCTCCCGCCCGACATCTGGATTTATGCCGTTGCCGCCTCGGACTTTGGCTACGGCAACGGTCTTTCGCGCCCGGTCGAAACAGGCGTGCGGCAAATGGTGCAATGCATTCAGGCGGACGTTGAAGCCTGGCTTGCAGCGCGGGACGTGTGTCATGCATGAGCTTTCCGTGGCACAGGCGCTGGTCGAACTTGCCTCCGAGCATGCGAGGCGGGCCGGCACAGATCATGTGATGCGGCTGAACTGCCGCGTCGGCCTTCTTCGACAAATCGATGCGGATCTGATGCAGACCGCCTTTGAGATGGCCCGGGAGGGCACCACCTGTTCCGAGGCCGAGCTCTGCATCGAGACGGCGCCGGTGCAGCTGTCTTGTCCACAATGCGGGCAATCCTCTTCGGCCGCGTGCTGGAACTGGACTTGCAAGATGTGCGGAGCGGACTGCACGCCGACGTCCGGCGGCGAGGAAATGGAGCTTGTTTCGATCGAAGTGGAGAATCCGACGTGACGATCCCGGTCATAAAGCGCGTGCTTGAGAAAAATGACGCAGCGGCGGCGGAAAACCGCGCAGTTTTCGAGCGGCTGGGCGTCGCCTGCGTCAATCTCCTCGGCGGCGCCGGCTGTGGAAAGACGGCGCTTCTCGAGGCGGTGCTGCCGGTGCTCCGAAAGGACCTGCGGGTCGCGGTGCTGGAAGGGGACTTGGCGACGACGCGGGACGCCGAGCGCATCGCCGCGCTGGGTGTGCCCGTGGCACAGCTGTTGACGGATACGGGCTGCCATCTCACGGCTCCGCACGTCCAGCGTGCGCTGGACCGGCTGCCGCTTGAAAAAACCGATCTGCTCGTCGTCGAAAACGTCGGCAATCCGATCTGCCCGGCCAACTTCGATCTGGGCGAACACGCGCGCATCGCCGTCCTGAGCGTGACCGAAGGCGACGACAAGCCGGCCAAGTATCCGCTGCTTTTCCGAAGGGCAAACCTGATCGTGCTGAGCAAGTGCGATCTTCTGCCGCACGTACCGTTCGATCCGCACCGCGCGCGACGGGAACTGCACCTGATGAACTCCGCGGCCCGCGTGCTGAATGCCAGCGCGCGAACGGGTGCGGGCATCGAACGACTGGCGCGGTGGCTGAAGGCATTGAGCAACAGGGCGCGGACCGCGGCGGCACAAGCGAGCGGCGTCGCCCAGGAGGCACTGACATGATCGCGACCACATCGAAACCATCGCCGGCGCGCCGAAGCGCTGCCGGTCCGCGCGGCGCTGCCCTGTTGCGCGACGCACGGCTCAACAAGGACCTCGCCTTCACCGCGGAAGAGCGCGATCGCCTCGGCCTGCACGGCCTGCTGCCATCGGCGGTCCGCACCATCGAGGACCAGGTCGCGCTGGAGATCGAGCATCTGCGCTCGAAGCGTGACGATCTGGAGAAGTTCATCGGCCTCGTGTCGCTCCAGGATCGCAACGAGACGCTGTTCTACCGGCTGCTGATTGAAAACCTGAACGAGCTCATGCCCATCGTTTATACGCCGGTCGTGGGGCAGGCCTGTCAGCGATACAGCCACATTTTCCGCCGGCCGCGTGGCATCTGGCTGACGCCGCGCGATATCGATCGCATTCCGCAGGTCCTGCGCAATGTGCCCGATGCAGACGGCATCCGCCTCATCGTCGTCACCGACAACGAGCGCATCCTGGGCCTGGGCGATCAGGGCGCAGGCGGCATGGGCATTCCGGTCGGCAAGATCACGCTCTATTGCGCGGGCGCGGGGATCGACCCGGCACGCACGCTGCCCATCAGCCTCGATGTGGGCACCAACAATCCCGAGCTGCTGAACGATCCGCTCTACATGGGTCATCGCGAGCGGCGCCTCCGCGGCGCGGCATACGACGAATTCATCGATGCCTTTGTCGAAGGCGTGCTCGAAGTCTTCCCCAAAGCCCTGCTCCAGTGGGAGGACTTTCACAAGGAGAATGCCTTCACCCTGCTGGACCGGTACCGCCGCCGCCTCACCTGCTTCAACGACGACATCCAGGGTACGGCAGCAGTCGTGCTGACGACGATTCGCTCGGCGCTTCGCATCACCGGCCAGCCGCTCGCGCGACAGCGCATCGTCACCGCCGGCGGCGGCGCGGCGGGCATCGGCATCGGCCGGCTGCTGCGGGCCGCTCTGCGAAAGGATGGCGGCAGTGACAAGGACGTCGTCATGGCATTCACCGATCACGAAGGCCTCATCCACGAAGACAGGCCCATCCGTGATGCCCATAAGCGCGAATTCGCGCTCTCGCGCGATCAGATGAAGGCGTTCAAACTCGACGGCCACGGGGGCGTGGCGCCCGGGCTGCTCGAGACGGTGCGACAGATCCGCCCGACCATCCTGATCGGCACGACGGCCCAGCCCGGTCTTTTCACCGAGGAGATCATCCGCACGATGGCCGGGCATGTCGATCGGCCGATCATCCTGGCCCTCAGCAATCCGACCATCAAGACCGAGTGCACGCCGAAGGAGGCCATCACCTGGACCGGAGGCCGCGCGATCATGGCGACCGGCAGCCCGTTCGGCCCGGTGGAATATGAGGGTCGGCAATACGAGATCTCGCAGGCGAACAACGCCCTGGCATTTCCCGGCATCGGTTTGGGATGCATTCTCGCCGAGGCCCGCGAAGTGACGGACGATCTCTTCCTTGCCGCGTCGGAAGCGCTGGCCGGGTGCGTGACGGATCAGCGGCTGGCCCAGGGGGCCGTGCTTCCGTCGGTGGATGAACTGCGCAGCGTGAGCGCACGGGTGGCGGCCGCGGTGATTCGCGAGGCGCGAGATCGGCGACTGGGCAGGATGATTGCGGATGAACAGATCGACGACTTCGTCAGGAATGCCATGTGGTATCCGGCGTACCGTTCGATCGAGTCCTGGGATGGGATGGTCGGCGCAGATATCTGATGGCCGGCTGCCCCGCATGGCACGGGGCGCCAGGCGTGGATTGGAGGTTTGCCATGTTAGCCGAAGTCAAGGGTCAAACCCGGGGCGCCGACAAGCTCGTCGAGCGGCAAATGCGAAACTGGGAAATCGCGCGGGCCCAGAAGACGTCTGGTACCGCGGAAGTTCTGCAACAGGTAGAGCCATTCCTCACCGTTTCGCGAAACGTGGGGTTGTCCGGCCTCGACGTGGCTCAGCAGATCGCCGCGCGCCTGGGTTGGCCCGTGTTCGACAAGGAACTGCTCCAGCATATGGCGGGCGACGACGCCGTACGTCGCCGGCTGTACGAACTCATGGATGGCCGCGATCTCACGTGGCTGGAGTCGTGCCTGCGGCCACTGGGCGTCACCGGCGCCGAGCGCGACGACTATTTTCATCGACTTTCCGAGACCATTCTCAGCCTCGCCCGCAAGGGCCGGGCGGTCTTTGTCGGCCGCGGGGCGGATCTGATTCTCCCGCGCGAAATGGGATTGCGTATCCGACTGACGGCCAGCCGGGCGTACTGCACCGGGCAGTTTGCCGCGGCACACGGACTTCAGCAGAAACAGGCGGAGAAGCAGATTGCCGACATTGAGCGCGAGCGGACGGCCTTCATCCACCGGCACTTTCACGTGGATGCCGGCGATCCCACCAGATTCGATCTCTGTCTGAACTGCGAGCGACTCGCTCCCGAAGAAGTCGCCGAACTGGTGCTGGCGGCCATGCGCCTGCGGCGAATGATCGAGTAAGGGGGCAGGACCATGCATCGAGGCACCATCAATTACGTCGTCGATTTCGTCACGCTGATTGTGATACTGGCGATGGCCTTCACCGGCATCCTGCTCGAGTTCGTGCTTCCGCCCGGCTCCGGCAGCGGAGCGGGGGCTCGCTCGCTCTTGGACTGGACGCGCCACGACTGGGGCGACGTGCATTTCTACCTCGGCTGCGGGCTGGCGGGGCTGGTCGCCGTGCACGTGGCGTTGCACTGGAACTGGGTCTGCACATTCACCCGGCGCATGCTGATAGGCCGCGCGGCGGCCGGGGCCATCTCGCGCGTTCGCCGGGATGCATATGGTATTGCCTTTGTCGGCCTGTTGATCGGCGTGTTCGGTGGGGCAACCTGGCTGGCTTCGCGATACGTCGAAGTGCAGGATGGCGGCCTTGGCCGGGGCGCTCGCGCCGCGGCCGGTTCGCCGCAGCAGGCGCGCCTTGTCGGGCAGACTCGCGCGCGCACGGAGGGCGACGACGCCGAGCGGGCCGGTCGCAATCTGATCAGCGGGTCGACGACGCTGGCCGACGCGGCCGAGATGGCCGGCGTTCCGGTCGAGGCCCTCCGCCGGGAACTGAACGTGCCCGACGACGTGAGTGCCGACGAGCGGCTCGGCCGCCTGCGCCGGCAGTACGGCTTCACCATGTCGGACGTGCGTCGCGCGGTCGATCGCATGGCGAACGGCTCATCGAATCATCCCGAGACCGGCGAAACCGCCGGGGAGCAGCCATCATGAGAAACGGTCAGCGTCAGAATTATCCACAGGAGAAAAACGAGTCGATCCGCACGCGGTTGATTCATGGTCGCGGCCGCACGCAGAAGTGGGACTTCAGCCATCACGTGGTGCCGCCCATGACGTCGAGCGCCGCCTTCCGGCTCGATTCGGCCCAGCGCGGCGCCCGGGGCTTCGCCGAATACGCACAAGGGGAGTCGAGCGACGGCCGTTCGCCGATCTACATCTACGATCGGCTCGATGAGCCCACGCGTGCCCTGCTGGAGGAGAATCTGGCATTCGCCGAACACGGCGAGAGCGCCGTGTGCTTTGCATCGGGGATGGCTGCCATCAGCGCGGCACTATGCGTGCTGGCGCCGAGCGGAAGACACATCGTCGCCCACCATACGCTGTACGGCTGCACCTATTCGCTGATCACCGGTTGGCTGCCGAAATTTCAGGTCTCGACCAGCTTCGTGGGGCTGGACGAGCCCGAGGCGCTCAGCGCCGCCGTGAATGCCGATACGCGCGTGGTCTATTTTGAGACGCCGGTCAATCCGGACATGCGCCTGATCGACATCGCCGCGGTGCGCCGGGAAGTCGATCGCATCAACGCCCGCCGGCCGGCCGGCGAGCGCATCTGGATCGTGGTGGACAATACGTTTGCGACGCCATTTTGTCAGCGACCGCTGACGCTGGGGGCCGACGTGGTCGTCGAATCGCTGACCAAGGGGATCGGCGGTTTCGGCACCGATCTGGGGGGTGTCGTGGTGTGCCCGCGGTCGCTGCTTTCTTCGTTCATGCTATATCGCAAGGACTTCGGCGGCGTGCTGTCGCCAAAGGCGGCCTGGCCGACGCTGGTCTATGGCCTGCCGTCGCTGGCGGCGCGGATGGCGAACTATCAGAAGAGCGCCCACCACGTCGCGAAGTTTCTTGCGGCACATCCCAATGTCGAACAGGTGCGCTATCCGGGGCTCAATGACTTTCCGCAGTTCGAGTTGGCCCGTCGGCAGATGACCGACGAAAGCGGCCGCTTCGCCCCGGGTTCGATGATCTACTTCACGCTTCGGCCGCAGTCGCCGAAGGACAAACCGGCCGAGCGCGTGATCGACTGGATTGCGAAGCACGCCTACTGCATCACGCTGGCGGTGTCCCTGGGACAGGTGAAGACGCTCATCGAGTGGCCGTACGGAATGACGCACGCGGCCCTGCCGCCGGACGTGAAGAAGACGCACGCCCTCTCTCCGCACGGCATTCGCCTGAGCGTGGGCCTGGAGGACTGGCACGATCTGATGTCGGAGCTGGATGCAGCGCTGGAGCAGGTGGTGCACGCAGAGGAATTTGACGCGTGCGCGCTGTAAGAATGGCCGCGGCTCACATCGATGCGGGATCAGTCTGTAACCGCCGGCCCGGTATCGACAACTTCGAAATCGCTGCCCTTCACATCCCGCAGCGTGCGCAGCTCGTCGTCGTCCCATCGCGGATCGGGGGCGCCGGAGATGTACCAGTTCGAGCCATTGTCCGCCACGATCATGCCGTACTTCTTCAGACCGCGCAGGATGACCCGCACATTTGCGGGGAAGCCAGTCTCGTCGAAGTCCGCCTTCAACCGCACCCGCAGACCCATCGGCGGACGATTGGGATCGGTCGATGAACTGGCGAAGTGCGTGGCCGGCGGAATGTACGCCCGCTGCGTCCGCGACACGGTAAAGCGCAGCGCATGATCGAGTTCGCCCTGCTCGACGATCTCTTCATATCGCGCCAGGCCGGCAAAGATGGGCAGACCCGCGGCGTCGGCGGATGTCCAGCCGGCGGGCCGCAATTCGTTGGACGTCAGGTCGAAGATCGCCCCCGAGCCGGCCGTCCAGCCGTCGCCGACTTTGAAGGCGTAGAACAGTTCGTACAGCAGCTTGTTGTCGACATCCACGACGATCACGTGCCGGTCGCCGTCGGCATTCGGCCCGCCCTCGATCGGGGCATTCTCTGGAATTGGATAGGGACCGGGATCGCTTTCGTCGGCGTAGTCAAACGTCACGTTCACCTTCGGCTGATCGCCATGCACGACGATGTAGGGAATGCCGATGGGCGCGCCCTCCCAAACTGTGCCGAAGTCGGGATGCAGACCGGTGTCTGCGCCGATGGATGCGATAAAGTTGTCGGAGTTCGGATGCACCGGCAGCGACGAGATATCCTGGTTCCACGGATTGTCGGCGGGAAAGACCTGGAGCGAGCCGATGCGCGTCTCGACGTCGCCGCCGCCTTCGGGCACGCCGCCCGATCCGTCGGTCAGAAAACTGGCGGAATTGCATGCCAGTGCGCAAAGAAAGACCGCGGAGATCGCGCCGGCGGCGCAAATGACAAGCGGGTCCTGAAGTACTGATTCACGCCGGGCATCCATGCGGCAACCCATCCCCCGTTGCGACCGATTCGCGCAAAGCCCCAGCATTACACGGCATGGCTTGCGCGCGGCACTCCCGATCGTTGTATCTGATACGCCGCGGATGGTGTCAAGAAGCGGGCGGGATTCGACGAACGTCGCGAATCATTCGCGGACGCAGCGGGGTCGCGATATCGTCAATCTGCATTCGGCTGCGGGCTGAGCGCGTCCGCCTTTTCCTGCCACTGCGCGGCAGTTTGATCGTGACCCTTCCCCGGATCGGCTTCGTGCCGCTCCTGATAGAGCCGGATGAAGCATTGTATGTAGCGATTGCGATCGTCGTCGTCGGCGGCAGGCGCTTTCTGAAGCTCGTCGTACGCCTGTTTCAAAAACGTCTCCATCTCATCCAGCCGTTTATCCGCCAGCAGCATGCGCATGAGGCCGATGTCCGACGTAATGCGCCAGGTGTGGTTTGCCGGCAGCTGGCGGTGATTAATGGCGACGGCTTCGCGGAAGAGTTTTTCCGCTTCCTTGAGATCGCCCTGGTCCTCGCGCTGAAGCGCGAGATTGGCGATGCTGAGCGCCACTTCCGGGTGGTCGGGTCCGCGGATGCGCCGGCGGATGTCGAGCGCCTCGCGGAGCATCGGCTCCGACTCCTCCGATTCGCCGGAGAACTTGTATATCATCGCGAGATTGTTAAGCGTGCCGACGACTTCGTTGTGCTCGTCGCCGAGGATGCGGCGGTACATGTCGAGCGCGTCGGCGTAAATCGTCTTTGCGGTGGCATAGTCCTTTTCCCGGTACTTGATGCTGGCGAGATTGTTCAGGAGCGTCGCAATCTCGACGCTCTCGTCCCCGAGCAGCTTGCGCTTGATGTCGAGCGATTGCTCGAGCAGCTCCCAGGCGCCGTCGAAATCGCCGCGGGAATAGTGAATGCCCGCAAGGTTGTTCAGGCTGTCGGCCACTTCCTTGTGCTCGTCGCCCAGCAGGCGCCTGCGGATGTCGAGGGATTCGCGGATGAGCGGCTCGGCCTCCTGCACCTGGTCGCGCGCGTGTAGAGCGCCGCCCAGGTCGTTGAGCACCTGGGCCAGCACCGCATGATCCGCCGGCGGCAGCTGCCGCGCCAGCGCGAGCGCCTCCCGCAGCAGTGCCTCAGATTCGGCATGCTTGCCCTGGTTGTAGAGCGCCAGGGCCAGCATGTTCGTGCCGGTGATGGTCTTGGGGTGCAATTCGCCGTAGTGGGCGCGGTAGGTCGCGAGCGCGTCGCGGCGGAGTTGCTCCGCCTCGCCGTGCCGGTCCTGGGCGGACAGGGCGCCGGACAGCTCGGACTCTGCATCGGCCCGCGCCAATTCGTCCGGCTCGGGAAGGGACAATTGCAGTTCAAGCGCGCGCTGAAGCGCGGCCTCGGACTTGTCGTGCAGGCCAAGCGTTCGACACAAAATGCCCAGGGTGTACAGAAGATCGGCCTGCACCGCCGGCTGATCCGCAAAACGCGACTTCACCGCGTCGATGTCGTTGCCAAGGATGTACTTGTCGAGCACATCGCGGGCCACATCCACCGCCTGGGCGGGGCCGACGACGCGATCGTAGTCGGCCAGATGCGCCGCGATCTCCTCTTCAGTCAGCTTGCGCCGGTCCGGCCATTCGCCGACAAACTGTCGCGAAAGGCTGTCCTTCACTTTTTCGCGGAACAGTTCCTTGAAGTCGTGGCCCATCGCCTGCACGTCGATGCCGGCCAGCAGATCGGACTGAAAGCGGGCGACTTGGCGCGTTTCGTCGGCGCGTTTTTCGGCGAGGGCCTGGCTGGTCCTGGCGAGACCCAGGGCGCGGGAGGCGCGGATGGCGAAGACGATCGACACGCCCGTGGCGCCGACCAGTGTCAGTGCCACGGCGCCGCCGGCGAGCATGGCCCCGCGGTGGCGCTGAACGAACTTCCGCAGCTTGTAGCCGGCGCTGGGCGGCATGGCGGTGACCGGCTCGCGGGCGAGATATCGCGAGATGTCGTCGGCCAGGGCCGCGGCCGTCTCATAGCGCCGCGCACGATTTTTCTCGAGGCACTTCATCACGATCCAGTCGAGATCGCCCTTGAGCCGCCGGGCGAGCAGCATGGGCTCGGTTCGGCGTCGGCGGGCAATGTCGATGGCGGAGTCGTCGCTGTGGTGGATGCCGGTGGACTCCCGCGGCAGGGCGGCGATGTTGGACGACGCCGCGAGTGTCCGCAGCTTGACACTGGGACGCGGCGGCTCTTCGTCGCGGATGATGCGCTGGATCTCGGCGATGGAGGCCGATCGGAGCCGGGCCACGTCGAAGGGCGGGCTGCCGGCCAACAGCTCGTACAGCAGTACGCCCAGCGAATACAGATCGCTGCGGGTATCGACATCGACGCCCGCCACTTCCGCCTGCTCCGGGCTCATGTACTGAGGCGTGCCGATAAGCTGGTGAATCTCGGTGAAGAGCGTCTTGTCCGTCAGCTTCATCGCCGTGGCCTTGGCAATGCCGAAGTCGATGACCTTGGGCAGCGGCCTGCCGTCGGCGACCGTCACCATCACGTTCGACGGCTTGATGTCGCGGTGAATGATGCCCTTCTGATGCGCGTGCTGCACGGCCCCGCAGATATCCTGAAAAAGCGAGAGCCGCTCCTCGACGCCGAGCTGATTGCGATCGCAATAGCGCGTTACCGGCTCGCCGCGGACCAGCTCCATGACGAAAAAGGGCCGCCCGGCCGCGGTGGCGCCGGCGTCCAGCACGCGGGCGATGTTGGGATGATCCATCATCGCCAGGGCCTGCCGCTCCGCCTCGAAGCGGGCGATGACCTGGCGGGTGTCCATGCCCGGCTTGATGATCTTCAGGGCGACGCGGCGCATGACCGGCTCGACCTGCTCGGCCATGAAGACCGTGCCGAAGCCGCCTTCGCCGATCTGCTGGAGCAGCTTGTAGCGGCCGATCTGGGTGCCGGGCCCCTCGAGCGCCGGCGCCGTCGATGGCGCAGGAATGCCCGCACCGGTGACGGCGGCGAGGAAGTCGGAGTCGTCGAGCGTCTTGAGCAGATCCAGCGCCTCGCGGGCGACGGCGCTGTCGGCGGCGTTTTCCTCGATGTAGGACCGGCGGCGGCCGATGTCGAGCCCGGCCGCCTGGGCCAGCAGTTCCTTCACGCGTTCGCGATCGTGTGGGTTCATGTGGTTGGCTCCGCCGCGTCCTCGGCGCCGTTGAGGAATCGCAGCAGCCATGCGCGGGCATAGCGCCATTCGCGGTCCACGGTGCTGGGGGCGATGCTCAGGGCCGCGGCGGTTTCGTCGACGGACAGCCCGGCATAAAAGCGGAGCTGGGCCACGCTGGCGGCACGGGCATCGTGTTGGGAAAGTGCCGCAATCGCGGCATCCAGATCGATCGCGTCGGCGATGCAGTCGTCCTCGGACAGATCAGCCACGTTGGCGATCTCGCGCCGGCGATCGCCGCCGCGCTTCTTCGCGCCGATGCGTCGCGCGTGCTCGATGAGAATCCGGCGCATCGCCTCGGCGGCGGCGGCATAAAAGTGCGCCCGGCTGTTCCAGCCCAGATCGCGATCGCCCACCAGCCGCACGTACACTTCGTGCACCAGTGCCGTGGCTTGAAGGGTATGGTTGAGGCGTTCCTGCTTCATGCGTCGCTCGGCCAGTTCTCTCAGGGAGCGGTAGACCAGCGGCAATAGATCGCGCGCGGCCATCGGCTGACCCGCGGCCGCCCCCTCGAGCAGCCCGGTGATATCGGCGCGGTCTTCGGGCGGCTGCGGTGCAGTCGGGTCCGGTTGGTCATCCACCATGTGTCATCCCCTTATGCGAGAACCGGGGTGCGGCGACACCACGATCCCGGCATCATTTTACCTGCGGTGCCGGAATTTTTGTGCAGGCCCATTGTGCACGCCTTTGCGTCGCGTCCGCCAGATGCGCGTGAAGGCCTGCCGTCGTTGTCGCATAGATGACTCGGAACCGATCGGACGGACGGCCAGCCGGTCGCCTAGTTCTGCCTGGGCATGGACTTGCGCTCAGTCAGCCGGGGCGGCCGGGCGGCGCGTGCCGTTGCCGGTTCCGATCCCGGCGCGCCGGGATGATGGCGACGCCGGGGGTGGTAGCCCGTGCGGCGCCATGCCGAGAGTCCTCGCGTAGCTTGAGGAGCGTTGTCATGCAACGTAGTTCAAGACATCCGGGACGTTTGACAAGGATGAGAATCGCAGGGGCCATCGCCGGCCTGGCGGCCGGCATGGTCGGGCTCATGCCCTTTGGCGGCTGCGGCCTTGCCGATCCGCTCAACAACATCGCCAACCAGATCGAATCGGCCATCGCCAGCATCGATCTCAACTCGGCACAGTGGCAGCAGATCGTCCGCGATCTGCAGGAGCAACTCCCCGAGGCCGAGAACGATCTCAAGGCCGACATCGACGAGGTCCTGCAACGCGGCATCAAGGCCACCACCGTCAGCGTCATCGCCGCCGGCGACTTCGTCGCCCGGCGCGTGCAGGAAGGGCTCAACCGCATCAAGGCCGAGTTCACCGGCGATCCGATTCCGGTCTACCCGCCCGCCTTCCTCGGCTTCGCCCCCGACCAGATCGAAGTCAAGCGCGTGCTCAGTGACGAGGTCAACTCGATCACGGCATATGGCTATGACTTCGACCGGCGCGATGCCGCCGGTAAGTCACTCGAGCTCTGGCTGCTCCGCGACGGGCAGTACATCGACGTGTCGTTCGCCCTCACCCTGGCGACCCACTACGAGGCCAAGGTGAATCTCGCGGCCAACGGCGTGCAGATGTCGAAGGGCTGCGCCCTGATGCAGCTCCGCTGGGACGGCAAGGTCATCTCGACGCTGCCGATCCTGCAGCCCGATCCGCCGAAGCCGCGGGATATCGAGGTGTACCTGTCCGGCCTGACCTACAAGCCGCCGCACACCCGCGGCGACAAGGAATTCAAGGGACACGGACCCTTCGTCGTCATGGAGGCGGCGATTGCCGGTGCCGACTTCGTGCCCGGCGGCGCGCGGGCCCTTCAGGGACGTGTGTACATGTTTGCCGAAGAGACCGAGAGCGACTGGACCACCGCCGAAGGCACGTCGGAATGGCAGATTGTGTACCGGGCCGAGCCGGGCGAGCGCATCCTGGACATCCTCTCGCCGGTCCTGTGCGTGGATTCGTACGAGGATACGAACAACAGCGAAGACCTGATCTGCCCCGGCGTCGGGAACCTGGTCAAGTGCTTCCGGGCCGTCGGCGATACCGGCAGCGACAATGATGCCGGCCACGGGACGAAGGTCTCGGTCGAGTTTGCCCCGGTGAAGATTCGCGTGATCAAGGACGATCCATACTTCAACTAATCTATCGCGTCAGCGGCCCGGTTCCTCCCCGGAACCGGGCCGACTGAAGCCTCCCGCGGCGGCAGCGGCCCATTCCGGGCCGCGGCCGCCGTTTTTGTCTGCGCCATTGCGAGAATCCCTTCTCGCATCCCCTCCTGCCGGATTCCCTTTCCGGCGTCGCCTGCGGCGAAAGTGCCACATGGGCTGCGTCGCAATCGCTCCACCATCCTCAAAGTCCGGTCCGGCCCGGCGATCGGTTGACGCACGTATGGCACCGTTCGCCCCTGACGCCTGCACGCAAACCATCGTCGGAAAAAGCGGTTGGATACCCGTTCCGAGGCATTCCAATTGATTGATTTTTCCAAACAGACAGGATGAAATAATGCCCGTCCGCGCATTCTCAGCACTTTTCTTTCTTTTTCAGGAGCGATCATGCATACACACAAGCAGATGAGCGATCCGCGGCGCCGGATCGTGTCGTCCACCAAAGCCATTGCCGCGTTCATCGCGATCGGCCTTTTGACGGTCGTCGGTTGCGGCGTGGCCCCTACCGGATTGTTTGGATTGTTTGGCGTCGGGGATTTTCTGCCCGACGCCGGTGCTCCGGCAGGTCTCGCAGGCCCGCCCGGCCCCGCCGGCGAGCTCGGCGAAACCGGGCCCAAGGGCGACCCCGGCGCCTCGCCCTTCACGCTCTCCGGTAACGACGCCGTCTTTTCGCTGGGCAACGTCGGCATCGGGACCGACGCGCCGGCCTGCATGCTCGATGTCAACGGCGGCGTCTGCGTGAATACCCTCCAGGTGCGCACGGGCGCTCTCGATGGCGGCGTTCTCAAGAGCGATGCGACCGGCGCGGGTACGTGGCAGCCCGACGGTCTGGCCCTGCCGTTCGCGGCCACGCAGGCCGACGCCGGCGATCTGCTCTCGCTGACGAACACCGATGCGGGCGGCGCGGCGTTGTTCGCGATCACCAATCCCGCCAGCTCGGCCGCCGCCCTCACGGGCCAGTCCGATGGCACCGGCTCCGGCGTCGTTGGAATACACTCCGCAACCACGGGTACGGCCGCCGGTGTCCACGGCGAAACGAACTCCGAGGACGTCTCCGCTTACGGCGTGGTCGGCATCGTCACGTCCGCGAACGCCGGTGACTTCTCGGCTGGTGTGCGCGGCATCAACAACGGAACCGGCGCGCTGGGAGTCGGCGTTTACGGATCGCAGGAAGGTGCGGGATGGGGCGTGTATGGCACGTCGCCTGACGGCACCGGCGTGCTTGGACGAAGCACGAATTTGTGGGGCGTGGCCGGATACAGCGACAGCGGTACCGGCGTTGTCGGGACCAGCGTGAGCAGGACGGCGGGCGAATTCTATATCGCCAACTCCGCCAACGCGTGGGACGCCCTGATTGCGACGACGAGCGGAGGCGGCCGAGCCCTTCGAGCCTCCGCGAGCGGAAGCGGCGGCGTTGCCCTGATCGAGGCGACCGCGCCTGCGAATAATTCCACCGCAATGTCCGTTACCCACGCCGGTATCGGCAGCGGGATTGCCGTCACGCTATCGAATGCAGCGAGTGATGCCCGGGGCATCGATGTGTCCCACGCCGGCATCGGAACCGGCATATTCGCTTCTACCATGCACAATTCAGTCTGGGGAATGTGTCAGAGCACTTCAGCGGCCGCCATCCTCGGCGACAGCCAGACCGGCGAAACCGTGGTCGGCCGCTGCTCCAATGGCGGGAATGGCGTGGGGGCCGTGGTGGGTCGCCAGGACGGCCCGCTCGGCTACGGCGTGCGCGGTTTTATCACCGATCCCGTCGGAGGCATCGCCGTCCTCGGCCAGTCCGGTATCAGCGGCGGCACTGGCAACGCGGGGCGATTTGAAAACGTCAACGCGGCGAACGCGTCAGACGCCCTGGTCGCATCCACCGCCCACCCAACCGCGAACGCCTTCCATGCGATCACGCCGGGCGGCGGCGGCAAGGCCGGCCAATTCGACGGCAACGTGGATGTCACCGGCACGCTCACCAAGGGCGGCGGCGCCTTCAAAATCGACCATCCGCTCGATCCGGAAAACAAGTACCTCTACCACTCGTTCGTCGAATCCCCCGACATGAAGAACATCTACGACGGCGTCGTTCAACTCGATTCGGACGGCGAGGCGACCATCATCCTGCCGGACTGGTTCGCGGCCCTCAACCGGGATTTTCGCTATCAGCTCACGGCGATCGGCGCGCCGGCGCCCGGCCTCCATATCGCCCAGGAGATCACCGACAACCAGTTCCGCATTGCCGGCGGCCAGGCCGCGATGAAAGTCTCCTGGCAGGTGACCGGCATTCGGCACGACGCCTATGCGAACGCCCATCGCATCCCGCTGGAAGTCGAAAAGCCCGCCGCCCAGCGCGGGAAGTACCTGCACGCCGCCGAATATGAAATGTCCAACGACCGGCGAATCGGCGCCGAGGCCGAAGTGACGACCTGGCAGTCGCGGCCGGCGCGAGAGGTTCCGCTTGTATCCGAGCAGGATCTGCCGGCGCCCGAGCCGGTCGCGGACTAAAATCGCCGGGCGCGGAACCGGCGGCAGGTTGATGGCCAGGTCGAATGGAACTCACCGGCGGCCGGCGTCGCAAGGGCGCCGGCCGCCGGCATCTTCGGTCTGTTAGCTGCCATGTTGCCAATTGCGACGCTTCGAGAGTACCTCGCTTCGCCGAATAAGAAGGTACGGACGGATGGCCCATCCCTTTCACGGGAAGGGGTCGCGATGATCGATGCGCAAACGAACCGTCTGAATGCCCGCGAGTCTACCTGATCGCGGACTGTCCGCGAAGTCGCTCCCGGCGGCCCGTCGGTGGCCTTGCCGTCCGCCGCCGCGACCGATATCCGCACAACGATCGCAAAAAATCCACCATCGAAAGCAGTCAAGTAGTCCGCGGAAGCCAGGCACCAGTGCGCAGGAGCCGGGCACCAGTGCGTGAGGTCAGAGCACCAGTGCGCGGAAGCCAGGCACCAGTGCGCGAGAGCAAAACACCAGTGCGCGGAAGCCAGGCACCAGTGCGCGAGAGCAAAACACCAGTGCGCGGAAGCCACGCACCAGTGCGCGAAGACAAAAATTTATTATTCAGACACAACGCACCGCCCGCGGTCGGCCGGGCGCGGCGATCTTTTCGGGCGACGGCCGTGGCGCTGCTGAAAACGCGTGCGCATGAATCGGACGCAGCTGCGGCCCTCGCGGGGCCCGTCGGACGGTCCGCGTAATCGACTTCCCGCCAGCGCCTTTTCCCTCCGGCCGCGGAACGGAGGGCAATTCTATTGGTTGAAAGCACGGAGCGGCCGCGCCATCCCCGGCCAGGCGGCGAGTAAGGCGCGCTCCGGTTTGCATCGCTTTGCATCGGCCTGTTTTACCAGTGGGCCTCACGAGGCGACCCGCGCGGCCGCGGAAAGGAGGTTTCAGGCCGACACCCGGCCCCCGCCGGAAAAAAAATCAAAGAAATTTTTCGTGTAATGCGTGACCGCCGGCGCTCGTACTTCGCTTGTCCAAAGTCACCGATGGTGGTGGCCACACAACAGGGAGACTGCCATGACTCGAAATACCTCGAACCGAACCGCTCGAACCAGCCTGACGCTGCTTGCCCTGGCCGCCGGCGCGTGCCTCATGGCCAACGTCGCCCGCGCCACCGACCGCAGCCCCGCGCCCGCCGGCGTGCAGGTGCAGCCCGATCGCGAGGTGCGCGACATACGGGATGTCGAACGCTGCGTGACCCGGCTCGAACTCGTGCTGCGAAACGTTCGACGCCTGGTGGCCACGCAGACCGTCGAGGATGTCTCGCTCCTGATCGACGAGGCGGCGATCAGTGCCGAGATTACTGCGCTGGAGTCCGAAGCCGGCGACGCCCTGCTGGCGGAGATCGACACCGCCGCCGGCCTGCCCGACGAAGTGCCGCAGCCCGCCGGCCCCGAAGTGCTCGATGCGGATGATGCCAGCCCGATGATCGTCTGCTATGCGCCGGTGCGGCAGACGCGCGGCACGCGGCTCACGTCGCGGATTCGATCGCTGGCGGAATCATTCCGCGAACTGACGGACTCGGCCGGTCGCCAGCCCCATCGGCCGACGGATTCTCCCGACGTGTCGCGCCTGTGGGAGGAAGCGGCCGCCATCCAAGCCGACATCCGCGACATCGCGGAGACGCTCAGCGCCATCGAGGTTCAGATTGCCGACCTCAGCGGGCTGATCGCGATGCACGACGAGATGGTTCACAGCGGCGCCCGCGTCGTGATGGATGCGGCCCAGTTGCAGTCGATGGTGGAGCGCCTAAGCGCACAGATCGACGGATTGTGGCGCGACAATGAGAGCGCCTTCGCCGCCGCCGGCCAGCTGGCCATCATCGCCGGCGAAATCGACGACGTGGACCTCGCACTCGAGGCCCAGCGGCTGAGCAATCACTCCGCGGCGACCCGCCGGCGGCTGGTGCACAACATGGACTCGCTCAGCAACATTGCCGAGCAGCTGCAGAGGATCGGACAGCGGCCCGATGGCACGCGGAGATAATTGAAAGGGAGGAAGGCGCCGGAACGGCGGGCGGGAGTGCGAACAGGTCGCGCTCCCCTCCGCCTTTTTCGGTTCTCGAACGGGGCCCGATTTGCGCGGTGTCGCTTGACCGTCGGCTGTCTCAGTCCTGGGCATTTCTCTAACCGGCTGACATTCACATGCTAACTCTGATCGATCTGCTGCAAGGTGCGGGCGAAACCCACGGCCGTCAGTTCGTCCTCGCGGTTCTGCACCAAAGCGCGCAGGGCCGGATCGATCAGCAGCTCCAGCCATTCGCCCAGCCGCAATTCCGCCGGCTTGTCTTCGAATTGTTCGAAGGCCAGGAGAAACACTTCCTCGACGATGTCGGCCAGGTCGAAGTCGGCTGCGAGGGCGGCCTCTGCCTCGGGATATCGCTGTATCCAGCGGCCCGCCCGCTTGCGCACCGGCTCCTCGTATGTCCACGTCAGCCGTCGAAACTCCGCAAAATCGCGCGCGTGCACGGCGCGGCGCACCGCCTCGCCGTCGAGCACCTCGGCCGGCATGATTTCCTGCCGCGTTGCTTTCTGGTGCTTGGAAATATCGGCAGACTGGTCAAGCGCATCCTTGTAATGCTGAACTCGCAGCACCAGCTTGCGAATGGCTCGGGCAAAACAGGAGCACGCGTCGCCCCCCGACTGACCGGTACAGATGGTGCGGCCCGGCAGCAGCAGACTCGTCTTCACGTGAAAGTCGCCATTCCGCAGATGCCGCGCCACGTTCACGTACAGATCGGATCGGGGAAAGTGGGCTGAGCACGGTGCGCAACAGCCCCAGGCGGGCTCGCATCCAGTCCCACTGTGCGTCGGACAGCGTGATGCTCTCGGTTGCGAATTCAACGTGCGGACGTTCGGCCGGGCCTGCGGGTTTTGTCATCATGATGGCGTGAACTCCTCCGGTAATGAGATGGCGCCGGTGAGGCGCGAAGGTGTGTCAGTGCATGGGAGGCTAGGTGGCTCAACAAACAGCCATCTGAATCGCAATTAAATGCAGCCGCCTTCTGCACAGGCGCGCGCCTCGAAACCGGATGGCTCGAGCTGGATGGTGAGATGGGCGATGCCGAACCGATTGCGCAATGTCTCGCGAATGCGCGTCAGCAGTGCAGCAGGGGCGCTGGTATCGTCGACGGTGACGTGGGCCGACAGCGCCTCAAGCCCGGTCGTGATCGTCCAGATGTGCAGGTCGTGTACGCCGTCGACACCCTCAACAGTGGCGATGGCGGCGCGCACGGCGTCCACATCGACGTGCCCCGGCGCTGCCTCCATCAGTACGCCGACGGCAACCCGCAACAGACGCCACGATGAGAACAGGATGAGTCCTCCGATCACGACGCTGACAACGGGGTCGATCCACATCCAGCCGAGCAGCCAGATGAGTGCCCCGGCAACGATGGCCCCGACGCTGCCGGCGGCATCGGCAACGACGTGGAGCCAGGCGGATCGAACGTTGAGGCTGTCGTCGCGCGAGCCGTGAAGAATGCGAAGCGCCGCCAGATTCACCAGCAACCCGCCCGCGGCGATGGCCATCATCGAGCCGCCGAGGACCGGGGCCGGCTTCAGGAGTCGTTCGTATGCCTCGACGAAGATGTAAATCGTGATCGCAACCAGTCCAGCGCCATTTGCCAGCGCCGCCAGTATCTCGGCACGATGGTAGCCGTACGTCTGCCGACCGGCGGGCGGACGACGCGCGATCCGCAGGGCGAAGAGGCTCAGTCCCAGCGCCGCGGCATCGGACAGCATGTGCCCCGCGTCGGCCAGAAGGGCCAGCGAGTTGGTCAGCCATCCACCGACGATCTCGACGAGCATGTAGAACAGCACCAGCGCCAGCACGCCGGCGAGCGGTTGCATGGCGTTGTCGCGCCCGGCATGCTGATGACCGTGATGGTGGGAATGGTGCGACATGATGCTCCCCAGGGGGCTGATGAATCATATCGATCGGGAAAGCCGCGGGACGGATTCGGCAAATGCCCGTTTGCAGGAGAGCCGATCGGCCGCGTCAGAAGTGAAGCCGCGGTTCGGGTGTCACTAAACGGCGACGTAGCCCGCATTCAGGTGCTGCTCACGTTGAACGCCAATGATCTGGGCGGCTGACGGGGGGAGGCGCTGGCGTCGCCGGATACTTATTCCGAACGTGGCCAGGGACGTGGCCGACGGAATTGGAAAGGAAGGTAACCAGAGATGTGGGCAAGACTGATGGAACTGGCGCTCGCCGCCTGGCTTGCCGTCAGTCCGCTCATCTTGAACGATGGTCCCGAGCCGCTCCTGCGGCAATGGGTCAACCACTGCGCATGCCCGCTGGCCGTGCTGGTAATCGTCCTCATGTCGCTGCGCAGGCCGTCGGCGCACCACAACCTCCTGCATTTGGCGGTCGCCGGCTGGCTCGTTGGATATCCGCTGGCGGCGGCGGCATTCCCGCCGCCGCCGGCGTTGCAGAGCGACATCGCGGTGGCACTTCTGCTCGCCATGTTCTGCGTTGTGCCGACGCGATCATCGCTTCACCTGCGGGGGTGGACCGACTGTTTCGATCGGCAGATGGACTGACGGCGGCCTGGCACTCGCGTCGCCGGCGCGGGGCACACGATTGTGCCGGCCGGCCGCGACGCGTGGCGTGTCAGAAGCAGGGCGTTACGACCGCTTGGTGCGGCGGCCGCTCGAGGCGGCCTTTTCGCGGCCGCCCTGGCCCTTGTCAAACTCGGCGGAGGCGTCGTGCTCCTCGTCCATCTCGCCGCTCTCGGCCTCGGCGTTGACGATGCTTTCGGCGATTTCGGTCAGCCGGTCGTCGGTTTCCTTTTCCTCGGCGAGGCTCTCCTTGAGTAGGTCCACCTGTTCGATGCCCAGCAGATCGCCCCAGGCGCAGAGTGTGCCGTAGGCGGCGATCTCGTAGTGCTCGACGCGCTGGGCGGAGGCGATGAGAAGGGCATCGACGACGTTGTCGTCGACGTCGTTCTTCATCAGCTCCTCGCCCTCCTCGATGATGCCGAGAATGCCGGGGCACTTTTCGGCCCGCGGCGACTTGCCGAGCGCTTCGAACACCTGCTCGAGGCGTTCGATCTGGTTCTGCGTCTGCTCGAGGTGTTCCTCGAAGGCCTGTTGAAGCTCCTCGTTCTTTGCCTGCTTGGCGAGCTTCGGCAGGGCCTTGGCAATCTGCTTCTCGGCGTAGAGAACATCCTTCAGTTCGTGAACAAATGCTTCCTGGAGGTTGTCGATGGTCATCTCGTGTGTCTCCTGCCGGCAACAGCCGGTCGTAGCCAATAATAGACGGCCTCAAATGAAGGCTGCATGAATTCTGATTAACCCGCTGGGCGGCGGGTTCAGTTCCAGTATTTCTCGAAGTGAAGATTGCCCGGCGCGTTCGATGTGCCGGTTTGAAAGCCCCGTGCCTGCAACAGTTCGCTCACCGACCCAATCATGTCGGGATTCCCGCACACGAATGCATGACATCGATCCGGCACCACCCGGTTGCCGGCCGGTTCATCGAAGACGCTGGTCAGCGCCTCCTGCACGCGTCCGCGCAGGCCTCGCCAGCCACTCGCCTCCGGCTCACGCGAGACGACGGGCAGATATGTCAAGGATGGGTCTTCGTCGGCCATGCGCAGCAGCTCTTCATGGAAGCCGAGCTCTGCCGACGATCGCGCCCCGTTGACCAGTACGAAGCGCCGCCAGCGATCGGTTCCCCTGTAGCTTCGCAGCATCGAGACGTACGGCACCACGCCGGTGCCGGTGGAGATCATTAGTAGATCCAGGCCGCGCGGCACCGGTTCAAGCGTGAAGGTGCCTTTGATGCGCTGGTCCATCCAGACCCGCGAACCGGCGGTGAGCTGCCAGAGCTGTTGCGTCAGGTCGCCATCATCAACTCGCGAAATGAACAACTCGGCCTCGGCCAGCGATCCCTCGGCATTCGCCAGTGAGTAGGGACGCCGAACCAGGGCATCTTCCCGTGGCGATTCGTCGCCGGGATTCTCCGACAAACCAATGGTGACAAACTGTCCGGGCTTGAATTCGGGCAGCGGCCCCGCATCGGCCTTCACGTGGAAAAAGGCCGCGTCGGTGCTGCAATCCTGCCGCGCGCTCAGCGTGGCGTTGTAGGCGGTCATTTGCAGCCCTCCTCGTTCCGAGCGTACCGAACGGCACCGGCATAAAGGCAAAAATTCGATATGAGCTTGCTTCGGTTGAACAGATGTATCGTACGCGGGCATCGTGACGCCACGGTTACTCCGGAATAAACCTTTTCGGCTCCCCCGGGGGAACTGGTGCAGTCGAACTGACACTGTTGGTCAGCGGTTGAGATCGGTTTGTTTTTCGAGGTCCTTTGCGGGCGGGCCGTAGATTCTGGTGCCGTCGGCGGCGTAGCGGCCGCCGTGGCAGGGACAATCCCACGTTGACTCCGCCTCATTCCACTGCACGTAGCAGCCCGCATGGGTGCACACCGGTGACAGCAGGTGCAGTTTGCCGCCCCTTTCACGGCACGCGGCCACGGTGTGTCCCCGGTAGCGCGCGAGGCAGCCACTGCCGGGAGCGATCTCCTCCAGGCTCTCAATCTTTTCAGGGGAGAGTCGGTCCATGACGAAGCGTTTTGCCACGTCGAGGTTTTCGGAGATGAGGCTGCCCGCCGCCGCCAGCGGCTTCAGCCGCGAAGGCGTCACAATCTTTGCGATCGCCGATTCCCTGCCGAGGAGCACGTCGCAGAGCACCTCGGCCGCCATGGTACCGAAGGTGAGGCCGGTGCCGGAGAAACCGGTCGCCACGTACAGATGCCTGGAGAAGGGTACGAGGCCGACGAACGGCAGGCCGTCGGAAGGCTCGAAGAACTCCGCAGACCAGCGTTCGTGGACGTCGCCGCCGCCGAAACGGGTGCGGAAATAGTCGTCCAGCTGCCGGTATGCCTCGCACTCGTTCTCGTGGCCCGTCTTGTGATCGGCGCCGCCGACGATGATGGTGTTCGGATCGGCCCCGCTCGCGCGACGGATGTAGTGATAGGGCGATTCGTCGTCAAAGTAGAGGGCGTCCGGCACCTCCTGTGGGCTCGACGCGGTGAGCACATAGGACTGGTACGGCGCGATGCGCATGTCCAGTTCGGATATGCCCAGGAATGCCGAGTGCGTGCAGAGCAGAACCGAGAGCGACGAGACCACGGCATCCGAGCCTGCAACGCGGATCTGGCAGGGCTCGCCGTCTTCCGGCGGCAGCACGCGGGTCTGCTCGTAAACGGCGCTGCCATCGCCATGCACCAGGCGGGCGAGGGCGTGGACGTATTTCAACGGATGGAAGCGGGCCTGGTTCTCGACCTTCAGTCCACCGGCCGTTGGGAATGGCAGGCCGACATCGCGCACGATTTCCGCCTGCAAACCCAGGCTTCGGGCGGCATCGAGTTGTTCGGCC
This sequence comes from uncultured Planctomycetaceae bacterium, assembly GCA_964408455.1. Classification (GTDB taxonomy): domain Bacteria; phylum Planctomycetota; class Phycisphaerae; order UBA1845; family UTPLA1; genus CAYOZN01. The sequence continues at coordinate 35,211 of CAYOZN010000014.1, forward strand.
AGCCGCCGTGCGCCGTCCGCCGACTCGCTGTAGGCGAATGCCGGCACGCGGGCAAAGTCCGCGTCGATGCCAAATTCCTGACACCACTGCTCGATCCGTGTGATGGCTGCCAGTCGCGCCCGCGTGATCAGCCGGGCATCCTGCTCGCCGTGATCGCCGATCAGCGTTTCGATGCCCTGGTCGGGAAGCGCTTCGAGGTGGGCGCTGGTGCCGCCGGTCGTACCGGCGCCGACGCGATGCGCCTCCAGCACGGCGACGCGCCTGCCGGCCCGCTTGAGCAGCAAGGCCGCCGTGAGGCCGGTGATGCCGCCGCCGATGATGGCGACATCGGTGCGGAGATCCTTTTCGAGCTGCGCGAATGCCGGCGGCGTCCCCGCTCCGGCATACCAGCATGACGTTGGGCTGATGCCTACCATGCGGGCTCTCCTGGCGCCATTTGCAGGCGCGATGTCCCGGATCGTAGGCGCAGCCTCCTGACAGCAACGTGAATTCCGGCGCAATGTTCTGGCGGGATTTCCGATCTGCGGCGGCCGCAAATGTGCGGCCCGCGTAATCCGAAGCCGACGGCTCAAACGCGTGCAGAAACCTCTGCCCCCGCGGCAGGCGATGTCTCGAGAAGACGGCATTTGGCCAGAGCGGCGCTGGTGGCGGCGGAATGCAGCCGCTGCCGGACGATCGGGACGGCCGCATGCAGTGCCAGAGCGACGACGCAGCCGCCGAACCCCGCGCCGGTGAGTCGCGCGCCGGCAACGCCCGGCACCGAGCGGACAAGTTGAGCGATCTCGTCGATCTGCGCAAGCGATACCTCGTAGTCACCTCGCAGCGACTCGTGGCTCTCATTCATCAGGCGGCCCAATTGCTGCACATCGCCGCGCCGCAGGGCGCGAACCGCGTGCTGCGTGCGCTCGATCTCGCTGATGACATGGCGTGCCCGGCGAAACTGCGCGTCGGGCATGCGGAGACGGGCGGCCTCCAGCGCCTCGAGTGTCACGTCGCGAAGAGACACCGGCCCCTCGCCATCGCCGCCCAGGGCGAGCCGCGCCTCCGCACACTCACGCACACGTTCGTGATATGCCCCCGATGCAAGCTCGCGGCGGATGCCGCTGTCGATGATCAGCAATGAGTAGCCATCGGGCCAGGGGACGTGCTCGATCGTTTCGTTTCGACAGTCGATCAGCAGGGCGTGTTGCGCGCGCGAGAGTGCCGAGGCGAACTGGTCCATGATGCCGCAGGGGACGCCGGTCGTTCGGTGCTCGACGCGCCGGGCGAGCCGGGCGATCTCGGCCATCGGCAGACTGTTGCCGGCGGCAGTCAACAGCGTGAGTGCCAGGCCGATCTCCAGCGCCGCGCTGCTTGAGAGACCGGCGCCGAGGGGCAGATCACCGTTCACGACAAAATCGCAGCCTTTCAGCATGAAGCCGGCCTGCTGGAGTTCGGTCGCCGTCGCGGATACGAACGATCGCAGGTCCGCACCACCGGCGGGGCCAATGTCGTCGATCGCGATTTCGACGCCCTCGTTGGTGGCGCTGCTGAAGCCGCGCAGCATGCCGTCGCCGTTGACTCGCGCGGCAATGCGGATGCACTGGTCGATGGCGACGGGCAATACAAGGCCGTCGTTGTAGTCGACGTGTTCGCCGATCAGGTTTACACGGCCGGGCGCGCGAATTTGAAATTGCGGCGCAGGGCCGGGAAAGCGGGTGAGAAATTGGTTGACCAGGCGCTCGGAACACTGCAAGCGATGGCTCTCCTCGTAAGGGAGGTGAATGGTGCAATCGGCCGGCGCATGCAGCCCAAATTCTATCGTGGAAACGCAAGCCGGACCACGACGCACGGCAGACTGGTCGCGTGGACGGCGGCGTGCGATATGATTGTACGTGAATCGACGGAGCTTGATCCATGATGACCGGCATATTGTTCAGTGCCTTCGCGATGTGCGCCGCCGCGGAGTTGCCCGAAGTGAAGTTGACCGGCGACGAACTGGTGGTGAAAAAGTCGTGCCGCATCGTCATTCCCGATGGCACGATCATTGCCGACGCACAAAACGACGGCGTGATAAAGATCGAGGCGTCAAATATCACGGTCGAGTTTGTGCCCGGCGCCATCCTGTGCGGCGCCGCCCCGTCGCAACGACCGGATGAATACAAGGGCTACGCGATCTGTGTGAAGGGTCATAAGAACGTCACGCTGCGGAATGGGGCGATTCGGGGCTACTGGTGCGGGATTTATGCGGTCGATGCCGATGGCCTGACGGTGGAGAACGTCAAACTCTCGGACATGCGGCGCGACCGGCTCCGGTCGACGCCCGCGTCCGAGGACAGCAGCGACTGGCTGTGGCCCCATGCCAACGACGATAGCGAGTGGCTGAAGAAGTACGGCGCGGCCATCTGCATCGAGAAGACGAGGCAGGCGACAATCGCGAATTGCATCATTCGCCACGGGCAGAACGCGCTCATATTCGACAACGTTTCCGAGAGCCGGGTGTACGACAACGACTTCAGCTTTAACAGCGGCTGGGGCATCGCGATGTGGCGATCGTGCCGCAATGTGATCTCGCGAAATGCCCTTGATTTCAACGTCCGCGGCTACAGCCACGGCGTGTACAATCGCGGTCAGGATTCGGCCGGCATCCTCGGGTTCGAACAGTGCAGCGACAATGGCATTGCGGAGAATTCGGCGACGCACTGCGGCGATGGCTTCTTCGGCTTCGCAGGCAAAGAGGCGCTGGGCCAGACGCCGCCGCCGAAACCCGAATTCGATTACCGCCGCGCCGGTAACAACGACAATCTGCTCATCGACAACGATTTTTCCTATGCCCCTGCTCACGGCATCGAGATGACATTCTCGTTCGGGAATCGCTTCATCGGCAATCGTCTCGTCGGCAATGCCATCTGCGGCGTATGGGGCGGCTACTCGCAGGACACGTTGATCGCCGGCAACCTGTTCGAGAACAACGGCGAACGCGGCTACGGCCTGGAGCGCGGCGGCGTGAACATCGAGCACGGCCGCAACAACAAAGTCGTCAATAACACATTTCGCGGCAACAAGTGCGGCGTTCACTATTGGTGGAACCCGAAGGCCGAGCTGTTGAAGGGGCCATGGGGCATGGCCAATGAACCGGTGGCAAAGGACAATCTCATCGCCGGCAACGATTTTCTCGGCGAGCAGGTTGCCTTCCACTTCCGCGGCCCGACGGAGGTCACCATCGGCCTCAACCGGATCGAAAACTGCATTAAGGAGATCGACGCGGCCCCGGAGGCGAGCATCCTTCGCGACGAAACGGTAAAGATCGACAAAGCTGAAACAAGGCCGAAGTACAAGGCATTGGGCGAGAAACGGCCGGTCGGAGCTCGAAAACATCTTGCGGGCCGTGAAAACATCATCATGACGGAGTGGGGTCCGTGGGATCACGAGACGCCGCTCGTGCGTCTTGCGGAATCCACCGGGCGCGCGCGGATCTACGAATTTTTTCGAATGACCGGCGATCCGCAGATCGAGCTTGCCGGAAGCGGCCTTCGCGCCGATTGGACGCCGCACTCGGGCACGGCCCCGGGCCGCTATGAGATCCGTGCGGACGAACCGGGCATATATCCATACTCCTTCGCCGTCCGGGCGGGCGACTTCAGGCAGACGCTGACCGGCACGATCATGGCCGCCGAATGGGACGCCGTTTTTTTCAAGTGGGACGTGGACCCGCGCGAGAAACTTGATGAATGGCGCCTGCTCGCCGAAGCCCCCGGGGCCGTGCACGTTCGCGTCGATCGCATGTCGATCAAGTACGCGTTCGGCGGCCCGGGCGATCAGAAGCTCTCGCCGGCGCTGACCGAATCGCAGCTCGGCAAGGACCACTTCGGCATGATCGCAAAGACAACGCTGGAAATGTCCGCCGGCCGGTGGAAGGTCTCTACGCTGAGCGACGATGGCATTCGCGTGACGGTGGACGGGACGCGGGTCGTCGAGGATTGGACGTGGCACGCGCCGAAGCGCGTTGAAGGCGAGTTCACGCTAAAAAAGCGCAAGAAGGTCGACATCGTCGTCGAGCACTTTGAGATCGACGGCTATGCCACGCTGGAGTTCGAACTTGGCCCTGCCGAGCCGGGCTCATGATGGGCGGTACTGTTCCAGGCGCTTGTAGAAGATGACGGTGTCATGCAGGCCCTTGCCATCGGGATCGACGGCGAACTCCGGGATGATGCCGACGCAGGTCCAGTCCATGCGCCGGTAAAGTTGTTCGGCCGCTGCCCCGCGCCGCGCATCCAGCGTCAGCAGGGTGAAGCCGGCGGATCGTGCGTGATCCTCGATCGCCTGCATGAGCCGGGTGCCAAGGCCGCGGCCCTGGCTGCGGCGATGCACGATGAGCTTGGCGATCTCGGCCCGGTGCGGCTGATTCGGCGCCCATGCGGGATGAAGCTGGACGGTGCCGGCGATTCCCTCCTGGTCGCGAGCGACCAGAAAGACCGCCCGGTTATGCGCGCCGGCGATCGTTTTTTCCCACCAGTCCTCCACCTGTTCGAGTGACACCGGTGAAACAAAACTGACTGCCGCGCCGGACTCGACGGCATCCACGAGCAACATTGCCAGTGAACGCAGATCCTCCCGGCCGACCGGGGACGCGAGTCGTTCAATGATGGGCATTTCGTTTGCGTGCACGGTTTAACTCCGCCCCTCGACGAAACACTGACAAAGTAAGCCGGGGAGGCCGAGGATGCCAGAGATGCCGCCGGCGCCGCATCGCACCAGGTTCCGCAAACAATGGCCCTGCCGTTGAAACCGCCCGCAAAAAGGTGCCCCCAATCCACGCCGGCGCGATGGCGCGCCGTCGCATGCCTTCGCAGGTGGTTTTCCCCTGCCGACTTGACGATTAGAATGAAAGGCGCCGGACCTCCCGGTGGCGGCCAGGCGGCCACGCGACTCTCCCGGCGCAATGTATGCGAGCATCCCGATCAAAGCCCATGGATACGACTGTCACGCCCAGCTCTGCGTCTGGCTACGATCTGCCCGAGGTCGATGTTGCGCCGCAGCGATACCTCAATCGCGAGCTTTCATGGCTGAAGTTCAACCAGCGCGTGCTGCACCAGGCCCTGGACGATCGCAATCCACTGCTCGAGCGCATGCGATTTCTGGGCATTTTCACGTCAAATCTTGATGAATTTTTCATGAAGCGCGTCGGCGGGCTGAAGCGGCAGCTGTCGGCCAACCTGATGGCGCTGTCCATCGACGGAATGACGCCCTCCCAGCAACTTGCGGCCATCCGCGACACGGTTGTGCCGATGCTCGCGACGCAGTCGCAGTGCTTTACCGACATCATCGTCCCGGGGCTTGCGCGGCACGGTGCATTCCTGCTGAAGTGGGATCAACTCAGCGAAAAGGAACGGGAGTTTGCCGAACGTTATTTTCGCCGGGACGTGTTCCCGGTGCTTACACCGATGGCGGTCGACCCCGGCCATCCGTTCCCGTTCCTTTCGAATCTGTCGCTTTCGCTGGGCGTGAAGCTGTTTCATCCCAAGTCGGAGGAAACACTTTTCGCCCGCGTCAAGGTGCCCGAGACGTTTCCACGCTGGGTGCGCCTCGAAACCGGCGAATTCGCCGGCCAGCATCGCTTCATCAGCCTGCTCGAGATCATCCGCCAGAACCTGGCGGCGCTATTTCCCGGCATGCAGGTGCTGAGCACCACGCCCTTTCGCATCACGCGCAATGCCGACATCGAGCGCGACGAAGAAGACGCGGAGGATCTGCTGGAACTCATCGAACAGGAGCTGCGCGAGCGCCGCTTCGAGCGCATCGTGCGCCTGGGGCACGACACCAGCGGCGATCCATGGACGCTGCAATTCCTGATGAGGGAGCTGGACCTGACGGATACCGACGTCTTCGAGGTGCCCGCCGGCCTCGATTTCACGGCGATCGCCCCCATCGCCGATCTGGAGCTGCCGGGCTGCAAGTATCCTGCCTGGACGCCGGTCACGCCGCCGCGGCTTGCCGACGACCAGGCCGACATCTTCAGCGTCATTCGCGCGGGCGATCTGCTGGTGCACCATCCGTACGAGAGTTTCGCCGACAGTGTCGAGCGCTTCATCCGCACGGCGGCGGAAGATCCGCGGGTGCTGGCCATCAAGGTCACGCTCTATCGCGTCGGAGACAGCAAGACGCTGATGGACAGCCTCATTCGCGCGGCCGAAGTCGGCAAGCAGGTCGTCTGCCTGGTGGAGCTGAAGGCCCGTTTTGACGAGCAGAGTAATATCTTCTGGGCCCACGAACTGGAGCGTGCCGGCGTGCACGTGGTCTATGGCATCGTCGGTCTCAAGACGCATACCAAGATGACGCTGGTGGTGCGGCAGGAGTCCGAGGGCATCCGCTGCTACGTGCACATCGGCACCGGCAATTATCATCTCAAGACCGCACGGCTCTATACAGACCTGGGTCTATTTACGTGCCGTCCCGATATCGCCGGCGAAATGGTCGAGCTGTTCCACTACCTGACGGGCCGCTCGCTCAAGGGTAATTACGAACGCCTGCTGGTGGCGCCGATCAACATGCGGCAGCGATTCGTCGAACTCATCGACCGCGAGATCGCCAACCGGGCGGCCGGCCGGCCTGCGGCCATCGTCGCCAAGATGAACAGCCTCGAAGACAAGCGCATCATTGCGAAGCTCTACGAGGCATCGGAGGCCGGCGTGCAGATCGATCTGATCGTGCGCGGCTTTTGCTGCCTGCGCCCGGGCGTGCCGGGCCTCTCCGAGAACATCCGCGTGATTTCCATCGTGGGCCGGTTTCTCGAGCATTCGCGCATCTTCTACTTTCGCAACGGGGCGGAGGATGCCGTCAATGGCCTCTTCCTGATCGGCTCGGCGGACTGGATGTATCGCAATCTGAACCGCCGCGTGGAGATCATCACGCCGGTGGATGACGTCGGCTGCCGCCAGCGGCTGTGGAGTATCCTCGAAGCGTGCCTGGCCGATCGTCGCCTCGCGTGGGATATGCAACCGGACGGGGAATATGTGCGGCGCACGCCGGACGATCCCGAGACGCAGCTCGGCGTGCATGCGCAACTGATGGCGGCGGCGCGAGAGAGTGCGGTGCGCGAAATCCACGGAAACGGGAATGGCGGCCAGGTTTGAAATTGTCAATCCGCCCGGCCGGCAATCAATTGTCCATCGCGCCCTGATCGATCCAGTCGCGTATGAGCGCCAGCTCCGTTGAGCTGAGCCGCTCGCCGAACAGCGGCATCGTCGAACCCACCGGCGGGGCATTGGAACTTACTTTCTGGAACAGCAGGCTGCCCGCGGAATTGCCGGGAGCCACGAGCGTCAGCGCGTCGTCCTGCGAACTTGGCTGGTTGACGAGCGAGTCGTAGGACTGCCCCGTCGTCAGCACGAGATCAATTCCCGAGAGATTTGCGAACGCGCCCTGGCGATGGCAACTGACGCAGCGGGCTTCGAAGATCGGCTGAATGTCGTTGTCGAACAATACGGCACGTCCGCTGTCCGCTCCCGGCAGATTGACTTCGCCCTGGCACGACGCAAGAAGCGTTGCACACAACAGCGCCAGGCAACAGGGCACCCATCTTTTCATAAACCACTCCTGTAAAAAGATGCGAGAAGCCGGAGAGCGCGAGCCTGCGGCCCGGAAGGTGCAGCTCTCGCCGCTGCCGGGGCCGGTCCGCCTGTTGGTCGTCATCGCATGCGGGCCTAATGAGATGTGGCCGGAACGGGATTGTCTTGCAGGAAGCTCTGCACGCGGCTGGAGGCTGGCCGGCAAAAAAGCGGCCGTTCGCCGCAATGCCCGTCGCCCGTTGCGACATGCTTGGTAGGAGCCGCGGGCAGGTTCATGCGCGCTGGTTCAATTCACACACCAACTCGGCGTCCAGACGCCGAAAGAGGCACTCAGGAGGGAGCGGCCATGACTATGGCGACGTGTTGCAGATACTGTCTCGCGCCGGTCGCCCTGTTGGCGGCGGCCACATCGGCCCAGGCCCAGGTGGGGGCCCTGCGCATCACCGAGGTCGATCCATTCTCCAACGTGGCCGAAGTCACCAACACCGGTACCGCCTTCACGGTCTCCCCGGCGGCCCCGTTCTGTCACGAGTTTCTCTACGGTTCCTTCGTCCCGGCCGGCACCATCTTCGCCGCCGGCCAGATACACACCTTCCCCGTTAACGACTTCGGCGGGCTGCCAAATGACGACTCCGATTTGTGGCTCTATCGCAACTCGATTTCCTTCGAGCTGGTGTCCAATCTCGTCCACGGCCTGAAGTACGGCCCCGCCCCCGGCGTCGGCCGGACCGGGCTGGCCACCACCGCAGTGCCGCCGCTTTGGCCCAGCGATAGCGTCTTCTGTCCGGCGCCGCCGCCCGGCATGACGCTGGCCTACGACGGTTTCGGGTTCACGCCGTTCGACTGGTACATCGATCAGACGCCCACCATGGGCAGCGCCGATTCCACCACGCCCGGCGTCGTCGAGACGAGCCTGGCCGCCCCGTCCGGCGCCGAAGCGTTTGAGTCGGTCTCCCTTGGCGACGAAGTAACGGCACTCACGGGCTGGCTCAAAGTCGACACCAGCCTGCCCGGTCGATTTACGGTCCGCGCCGTCAATGACGTGGCCGGTGTCACGGGTCCACGACCGGGTTCTGCCTCCACGCGCTGGCTGCGCGTGCGCGATCAGGACGATGGGGCCGTGCAGAACCGGTTCTACAGCAACACCATCACCACCGGCGGTGATTTCAATTACACCTGGACCTTCTGGATCAACCTCGAAGAGACGCCGCCGGGAGGCGCCGATGGCAAGCCGCGCATCGTGGTGCAGCACATCGACGGCGGCTTTCAGAACGCATGGGGTGTCGAGTTTACCGCGACTGGGGCAAACGTCGTGGTCACCGGGGCCGGCGGTCCGGAGGCGTCGGCCCCACTGTACGCGTTGGCGTCTCCGACCGGCATTGGCGACTGGGTCAAGCTCGAGCTCAGCGTCGACTTCGCCGGCGCGACCGTCAGCGCAAGCGCCAATGATGGTCCACCCGTTGCGCTTAACATCGCGCCGTCGGTCACATTCGATCGGGGCACATTCCGCTTCTGTTATCGCGGCGAAGGCATTGGCAATATCAACACCATGCTCGTCGACGACGTGTCACTCGACGTCGACGGTCCCGCGCCCCTGCCCGAGATCGTCGAGTTTGGTGAACTCACCATTCGCCTCAAGCCCGTTGTCACCGGGCTGGCCTCGCCGGTCGCACTGACGCACGCCGGCGATGGTTCCGGCCGATTGTTCATCGTCGAACAAGTGGGACAGATCCGCGTTGTTGACGCGGATGGAAACCTGATGCCCGGCGCGTTTCTGGATGTCGCCGCCGAACTGCCGTCGCTCGGCACATTCTTCGATGAGCGGGGGCTGCTCGGACTGGCCTTCCATCCCGACTTCCAAACGAACGGCCGCCTTTTCATCCGGCACAGCCATCCGCGGCCCGGCCTGCCCGAGGAATCCTGCAACGATCCCGACGGGTTCATCGTGGGCTGCCACGAGGAAATGCTGGTGGAGTACGGCCTTCTGAATGCCAATCAGGCCGATCCCGCCTCCCGGCGCATCCTGTTCCGCGTCGACGAGCCCGAGTTCAACCACAATGCCGGAACGGTGGCATTTGGCCCTGATGACTACCTCTACTTCAGCCTCGGCGACGGCGGCGGCGCGAACGACGGCCTCGACAATCCGGCGCTGCCTCACGGTCCGATTGGAAATGGGCAGAACATCGAGACCGCCCTGGGCTCCGTGCTGCGGATCGATGTCGATGCGGCACCGACGCCGCCGCTCGAGTATGCCATACCGGCTGATAATCCCTTCGTCGGTGCGCCCGGGTTGGATGAGATATACGCTTACGGTTTTCGCAATCCGTTCAAGTTCTCCTTCGATGATGGCCCCGGCGGCGACGGCAAGTTGATCGTCGCCGACGTGGGCCAGAACCGCATCGAAGAGATCGACTATGTCGTCAACGGCGGCAACTACGGCTGGGTCATCAAGGAGGGCAATCAGTGTTTCGATCCCTTCAACCCGACGCAGCCACCGCTGGCCTGTCCCGATACCGGCGCGATGAGCGAGCCGTTGATCGGCCCGGTGGCGGAGTACGATCATGCCAATGGCGACGGCATATCGGTCATCGGCGGCCACGTGTATCGCGGATCGCGCTTCCCTGCTCTGTCGGGTCTCTACGTCTTCGGCGACTTCAGCACCTCGTTCGGTGCGCCCAACGGAAAGCTTTACTATCTCGATGCCGACAATGATCCGTCCCTTATCTCCGAGTTCAACCTGTCGACCGGCGCCCCGCTTGGCCTGTTCGTGAAGGGTTTCGGTGAAGACGAAGATGGCGAGATTTACCTGCTCGCGTCGACGCAGCTCGGACCTTTCGGCAGCGGTGGGGGGGTCTTTCGAATCGTCCCGGCCAAGGGCGACGTAAACGGCGATGGCGCTGTGGACTTCGATGACGTGGATGCTCTCGTCGCTGTCCTGACCGGCATCGACACCGATCCACATCGCGCCGAAATCGCCGACATCGACGACAACGGTGCGGCCGACGGTCTGGACGTGGCGTCGTTCGTCGCGCTGTTGCTGGAGTAAACACCCGTGCCACGCGGTTGACATGCTTGAGCTTGTCCGCCGCCGGCGCGAATTTCATGGATCCGATGTCCCGCGGAGTGTCTCTGCGGGAAATCGTTGCGGGGTGGGTCAGCCGCTTTCACGCGTAGTGGGGCGGCTGATCCTCTTTTTACGGGGGCCTCGTGGCGCTCGCAGCCGCGCAGGGCGCACGGCCGTGTGCCCACGGGACGCCCTTGATTTTCAATTACGGGAAAAATGCGCGAGGTGGGACTCGAACCCACACACCTTGCGGTACAGGAACCTAAATCCTGCGCGTCTGCCAATTCCGCCACTCGCGCATTATTCGGCGAACCGGCCCTTTTCCCGCCGTTTGAGCCGCTCCAAATTGCACTTTGCAACTCGGACCGCCCTTTGGTAACGCCTTAGAATCTTATCGGCGCCGCGGCATGGCGGAAAGCGATATCGTGTCGCCCGTGTGCAACCTGGCTAACGCGGCGGCTTTGAGCGTGTCTACGGAATATCGGGGTTTGCAACCTCTTGCGAGAAGGAGGCGTGCGATGTGGACTCGAGCATTACTGGCGATCGGCATGTCAGGTTGGATGTGCGGCTTTGCGGCAACCCCGGCTGCCCTCGCCGACGATGGGCCGCGTTCGTCCCGCGCCCGCTCGGCTGACGTCGATGTCGACATCGACGCGCTTGACGCATGGGCACGGTTCGACTCTCAGGGAGCGATCGTCTTCGTTCGGTATGAGGTCGACGTCGATATCGAAGACGGCGAGGGTCACGACGCCTTCGATCTCGTCTTGACAATCTACGAGAACAACCGCCTGCTGGTCGATGGCCAGGGCGAACCGGTCGGCACCATCATCCCGCTGGATCAGCCCACGCGGCAGGAAGTCGACGACGACGAAGCCAAGCTCGAGTTCCGCGGCCGCGCGGTGCTGCACCTCCCGCCGTACGAGCGCTTCCTCGCGCCCCTCGTCGTGCGTGCGGAGGTGCGCTGCGCCCACGATGGTGACGTGATGGACAGCAAGTCGGAGGAAGTCGAGGTTCGCGGCTATCGGTCGCGTCGGCACATCGGCATCCACATCGGCTGGGGCGCCTATCACGACATGTATGGCACCGTCCGAGTCGAGCGCCGCCGTTATTACCGGTGAACCGTCTTACAGTTGAGTTGCGATGCGCTGGTAAAGCTGGAATAGCCGGGCACGGGTCCGGCTTTTTCATTTGCGCGCGACGAATTCTATCTTAAGAGCGAGGCAAATATGTCCCGCGCGTTTGCCAGATCCCTCGGCGCATTGCCGCCTGTCGTGCGGCTGAGGACGATGTCGCCCTCAAATCCCGCCTCGGTCAGGCTCGCCAGAAAAGCGGCGGGATCGAGATGGCCTTCGCCCAGCGCCATTTCCTGGCCGGCAGCATTCGGCGCGCCGCCGATTGCATCGCGCGCCCGGACGAGACGAATCCGCCCCGGCAGTACTTCACCGATGCGGTGCGGGTCTTCTCCCTGCATGAGCATGGCCCCGGAGTCGCAGCATGCAGCGAGGTTCGGGCAATTGATGTCCGCCAGCAGAGTAGCCAGGGAGGCTGCCGGTGCCCCGGATGATTCAATTGTCAGTGTGACGCCCAGCCGATCGGCGTCATTCGCCAGCGATTCGAGCGCCTCTTGCGTCCGCGCGAGCACGAGATCTGCCGGTCCTTCGGCCGTGCGACCCAGCGCCACGGAAACGGTGGGAATGCGAAGTTGCCCGGCCATCGCCAGGATGCGACGCGTGACATCCAGCCGGCGCTCGCCACCTGCGGCGTCCGCAAATCCGGCGCCGGCGACCGGCCCGCGCAGGCTGCCCAGCGTCAGGCCCAGATCGGCGAGGTGTCGCATCAGGTGTCGCTGACCGCTGCGCGAAAGTTCCTGCGGGGAGAGCGGTCCCTCGACTGCCGAAGCATCAACGCGGCGAAAGCCGATTCTCCGGGCGCGATCCAGCGCCGCCTTGATGTCGGCATGAAGATCGTCGGCGCTGACGGAAAGCAAGTGGCTCTTCATATGCAGGGCAACGACGGCAGTAACAGCGGCGCGCGGGCCTGTCGGCGTGTTCGCGCCGGCGTTCAATCTGGGCTTCGCGTTCAACCGCGCGTGCCGAAAATGGAGCGCGATGCCGAATTGCAGTATTCTATCTCCGCCGGGCGCGGATGCACGGATTGCGCGGCATATTTCCGCGCGAGGCAGAAGTCAGTTCGAGTGTACGGAGCGCCTGCGCAGTGCAGGCGGCAGAAGGTTGCGACAGGAGTGAGGACATGAAGGCGAATTTCAACGCGTCGGTGGCAATGGTCGTGGCGGGTACGGTGATCGTGTCGGCGACGTTGCTGGCCCGCGCCCAGGCGGCGCCGGACAAGTCGGCGGAGACACTTGCCGCAGCGGGCTTCAAGCCGGTCATGAACGTCCACGACATGATGGAAGGCCAGAATAAGCTGTTCGGCGAGATCACGGATGGGATTACCGACAAGAAGTTCCGCGATGCCGCCAAGGCCGCGTGGCTGCTGGCGGAGATTGCCAACGTCAATCAATATCAGCAAGAAGACAGCCAGTATCGCGCCTTTGCGCGCAAGATGTCCGAAGACAGCATCACGCTTGCCCGCGCGCTGAAAAAGGGCGACGAAAAGGCGGCAGTGGATGCGCGGCGGCTGGTGAGCCAGACGTGCCAGGCCTGTCACGATCAATTCAAAAAGTAATGCGCTTTGCGGTGAAAAGTGTCGAATCGAGCAGCGGCGGCGCGTGCCCGGAGGAAGGACATTGCCGCCGGCATCAGCCGCCTTGCTCTTCTTTGTTGGCGACGAGGCGGTGGTTGTTGACGAGCGCCCGAAAGACGGTGTCGTCCACAGAGATGTAGCGGCCGCCGGTGGGACCGGCAATCGCCGACAGGTTGAGCTCGGCAGCGCGGCCAAGGGCAATCACGTGTGTCACGGCCCGCGTTTGCAGTGCGTGCTGTTGCAGCAGGGCGATCTCGCGATCATCGAGCTCCTTGGCGAGGACGAGGAAGATCTGGTCCGCGTACCAGCCCTCGGTCACGGCGAGTGCCTCGGCCAGCCGCGTATCGCCGCCGGCCAGCGAGCCCTGGAGTGTCGTCCAGGCACCGACCACGTCGAGTGATGGTTCACTGACTTCCAATGCGTATTCGCTGTCGGCCCGGGCCAGCGCCTGAACGATGCCAAATCGTTTGCCGCCCTGGCGCATGGTCTCGGTCACATTTCGCGTGATGAAGGCCACGTCGTCCAGATAGATGGCCATCGAGCTGTCGCAATCGACGACGTAGCCGACCGTTTCCCCCTTCACCGGTACGCCGAAGTATGTCTGCAGTGGATCGGCCGCGAGCATGGGGTGCGGCCGCGATTCGAGCAGGTTGCGATCGACCGGATCGGTCTGCGACGGCGGGGCAGTGCCGCCATTCCGAGCAGACGCCGACCCGTCGCGACCCGACGGATTGGCCAGGGTCCATACCGTCGCGCCAAGGGCGCCCGCGCCAAGCACCAATGCCGCTGCGATGACCCGGAATGATTTACGGTGGTAAAACGTCTGTGCGGAAGTCGCGGGCCTGGTCGCCGGCCGTTTTGCCCGTGGGGTGTGCGATGCCAGCGGTGGGGCATCTGGTCGCGTGGTGGGGCGGTTCGGCCGCGGGGCGTCGCCGGCGGGCACCGGCATAATGGTGCGGCAATGCGCGCAACGGCAGTGCGCGCCCCGGAAGACGTCTTCCAGAACGAGGGTCTGCCGACAGGATGGACACTTCAGACGCAGCGGCATGAACACCGCTCCGGGCGGAACTTAGAATAACCCACACCCAATGGCGCACCAAAACCTGAGGATGCGTCTTCGCCCAAGGTGATTCTAGACGGCAGAATGCCGGAAGACTCGACGGGTTATACCCTTAGGGCGTCTGCGCATCAGATGCGCCAAGACCGTTGACATGCCAAATATACATGAACTGTGGCCGGCATGTCCAGCTATTCGGGACCTGCACGTTAAGCAGGTTCAGCGTAACATTGCCTGTTTCACCCGGCGACTTGGCATAGACGTTCGGCGTCCAGTCGTCGGCACGATGGTATGCGACCACTTTTGCCCGTTTTATCCCTGCCCGGCTCTTGGCGCAGTCGATGGCGTCGTGGATGGTGCCGATGCGGTCGATCAGCCCGGCCTCCAGTGCTTCGTTGGCGAGATAAACCCTTCCGTCTGCTAAGGTTAGGACTTGTTCGCGGGTCAAGCCCGGGCGGCCCTGGCAGACCACGTCCACGAAGGCTGCGTAGAAGCCATCGACCATCGACTGGAAGTATGCCCGCTCGGCCGGCGTCATCTCGCGGAAAGGAGACCCGGCGTCTTTCATGGGGCCGCTGGTGATGGCATCCGTCCGAATTCCCAGCTTGGACATGGTGCCGGTCAACTCCACCATCTGCATGATCACCCCGATCGAACCGGTCACGGTCGTCTTCTGTGCGATGATTTCGTCCGACGCGCATGCCAGGTAATAGCCGCCGCTGGCCGCGACATCCTGGAAAAAGGCTACGACCGGCTTGTTCGTTTTCTGCTTGAAGCGAAGGATTTCCTCGTAAATGATGTCGCTCGCAGTGACCGATCCACCCGGGGAGTTGATTCGCAGCACGACCGCCTTGACCCGCCCGTCTTTCGCCGCCTTGTCCAGCTTCTCCTGCGTCAGTGCCACAATGTGCTCGCCCTCGGAGATCAAGCCGGGCGTGTTGGCGTTGAGCAGAATGCCGGTGACGTCGATCATCGCGATGCGCGGAAGGAACAGGCCGTCGTCCTTGTAAACGACCGTCTCCTCGAGCGTCTGGTCCTTCGGGACGACGGTGATTTTGAAGCTGCCGGTCGGCTGGCATCCGGCCGCCAGCGCGACGACCAGAAGGCACATCCCAAGGGCGCCGGCGGTTCGCTGGCGAGGGTGGTGCACGTGCCGGGCGGGACTGAAGCATGTCGAGTTGATCGATGCAGGGCGATGGCGTGTCATGCGGCAATTCTCCTGAGCGCAGGATCGAGCGATTCCGTCGCCATTGTGGGCGACGAGGCGTGTTCAGGCCGCCAATGGTACCGGCCGGGCCGGCGCGGGACAAAGCGCCGGCCGGCTTCTGCTTGCGAGTATCATCCTTCTCGATCGATTCGCCGGCTTAGCCGTGGGTGCTCGCGAGCTTCCGCAGCGCTTCGCCGCTGAGCCGGAAGGGCAGCCACTCGTCGAGGCCGCGGGCGCCCAGCCGACGATAGAACTCGATGGCCGGCGTGTTCCAATTCAGCACGGCCCAATCCAGGCGACCTGCGCCGCGCTCGACGGCGATGCGCGCGACGTGCGCCAATAGCGCCCTCCCCAGGCCCTGCTTGCGTGCCGCCGGCGTGACATACAGGTCTTCCAGGTAGATTCCCGGCCGCCCGAGCCATGTGGAAAAATTCGTGAAATACAGCGCAAAGCCGCGCGGTTCGCCGTCCAGCTCTCCGATCAGCGCCTCTGCCACTGCCCACCTGCCGTCCGCCGGTTCAAACAGGTGCTGCCGGATCATGTCCTCAGTTGCGACAACTTCGTGCGGGGCCCGCTCGTACTCGGCGAGCTCGCGAATGAAGCCGAGGATGGTTGGAACATCGGCGGGTGTAGCAGTGCGAGTATTCATTCTCTCATTCTACCTGCGCCGGTATGCCAGTGCCTGTCGCGCCACGCGGTATGATGACGCGCGGGAAGGCACATTCTTTTCGCATGCCGACGCAATCGCTTGAACAGGGACCGACAGCCGCGGCCGGGGCATTTGCGATTGGAAGAAATTCAACATTGCCGAGAATTCTGCTGGACGAAATTGCCCCTGCCGCCACTTGATCAATGACGTTCGCGATCTCTCGCGAGCCTCGTTCGGGGAGTCCTGGTGGATCGATCCGATCAGGAACTGGTGCAGGCCGCCCGGCAGGGCGATCGCCAGGCGTTCGCCCTGCTCTATGACCGGTACGCGCGGCTGGTGCGCGCCGTGTGCCAGGGCCAGGCGGCCGATGCGCATGCGGCCGCCGATCTGGCGCAGGAGACGTTCCTGCGGGCATACCGGCGGCTGGAATCGCTTCAGGATCAGCGTCGCTTCCCGGCGTGGCTGGTCGGCATCGCGCGGCATGTCTGTCGCGAATGGCAAAAGCAACGTCGCCGACCCGGGTCGGCGGGCGACGCACTGCCGGAATTCGCGATGGAAGAAGCGGCCGCGACGACCGCCGGCGCCGATCTCGAACGGGCCGAGCGCTTCCGCCAGCTGCGGACGGCGCTGGCGGAGCTGCCGGAACGCGATCGCCTCGCCCTGCATGCCTTTTACGTGCAGGACCTCGGCGTCGAGCGGATGTGTCACCTGCTCGATGTCTCGCGCTCCGGCCTGTATCACGTGCTCGCCACGGCGCGGCGGCGGCTGGCGGCCAAACTGGATCGGCAGGAGGTGCTCCCGTGAACTGCCCGTCTCTCGACGACTGGTCTCTCTTCAGCATGGGCCTGCTGGATGACCGGCAACGCACGGCCATGCAGCAGCACGCCGACGCGTGCGACGCCTGCGGTGCCGACCGGGAGAGCGCGCTTGCCCTCGATGCCGAACTGCGCCTCCTTCACTGCGACCGCGCAGTCGATCACGATCGCCTGCGTGACAAACTGGTTGAACAACTCCCGGCGGTGCGCGGCGCAACGGCCGACGGCCAGCGCCCCCGCATGCTGCCGAATTCGAAAGGACGAAGGATCATGCGACTTTTATCAAAGCACCCCATTGGCGCGGCCGGTATCGCCGCCGCGTTGTTGCTCGCCGCCGGCGTCGGCTTTTTCTGGTCGGCCGGCTCGGTTGCCTGGGCCGATGTGGCCCGGCGCATCGAGCGCGTCGCTTCGGTGAGCGTGCGGCAGACCACGTACGAGATCGGCGCGGATGGCGAGAAGCTTTGCAATACCCGGCAGAGCTTTGCATCCGAACTGTACGGTCAGCGCGAAGATACGTACGGCGCCGATGGCAACCTCTTCATGACCGAGTATATGTTGCCGCGGCGCGGAGAGTGGCTGACGATCGTACACGGCCAGCCGGGCGAGGCCGGTCACTTTGAGCGAACTGCCATGTCGGATGCCGATCGCCGGCGCATGTCAGCCTTCACGCCGGCAAGCTGGGCGGCATCGTTGCTCAATCTCGGCGAGGCGGATAATGCGCGGACGTTGGATCCCGAAGTGCTCGATGGCCGGGAGACCGCCGTGTTCGAGAGCGGCCGTCTTACGATCTGGGTCGATGTCGTCTCGCGCCTGCCGGTGAGGCTCGAATCGCGCGGGGCATATTTGGAGATCTACGACGACTTCCGCTGGGATGAACCGCTGCCGGCCAGGCTGTTCGAGCCGGAGATTCCGGAGGGCTATGTCGATAAATCGCCGCCCGATCCGGTGACGAGCCCGCAATCGTGGCTGGCACGCGCGGTCGATGAACTCGGCTCGGTCTATGCCATCGAATATGACACGCGGACCACCCGCCGGATGCCGGGCGTCGCGCAACCGGTCATGTCGCTCACCGGCAAGCGCTATTTCGCGGAGGGGCTGGGCGTTCGCACGGAGACGTATCAGAACGGCGTATTGATTGCCCTGGAGATTTACAACCGCAAAGAAAACACCTGGCTCTGGATCAGTTATCCCACGCGGAAGTACAACCTGGTGAATTTCGAGGAGGGCGAAGAGCGGCAGGGCGGCTGGCACCTGACGCCGGAGCATTGGATCGAGGGCTTCGCGGTTCTGCCACAGAGCGAACACGTCGAACAACTCGATGTGAAAGTAATCGGCGGGCGCCGCGTCCGCGGCTTTGAAACGCGTGCGGCGCTGCCGGAAACCTTCGGCGATGTCGAGAGGACCGATCGTTATTGGATTGATGACCAGGCGTTGACACCGGCCCGCTGCGAACACATCGTGCCGATGCCGAACGGTATGGGAGAAATGGAATTGGTCGAAGAGAATTTCAGATACAACCCGCGGCTGGATGCGGAGCTGTTCGCAATCGAGGTGCCGGAGGGCTACCAGCCGCTCGCGGAGGATGCCGGCTCCGCGAAAGACACGGCGGATTAACTTCTGCAGGTCCCACGGGCGCGCAGATACGTGCGCCCCTGCCAGCCTTCACCCACACGGCGGGCGTGCGGCCGGTTCCGGCCCGCGCCCGCTGCACATTGGCTGGTGTGTCACGATGCCGTCGCCGGCTGTTCGGCAGGTGACGGCGCCAGATTTGCGACACCGGCTCCGAATCGCCGCCGGTAATACCTGTCGAGCCACGCCGCCGCGACAATGCCGATGACAGTTGGCGCGATCCAGGGAATGACGCCGATCGGCCCGTCCGCATGAAGCTGCGGCCACAGGCGCGAGGCGCCGAACACCAGGAATGCCGTGTGAGCTGCAATGCCCGTGCCGATCATGGCCCCGAAGTGCTCGAACCACCAGTACATGCGATCCGGAGACGGCCTGCGTACGAGCTTGAAGAACGCGAAGCCATCGATAAAACCGATGGGGCTCAGAACGAGCAGGATAATCGACTTCTGCGCAATTCCGAGAATGACGACGACGACGCTTGCAATAATGCATGCCGCGTGAATGGCATAATTAAATGGCGTTCGCAACTCCGCCGGGTCGCGCTTTGATCGCAGCACACGCAGTCCGTGCCAGCCGCTGGAAAAGGTAACGAGGGCCAGATACAGGAGAAAAGTCGCAAAGTTGCGAAACATGGGAACGAGTTCGAGCTGACTTGCCGTGGGGCTGGTGATGCCACGGACCGCCAGTGGCGCGACGAAGGAACCCAGCGCCAACAGCATCGCAGTAATGACGACGAGCGTCATCGCGGCGACATAAAGCCACCCGCTCCGCACGTGCAGCCGGCCGCCCTTGCGTGTGATCGCCGGTATCCAGAACAGTACCAGGGCCGTGAATCCGGCGACCACGTGGACCTGCAGCATCAGCTTGTGAACGGCGTGCATTGTCGGTTCCTTTTATGATTGACGTCGTGATCGCCGGCGGGGAGCGGTGCGCAAAACACGATCGCCGGACACGTCGGCCTGCAACTCTCCCGAACCGTCTTCGTCTTTCCCGGAAGGCGGGTTCGCCAGACGCCGCTCTATGCGTTTGATGCAGTCGTCACACCACTTCAGTCGCGACTCGGCCGTGCGCAGGCCCAGATCGAGCGTGAACTGGGCGAAGAAATCGTTGTCATCCAGCTCATCGGGGTATTTCGGATCGGCCGCCCGCCAGGAAGTTTCAATCGTTCGCAGCTGTTTCAGTCGCGCATCGAGCTGTTCTCGCAAGCGGTGCATGAACCGCATGGCCGCACGCCGATCGTTGAGGGCCCCTAAAAAGAAGACCTGCGCCAGAAATGTCAGTCGAACGTCACCGACGTCCGGCTCGCCCGAAAGCCACTCGACAAGGGCGGTCCGGCCGCGGGCCGTCGTCCGGTACACGCGCCGATCGGGCCCGCGCACCGACGGGCGCGTCGTGCTGCGTAACAGGCCCCTCGCCTCGAGCCGCTTCAGCGTCGGATAGATCTGGGCGAGATTGGCCTGCCAGAAATGCCGCACGCCGCCGTCGAACTCGGCCTTCAGGTCGTATCCCGAGCGAGCATGGCATAACAGACCCAGTAATATGCATTCGAGCGACATGTGGCAACACTATATAAGAACTTATATAGCAAACAACGGACCTGATTGTTCGCGCTTTCTCGGGGACAACTCGGAAAAACTGCCCATTGGTCCGTCGTACCGCTACAAGAATGAGTGAACGCCTCTATTATCGGAATTAGCTCATCATTGTTGTTTGAGACCGCGGGGAGCTTTGCTACAGATGCCCGCTCTACACTGTTCGGAAAGCCTCCGCAGGGTTACTATCTCGCCGTCGGCCGCAAGCATTTAGGCAGGCCGTGCCGGTCTTCACCTCTTGCCCGCAAAGGAGCTCGATTCATGTCTCAGGCGTCAAAGTACGTTGCCGAGGCCATCGGAACATTTGCACTGTGTTTCGTCGGCGCAGGTGCGATCTGCACCGCCACCTGGAAGGGCTATCTCGGCGGCGCGGACCTGGTCGGCATCGCGCTGGCTCACGGTTTAATCCTGTCAATCGGCATCAGCGCCACAATGAACGTCTCCGGCGGCCATCTCAATCCGGCCGTGACGGCGGCGATGCTGGTAACGCGGCGAATCTCGATCGGCGATGCCATCGGCTACGTCGCTTCGCAGCTCATCGGTGGCGTCGCCGCCGGCGCGTTGCTGTTTCTCATCTACGATGGGCTTATGACGGAGGCGGTACCCGGTCTCAGCGGGTCCGGCGGTGCCAGCGTCATCAGCTCGGCCGCGCTCGGCACGCCGACATTCACCAAGATCAGCGCTACCACCGCCGCCCTGGTCGAGGTGTTCACCACCTTCCTGCTCGTCTTCGCCGTCTTCGGCACCGCCGCCGATCCGCGAGCCCACAAGATCGGCGGTTTCGGCATCGGCATGACACTCTGTGCCTGCATCTTCCTCGCCGGTCCGCTGACCGGCGCGGCGCTCAATCCTGCCCGCTACTTCGGGACCGGCATCGTGGCCGCCGTAAAGGGCGGCATGACGACCTTCTGGTCGCAGCAGTGGGTCTATTGGGTCGGCCCGATCGCCGGCGGCGTGCTGGCGGGTCTGATCTACGACAATCTGCTGATGGACAAGTCAGCCCGTCAGCCGGCCGAGTTGGTGCGCACGTCGCAGCAGTCCGGGGCCGTGCTTCCCAGCGGGTCCGACAAGGGTGCAAAAGAGCGCGTTCACTGACATCATTGCGTGCCGGCCGCGTTCGGCGTCAAGCGGGCGATCACGTCGCGCGCCGCGACTTCGAAATCTGGAAATTGAAATACAAAGCCGTGACTCAAGAGCCGGCCGGGGACGACCCGCCGGCTCTTGATGATCAGTTCGGTCTCGGTGCGCAGGAAGAATGCGCCGATCTCCAGCATCCAGCGCGTCGCCGGCAAACCAACTCTCCGCCCGAGGTTATTGCGCAGAATGCGCATCATGTTGGCGTTCGGCAGCGGATTTGGTGACGCGACATTCACCGCGCCCGACAGGGGGCCATTCAGGTTAACGCCGCCTGCGCCCGGTTCGCCCGCCGGCGCGTTCTCGCCGCTGTCGATGAGCCACTCGATCGCGCGGCAGAAGTCCACTTCGTGAATCCACGATACATACTGCCGTCCGTGGCCCATCCGGCCGCCGAGACCCAGCCGCACCAGCCGCGTTAAGACCGCCGCCACGCCGCCGTCGCCCGGTGCGAGGACCATTGCGGTACGCAGCGCGACCTTCCGCGTCTGCGGCACGCGCGCCGCGTCGAACTCCCGCTCCCAGGCCGTGGCGATCTCGATGGAGAAGGCGTCCTTCGCCTCCCGTGTCGCGCCGATGACGCCCGTCGCCTCGTCCATGTCCTTGTCGTACGAATGGCGGTAGATGGTGGCGGTGCTGGAATTGAGCCAAACCCGCGGCGGATTCTCGCAGGCCGCGATGACCTGCCCGAGCACGCGAGTGGATTCGACGCGCGAGTTCATCATCGCACGCCGGTTGGCGCGCGTGTAGCGGCAATTGACCGAGCGGCCGGCGAGGTTCAGCACGACGTCGGCGCCATTTATTTCCTGGGACCAATCGCCCGGCGTCCGCCCGTCCCACGCGATCGTGCGCACGTCGCCGATCGTGGCGCGCTGCGGCGGTGCCGACCGGCTGAGAATCACCACGCTCCAGCCGCGCTGCGCAAACCATGCCGCAATGATTCGGCCCAGAAAGCCGCTCCCGCCGGGCACCACGAGTTTGCGCGCCGCTGCCGATGTCATGCCAATTGCCCTCGCCGCCGTAACGCCCCGCGTTTACGCAGGACCGGCGATCTCTCAAAAACCTACTCTGTGAAACGAGATCGGGCCAATACTTGCGCATGCTTTCAAAAACACTGTGCAACTGGCACATGCATGCTCTCGGAAGTGAAAATGCCGTCGGATTCGGGTGGCGGTCCGGGCGAAAGCAGTCAGGCGGCGAAAGCCACCAAATAGCACGGCCGGGCCTGGTTCCATATCGGAACGCAGGCCCGGCCGCTGATTCTCTGTCGTCACACCGGGATCAGTGACAGGCTGCAATGCCGTCGGCACTGCAAGCCGGCGTTGCCCGCGTCACGCTGCACCGGCACGCATGTGGGCCAGCTTGACACGACGCTGCCGCCGGCGTTCGAGCCTGGCAGCAACTCGCCCTGTCCGTCGAACAGTTGGTCATCTGGCGACACATTGTCGTGCAGGACCGCTGTCGACGGGCGACCGCGCATCCGATTCCGCACGGTGTGCGCACCGCATTGCATTGTGCGCTGCACCTCGCTACTGCGGCCGGCTGGCAGCCAGCACCACCACCGACGCCGCAGCAGGCACGGGCCGTCGCGCACGTCGCGACGCCGCAATTCGTCGCCCGCGCGCCGGCCATCTCGCCGCAGCAGGAGTGACTGCCACTTCTCCGCGACGATGAGGAATCGCAGCAGGCATGGCCACGGCACACCGCATCGGCCGCGCCGCGCTTCATGCCGCAGGCGCTCACCGCTGTGCCGGTGACCGCTCCGCAGGCGGCTTTTCCGTCGCAACTGGCGGAATTGGTGGAACAGGCAGAAGCGCATGTCGCTGCACAGGTGCGAACGCAGGCTTCATCGCAGGACTCGCCGCAAGCCTGGCTCAGGGCTTCACGGCAGGCGCTTTGACAGGCATCTGAACACGTTGAGGCCGTCTTCCCGACAGGGCGTTGACTGGCGCAATTGGCAGCGCAGCGGTTCGCACAGAGTTCGGCGCAGCGGCTGGCGACGCGCTCGATGCATGCGTCGTCGCATTTCTCCCCGCAGGCCTGGCGCAGTGCCTCGCGGCAGGCGCTGGCGCAGGCCTCTTGGCAGGCCTGCTCGCAGTTCTGGCTTGCACCATTCTCTTCCGAACTGGTTGCAACTGTCCTGGCGCTGGTCTTCGCCGCCTGGGGAGCCTGCATACAGCAGGCGCTGGTTGTGCCGCATTCCGAGCGGCACTCGGCGCGTGAATGGTTACGGGTCTCGGGTGCGATGTTCAGCGCCGAAACCGCCGCTCCGGCCGGAGCGGCGATACAGAATAGAAGCGTGCTACAACAGATTGTCGTGAGAATTCGCATAAGGAAAGATCCTTATCAAAATTAGTTGTTTTCAGTCACGGATTAGCGACATGCGCAAGACACTCCCTGCCGCACTGAGCGGTAGTGGTGGTACTTGCGCGTGCGTGTGAGGTGGCGCGTTGGCCCGCGGTCTGCGCGAGCGCAATGCGACCATATTGGAAATCAGGCAGATTCAGCGTGCGCGCAGCGGTGCTGGCGCATTTCGACAAATCATTTAAGCCAGGTGCAGAACATCGCCTGGCGGGAGGCGCAGGCACTCGAGTGCAGTGCCGTTACCGCAGCGGGCCGGCGACAAAGTGTGATTGGTTCGATGTCCGCCGCGACTTGCTCATCGTTGGGCAGCGTCACTCTTTCAGAGGGGGCTCGCGTGACGGCGACCGTCTGCCGCGACTCCGGCGGACGCGGCGTTCGCAGCGGGCAGCAGGCGCACCATTCGCACGGCAGGATCACCACACAGCATTGCGATGGCTGGCGCGCATCGGCGTCGGACAAGCCGCCATCCGGCTCTGCCGGCAATGCTGAACCGCGCGGCTCGCCTTCGCATCCTGCCAGGCCGCAGTGGCCGTCGCACGTGGGCGGGGCTTCCACCGGCTCGATTCTGCAACATGAAGAGGATGTCGCAGGCCGGGCGGGAAGCGCCTCGCAACACAGTTGCTCGTGACCTGTCGCCTTCGTATCGCATGCGTCAGACGTGTCGCATGAGATTATGACGGCACAATAGACGCTCCCCGGCGGCGGCTCGACCAGCCCGGCGCATTCCGCATCTGTCGCGGGGCGGCAGCTTGCCTCGATCGCGGCGCCACTCTCGGAGCACGCACCGATCCTGGCGCCGCACTCATCCGGCATCGTGCCGGCGCAACCCTTGCACTCCCGCTGCGAGGGCAGGGCGGGCATCAGCATCATCGTGGTCAGCAGGAGCCGCAGAATCATGGCAACAGTCGCAAGGAGTACAAATCGTAGCAGGTCGCGCGAGCCGCGGCCAGCTATTCATGCCTGCTGCGGCGGACGCGTGGCGTTGCGCCCCTTTATTTTTCGCGCAAGATCCCTCCACGTTTTCAAAACCCTGTCTCGGCCGCTGGTTGCGGCGGTCGCTCCCCGCCCCCCGGCGACGCAGCCGATCCCGCCGGGGCCGGCCCGGTCCCCGGCTCGCCCACGTGCTTGCGCATGATCAAAAGCGAACTGGGGCAATCCCGCGCGATCCGTTCCGCGCGCCAGCCGAAGAGGTGTGACGTCAATCCCCATTCTTCCGCGACGCCGATGACCACCAGGTCGAACGACTTGGCATGCTCGAGTACGGCCGCGATCGGATCGTCGTGCGCGATCACCTTGAAGTGCACCGGGGCGCGCTGTGTCGGATCGGCGTAGCTCCGGTCGTCCAGAACGCGCTGCCGCAGTTCTCCGGAGGCATCCGGCCCACCCGCACGATCCGGCCGCGTCACGTGCAGCATCGTTACGGACGCCTCCGAATGGCGTCCCATGCGTCCGGCGATATCCAGGGCCAACCGGTCGTGGGGGCTGCCCATGTAGGGCACCAGGATGCTCCGCGGTTTTTCGTGGAGGCCGCGGTCGATGAAGATCGCCACGTCGGTGCGCGCCAGCTCGAGCACGCGATGCACGGTGCCGCCGAGGAATGCCTGCCCGAGGACGGGATTGTGAAAGCCCATCAGCACCAGCCGCGCCCCCTGCTCTTCGGCGACGCGGGCGATATCGGCGGCTGGCTCGCGCGTGACGAAGGACACCGGCTCGACCGGCACATTCTGGGCGACGGCCGCCTCCATCAGCGCGTTGAGCGGTGCCTTATCTTCGGCACTTTCGTCGTTGAATGCCGCGCGATAGGCTTCCTGCTCCCGTGCCCTTCGCAGGTGCAGGCCGATGATGGCGCGCCGTTCGTCGTCCGGTCCGGTGATCACGTCCGCGATTCGGATGAGAGGTTTGACGCTGCGCGGCAGCGAGACCGGAAGCACCAGGACGAATGTCTCACGGCCCGCGGGCCTGCGCCGCACCGCATGCAACATCCGCTCGGGATAGACCCAGTTGAGCAGCGGCGTCGTGAGGAAGGTGGTCACGATTGCCATGATGACCATCATGGCGAACACCGCATCGGAGATGACGCCGAGCTCGCGGCCGATGCTGAGGATGACCAGCTCCATCAGTCCGCGGGTATTCATCAGGATGCCGATGGCCGCCGATTCGCGCCAATTCATGCCGCAGATGCGCGATGCCAGGGCCGAGCCGCCAAACTTGCCGGCGCATGCCGCCAGGATGATCAGCCCGGTCAGCCCCCACAGGCGAGTCGAGTTCAGCAGGCCGATTTGCGTGTGCAGCCCGGTATGGGCGAAAAAGATCGGCAGGAGCAATACGACGGTGAAGTCCTCGATCTTGTGCCCCAGCTCGCGTACGAACTGAGTGCCCTTGGGCATGATCGCGCCCATCAGGAACGCGCCGAACAACGCGTGGATGCCGATGGCCTCCGTCGCATAGGCACTGGCCAGGACCAGAAGAAAGATGGTGCCGATCACGCCGGTCGTCAGCGTGCCCTGCCGTTCCCGCACCCGGTCGAGCCGGATGAGCAGTGGCCGCACAAAGATCAGCATGGTCGCGACATAGACCACCGACAGGGCGGCGGTGACGAGTGCGGG
Organism: uncultured Planctomycetaceae bacterium; assembly: GCA_964408455.1. Classification (GTDB taxonomy): domain Bacteria; phylum Planctomycetota; class Phycisphaerae; order UBA1845; family UTPLA1; genus CAYOZN01. The sequence continues at coordinate 61,578 of CAYOZN010000014.1, forward strand.
GCCGATGCCGCGCGCCTGGGCAAAACCAACCACGAAGGCCAGCATGCACCACGCGGTCACGTCGGCCAGCGCGGCGCAGGTGATGGCGACGGCGCCCACCGGCGTTTTGTGCAGGTTTCGCTCGGTCAGGATTCGGGCCAGCACGGGAAACGCCGTGACGCTCATGGCGGCGCCCATGAACAATGCCACGGAGCTGAAGCGCATCTGCGGGGAATCGTTGAAGAGCTGCGGATAAAGATAGATTGTGAGTACCGAGCCCAGAAGAAGCGGAGCCACAATGCTGGCATGACTGACGACAACGGCGGCCTGGCCGCGGTTCGAAAGCAGCCGGGGATCGAGCTCGAGGCCGATCAGAAACAGAAAAAAGATCACGCCGATCTGGCTGAACAGTTGGAGAAACTGCGTCGAACCGGTGGGAAACAGCGTGTGCCAGGCCTCGGGCCAGAACCAGCCGAGCAGGCTCGGCCCCAGCATGACGCCGGCCACCATCTCGCCCATCACCCGCGGCTGGTGGATGCGCTCAAAGAGTCTGCCGGCAAGCTGACAGGCGGCCAGTATGACCGCAATCTGCGCAAGGAGCACCAGCACCAGGTTGTGGGCGGACTTCCGGCGCGCTCCCGTCGTGGTTGCACCGGTCTCGCGTCCTGCCGTCTCGCGCGATTCGCGACGGCCGACATATTCGCGCTCGGGTCCGTCGCGCGCCCGGTGACGGATGTCCGCCGTCTCCTGCCCGGGTGCCAACGTGAAAGCGAACGAATCGGCTTCGCCGCGAAGCTCGATATGGACGGCGTCGGGCGATTCCGACACCGCCGCCAGGTCGTAGTCAGCGGCCGGTCCCCCGGTCCACCCGACACGCGCGTACCTGCCGGACTGCTCGATGCGAAGTTCGGTGAGATTGCCAGGCATGTTTGCTGGCGACAGGACCCATTGGCCGGAGATATCCGGCGGCGCCTGCATTGAAGCTGACATCGAAAGCGTCAACCAGAGCGTGATGCCGCCGACCGCGAGCATGCCGACGTAGAAATACGTAGTGCGGTTCATGAACGGGATCTGCCTGTGAATGCCAGCCGCGGAAACATAATCGAAACACCGCCGCGAGCAACGCCGCGGTTGCCCTTGCCGGCCTGCAACCTGCGTTGTACATATGCATTCGCCAGGAGTGATGCATGGACTTGGAACAGCTACAGAACCAGCTTGCAGCCATTCGGCGCGAGGCGGAATCGGCCGCGCGCGACGCGGCATCGGTCGATGCGCTGCGCTCGGCCGAATCGAGAATCGCCAAGGGGCCGCTGGCCGAAGCGCTGAAGGCCATCAAACAGTTCGCGCCCGATCAGCGCGGCGCGGCCGGACAGGCCATCAACGCAACCAAAAAGGCCGTCGAGGAACTGTTCGCCGCCGCCCAGCAGCGCCTGCGGCAGGCCGATCTCGCGGGCGAGAAACAGAAGGCCGCTGCCTTTGATGTGACACTTCCGCCCCCGCTCACCCGGCGCGGCAGCCTGCACCCCGTCACGGCCGTGCAGCGCGAAGTGGAGCGCGTCTTCACCGGGCTGGGCTTCTCCATTGTCGGCGGTCCGGAGATGGAGACGGAGTACTACAACTTCGAGGCCCTCAACATCCCGGCGGATCATCCCGCGCGCGACACGCAGGATACCTTCTGGCTGACGAACGGCTGGCTCCTGCGCACGCACACCAGCCCGTGTCAGGTACGCGCGATGAAGCGCTTCGGCCCGCCCATCCGCGTCATCGCCCCCGGGCGATGCTTCCGCTACGAGGCGATTGACGCCTCGCACGAGAACACGTTCTTCCAGGTCGAGGGGCTGCTGATCGATCGCGACATCTCGATCGCCCACCTGATCGCCTTCATGAAGCTGGTGCTGCGCGAGGTGTTTCATCGCGAAGTCAAGGTGCGCCTTCGCCCCGGCTTCTTCCCGTTCGTCGAGCCTGGGTTCGAGCTGGACATGAACTGCGAGATCTGCGGCGGCAGCGGCTGCCCGACGTGTAAGCGCAGCGGCTGGGTGGAAGTGATGCCGTCGGGGATGGTGCACCCGAATGTGCTGCGACACGGCGGCATCGATCCGCACGAATACACCGGCTTCGCCTTTGGACTTGGACTGACGCGGCTGGCGATGATGAAGTACGGGATTGCCGATATTCGGGTGCTGAACAGCGGGGATTTGCGGGGGATTGTGAATCCGGCGCGGCTGAGCGGGGTGGCGGTGGGTTAATGCGAAATGCTGAGTGCAGAATGCAAAATGGACATTTGGCCGTGGCGGGGGAGGCCGAAAGCGCTACGGCGGAATGGCCTTTCATCCGCTACAACTTCGATGAACACGACATTGTCGCCGCCGGTCGGCTGGTTTTTGAAATCGACCCGCGCATCAGAAACGGAATTCTGAAGATAGACCTGTGTGTACTGTTCGTTGTGACTTCAATTCTGGGGATCGCGCTCTGGCTGAAGAACTTTGAGAGAAACATCGCGATCACTGCCGCTGTCGTCCTGGTGTCGGTCGTAGTCAGGCTGTATACGGGTCGTCACTCAACGCGTGACAAGGCCACTGGAAAACTACGAAAGAAGGCGGCTGACGGCGGCTTTAGAGAGGCTGTGGGCGAGTACGAGATTGGCACCAACGATAAAGGTATCGTCATCAGGCATAAGACGATTGAAAAGCGCGTAGAGTGGTCGGCGATCGTGCGGGCGTTCGAATTGTTCGACTGTTTGGTCATCTTCGTGGATCCGAAGTCCGCGCAGTTTATTCCTCACAGGTCTCTGTGCGGCGGGGATTATGACGCATTTGTCCGCATTCTGGAGAGCCGCGTTCCCTTTCAGCGAAAGAAGACGCGAGAGTCGTTCGAGGCCGCCAGGAGCGCATGACCAGGCAATCGCCATCACGCGCCAGGCGGTCCGAAGATGGACAGCGCGTGCCCGTCGGGGTCATTGAAATTTGCCGCCCATTCATTCGCCGTCACCTGCCTCGGCTCGTTGATGAATGCCAGCCCGCGCTCTTTCAATGCCGCGTGTGCCGCCCGCACGTCGTCCACGGCGAATACGACTTCGCTTGCGCCTGCGATGGGTTGCCGCGACTTGGCCAGTTCGCGGCTGAGGCCGATTGTCACGCCGCCAGCGTCGAGAAAGGCGAAGGCCTCGCTCGTAAACTGCACCGACAAGCCCAGCACGTCACGGTAGAATGTGGTCGATCGCGCCACGTCGATGGCGCCCAGCAGGATTACGCCCACTTTGCGGATGGGCGAAGCGGTGGAATGATCCATAACGGGCCTCCTGTTCCGGTCAAGAAACCGGTTGAGACGGCCGCGAAATCCGCGGCCTATAGTTAGATGCGCTAACTAAATATATACCGCCATGCCCAGGAGTGCAAGAAAATCGCGCGTGACCGCCGCCGACCGGGATCTGGCCGATCGGCTGCATTCGGCCGCTATCCACCTGCTGCGCCGCCTCCGCCGGGTGGATGAGGCCGCCGGCCTGTCGGCCCCCAGGCTGTCGGCCCTGTCGGTCCTGGTCTTCGGCGGTCCCTGCTCGCTGAAGGACCTGGCGGCGGCCGAGCAGGTGCGGCCGCCGAGCATGACGCGGCTGGTGCAGGAGCTTGAGAATGCGGGCCTGCTCCGCCGCGAGGCCGATCCGGCCGACGGCCGGGCGGTGCGGCTGCACGCGACGGCGAAGGCGGTCCGCCTGTTGAAAGAGGGGCGCAGCCGCCGCGTCGAGATGCTGGCGGCCGATCTGACGCGGATTGCCGCCATCGATCGCCGGGCGCTGGCGAGCGCGATCAACGCGTTGGAACAACTGGCGCGTAGATCGCCTGAATCGTAATATGGGTATGGTCCTCCGTTACTACACGCAGTCACTGCGCAGCAGACGCTGAGGTGTGCAATTCTTCGATTCCTGCCGTTTCGCTGGAACCAGGTCTGCTTGATTGGCGAGGTCTTCGTTGCGGCTTTCGTCGCGCTTGTCGGCTGCTGCCCGCCCGGCGTCTATCACGACGACACGCCGTACTACCTCCCCTATGCCGCCGGCACGGCACACGTCATGGTCCAGGGCCACTTCGGCCCCTTCGGTCACGAATACGAGCTCGATTTCGAAATGCCCGAGGGCACACCCATCGTCGCCGCCCGCGGCGGCACCGTCACGCGTGCGCGGTCCACCTGCCCCGATTGCAGTTGCTGGTACACGCCCGACTGCGCATGCTGTCAGTTCGCCAATTTCATCGAGATCACGCACGACGATGGCACCCGCGCCGCCTATGCGCACCTCAAGCACGACGGCGTGCTGGTCGCCGTCGGCGACGTCGTCTCGCGCGGGCAGATCATTGGCCTCTCCGGCAACACCGGCAACTCCACGCTTCCGCATCTGCACTTCGTCGTCTATGGACCGGATGGCGGGCGGCTGGGGCCGAGCCCGTCTGGGACGATGGAGGTGCCGTTTGCCGAAGCGTGCGGCGACGGCGTGCCGTGGTTCGGATGGCTGTACATATCGGCCAATGAACCATGACAACCTCGGAAGGCTCGGCAACAGTGCGAGATTGCATTGTCGGACAAAGTAGACCCCTTGGGTAGATGCGCATTTTACGATAGAGTTCAGTCAAGTCTGCCAAGATGACCTAGTTTGGTCAATGGACTTCAGAATCGCGTCCGGGGAACACGATGGCTTCCCCTGGCACGAAATGTACATTAACGGCGTCCAAATCTACACACATGATCCCTGCGTGACAGGTGAAGGTCCGGCGTCGCTGTTCGGTTCAGGCGATCATGAATATTCAGATGCGTTCTTCAATGGTTGGCCATTAGATACCTTTCAGTCAGTTCCTGGGCTGTAACCTTATCAAAGGAGTAATCTCATTATGCATACTGTACGAATATTAATCCTCTTGACAGTCTGCATTACCCTGGTGCGACCGTTCGACACCAAAGCTGAACCTCCCGCGGTGCAGGACGAACGCGAGATAGCTCGGTCAGTCGATCGCGCATTCTCTCTGGCCGTTGAAGGAGAAGATGGCAGGCGCGAGGCGCGGAAGCTGCTGAAAGAACTTCCGAGCGAGCACGCAATTCCGGCCATTGTTGAGGCGCTTGCGGGGCCGAGTACGCGGCTTTGGGAGCCGCGCCTGTTGGCGTATGAAATGCTCTCTCATCATGAGGCCGCCACGTCCAAGGAGGGATACGAGCAGTTGATCCGAGGACTTCACGATCCCGCCGCGGAAATCCGGCGCCTATGCGCTGCGTCGCTGGATCAATCGACAATTAAATCACAACTGCAACCGCTTGTTAAAGGAATCAACGAAAACACGCTCGCCGAAATCGACAGGCGTCAAGCTTTGCAGAAGATTGCCGCGTGGGGGCCCGTCGCGCGTGCCGCACTGCCTTCAATTGAGAAGATTGTTTTTGATGGCAGCGCGGGCATAGAACTGCAGAGGTCTGCAGCCTGGGCAATGATTAATATCGCTGGCCTGGAGAGGGCACTTGAGGCGGCAAAAAAGCTGGATGGACAAGCGCATGAGGTGTTGATTGAGCAAATATCGGTATTCATCGCTCAGGCCGATCAAGCCAATAGTTACGCGCCAGCAGGAGAGTACGGCAAAGCCCGCGCAAGCGCTCGCAACTTTTTTCTTGAGTCACTGACCCATTCGGACGCGGACGTGCGACTTGTCGCTTTGGCATCCTTGTTTCGTGCGTTCAGTGTAGACATGGTGCGGTTCATGCCCGACGGTGGATATGAATGGGATGCAGAGCTTCGAACTGCAATCATCTCCTTGCGGGACGATTCGGACGCCCGCATCCGGGAAACCGTCGAGCACTATCTGGCTATGGATCTTGATGCGGTAGCCAAACGCGCGCTTCGTTGGAAGCGACGTCATGAGGAGCGACATCTTCAAGAACAGAAGCGTGAAGAGACGAGAAACTCGAAAGGCTAAATTTAGATTAATCTCATGGAGCGCGTCCCGGACCCGACGCGGACGAGACGCCGATCCAGTCCTCGACCTCCAGCATGGTCTTCAGCGACGACATGCGCATGGCCGTCTGCGCCCTGCCGCCGCCGCACGGTATCTCGTTCGTGCCGTTCGTGGAGCCGGGGGACATGAACGCGGACGGCCTGGTGAATGGCGCCGACATTCAGAAATTCGTGGATGTCATACTGGGCAGCGAAACGGGCCCGGCGGCGTCGTGTGCCGCGGATGTGGATGTCAGTGGCGCCGCCGACGAAGGCGACATCGGGCCCTTCGTCGCCGCGCTGCTGACCAGCTAAGGGACATTACAGAATCAGTGAATCGCAAGTGAAAGTGATTTGGGACTTCGTAGGAAAAGAGCCGTGCGGTCATGGCACAAAGAGTCGTTAGAGCGTTACCTGTGTTCGCAAAGCACTGCCTGATACTCGGCTTGATCATTGCCTTCGTGAGGCTGAGCGCGTTTTCCTACCTCGCATACGCCAGGATCACGCACACCGAGTCTTTATCAAGTCTTCCCCTGGTGCTTTTCCTCTTGCCGGAGGGATTGTTGTTTGATGTAGAAAGCAGCCTGCTGATCTATGGCTTGACTTTGCTAGTCGGCAGTTTCCTCATCGCCTTCTACCTCGTGGGGCTGGCACATGTCACCTCCAGAGCCGCCCAGCGACTCCCGAGCCGGCGCAAGGATAAGTGAGGCAGGGTGCGTCCCTTCCAAACTAACTACGAGTCCCGCGATGAAGCGCTGGTGGGATTGTAGCTCGTGCCGTTCGTCGAGCAGGGCGATGTCAACGGCAAGACGCTGGTCGACGGCGCTGGCATCCAGGGCTTCGTGGATGTCGTGATCGGTGTCGCGGCGAGCCCGGTGGCAGCCTGTTCCGCGGATAAGGATGTCAATGTTGCCGCCGACGAAGGCGACATCGGGCCCTTTGTCGCCGTCCTGCTGACCAGTTAACGAAAGCGCAATCTACCGGCAACAGCGGCGGCGTGTGAGGAATGCAGTCGCCGCCGCCATTCCGATCCGATTCATCGCCCGTCCCGCCAGAAACAGGTTATACTCGGCCGCGACTTCTCGACTGCAGGGAGCAAGCCGTGGCATCATC
>CAYOZN010000014.1:68725-117991 GCA_964408455.1 uncultured Planctomycetaceae bacterium
CAGGTTATACTCGGCCGCGACTTCTCGACTGCAGGGAGCAAGCCGTGGCATCATCAAGCCTGAAGCAGGATATCGAGCTGCTGTCGCGAATCCTGGCGGACGTGTATGCGCAACATTGCGGCCCTGCCGCCGCACGGTCACTGCGGGAATTGGTCGAGCAGTGCCGCCAGGCGGACACCACCTCCGATGCTGCCTTCGCCCGGGTTCGAAGCCGCGCCGCCGACATGAGCCCGGCCCAGATACATGATTTGCTCAAAGCCCTCACCATTCACTTTCACCTCGTCAACAAGGCCGAGCAGGTCGAAATCGCACGCGTCAACCTCGAGCGCGAGCGAAGGATGACGCCCGACCAGCCCCGTTCCGAGTCGATCGCCGAAGCCGTGCACGCACTGAAGTCTCGCGGCCTATCTCTTGAGCAGGTCATGGATGTACTGGGCCGGCTCGACATCCAGCCGACCTTCACCGCCCATCCAACCGAGGCGCGGCGGCAGGCCGTGCTGCGGCGCCAGCGGCGCATTGCCGAGACCCTGATCGAGTCGCACGATCCGCGGCTCTCCGAATACGAGCGGCTCCAGATCGCCAATCGCATCCGGCGCGATGTGCACCTCATGTTCGTAACCGACGAGTTGCGAGTCGAGCGGCCGCGGGTGATCGAAGAGGTGCGGCAGGGCCTGTACTTCCTTCGGAGCGCCGTATGGGAGGCCATTCCTCTTCTGTACCGCGATCTGCACAAGGCCCTGCGCGACTACTTCGGAAAAGCGCCATCCTTGCCGACCCTCATGCGATATCGAACCTGGATCGGCGGTGATCGGGATGGTAATCCGCGGGTCACGGCTGCCGTCACGCGGGAGACGTTTGCCGAGTTGAGGTTCGCAGCCCTCGATCTGTACGCCGCTGAACTTGCCGCCCTCTGGAGCGAACTGTCGATATCGCGCCGGCGCGTACAGGTGCCGCCGGCGCTGGAAGCGGCCATCGAGCAAGATTGGGAGGCCTATCCGATCGAAGATCGCGATGGGCACGCCGTCGCCCACGAGCCGTTTCGCACGCGCGTGGCGCAGCTTGCGGCCCGTCTGAACGCAGCCCGCCAGACGCCGGCGGCGTATTCCGCGGCCGCATTCGTTGCCGATCTGGAACTGATTTCCGCCGCACTGACTCAATGCGGTCTCGAGCTGGTCGCCACCGACGGCCGCCTGTTTGATCTGATCGTGCGTGCCCGGACATTTGGCTTTCACCTTGCGGCCCTCGACATCCGCCAGCACAGCCAGGTGCATGCCGAGTCGCTGGCCGAACTGCTTCGGCTGGCCCGCGTGTGCGAGGACTATCTCGAGCGGCCCCTGGCCGAGAAGATCGAGATTCTGCATCGTGAACTTGCCAGCCCGCGGCCCCTGGTGCCCGCCGGCGCCACCGTGTCCGATGCAACGCGCGACCTCCTCGACACGCTTAATCTCGTGCGCGAGACCGCGACGAACGCGCCCGGCGCCGTTGGCGGCTATGTCATCAGCATGACACATTCCGTGAGCGATCTGCTTGCCGTGCTGGTGCTCATGAAGGAAGCCGGCCTGTGGCGTTACGACGGCGGACGCGTTGAGACGCCGCTGGACCTCGTTCCGCTGCTCGAAACCGTCGACGACCTGGAGCGCGGCCCGGACATGATGTCGGCCTTGTTCGCGGACCCCATGTACCGCCTCCATCTTCAGGCCCGCGGCGACTTTCAGGAAATCATGCTCGGCTACTCGGACAGCAACAAGGATGGCGGGTACTGGATGTCGAACTGGGGCCTGCACAAGGCGCAGGCGCAGCTGGCCGACGTATGCGGCCGGCATGGCGTCGAACTTCGCCTGTTTCACGGCCGCGGCGGCACGATTGGCCGCGGCGGCGGGCGGGCCAATCGCGCGCTTCTGGCCGCGCCGCACAATGCCCGCAACGGACGCGTCCGTTTCACCGAGCAGGGCGAAGTCATCACCTTTCGCTATGCCATGTCCGGCATTGCCCGCCGGCATCTCGAACAGATCGTCAATGCAATGATCGTCACCACCGCCGATGCCAGTTTCGCATCCGGGCCGGGTGGTGGCGATGCGCAGGAGCAGTTCCACGAGCACATGGATTTGCTCGCACAGGCGTCGATGCAGGCGTACCGCGAACTTGTGCGCCATTCGGATTTCTGGCCGTGGTATGCCCGCGGCACCCCGATCGAGCATATCAGCGAGCTGCCGATTGCCTCGCGGCCGGTGGCCCGCGGCGGCGCTCAGGTGGACCTGGACACGGTGCGAGCCATTCCCTGGGTGTTCGCGTGGACACAGACGCGCTATGTGGTGCCGGGCTGGTATGGCGTGGGTTCGGCCATGGCAGCCATGTGCGCAAGTGATGCCAACGCCATGTCACACATGCGCGAGCTGTATCGCTCGTGGAATTTCTTCCGCACGCTGATCGACAACGCACAGCAGGAGATGGCCCGCGCCCGCCTGCCGGCGGCGGCAATGTACGGCGATCCGTCGAGCCCGCAGCACCAGAGCATTGCAGAAGAGTTCGCGAGGACCGAGAGGGCCATTCTAGATATCACCGGTCAGTCGCGGCTATTGAATAATAACAAGGTGATTCAAGCGGCGATCGATGCGCGCAACCCATACACCGACGTGATCAACGTCCTGCAACTCGAGCTGATGCACCGCTATCACGATTCGGAAGCGGCCGGACGCGAGGCGTTAAGGCCATCGCTCTTTCTGAGCATCAATGGACTGGCGGCGGCGATGCAGAGCACGGGCTGATTCTTCCGCACACTGCGGACTCATGCGTCCGGGCTGGAGCCTCCCCGGCGGCGCAGGTTCTCCTCCATCATGTTCATCAGCAACACGCCCTGGCCGATCGCGTCGTCCAGTGCCACGTGCGTGTGCGGTATGTTGCTGAACCAGTGTTTTGGCATGTTGCGCTTCGTTGCCGCGCGATACTCGCAGCCCATCATCGCCATGGCGTAGCTCTTGATATCCAGCGCGCTGAACGAGAACGGGCTCTCGCCCGCGAAGCGAATGAGATACCAATAGACGAAGAGAAAGTCGTAGCCCGCCGGATAGGCGGCGAAGACCGGCCGGCCCGGCAGCGAGCGGATCCACGCCACGTATTCGGGCATGACGACGGCCGGCTCGCGCGTGTCGCGGCGGCATGCCTCCCACGCCTCGGGCTGCGTGGCCCACCACGCCATCGTCTTCGCGTCGCCCTGCGCGCCGGGAAGTGTCACGAGGTTGGCAGAAAACGTGCCGATCATGCCCCGCCCCGGCACGAAGGCCGCCGAGCCGAAGCTCAGCATGGAATTGGGCCCCGGGATGGGTCCGTCGGTTTCGATGTCGGTGCTGATATAGACTTCGGACATGGTGAGATTGAAGGAACGTGGGATAAGGATCAGGGAACAGGGAACAGGAAAAAGGGATCAGGAGAAAAGGGTGCCACTGCTGTGTCAGCGGTGACGCCTGGCTCGAATCTCAGCACGTTCGGGCTTGTCAGGGCCGCTTACCATTAATTTTCTCACGTATTGCCTCCAGTTCGGCCGCACTTTGCAGATCCTTTGGACGCCCGAGTGCGCGCTTTGCGGTAATGAGCGATTCAATGTCTATCACGCGACACTCAATGCCTGGCAGATTGGCCGGAATGGTGCGATTTCGTATTGCCGAGTATTCGCCCAGGCCGGTGATCTCGCTGAGGACATTGACCACACCCGCATCGGTCAGCAGGTACAGGTGGCGATAGCCGGCGAGCTTTTCAGGTTCCCGAGGTATCGTCGGTTTATGCGGCGGCATTCGCCAGCGCGGATGAAGCGGCTCCAATGCTGCAAGAATGCGCGACAGGTTTTCCGGCGTCAGCGGCGCGCAGATGTCCAGGTCCTCCGTGACCAGCGACGACCCGTGCAGCACGCCGGCCACGCCGCCCACGATGACGAACTCGACCTTCTGCTCATGCAGGCGCTTCAGGATCGCGAGGATCGAATCCATAATATGCCACGCCGGCGGCCCGGATCATCAAGATGGCTTGCCGCGCACGTTCATTCCGCTCCAGCCGCTCGGCCGGCGTCGCCGCAAGGCGGTCCTCGACCATGCTCATGTCGAAGCCAAATTCCTCCTCCGCCCGCCACGCGGGAGAATTGGTCCGAGTCACATGCGAATCACCGGTCGTGGAATTCTCAGGTTGCACGACGAAACTCGTAAATTGCTGCCTGCATCCGGCACATCGGTGCGCCGGCAGCGCCCTCTGCCGCCCGTGCCAAGCGCCGGATTATACAGAATGCCGCGTCCCCGCATCATCCCTTTGAAAACGAGTACGTCTCGCCATTCGAATCGATGGAAATAGTGTCCCCGGCCGCGAACTCGCCTGCCAGAATCCGCCGCGCCAGCGGGTTCTCGATCTCCTGCTGAATCAGCCGCTTCAGCGGCCGCGCCCCATACGTGGGGTCATACCCGTCCCGCGCCAGCTTTTCCTTGGCAGCCTCGCTCATGTTCAGCGCCAGACCGCCGAATGCTCCCGGCCCGACGGCGCCGATGCCCGGCCCGCCGCCGCCCAGGGCGCTTGCGCCAGCCAGCCGCCGGCGCAGCAGTTCGACCTGAATATCCACGATCTTTACCAGATCCGCCCGCGACAGGCGATGGAAGATGATGACTTCGTCGATGCGGTTGAGGAACTCGGGCCGGAAGTGCCGCTTCAGCTCCTCCTTCACGCGCAGCTCAATCTCCAGCTCGGCAACGAAGTCGCGATCCTCATCCGTGGTTTTCACGCCGCGGTCCGTAGCGCCCGTGCCACTCTCCGGCGCGTCAACCGTACCCTCGCTCAGGGCCGCGATGTGTTCGCTGCCGATGTTGCTCGTCATCGCGATGATGGTGTTGCGGAAATCCACCGTCCGCCCGTGGCCGTCCGTCAGCCGGCCGTCGTCCAGCACCTGTAGCAGCACGTTGAACACGTCGCGATGGGCCTTCTCGATCTCGTCGAGCAGGATCACGCTGTACGGCCGCCGATGCACCGCCTCCGTCAGGCGACCGCCTTCTTCGTAGCCGACGTATCCCGGCGGCGCGCCGATGAGCCGCGCCACGCTGTGCTGCTCCATGAACTCGCTCATGTCGATTCGCACGAACGCCGACTCGTCGTCGAACAGGAACTCCGCCAGCGCCTTGCACAGCTCGGTCTTGCCCACGCCCGTCGGCCCCAGGAAAAGGAACGAGCCGATCGGCCGATTTGGATCGCCGAGCCCCGCCCGGCTTCGGCGCACCGCGTCGGATACGGCCCGCACCGCCTCCTGCTGGCCGATCACGCGCTCGTGCAACCGATCCTCCATTTTGATCAGCTTCTCGCGCTCCCCCTCCAGCATGCGGCTGACCGGCACGCCGGTCCACTTGCTGACCACCTCGGCGATCTCCTCTGGCGTCACCTCCTCGCGCAGGAGGCCCTGGCCGCTGCGGTGCATGTCGTCGAGCTGCGCTTCGCGCTCGGCGAGCTGCTTCTGCATGTCGGGCAGTTCGCCGTACTGGATGCGGGCTGCCCGCTCGAGCTCGCCGCGGCGCTGCGCCTCTTCCAGTTCGGTCTTCTTCGCGTCCATCTGCTGCCGCAGCGACTTGATGCCCTCGATCGATTGCTTCTCGCCTTCCCACGTCGCCGTCAGCGCGCGATTCTGCTCCTGAAGATTGGCAAGCTCCCTGTCCACCTCTCCAAGCTGTCGCCGGCTGGACTCGTCTTTTTCTTTTTTCAGCGCCTCGCGCTCAATCTCCAGCTGCATGATGCGGCGGCGGAGCTGGTCCAGTTCCGTCGGCAGCGAGTCGTTCTCGATTCGCAGTCGCGAGGCCGCCTCGTCGATCAGGTCGATCGCCTTGTCGGGCAGGTGGCGATCGGTGATATAGCGCTGCGACAGCGTGGCCGCGGCCACCAGCGCGCTGTCCTGGATGCGCACGCCGTGGTGCGCGTCGTACTTGGGCTTAAGCCCGCGCAGAATCGCGATGGTGTCTTCGACCGTCGGCTCGCCGACGTAGATCGTCTGGAAGCGTCGCTCGAGCGCCTTGTCCTTTTCGACGTGCTGCCGGTATTCGTCCAGCGTCGTCGCGCCGATGCAGCGCAATTCGCCGCGGGCCAGGGCCGGCTTCAGCAGATTGCCCGCGTCCATCGCCCCCTCGGCCTTGCCGGCGCCGACCAGGTTGTGCAACTCGTCGATGAACAGGATCACCTGTCCGGCCGATTCGATGACTTCGCGCATGACGGCCTTCAGCCGCTCCTCGAACTCGCCGCGATACTTCGCCCCGGCGATCAGCGCCCCCATGTCCAGCGCCACCAGCCGCTTATTCTTCAGTGCCTCCGGCACGTCACCCGCCAGGATGCGCTGGGCCAGCCCCTCGACGATCGCCGTTTTGCCGACGCCCGGCTCGCCGATCAAGACCGGGTTGTTCTTCGTGCGCCGCGCGAGCACCTGCATGCACCGGCGGATCTCGTCGTCGCGGCCGATTACCGGGTCCAGCTTGCCCTGCCGCGCCAGCGCCACCAGGTCCTTGCCATACTTCTCCAGTGCCTGATACGTGTCCTCCGGGTTCTGGCTGGTCACGCGGGCGCTGCCGCGAATCTGCGCCAGCGCCTGTTCGATCGACTTCCGGTCGGCTCCGCTGACGGTCAGTATCTCTTTTGCGTCGCTCTTCACGTCCGCCAGCGCCAGCAGCAGATGCTCGGTCGAGACGTACTGATCCTTCATCTTGTCGGCGATGCTCTCTGCCTCGTTCAGCACCTGTTGCAGCGCCGCCCCCATCGAGAGTGCCGCCCCCGTCACGCGCGGCAGCCTGCCGAGCTCGCCTTCAACGATGTCGCGAATCTGTCCGACGATGGCCCCCGCCTTCTCCAATAGCGGCACCACGATGCCGCCGGCATCGCCATTGCCCCCCGAGCGGGGCAGTTGAACCAGGGCCGCTAGCAGGTGCAGCGGCGACAGCTCCGAATGGCCGCGCTCACGCGCAAGCTGCTCGGCCTGCTGGATGGCCTCAATGGATTTAACCGTGTATCGATCCGCACGCATTGTGGAAAGTTCCCTTATTGGCCTGCACCCTTGCAGGCAACCCTGTCTCTGCACAGAGCGTTCCAAATCCGCGATTTGCGGCCAGATCCTCACCCATAAGGGGTTATAAGCATCCGGCGACGCGCTTCCTGCCACACTGGCAGCCAAATTTGGCAGCGCGGCATGGGCCCGGATCAGCCTGCGTCTGGCATGCCGAATGCTCATCGGTGCGGTACCACCGCTTTCTCCGATTCCCGCGCCTCGCCAGGTGAAGGGCACATGGATCCTCGTTCACCAGGGCGAGTGCGCATGGGCCGAAGTCGCTGGTACAAAGAACCGGCTTGGATGTCATCACGCTGTGGCCCAGATCGACATATTACGCACATGAAGCTTGGGAACCGCCAATCCAGCCTGGCATGGAGTGCGCCGATGCAAATCCACGCCCTCAACTATGCGGCTATTCTCAAGCCGGAAATTCCGCTCATGGTGCGGATACTCGAGTGTTCGCTGGTGGTCGAATTTCTGGCTTTTTTCGTTGGCGCCGTGCTCGATTTGCGCTTGCGGGGCATGCCCGTGGGGACCGCGACTTATGAAGCAATGTACACGGACATGTTCATGGCGCTGGCGTACCTGGTCGGCATCGCGATCATGTTCGTGCACGCCGTGCGGTGGTTTTTCCTCTGGCTACTCAAGCCGGGATGGCGCCTGGATCGCCGAAGCACATGTGTGACCGCGGTGGCTTGCGCGCTCGCGTTCGCTACGATGTTCTTCTCGGTTTGGGTGTTCCCGCAGCAGCCTCAATATTGAAGTGAGCAGTCGCGGGCGTATGAACCGATCTTATCACGGCGCCAGAAGTGCCTCGACAAAGACACTGACATCCGCGCCATTGATGCTCGCGTCCTCATTTGCGTCGGCACGTTGAATGTCACATCCCGGATAAGCCGCGTCATACCCCACAGCGTCCACCAGCGCCAGCGCAAACGGCGCCACATCCTCCACGTCCAGCACACCGTCGCAGTTCATGTCGCCGAGAACCACCTGTGTGCCGTTGATCACCAGGTCGCCATCACCTTCGTCCGTCCCCGTGTTTCCCTGCGCGTCACGGGCCGTCACCCGCAGCCGCGCCTGTTCCGAGTACACGTCCGGCACCGTCCAGGTGAACTGACCGTCGTTGGCCGTGGCCAGCGCGATCGCCGTCGGATACGTCGCCCCGCCGTCCAGCGACAGGTGAATGTCGACGTTGGTGACCGCCACATCGTCATCCGAAATCCAGCGGATGTCCTGCTGGGTGCCCGGGTCCAGCGTCGCCCCGCCGCGCAGGGTTTGCAGCCGCACCGTCGGGTTTTCCCCGCCCAGGTGTGCCGGCACGTGCATGGCGATGCAGTGCATCGCCCCGGCCAGTGGGATGATGCTTTGGCAGTTGAGCATCACGATGGTGTGATTCGGCAGGGCGCTCTGCCACACGGCCAGCGCCTGGGCGTTGTGTGGCGATACCGTGGTATGCGTATACGACGGCACCAGCACCAGGTTGTTGCACATGACCACGTTCGTGTACGTGTAATGAACGCCGCTGATGCTTCGCGCCGGCGTGCGATACACGGTGTAGCCGCGCGAAGCCAGCTCGGCGGCAGCCCAGTCGCAAATGACGTCCTGCGTCGAGTTTACGTTATTCGGCCAGTCGCTGATGACGACCTTGTCGCTGGCGATGACCTGCATCCACATGTCGATGTGCTGCGTGAGATCGACGCTGGTGGGGAACGCATCGGTGATCGTCGTGCTGAGATTCTGATAGGCCAGCCAGTAGTCGACGATCTGTTGCGGCGTCAGCGAGGGATTCTCATTCACGATCAGCTCCGTCGAGAACGAACTGCCCAGCGCATCCAGGTGATAATTCCCGCCGCCGTGGATCAGTGGAATCTCGTAGAACGCGTGCTTCTTCACCGTGTTGGCAAAATAGCCCGGCAGCACATCGTCCCACGGCCGCGGCCGGTTGTACACGTGATCGACGACCGCCCGGCAGTTCCCCTCGTAGATGTAGCGCGGACCATAATCGCGTATCCACACCGAGTCGGTCGTACGCACCACGAACTGCACCTTGCTCATGTTGACGCCGTTCGCCACCAGCGTGGAGTTTGCCGTACTCTGCTCCGAGGTGGTGTCAACCACGATGTACACCTTCGCGTTGCCGGTGGTCGTGATGTGCTGCGTCATCTGCGTGTGCAGAGTGCTGTGATTGCCTTCCCACGCCAGCAAAATGCCCTCCATCGGCTCGTATTCCGCGACGCAGTGGATCGGCCCGGTCGGTGGCGGCGTTTCACCGCGCGGCAAAACGAGCGGGTGGGTCTCCAGGTACTGCTTTTCGGTGTCCGTGAGGTACCGCGGGATGTCGGCCCCTTCCGGAAACACAAGCTCGCCGCCTACCAATAGCGGTTCGTCCGCCGGGGCGGAAGTGACCACCAGGCCGCAGGTCGCGATGGCAGCGGCCAGCCGCATCCAGAAGTTTCTACTTATCATGACAAACCCTCCACACCGCCGATTGACTTTGCTTTCGATGTGCCGCGGGTCCAATCGGCCGCGAAACCGCCGCCGCGATAACGGCCGATGTTACCCGAATCCATGCAGAAGTGATATTCAGGGCGTTCTTTAGACGGCTCGGGGCGGGCTCACTTTTCAGGCTCGCTCCGGTTCTCGAGTGCGTTATCGGAGTCACGTGTTCGGCCGGCTTGCCGGGTTGAGGGAATTTGCTTCCCGGGACAGGCTTGCGGTGCCAACTGTCCGGCGGTTTCATGTGTCGAAATCGTTGCTTCCCTCTTGGCGTACCGGTAGAATTGGGCGGAATCGAGACCGGGTATGCCTTTGGGGGAGCCCGGCCGAATGTATGCCCCGCCTTGACTGCCGGTCGCTGGTGCCGGCGGTGCAAAAGCAACCGTTCCGGCGAATTGGCGCGTTTTCCCAGCTTCGCCGGCCTGCCGTCCTCGCATTCAAGAAGGATTCCACCTTTCGGCCTCAGGAGGCGACGCTCATGTGGTTCTGGATGTCACGCAAGTCGAGTCGGTGTGCAGTCGGCGTGCTCGCGCTGGTGGTCGCGATCGTCCTGCTCGGCTGCAATGCAAATCCCTTCCTCGCCGCAAACTTCAATCAGAGCCTGGCAGACTTCCTGGATGAAAATCCCGGCGGCCCGCCTCCGCCCGACGATGACGATGACGACGCCGACGACGAAGTCCTCGGCTCGGTGTGCGATCTCACGGCGGCGGAGCAGAACATCCAGTTCGCCGTCCGCAATTCGTCGATCAACTTTGTCGACTTCTCCATGACCTTCGTCGTCTCGGCCGGCCCGGGCGGCTTCGTATGCGATGAACGCGTGCAGGACTATCTGAACGCCGGCTACTCTGACGCGATTATCCCCGGCTCCGGCACCAGCCTCGATATCGGATGCGACGTCATCAGCCTGCTCAGCGGCACGCGCATCCTGACCCGCGAATTCGGCATCAACGAAGGTCTGGCGGCCAGGCTCAATCCCGATGCCGAGGGTGGCGATCCCACCGGCAACGAGCCCACTCGAATCTTCACCCGCCTAGACAACGGCCAGCCCTTCATCCCCCTTCCAGAGCTGATCGTGCTCGGCAACGGCGACGCCGATTTTGAATGCACTGGCAACGACCTCTGCACTCAGAAGGGCTTCGTCTATGTCAGCAACGCAGGCATCCCGACCGGCAAGGCCGCCGAAGTGTCGCGCGTGCAGGGCACCGTCTGCGCAGAAAACGCAGGCACTGCACCGGAATGGCGGCTCGACCGCACCCTGGATGACATTTCACAGGCGTTCCAGTTCGGCCGCGGCGGCGCCATCATCGTGACCGTCCTCGATCGCGCGACCGATGCCCCCAACAACAACCGCAACCAGGTCGTCTGGCAGGTCACCGACGCAAACGGCGACACGATCCACATCGAACGCCCCTGAGTTTGCCCGCAACGCTCTCGGCAGAAATTGCACCCGGCCGGCCTCGCGCCTGCCGGGTTTTTTTACGCAATGAGGCCTGATGCCGGTGGTCCGCGGCTTGCTTGAGACATCGCAAGATCGCTCGTTATACTGTCGCCGCTGCGTCATGGCTGGGCGGATGTCTGCGTCTCAGAGGAAAACATCATGAAAGTCGTGCGAAATCTGGTTGCCGTGTTGATCGCCGGTTCGTTCTTTCTGACGGCCGGCTGCGGCAACATGAATGGCAGCGGCGAGATGATACAGATCGGCACGACCAAGGCCTCACTGCTTGGGCCGCCGGCCGAGTTTCGTGCCGTTCATCCGCGCCTGGAAGATATCTACCAGATGCGGGTCGTCTTCAACTCGCAGCCCGATGGCGAAGCCATCGCCGCGCAGATGGAGCAGGGCAACATCGAATTCGCATTTCTATCTGCGAAGGAATATTGCTCCATCGAAGATCCATCGCCGCTCCGGCCCGTCGCCCAGGGCATCAACACACTGGGCAAATCGTCGCGCAAGGCCTTCCTCGTCATTCGGGCCGACTCGCACCTCAAGAACATTCAGGACTGCCGCGGAAAGCGTTTCGCCTTCGGCACGTATGAAGACCTGCTGACCGACTTCGCCGCCCGCGCCGCACTGGAAAAGGCCGGCGTGCCCGAAACCAGCCTGCTTCAGGAACTCGCGACGCCGCCGCCGCTCGCCCTGTTTGGCCGCCTCTATCTCGGGCACGACGTCGCTCGCACCATTGCCAGCGATCCGCTCGTCAATGCCGGCGTCATCGATGAACTCGACTACAGCAGGCTTTCCGATACCGATGGCGTCTTTCTGCTCGGTGCCGCCAAGAATCAGTTCATCGTCGTGGCCGAGACGGTCGAAGTCCCCGAAATCCTCGTGGTGGCCGGCCCATCCGCATCCGACGAGCAGATCGAAAAAATGCGGAACTATCTCATTAACGGCGTCAAGAACGATACGCACGCCTGCACCCAGCTCGGTCTGGTGGGCTTCACCGAACCGGACATCGCCGGATACGATTTGGTGCGACCGCTTGTGCCGCGACGATCCTGATCTTCCAGGCTTTTCGCACGTCCCCCTTTATTCATGGCAAAGGGGCGCAGAGCCTCGCATTCGCGCCACTCGGCCCGTCGCTTTTCGTCGCCTGCCGTCAAATTCTGCTTGCCCGCCAGATGCGCTTTCGCGAGAATGCCGCCCCATGAGCGCAGTGCCACCCAGCGCCACCGACGCCGTGGGTGCCGCAGAGGCGGCATTGCTCGTCGAGTCCCCGCTGCCTGCGGATCGGCTCGCCACCGGCGAACTCGGTGGCGATCTTGCCCGCATCGCCGCCTGGTTCATCGCATGCTCCCTGGCATACTGGCTGGCGGTTCTGTTCGTCGCCGGCGCCCCCGGCTTTCCCCTCGACGATTCCTACATCCATCTCCAGTTTGCCCGCAATCTCTACGAGCGCGGCGAGATGTCCTTCAATCCCGGCATCCCCAGCAGCGGTTGCACGGCGCCGGCCTTTCCCGTGCTCGTCGCCGCCGTGTATGCCGTCGTCGGCAGCTGGGCGCTCGCATCCCATCTCGTCGCCGCCCTCGCCGGGCTGGCAGTCTGCGTTCTTGTATACCTGATCGTGCGAGACTGGACCGGCATGCGGAGTGCCGCCCGGTCGGCAGCGGCGCTGTCTGTGCTCGCCTTCCCGACCGTGCTGCTCGCCTACAGCGGCATGGAGGCGACCTGTTATTCGGCGGTTTTTCTTGCGGGCCTGTGGGCGTTTGGCCGCGGCGGCGTGCCGGGCCGCCTCGCCGCATCGGCCTGCTTTGCAATCGGCGTCTGGTTCCGGCCCGAGTTCGGCGCCATGCTGCCGGTTGTGCTGCTGGAGCGTGCGTCGCGCTTTCGCGGCGCCGCCGATCGCAGCCGCACGGCGCTGGTTCGCGAGTGCCTTGGCATCGTCGCCATCTGGGCCATCGTCCTTGCCGCCTATGCCGCCTATCACTGGCATCAGGACGCCCACTTCGTTCCCACTACTTTTGCTGCCAAGGCCGTGTCACCTTTTGCAATCCGGCCGCCCTGGCTCGACGGCGCCGTCGCCGCACTGCGTCACGGTCACGTCGGCCAGATGCTTTTCGCCGTGCTGGTTCTCTGCCCCGCCAATCTGCTGTTCATCGGCCTGGGCCTCGGCTGGATATGTGTCCCGCTCGCCTTCGGCATGCTCGCGTCGTGCCGCGCCCTCTGGAACGCACCGCATCCCGCCGCACCGGCCATGCGGCTGGCAGTCCTGTCGCTGGTGGGCTATCCGCTGCTCCGCGCCCTTGCCGAGCCCACCGGGACCATCTGGTTTCAAAGCCAGCGATACTTCGCCCATCTCACGCCGCTGTTCATCATCATCGCCTTCGGTGCCTGGCCGTGGACCCGCTCCCTCGCCGCGCACCGGCGGTGGAACTGGACCGGCCTGCCCCTCGCGGTCCAGGCCCGCCGCGCATCGACATGGGCCGCCGCCAGTGCCATCGTCATGACGGCATGGGCCGCCCTCGGCGTCGGCAACATCAACGACATGCAGCTCCGCGCCGCCGACTGGCTGCGCGAGCACACCGGCGAGCACGAGCTCATCGCCACCAACGACATCGGCGCCATCGGCTTCTTCACCCGGCGCCCCGTCCTCGACACCATCGGCCTCGTCGAGCCCGACATCGTGCGGCACTACCTCGCCGGCGGGACGCTCGTTGAGTACCTCCAGCGCCGCCGCCCCGCCTACCTCGCTGTCTTCCCCCACTGGTATCCGGCCGTCGACGAACGCCGCGACCTGTTCCATCCCGTCCATCGCATCAGGCTGGGCTTCAACGTCATGTGCGGCGGAAGCGAACTGGTGATCTATCAACCCGCGCGGCACGCCGCGAATGCCACCGCTGGCGCGGAATCTTGGTTCCTGAATTCTCGAGTGCCGGCAATGACCAGGGAGAACAACATGGGCGATCTCATTTGGCTTGAGGGCTTTGACGGTCAGTCCGTTGATGAGCTGCTTGCACTGGAAGGCACGCACCGCGTCGATTCGCTTGTGCTTGCGTTCGAGCAGGCCATCGACCAGAAACGGGCTCGCGAAGGCGATGAGAGCCTCAGTGAAGCCGAATGGACGGTGCTTGCGGTCGAGTCACTGGAACGAGAGGTCAATAACGGCGGTTATCGTCAGTTCTTTGTCAACACCGTGGAATTCGCCCCTATTATTGTCGATTCCCTTCGTCGCATCGGGTGTGCGAAGACCGCGGCCATCAGCGGGGACGCCATCGCCGCGCTAAAACTGCCTGAACTAACCGTTTCCGCCATCGAGCAAGTCATCTATGGCGATGATAACCAGCGCGACGAGGCACTCGGGCAGTGCGATGATCGTTTCTTCGAATATGTCGAGAGAATTGACGAAAACCTGCTCAAGTATATTCGGCTCCACAAGGAAAAAATTCGCTTTTAGCACCGGTGCTCGACGGGTGCTGGACGATGGTCGCCGCTCCGGCTTAAATGGGGCAGATCGCCGGTGCAACTCGTTCGCGAGGCAGCGGAGTATACAACGCACGTATGGCGACCAGCGAATGGAGCACCATATGCGTGACATGGCGGATCAATTCGTTTCGAGCATCGTCCAGCGGAAATCCCTCATTCGCGACGTCCTGCTCGTCGTTGGTGGCAGCCTGTTCGTCGCCATCTGCGCCAAAATCCAGGCCCCCGGCCCGGTCCCATTCACCATGCAGACCTTCGCAGTCTGCCTCGTTGCCGCCACTTTGGGCGCTCGCCGTGGCGCCGCTGCCATGATTGCCTACCTGCTCGAAGGCATGGCCGGCCTGCCGGTCTTCGCCCTGCCCGCCGCCGGTCCCGCCTATTTTGCCGGGCCAACCACGGGCTATTTGCTTGGCTTCGTTTTCGCCGCATGGGCCATGGGCGCGATGGCGGAGCGCGGTTGGGATCGACACTTCCTAACCGCCTGCATCACGTTCATCCTTGGTCACGGCATCATCTTGTCGGCGGGTTGGCTGTGGCTGACGCTCGCCCAGCCGCTCGACGCAACCCAGGCCCTGTCCGCCGGCGTGGTCGTTCATGTTCCCAGCGCCGTCTTAAAGTCCGCCCTTGCGGCCGTGGCGCTGCCCGCGGCCTGGCGGCTCACCAGCCGAGCAGCAGTCCGCCCCGAGTAGCGCGGTTCTCGCCCCGGCCAAAATGGCGCTCACACCATCACGCAGACGTCCGGTGCAGAAGTTTCGCACGATTCCGCGGCTTGCCCTCCTCGTCATGGTGCCATTCTGCCTCGCCAGCGGCTGTGCCGATCCAACGCAGATCATCATCGATCATTCCTCGGAGATGCCGCGCTTCATCATTCACCATCCCGGCTGGGGCACCCCCGCTACCTGGCCACGCGTGCAGGAATTCGCCATCGCCAGCGATGAGGACGGTTCACTCTGGGAACTGAAATCGACCGATCCACAGGGCGTGCCGGCCGACCGGCTCGCAATCATCTATGGCCAGACGCCGGATGGCTTCTTCCAGGCGCACCCGGCCGAAAATGCGCGACCCCGGCCGCTTCTGCGCGGGCGCACGTACTATCTTGGTGCCAACGGCACGGCAGGAAGCTATCGCGGCGTCTTCGCGCTGCCGCTTGTGCCGCATCGTCCCGTGCCGGAGCCTGACCTCATTCCCGGTGCGCGCCGCGAGCCCGAGCCGTTCGCGCCGACCACTGCACCGGCCATCCCTGCCGGTTGAACAGTCCATATTTGCGCTACACAGCCGCGCCGCCCGCGATGAAGCGGCTGCCAATGCCACTCTCTTTGCACTTCATAACCGGCACTCAGTTCGCCACTTAGATGCCGCCGGCCCGGCCTTTCCATGGCACGGCTCCATCTGTGGCACGCATCCTGCCTTGCAGGCGGCGTATGCGGCGTCGCGCTGCGGCGCCGGGGAGAGTCTGTATGCGCGAATACCAGCCCCACGCCCTCGGTGACAAACGGGATACCGGCGCCCCGCCGGCGCTGCCCGTTCTGCCGTCGGCCGCGGAATTGGGCACGCGCATCCTTCGGGCGGCCCGCGCCGCCGCCGCGATTGATCTGATCGATCGCGTCCGTGGCGCGCAGGCCGGTGCGGCGTCGGAGATGCCGCCGAATCGGACGGGCGGTTAAGTCATGTTGTACGGCATGTGGCTTTCGGCGGGCGGTCTGCTGGCGGAGCAATACCGGCAGCAGATCATCGCCAACAATCTCGCGAACGTGGATACGACGGGCTTCAAGCCCGATCGTGTCGCCTTTGTCGAGCGCCTCAATGCCTCCATTGTGCGCGGCGCAGCCTCGACGCGGCACCCGGTGCTGGATGCGTCCACGGGCGGCGTCTTCGAGGAGCCCGTTTACACCGATCATGCCCAGGGGCCGCTGGAGCTGACTGGATCGAAGTTCGACGTGGCCCTTCTCGGCGACGGCTTCTTCGCCGTCCAGTCCGAAGACGGCCCGCGCTACACCCGCGACGGTCGCATGGCCATGGGGCCCGACGGCACTTTGCTTCACGAAGCCACGGCCCAGCCCATGCTGAGCGCCGATCGCCGGCCGATCGAGCTCGATCCGGCCAATCGCGGCGAATTGCAGATCGACGAGCTTGGCAATGTCCGGCAGGGCGATGTCGTCGTCGGACGCCTGGCAGTCGTCGATTTTCTGGACCGGCAACGGCTGTTGAAGCAGGGCGACAACCTGTACGACGCGTCAACTGCCACCCCGGTGGCAGCAGGCGGACGCGTGCGGCAGGGAGCCGTCGAAGCCTCCGGCGTCGATGCGGCCAAGACCATGGTCGACATGATCGCGGCATCGCGGGCCTACCAGATGAACGCAACGCTGATCTCGCTCCAGGACGAGTCGCTCGGGCGCCTCGTCAACGACGTGGGCCGGATCGGCTGAGGTAAGGACAATTTTGTGGCACCGGCTACCAGCCGCTGAAGAATAGAGCACAGTGTGGCACCGGCTACCAGCCGGTGAAAGTAGAGCAACAAGTGTGGCACCGGCCACCAGCCGGTGAAGAATAGAGCAACAAGGCACCGGCCAACAGCCGGTGACGGCAAGGGCCACCAGCCCCTGCCCCACAGTTGTCAACACGGATTGAGGTCTCAGGCGAATGTCGATCCAGGCCATGTACACAGCCGCCACGGGCATGCGTGCCATGGACACCAAGCTCGAGGTCATCGCCAACAACCTGGCGAACATCGACACCGTCGCCTTCAAGCGCTCCCGCCCCAATTTCGAAGACATCCTCTATCGCACCCTCGAACTCCCCGGCCTCCGCAACGGTCTCGACGTCCCGCGGCCCACCGGCAAGCAGGTCGGCCTCGGCGTTCAGCTCTCCAGCACCCAGCAGGACTTCACCCAGGGCAGCGTCGACCAGACCGGACAGAAATTCGACCTCCTTGTCAAGGGCGACGGATTCTTTCAGGTCCTGGCGGTCGTGGACGGCCAGGAGCAGACGGTCTTCACGCGCGCCGGCAACTTCCTGCCTGATGCCAATGGGCAGCTTGTGCTCACGAACATCCCGGCCGTGCGCCTCGAACCGACGATCACCATTCCCCAGGATGCGGTCGAAGTCGCCATCAGCCAGCAGGGACTCGTTTCAGTCCGCGTGGCCGGCGCCACGGAGTTTCAGGATGTCGGCCAGATCGAGCTGGCCCGCTTCGTCAATCCGTGGGGCCTCAAGCAGCTCGGCCACAATCTATACAACCAGACCGATGCCAGCGGTCCGCCGCTGCTCGGCAATCCCGGCCAGGACGGCCTGGGCATATTGCTTCAGGGCAATCTCGAACTGTCAAACGTCGATCCCGCGCGCGAGTTGATCGAACTCATTCGCACGCAGCGAGCCTTTGAACTGAATTCGCAATCGATCCAGACGGCTGACCAGACGCTTCAGGTGGTCAACCAGCTAAGGAGATAGTGACTCAGGCGCGAACCCAAGGAGTGGGGTAAAGACGGCGGAGACGTCAGCATGATGAGGAAGGTGACAATTTCAATCATCGCGATCGCGGCCCTGAGCGGGACCATCGGCGGCGTCGCCCGGCTGGAGGCCGGCGACATTCGCATCTGGCCGACGGCCCAGGTGAATGCCGACGTGGTGACATTGGCCGACGTCGCGGAACTTCGCGGCTTCGCGCCAGAACTCCATGCGCATCTGGCGGCCGTCATCGTCCACGGCTCGCCGCGGCCGGGGCAGCAGATCCTCCTTCGCACCGCAGACGTGCGCGAGGCTCTGCTCGAGGCCGCCGCGCCGCTCGGCGACATCCGGCTCTTTGGCTCCTCCCGCTGCCGCGTCAGTCGCGAAAGACCGCCGGCACTGAAGCCCGCGCCGCGCGCACGCAAGACTGGCGGCGCCGCGCCGCAGCCCCCGGCCCACAAGCCGGTGCGAACGCCACCCAGGCTCGGCGACGGCGAGCCGGCCGCGCCGCAGCACTCGCTCGAGGCCTGGCTCCGCGATTACATCTCCGCCCGCGTCGGCGTGAAGAACAGCCGGGTGGACATTCGCTTCAGTCCGACCTGCCGGCGTTTCCTCGACCTGGGCGGCAAGGATGCCCGCTTCGTCGTGCGGCCGCAGGAGACGCGGCCACTCGGCCTCCAGTCCTTCGAGGTCCGCATCGAACGCCCCGGCCAGCCGCCCAGGGACGTGCTCATCTCCGCCGACGTTCAACTCGCCAAACAAGTCGTCGTCGCCAGAAAGCCTATCAACCAGGGTCAGCCGATCACCGGTCGCGACCTGCGGCTCGAGGAGCGGCTGTTCTCGGATATGGCGGACATCGGTCTGGAGGACCTCTCGGCAGCCGTCGGGCTCGAAAGCCGCCGTTTCATCCGCCCCGGTGACATGCTCACGGCACGCCTGGTAGTGGAGCGGCCCCTCGTGCGCCGCGGCGATCACATCCGCATCCTCATTCAGGCCAACGGACTGCAAATTACTACCAGCGGCCAAGCCCAGTCCGATGGCGTTCTGGGCCAGACGATCGCCGTGCGCCGCGACGGCGCAAAGCGCAAGCAGGATGTGATTGACGCCGTCGTCGCCGGCCCGGCGCTCGTCACCTACGGAGGTACACAGGCGGTCGCCGCGCGGGAGTGATCCGCGTGGCACCCGGAACAGTGTGGCACCGGTTTTCAAACCGGTGAAGTAGTCAAAGCAGTGTGGCACCGGCTGATAGCCAGTTCAGTGCAAGAGTCAACACGAGGAAGCAGCATGCAGGTTCGCCTTGCCATCATCCTGACACTCCTCAGCCCCGGCGGCTGGGCCATCGCCCAGAGTTCGTCCCTCTTCAAGGCCCACCAGACGCGTGAGGCTCAGAAGCTGGCCGCCACCACACAGCCCGCTGCCAACGGCACCGTGCGCGCAAATGCCGGCGCCGCCCTTCAGCCGACGGCCAATCGCAACATCGTCCTGGCCAACGCGTCCCTTACCGCCGTCTCCGCGCCGGAGCCGAGCGCCATCCAGATCAACGATCTGATCGGCATCATCATCCGGCATCGCTTCCGCTCGCAGATCGACGCCCGCCTCCAGCAGGAGAACGAATTCGACGTGCAGAGCAAGCTCGATGCCTGGTTCCGCATCCACGACAAACGCTGGGTGCAACAGGATTTTCAGCGCGGCAAGCCCGAAGTGAATTTCCGCAACGACGTCGAGTTGGAGAATAAGTCCCGCTCCAATCGCCAGGACATTCTCGAAACCCGAATGAACGGTCGCGTCATCGACGTGAAGCCCAACGGCAATCTGATCATCGTCGCCAGCTATGAAATCGACAACGGACAGGATGTGCAGCAACTGGTGCTCTCGGGCGAGATTCATCCGCGCGATCTGACGCTCGATCGCACCATCACCAGCGACAAGATCGCCGAGCTGCGCATCAAGACGACCCCCGAAGGCGACGTGGCCAACTCCACACGCCCCGGCTGGCTGAAGCGCATCTATGACAAGCTGAAGGCATTTTGACGAACATGCAAAGGGTGTACCGAACAATACATGTGCATGGAAGTGTGGCTCCGGCTGTCAGCCGGCGCCGCTGCCGGCGTTCAGCGAATCCGCAACGGCTGATGGTCGCTACGTCACGCAGTCGCGCAGCGGCAGCACTGCTGCTATTGCTTGTGCTGGCTCCAGCGGCAAGAGCCACCATTGTCGCCGACGTGACCCATCTCAAGGGTCGCCGCCAGAACACCCTCATGGGCTACGGTCTCGTCGTCGGCCTCAACGGCACCGGCGACGGCGATAAGTACGCCGCCAGCATACGCCAGCTTCAATCCATGCTCAGCAAGTTCGAAGTTCCCGTCCGCCAGGACGAACTGAAGAACACGAAGAACATTGCCATCGTCTGGGTCCAGGTGGACCTGCCCGACAACGGCGTACGCGAGGGCGACGCCGTCGACGTGCAGATCAGCAGCGTTGGCGCCGCCAAGAGCCTCGCCGGCGGCACGCTCATCCCCACGCCGCTCCAGGGCCCCGGCCTCGATCGCATCTTCGCCTTCGCATCCGGTCCCATTCGCGTCACCGATGCGAAGAAACAGCCCACGACCGGTCTCATCCCCGGCGGCGCCATCCTCGAGGAAGACATCGTCCACAACTACATCAACGAGAACGGCGCCATCACCCTCGTCATCGAAGATGTGCACGCCAGCCATGCCCTCGCCGCCATCATCGCCCAGAGCATCAACGAAGATCAGTCCGAAATCGGTCAGGTGCGCCGTGTGGCCATTCCGGTCGGGCCGAAGAACGTCGTCGTCTCCATCCCGCCCGAGTACCACGCCAATCCGGCCGAGTTCATCGGACGCGTCGAAAGCCTCGAACTGCTCATGCCGCAGGGCGAAGGACGAATTGTCATCAATCGCCGCAGCAGGACCATCGCGATCGGAGAGGGCGTCGAGATCGGGCCGGCCATCATCGCCCACGGCGGCATGACCATCCGAACGACGATTCCGCCGCCGGCGCCCACGCCCGACAACCCGATCATCGAAGAAAAACACGCGGTGGAAATCGGCAGCAGCCCGACCGGCGGCACGCGCCTTCAGGACCTTGTCGACCGGTTGAACCAGCTCAGCGTGCCGGCCGAGGACATCATCGAAATTATCGAAAACCTGCACAGCACGGGAAAGATCCGGGGAAAGCTGATCTACAAGGAGTAAGCGGTGTTCGCCGAGACAACGTCAACCTGGTTCGCGCCGCCGGCGATGCCATCGCAGCAGATGCCACACACATCTTCGCTCGCGATGGAGGGCAAGTCGCGCACGCTCCTTCGCGAACGCGTCGGCGAATTCGTCGGCAACATCTTCTATGGCACGCTGCTGAAGGAACTGCAGAACAGCACGATCCGTTCGGAGCTGTTCCACGGCGGCCGCGGCGAAGAGGCCTTCCGCAGCATGCTGAACATGGAGCTGGCCCGGCGGATGGGTCAGTCCCCGGATGATCCGATCGCCAACCACATGTACGCCGCCATGGTAAAGCGGCGAGATGAGAAGGACACCACGACGACGGTGGCACCGGATTCCAACCGGTGAAGAAAGCAAAGCAATGTGGCACCGGTTTCCAACCGGTGATTTGTGAGGCCGGTGGTTGACCGGCAATACGTCGCGAGGCACGCATGACGGATACGCGGGAAAAACTGATCGCCGCCCTGCACGACACCCTGGATCGCCTCATCGCCCTCCAGCAGTCCCTGCACGGCGCCATCACCACCAAGTTGACGGCCATGCGCACCCTCGACACGAAGGCCATGGCACAGGCCGGCAGCCACGAATCGGCGCTTGTCGCCGACGCCAACCGCATCGATGCCCTCCGCCGCGAGCAGGTCGCTGCGCTGTGCGAAGCCCTCGGCTTTCCGCGGCCGTCAAGCATTGACCACGTTTCGCTCCGGTTGCTGTGCAAGCACCTCCCGGCCGACGAGGCCCGCTCGCTCTGGCAGCGCGGACAGACGCTGCGCGAGCGCATGCTCCATGTCGCAGAAGCCAACCGCGTCGTCGAACTGGTGACGCGCGAAATGATGATCCATTTCAAAGCGCTCTTCGCCGCCTTCCTCGCCGACGACGAAGCGCAGCAGATGTACTCTCGCGGCGGGGCGGTCGAAACCGTGGGCGCCATCAACGTGCTCGACGCCGTGGGTTAGTCGAATCAGTGTGACACCGGCTTCCAGCCGGTGAAGAAGGAACAGATCGGCGTGGCACCGGTTTCGAACCGGTGAAGAAAATCAGGACAGTGTGGCACCGGCCAACAGCCGGTGATGACGGAAATGGGACTCTACTCAGCACTCTCGGTCGGACAGACAGCCCTCTCGGCCTACCAGGCCGGGCTCGAAGTCACCGGCCAGAACATCGCCAACGTGGGCACGCCCGGCTACACCCGCATCCGGGCACAGCTCGCTGCCCTGCCGGGCCAGAATACCCGCGCCGGCCAGATCGGCTACGGCGTCAAGGTGCTGGCCATCACCCGTGCCATCAGCGAGTCTCTTCAGTCGCGCCTGCGTAATGCCGGCTCCGATCAGCAGGCCACGCTGACCGAGCGCAACACCCTCGATCGCATCGAGAGCATCTTCGATCCATTGGGTGACTCGAATCTCGGCACCCTCATCAACGAATTTTTTGGTTCGCTCAACGATCTCCAGAATACGTCGGAGAACGGCGCCACGCGCGGCATCGTGGTCAACACGGCCCAGTCCCTGGCCCAGCGCATCCGCGGCGTCCGCACCGAACTTCTCAACATCCGCGAAGAGCTCAATCGCGACATCCTCACCAGCGTTGGCCGCGCCGACGAGCTGCTCACGCAAATCGCGCATCTCAACAAGGAAATCACCGCGACCGAGGCCGGCTCTGTCGGCGTCGCCGCCGGTCTTCGCGACCAGCGCGATCAGCTCCTCGGCGAATTGTCCGAGCTTTTCGAAATCACCACCAAGGAGCAGCCCAACGGCGCCGTCAACGTGTACATCGGCGGCACCACGCTCATCCAGTTCGGTCAGTCCTTCGGCATCAAGGCCGACTACGAACCCGTCCCCAGTGGCCTGCCGACCGTCGTCGTTCGCGTCCGCATCAACAACGGCCCGGTCGACATCCGCAGCGGCCGCGTACACGGCTACATCACGTCGCGCGATCAGCATGCCCAGGCCCAGTTCGACCGCCTCGATCAGCTCGCCCGATCGCTCATCAACGAGATCAATCGCGTTCACGCCGGCGGCAGGGGTCTCAAGGGCTTTACGAGCATCAGCGGGCTGACGCGCGTCGCCGACAGCACCGTGGCCCTCAATACGCCGGACAACGGCATCGAGTTTCTCCCGCAGACCGGCTCGTTTTTCATTAACGTCACCGATGCCGGCGGCGTCACCACCAGCCACCAGATCAACGTGAATCTCGACGGCCTCAACGGCGACGACACCACGCTCGATTCGCTGGTGGCCGACATCAACGCCAATGTGCCGGGTATCACCGCGACCATCCTGCCCAACGGCACGCTCCAGCTCGCCGCGGCGACCGGGACCAACTTCACCTTCGCCGACGATACCTCTGGCGTGCTCGCTGCCCTCGGCATCAACACCTTCTTCACCGGCACGGGCTCGATCGATATCGACATCAATCCGCTCGTCTCCGGCGATCCGGCCTATGTCGCCGCCGCGCAGACCGATTTCGTCGGCGACGGCAGCAACGCCACCGCCATGGTCACTGTGCACGACCAGGCCCTGGCGACGCTCGGCGGCGTTTCGCTCAACGACTTTTACAACGCCACCATGGCCGAGCTGGCCGTCACCAGCTCGTCGGTCCGCGGCGCAAACGAAGCCGCCAATGTCATCTTCGAGTCACTCAGCGCCCAGCGCGAAAGCATCTCGGGCGTCAATCTCGACGAAGAGGCGATCAATCTGATGACGTACCAGCGCGCCTACGAAGGCGCCGCCCGTTTCATGCGCGTCGTGGACGAAATGCTCCAGACGCTGCTGACGCTCGTGAGATAAAGGCAGTGTGGCACCGGCTATCAGCCGGTGAAGTAACAAGAGGCAGTGTGGTACCGGCTATCAGCCGGTCAGAATTGAACCCGGCATCGGCTCGCAGCCGCGGTGCGGAAGTCAGGCAACATGGCCATCAGTTCGGCAGGCAATTTATCCCGAGTGTCCACCAGTCTGCGGACATTCTCCCTGCTCACGCAGCTCCAGCAGAACAGCGTGCGCATATTCCGCGAGGAACAGCGCATCGCCACCGGACGCCGCCTGCTCTCCATCGCCGAAAACCCCATCGACGCCGAAAAAATCGGCCGCATGGTCCGCTCCCTCGAGAGCCAGGACCAGATCGTCACCAACCTCCGCCACGCCGACAACGAACTCTCCGCCGCCGACAGCGCCATCACAGAGATAAACGACCTCATCAACGAAGCCATCCGCATCTCAAGCGAGCAGGCCGGCAATCTCCAGGGCGCCGACGAACGCGCCAGCCAGGCCCTCATCATCGAGGGCATCATCGACCAGCTCGCCAACGTGTCGAATCGCATCTTCGCCACCCGCTTCCTCTTCGGCGGCCGCCGAGTCAACCTGCCCGCCGTCGATGATGCCTTCGGCCGTCTCACGCTCCAGGCAGAGCCCGGCGACCGAAACACCCTCGTCGACGAGCGCTTCACCCTGCCCTCCAGCGTCAGGCTCGTCGAGATGTTCCAGCTGCGCGAACGCGTCGTCGGCGGTCAGCCCGTCTTCGACGTGCAACTCAACACCGCCGGCCGCATCAGCGAACTGCGCGGCGCCACCGGCAATGGCGTTCAGCCCGGTACCTTCCTCGTTACCGAAGTCGGCCCCAACATCAGCTTCACCGTCAACCTCACCGGTGCAGAGACCATCGGTGATGCCATCGCCCGCTTCAACGCCGATGCGGCCGCCGCCGGAAGCACGCTTCAACTCGGCATCAGCCCCGTCGATGGCGGCGCCCTCCAGGTGGTCTCTCTCGGCGGCAACGGCATTCAGATTGAAGACATCGGCGGCACGACCGCCGCCGCCGATCTCGGCATCACCGGCACCGTCGCCGCCGGCCTGACGCTCGACGGCCTCAACGTGAACCGCCGGGCAACCGCCACCACCCTGCTGACCGATCTCAACGCCGGCGGGATCAGCCTGCCCAGCGGCGTGACGATCACCAACGGCGATGTCACCCGCACCGTCTCCTTCGCAGGCGCCACAACCATTCAGGACGTGCTCAACGCACTCAACAGCGCCGATGCGGGCATACTTGCCACTCTCAACGCCGACGGCAACGGCATCGAAATCGAAAACCTCGTCGCCGGCACCAGTCTGGTCATCGGCGAGAACGGCGGCACAGACGCCGCCACCCTCGGCATCCTGACACTCGCAAACGATATACCCCTGTCCAGCCTCAACAACGGCCTGGGCATCCACCCGGTCGAAGGCGCCGATCTTCGAATCTCCAACTCCGACAATCCGCCGGTCACCTTCGACGTGGACCTGAGCGGGGCTGCCACCATCGGCGACGTGATTGCTGCCATCAACGCGGCATCGTCGGCCGCCGCTGCCGGCATCACCGCCCAGCTTGGCCCGGATGGCGCCAGTCTCCAGCTCGTCGGCGGCCCCGGTCCCAACAACATTCTCGTGGAGAAGGCGAACCTGTCGCCCGTGGCCGACGAACTCGGCCTCATCGGCTCGGGCTCGCCCACGCTGTTCGCCGGAACGCCCGTCTACGCCTTCGAGCAGACCGGCCTCTTTTCAGCGCTCTATCGCCTGCGCGACGCCCTCGTTGCCGACGACTCCGTCGGCATCACCGAAGCCGGCGGCGCCATGCAGGATATTCAGAAGGAAATCACCAACGTCGCCGGACAGGTCGGCTCGCGCTCGCGCGACATGCGAAATCGGCTCAATCAGACCGAGGATGCCGTCGCCGCGACCAACGCGCTGCTGTCTGAACTGCGCGACGTGGATTTCGTTGAAGCCGTGACCCGATTCCAGCAGGCACAGACGGCCCTCCAGGCCAGCCTGCAGGTGGGTTCGCAAACGCTTAGTCTGTCGCTGCTCAATTTTCTGCGATGAATGGATGCATCGCGGGGCAGAGACGAGAATGGATTGGCAAGGGTTCGGCGCGCGGCGGCGCGCGAATGGGCCCGGCCGCATGACGGGTCGCGATCTGGCGACCGGGAGCGACGAACATGCTCATCGATACGTCACGTTTCGGAGGAATCGAAGTGGACGACCAGCGGTTTCTGAACTTCCCCAAGGGCCTGCTGGGTTTCCCCGATGATCGCGAATTCGCGCTCATTCAGACCGGCGCCGACAGCGCGTTCTACTGGATGCAGGCCGTCCACCGGCCGGAACTCGCCTTCGTCGTCACCGATCCGCGCCTGTTCATCGCCGACTATCGCGTCGGAATCAAGACCGAGGACCTGGCCCACATCGGCCTCGCCGATACCAATGGCTCCCAGGTCTTCGTCATCGTCAACAAAGTCAACGATCTGCTGACCGGTAACCTCCAGGGCCCCCTGGTCATCAACGTGGCCACCCGGGTCGGAAAGCAGCTCGTACTGTCGGATAAGCGATTTTCCACCCGGCACCCGCTCATGCGGCTGCCTTCCCAGCAGGCCGGCGCCGTCAGCCGGACGGCGTAAGGCCCCTCTGCGTGGCCGCCGCGACGCCTGCCCGACTACCATCGGATGGGCGAAGTCTCGGCCGTGCGGCGGGCATGCCGGCTGTTCGGAAGCGATGAAACGCCAGCGAGAGCCACGGATGGCGCATGGGTATAGAGACAGGAAGTTGACACTCGAAGGCGCTTCAGCCGCCACCAATGGACGGCGACGCCCGGGGAGGAACACGCAATGTTGGTGCTATCGCGACAGCGCGACGAAACGATCATGATCGGCGATGACGTCGAGATCACGATCGTCGACATAAGGGGCGACAAGGTCCGCCTCGGCATCACGGCGCCGCCGCACATTCCCGTTCATCGCAAGGAGGTCTACGACGCGATCAAACGGGAAAACCGGGCGGCAGCCAACATCAAGCCGGAGGATCTGCCCAAGGGGCCGCCCGCCGGCCAGCCGCGAAAGCCGAAGCCCGAGGGGCCGAAGAACGAGTGACGGTGACAAAGCAGATGGCACCGGTTACCAACCGGTGAATTGAACGAGTGTGTGGCACCGGCTTTTAGCCGGTGAATGAAAGAAAAAAGTGTGGTGCCGCCCCGGCCGCACCGCACCGGACGATAGACAACGCATTACAGAACACCCGGCGTCCTTCGACGCCCGATTCTTGCTCGCTGACGGCGCCCTGGATGGCTGCCGATGACTCTACACGGAGGTTTGCGTCATGACGCGCATCAA
This sequence comes from uncultured Planctomycetaceae bacterium, assembly GCA_964408455.1. Classification (GTDB taxonomy): domain Bacteria; phylum Planctomycetota; class Phycisphaerae; order UBA1845; family UTPLA1; genus CAYOZN01. The sequence continues at coordinate 96,001 of CAYOZN010000014.1, forward strand.
CACCAACACAGCCGCCCTCACCGCGACGCGCAATCTTGGACGCTCGCAGCAGGCTTTGCAGTTGTCGTTGGAACGACTCTCCACCGGCCTGCGCATCAATCGCGGCGCTGATGATCCCGCCGGCCTCATTATCTCCGAGCACCTCCGTTCCGAGATCGGCGCCGTCCGCCAGGCCATCTCCAACAGTCAGCGCGCCTCCAACGTCATTGCCACCACCGAAGGCGCCCTCGACGAAGTCGCCGCCCTGCTCAGCGACATCCAGGCACTCATCATCGAGGCTGCCAACGACGGCGCCATCTCCGCCGATGAAATCGCCGCCAATCAGCTCCAGATCGACGACGCCATCGACTCCATCACCCGAATCGCCAACTCGACCACCTTCGGCGGCCGAAAGCTCCTCAATGGTTCACTCGGCTACATCACCAGCGGCATCGTCGCCAACGACATCACCGATATCGCCATCCACAAGGCGCAGTTGGGCACCGCACCCTACATGCCCATCGAGGTCAACGTCCTCCAGTCGGCCCAGCACGCCCAGCTCTTCCTGCCCGTCTCGTCGATCAGCGGCTCGGTCACCATCGAAGTCGCCGGACCCAACGGCGTCGATTCGCTCATCCTCGCCTCCGGCCAGGCCGCCGCACAGCTTCTCGCCGCCATCAACTCCAAGTCCGATGCCACCGGCGTCAGCGCCTCGTTCATCACCCCGGGCGATCCCAACGGCGGCATCGTCCTGACCAGCAAGGCCTTCGGCACCGATGCCTTCGTCCAGATCCAGGAGATCGGCGCCGTCGGCGTCATCGCTGCGAACGTCCAGAACGAACTCGGTGAAAATGTCATCCGCGACATCGGCCGCGACGTGATCGCCACCATCAACGGTGCCGGCGTCACCGGCAAGGGCCTCAACATCTCCACCAACAGCAACACCCTTGCCATCGAGCTGCGCATCCAGGAGGCATTCAACACCCCCGGCGGAAGTTCCACCTTCGCCATCACAGGCGGCGGCGCACGCTTCCAGCTTGGGCCCGGCGTGGACACCAATCAGCAGGTCAACATTGGCGTCAAGTCCGTCGCCGCCACGCGGCTCGGCAACGAGACCATTGGCTATCTCCAGCAGATCACCAAGACCGGCCTCTTCGCCCTCACCAACGGTCAGGCCCCTCGCGCCGCTGAAATCGTGAAAGAGGCAATTCGGCAGGTTTCCGTGCAGCGCGGTCGCCTGGGCGCCTTCGAGAAGAACACGCTCGATACGAACGTGAATCAGCTTCAGATCACGCTCGAAAACCTGGTGACGGCCGAATCGACCATCCGCGATCTGGATTTTGCCCTGGAGACGAGCAACCTGACGCGAAACCAGATTCTCGTCAGCGCCGGCACCAGCATCCTGGCCGTCGCCAACCAGGTGCCGCAGTCGGTGCTTTCGCTGCTGCAATAAGCCGAGCCGGCCAGTTTCCGGGCCATCGCGCGAAGTCCACCTGTTCAGCGTAGCGCGCGTGCAGCCGCACTTTGGTCCCGTTGGGACCTCTGAAAATAGCCCAGCGTTTCAACGCTGGGTAAGGAGTACCGCGCGCAATTCCGTCCCGTAGGGACGGCTGAACTCGCACCAGGCGCCGACACCCCAGACGCCGTCGACACACCCGATCGCCGCGCTTATTCTCGCGCGCCGATGTCGACCCTTGCGTCCAATCCACTCTCCAAGACCCTCGGCCAGGTCTTCACGCCATCTCCCGTCGCCGAATGGATGACACGCTGGGCCTGCGCCGAGCGCCCGCGTCGCGTGTGCGACCCCGCCCTCGGCGACGGCGTCTTCATCGACGCCCTCCATCGCGCGGCCCCGCACCAGCCTGCGAACATCGATGCATTCGAAGTCGATCCTCTCATGATCACCGCCTTCCGCCGGCGGCGTTGCCCGTTGTCCGTCCGTCTTCACCGCCGCGATTTCATCACGGCGCCCGCAACCGGAATTTACGACGCCGTCGTCGCCAACCCGCCCTACGTCCGGCATCACGACTACGTCTGCCCCGACTCGGTCTTCGCCGGCTTCGACCGTCAGTGCCGTCGCCGTGTCAGCCGCCTGACCAACCTCTACGGCCTGTTCCTGTTGAAAATCTGGCAATCGCTCGCGCCGGCCGGCCGCGCCGCCGTCATCACACCGGCCGAGTGGCTCAATGCAGACTTCGGCCGCAGCCTGAAGGCCTATTTCCTCGAAGAAAACGCGATCGACGCCGTCGTCCACTTCGGCCACGCCGCCCGCATCTTCGACGGCGCAATGACGACCGCCGCCATTACTCTGCTGCGCCGCGGGCGACTCGCGAATGAGCCCCTCCGCATGGGAACGGTCGACGACGTGGCGTCCTTGCAGCCGCTGAAGCTGTCCAAGCTGCGAGCCGTTCCGCCGGCCCAGCTTTGCCCCGATGCCAAATGGACGGCCCTCTGCCTTTCCGCCCGCCGGCACGATCAATCCGCCGGCCCCAGGCTCGCCGACGTTGCCCGCTGCATGCGCGGAATCGCCACCGGCGCGAATGACTACTTCACGTTGCGCGAGTCCGACCGCGTTAAGTGGAAGCTCGATCTTCGCGATCTCCGCCCCTGCGTCGCCAAGGCGGCACACATCCCCGGCGATCGATTCGACCCGCAACAGTGGCGTCGCCTCCGCGATGCCGGCGAGCGCGTCTATCTGCTCGCCCCCCGCCCGCGGCTGTCCGCCGCCGTCCGCCGCTATCTCGACGAGGGCCAGCGCCGTGGCATTCCGGCGCGGTATCTCCCGGCACATCGTCCCATCTGGTTCCAACCCGAGGTGCGCGAACCTGCGCCACTCCTCGTTTCCGTCTTCGCTCGTCAGGGTTTTCGCTTCGCCAGGAACAGCGCCGGTGTCCACAACCTCACGGCCTTCCACGGCATCTATCCAAAAGCCGCGTTCGCACAGCAGCGCGGCGCCGTCGATCGTCTCTGGAAATACCTGAACAACCCGGCCGCGCAGGACGCAATCGTGGCACACCAGCGCATTTATGCCGAAGGCCTGCGCAAGCTCGAGCCGCGCGATGTCGAGGCAATCCCCGTCCCCGCCCGGCTGCTGAGCAACGCTTGATTGCCGCCTAGGGTCGCTGGCGCAGAGGCGCAAAGCTCGCGGAGGCTGTGTTTCAAGCCTCCGCGAGCGCGCGGTCCTCCCTCTGCGCCGACGCGCTTCTGTGCAAATGTCTTCCCGGCCCGTCAATCCATCTCGGTCGCGTTGTAGCTCGACCGCGCCTCGATGCACGGCTCCGCCTTCGTCAGATCCACCCGCTGCGCATGGCCCGTCCGCGTGTCCACGATGTACACCTCGTTCCCCACGGCGACCACGTCCTTGGACGTCTTCCATCCCTTGCTGTTGTCCGTCGCCGACACCGCCATGCAGCCCGAACAGGCCGCTGACAAGGCCAGACCCGCCACACCCAATGCAATTCGTCGCATCGCACTGTCTCCTTCAATACACCTTTGTGGTACAATTCGGCCACTTTGGCCGTTGGCTCGCCGGAATCGGCCGGATACGTTGTTGACACCGCCTGCGGCAGTTTTGTTAGCGTGAACCGGATAATCGCGGAGCGCCCGGCCGCTTGTCGCCGGCCCGGCCGCCCACCTCCAGAGAAAGCACCGGTCATGAAAAACGACGCCACGCCGACTTGTTTTCTGATGGTACTGCTTATGACGCTCCTCTCCGCCGCCAGTTCCCACGTCCGGGCTGCCGATGCCGTTCTCGCGCACGGCCTTGTCGCCAAGGTGGATGCGCACATCGAGTCCCGCGTTGACGACTGGTTCGACTTCTACCGCGAGTGCCACGCAAGCCCCGAACTTTCCCTCCAGGAGGAAAAATCCGCCGCTCGCATGGCCGTCGCCTTCCGCGATGCCGGCCTCAACGTCACCGAGAAGGTCGGGGGTCACGGCGTCGTCGGCCTGCTGAAGAACGGCGAAGGCCCCGTCCTCCTCATCCGCGGCGATATGGATGCCCTCCCCATCGTCGAGGCCACCGGCCTGCCCTACGCCAGCAAGGTCAAAGTGGAGAAGGACGACGGCTCGCACGTCGGCGTCATGCACGCCTGCGGTCACGACATGCACATGACCGTCCTCGCCGCCACTGCCCAGACGCTGGCCCACATGCGCGGCGACTGGTCCGGCACCATCCTCTTCGTTGCCCAGCCCGCCGAGGAGATCGGCCAGGGCGCTCGCATGATGCTTGAGGACGGTCTCTACACGCGTTTCCCCAAGCCGCAGAACGCCATCGCCCTGCACGTCTCCCACGAGATGAAGATCGGCACCGTCGGCCTCACCAGCGGCTGGTCCCTCGCCAACGTCGACTCGGTCGATATCACCATCCATGGCAAGGGCGGTCACGGCGCCTATCCTCACAACGCCGTCGACCCGGTGGTCACCGCCGCCCAATTGGTGCTTGCTCTCCAGACCATCGTCAGCCGCCGCGTCGATCCTCGCGAGCCCGCGGTCATCACCGTCGGCAGCATCCACGGCGGCACCAAGCACAACATCATTCCGGACGATACCACGCTCCAGCTCACCGTGCGCACCTACAAGGCCGACGTGCGCAAGCAAGTGCTGGAGTCCATCCGCCAGATCGCGACGGACGTGTGCAGGACCGCCGGTTGTCCGAAGCCGCCGACCATCGTCGTGCTCGACGATGACCACACGCCGGCGACGTACAACGATCCTGATCTGACGGCCCACTGCGAGCGCGTGTTTCACCAGCTGCTTGGCGCGGAAAACACGATCGAGCGCATGCCCAGCATGGGCGGCGAGGATTTCGGCAGGTATTCGCGCGACGCCAAGGGCGTGCGCGGCTTCATGTACTGGCTGGGCGTGGTCGACGAGGAACGCTTCGCCGCGTCGCAAAAGCCCGGCGGCCCGGAGCTGCCGTCGATCCACTCCCCGCAGTTCCGGCCCGACCCGCTGCCCAGCATCCGTAATGGTGTCCGCACGATGTCATCGCTGGCGCTCTCGCTCCTCGGCCCCGGAAACGGCCGCTGAAAATATAGCGTCGATACCGCCGGAAATTCCGTTATCCGCAACCGCAAAGTTATCGCGGACAGGCATCCAGCATGCGGCGTTACTGGCCAGTCTGGCTCCGGTTCCTGCTCTCGCTCGCTCTTGTCGCATGCGTGTACAAGTTCTACACCGGATGGTACTGCTTCGAACGCCGCGGCGCCGGCCCGGGTGTTACGTTTTCTCCGACAAAAGCCTACATTGCCAGGCAGCCCATCCACGCCCAGCTGCAATCCACGATTGTTGAAGCTGTCCGCGCCCATGCCGGCGGCTTCTATAATCGCCATGCGTCGTTCACCACGCGCATCATCTTCTCGCTGAGCACTGTCTTTCCTGCGGCACTCATCGGCGCAGCCTGCTTTCACGTCGTCTCCCGCTGGCGGGGCGTGCGCTCCGAACTGTTTGAGCAACCGCGATGCCGAAAGTGCCAGTATCGCCTGCGGGGCCTTTCCGGCACGCGATGCCCCGAGTGCGGTGAAGCCATATGATTGGCCGTCGAGTTAAGACACTTCTGCGGTTGACGCTGGCGGCATTGATCGCGTCCGCACTGTTCATGCCCTTCGCGGATGCACTGTGGACGCTGTACTCCGTCCTGCCGTTTAATCCGCAGACGGGGGCGGATCCGGTGTACGTTTCGGGACCCGTCTGTAGTGCCTTCGGCTGGATCACAGATAAGACGTGGCGGTTCTCGCTGGCAACAACGGAAGCAATTGTCGGGGCCTTTCTTGGGATAACGCTGTACGCATTGTTCTCCCGCATGCCCCGACTGCCGGACAGAACATTGTGCGCCCATTGCGGAAACGAGTTGTGCGGATTGAAAGAGCCGAGTTGCCCCGCCTGCGGCGAGCACCTGTAGCGGTCGGTCACACCGGTAAGTCGCTCCAGCAGCGAAATTGGCTCAGCAGCCGCTCGATCCCTCGATCCTCGCTCAGGTATCGCAGCCTTAGTGCCGCAGAGCTGGCTCCCAGCTCCTTCGCCCGTCCCGCGTTCCGATCCACCGCCGAGACGGCCGCCGCCACGTCCTCAAACGTCGCCGCCGGGCGCCCGGCCGCCGCCGCCGAATACCGTGCCAGCCAGCCGATCACCGCGAATGCCAGTGCCAGCGATCGGACACCTTCCAGCACGGCCCAGCCGTAATAGCCCGGCCCGTACGCCGTCCGCCCCTCCAGCCGCGCCGCCAGGTAGCGGGTCAATAGCCCCTGGCACGCCCCGTCGCCGGCCACGGCCGTCACCGACACCGCCTCCACCTGCTCGAACGTCGTCCGCCCGCCGAATCCCGCCAGCCGCGGCACCTCGCCTGTCCCCGACGTCATCCGCATGGCATCGCGAAACTGCCGCCACCGCCGCGCAAGCGTCGAAAAATACCCCAGCCGCGCCTCCGCCGCCGTCACGTGCTCGCAGTGCGAAAATACCGCCTGCATGAACAGCCGCCGCTGCCGCTTCGTCGGCATCCCCCCGGGTGCCACTGCTCTGTGAGCAGTGCTCTCGTGCCCCACATCCCCGGGTGCCACTGCTCCGTGAGCAGTGTCTTCGCGTGCCACCGCACCGTGAGCCGAGCCTCCGGGTGCCACTGCTCTGTGAGCAATGCTCTCGTGCCGCACATCCCCGGGTGCCACTGCTCTGTGAGCAGTGCCGAAGTTGAGTGGCCCTGTAACACTGCCAGCCTCCTCCGCCACCATCTCCGCCAGTTCAACGATCTGCCCCTCCTCCAACCGGTCCAGCTTAGCCTCCGCCATCGTCCCGGCCCACCGCAGCAGCCCCGTCAGCCGCTCCTGCAATCCGGCCCCGCGGCGACCGGCGATTCCCTCCAGCACCGCCGCAACCCGGTCCATCGCCTGCGAACCGATCGACGTCCTGCCGCTCAGCCGCCACGTCCCCCGGCCGGTCACCACGCCCGTCGCCGTCGCGATCGCCGCCAGCCGCCGGACGTCGTCGCGGTGCCGCGACGATGGCCCTCCGCCATTGCCCGCCACCGTCGGACAATCGAAGCGGATCGACGCCCGCAGCGCCTCCGCCTCGCCCTCCAGCGTGATTGGATACATCCGGCACGCCAGCGGCTTCTCCGCCGCCCCGCGCTCTTCGTGAATGCGGCAGCGGCCGGCCTCCGTCAGAAACACGCACCCCCCGTCGCGGTAGTTCAGCACCCGCGCCCCCGACAGCCGCACGTACGGCGCGACGCCCAGCCGCGCCGCCCAGCCGCTTGAGTCGATCCGCCGCACGTCTTCCGCCGTCAGATGCACGACCAGCTCGCGGCAGCACCGTGTGCAGCCCCGGCAGTCGAAGTGCTGCCCGTGTGGCACCGAGAAAAGAAGTGGAAGCGACATGCCTGATGTGGATTTCGTCACGCCGGCGATCCCGGTTCACGGCCCGGCGGGACGGCGACGCGCCCCTCGCGCCGGCCGCGAATCCTGCCTGCGAAAAAGCTGACTACTCGGGAAATCCGCGACCCGCCCATCTCACGCATCCTGCCCCGGCAGGCGATAGGCCACCAGCCGGCGCAGCCGCGGCGGCATTGGCGTCAGCATCGGCGCCTCGGCCGGGCCGTAGCTCGTGAGAATCGGCAGGCCGGTTCGATAGTCGTGCAGGAAAAATGCCACGCGCACGTCAGCCGTCGTCACCTGGTCCAGAAAGTCCGCCACCCGCGCTTCGCCGTCCGGCGACAGAAACACCTCATCATAGGCCACCGCGTCGTCGTCGCCCAATTCGCCCGACGCCGACTGGCCGAAGTCCCCCATGTACATCCGCCGGTCGTGCCCCATCACCAGCATCTCCACCACCACGACCGAGCGCAGCCGCTGCCGCGCCTCGAAATCCGCCCACGCCCGCCGCGCCGGGTCGGGATCGAGCGCGACCAGCCCGTGCCGCTGCGTGATCGCCTGGTCGATCAACTCCTCGGTCGTCTCGATGGGGTGCACGCCGATGACTTTCACCTGTGGCATAGTCCCTTCAGGTTACCCACGCCCGCGCGGCGCCGCCACCGCGGCCGATCCGCCTGCGACAACTCGTGCGAGTCGCTCTTGCGAGAATCCCCCGCTCGGGCGCGCCATCCGGAAGGCGTGAATTTTTCCAAATTTTTTCTGACGCCGTCGGGGCAACACATTGCGGGCTCCCATCGGGGGGCCTGGTGAGGCGCCTCACGCATTTTTCTGGTGAGACAATCCGGGACAATCCGGGGCGCGCTGGAGCGCGCCTCGCCTTGCGGCCCGCCCGGCGATGCCGGAGCCGCTCCACGCTTTCAACCAGTAGAATTGCTCCCCGTTCCGTCGGCGGAAGGGTGAAAGAAGCTCATCCGGGGATGCCCCGGGCGCGCCACGGCTGGCGCGTGTGGGGGGCGTCGGTGTCGTGCGAGTCGAGTCAGTAGGGCCGGTCGTACCCGCACCAACCCTTCGCGACGTCCTTCATAAGAACCCGGTCACCCGCGGGCTGGAGGCGGGCGCGGCGGATTGGAAGTGGAGCAGTTTCCGGTATTATGAAATGCGCGACTCGTCGGTGCTGCCGATGGGCTGGAACGGCGCGTGGCCGATCATCTGGTGAAGTATGATGTCGCGGCGATGGCATTCCTGGTCGTCGGAACCCCCGGCATGGTGGGCGTTGGCTCGCGCAACAATGCGACGGGACGGCATCGCCGGTGATTGGACGAATGCACTGCGCCCCTATCATCGCGAACCCATCCTGAATACAGGATGGGCCACCCGACCGCTTGCTCTTAGAACGTGTTTGAGAAGCCATTCTAACCTCGGTTGAGTCGATGAACCATCAGATTGATCATCGCAATTCGGATCATCGCTTCGCTGCATTCCACCAGAGACTCGTACTCCTTCGACAGTCGTCGGTATTTGCCGAGCCACGAGAAGGTGCGCTCGGCTTTTCAAACCTGTTCTAAACGATTTCAATTGGATCAAACACCGCGTTTGATGGGGCCAGCATTTCGAATGCCTCGAATACCCGAGCAGACACAAGCATAAGCGGCCTTGCAAAATGACTTCGGTCGTATGGTTCCACAATACCCGACAGTCCAAAACACTCAAATGTGTAGTTCCAGTCCGCGCAATTGGCAATGTCTTCGCGTTCGTAACGAAGAAAGTGAATCCCTATCTCGTAGAAATGTCCATCGCGGCCACAAACTTGACACCCGGGCACGTCGATGGATCGAAGTTCCTCCACACATTTACGAGCAAGCTGCGGCAAAACGTTGGTCGGAATGATCTGCCACCAATCCAGAAGCGCGTCATTACTGCTAACCGCCTGCACCAACCTGTATCCGCTCAAATTCATTGTCAGAAGCGTCTCTACCAACGATGGCGCCAGAAATAAGTCACGTTCGATTGTCTGAAACAACAAAATGTTATTCGGCAATTTTTCCCGCACAAGACGGGCTGGCGCGACTTGTCTGGAACCAGTTCCACATGTGCGGCACCCAGCCAATGATTCCCACTGCTCGGCGTACGTCAAACTCGCATTTACGATTGGCTTGTCGACAGAAAGAACTGATAACGGCGCTTTTCGAATATCTGCAATTGCTACAACTCTTTCGACGTGTTCTCTCCAGGGTATTCCCTCCTCCATCAGGCGCCTCAACAGCTGATCACGCGCATGCTCACTCTCAAGTGTCTTCACAAAATACGAAGGCCAGCCAGGGACACTGGACAAATGCAAATCGCTACTGAGGCCCATTTCACGAACAATGCGCTCGATCCGTCCTTGCGATGAGTAATCGAATTCGACGGTGATATGATATCTGTGTCTCATATTGCTGTACGCAGCTCTACACTATACGTAATCGACCGGCAATACTTGAGCCAGCCGGCATCACGAATGGTTTCGAGTGATGCCGGCTTGCAATTCTTCATTCCTTCAACATCGCTGAAGTAGCCAGCGTCTTCGCTGTCAAGTCCATCCGCTGTGTTTGTCGTCCAGCGACATTCATCACAACAAAAACAAAGCGTGCCATCTTGGAACGCGCAGATTACAAGCAAGCCCCGTTCCAAGCACCTTGGACAGGTTGCTACAACGAAGTGAGGACCTATTTTGTTAGTTTCAATCGCCAATGGGATATGCCGATCTTACCGAATTGTCCTTACGGAGTTGGATGTAGAGTTTAGATAACTGTTCACGCGCTCCCTGCTTACCACCCTGCCAACCGATAATACGACCCATAGGAATTATTGCGACCCCCTCTTTCGTCGGATGAATGCCGAATGCCTTTGCGCGTTCTACGGCCTCCTCGACCACTTTGATTGGGTGTTCATTAAAGACCGCGTGCAAGCGTCGCTCGGGATTGTCCACCATGTGCCTCATGATGTGCTTTTTGTCCTGTTCAGTCCATTTTATCGTTCCCCATAGCCGTTCGGCGATGTCGTCGCAGTCAAGACCATTATGCACCCACACTCCGCCTGCAAAATACGTGTGAGCTAACTCTACCTCGATATTATACACCGGAGTCGGATATGAATGCCAGAACACCCCAACCACCGAGACCTTGTCACCTTCGGGCGTTGTCAGTACATCTCCCGCGGGTGCCCCAGCCTGTTCCCCGACTGTGACACGGGTGCCCCAAACTTTTTCCAGCATTGGGTGGCCCAGCGTGTACTCACGCTGGGGTCGCGATGATAAGTGCGCGTCGCGTACCTTCAAACACCAACGACTGTTGCCCGTAACATGGGCTCGCGCATTTCATAACCCGATGGGTTGCGTTCGGACCACGGAACCCAACCCCGAAAAAAAATGTCTCTCCTGCGCGCCGGCCAGAATTCCGAGGACGGTCGGGTTCCCTCTAGTGAACCGGTCGACGCGAAATCGGCCGACCCGAAGGTGAACGAACGACGCCGAGGTGACATGCCCCGGTCTCGAACACGCCCGTTTAGATCGCATTTTCTCAGCCGCCAGGCACTCGCCATTTCGGCATCAAGATGAGACGGTAATCAAAGCCGCGCGCTTCCCGGCCGGGAAGTGCGGAACCACCCGATACGCCGGAATGGTGACCCTTATTGACGCCATCGGCTTTCCGCCGCATCATCCTTTGCGGTTTTCCAGCAGCGGGTCGGTTGATTCATTAGAATTCACATGCGGTCGCCTGCCTGGCCCTTCGGCGACGGCATCGCCCCGTGGCACGTTTTGCCGGCCGGCGGCGCTGGCCGCGCCAACGCACGAGGTGGGATTTGTCGCGCCGAATGAGTATGGTCGCACAGAGTACGTATTGGCGGACAACGCACGAATAGCCGCACAAGGTACTAATTGCATCGATGAAATCGCGCGAACTCATCAACCTGGGCTTTCCCGACGGTCTCATCCCCCGCATCCAGCAGGCCTGCAAGGCCGCGCACGACGCCGGACTCAACAGGGCCGACATCCGCGCCGCCGTGCAGCAGCTCCGCGCCAATCCCGCCCTCATGACCGGCAACCCGCACTTCGGCGATGTCGCCGGCAAATTGGCCGGCTTCGGCAGCGCCGGCGAGTCCGGTCTCTACAGCTTCAAGCCGGTCGCCGAAGCGTGCCAGCTCTTCGGCATCTGGGGCGAAGAGAACATCGACAAGGGCGCGATCGACCAGATGGTCAACGCCGTCCGCCTGCCGGTCGCCGTTTCCGGCGCGCTGATGCCCGATGCCCACGTCGGCTACGGTCTGCCCATCGGCGGCGTCCTGGCGACGGAGGGTGCGGTCATCCCCTATGCCGTCGGCGTCGATATCGCCTGCCGCATGATGCTCAGCGTGCTGCCGATGGCGGTGGAGGATGGCGGACCCGACGTCGTTGAGAAGCACGAGGACGAGTTCATCCGCGTGATCGATCGCAACACGCGTTTCGGCGCCGGGGCGAAGTTCACCGGCCGCACCCGCCGCGAACATCCGGTGCTCGACGACGAGTGGAACATCAGCTCAATCACGCTTGAGATTCGCGAGAAGGCGGTGGAGCAGCTGGGCACCAGCGGCGGCGGCAATCATTTCGTGGACATCGGCGAGATCACCATCCCCGAGGACTTCCGCGGCGTTCCGGCCGGTCGCTACGTCGCCATCCTCACGCACTCCGGCTCGCGCGGGCCGGGCGCGCGGACGTGCGAGTATTACAGCAAGCTGGCCCAGGCGCTGCACCCGGAGCTGCCGCGAGAATTTCGCCACCTGGCATGGCTCGATCTTTCCGCGGAGGGCGCGGAATACTGGGCGGCGATGGAGCTGATGGGCCGCTTCGCCTCTGCGAATCACCACTGCATCCACGCCAGCATCCTGCGCGACTTGAAGATGACGCCGCTGCTCCAGGTCGAGAACCATCACAACTTCGCCTGGAAGGAGCGGCACGGCGGCCGCGAGGTCGTCGTCCATCGCAAGGGTGCCACTCCGGCGGCACGTGGCGCCATCGGCGTCATTCCCGGCTCCATGGCCTCGCCCGCCTTCGTCGTCGAGGGCAGGGGCGACGAGAAGAGCCTCGACAGCGCCGCCCACGGCGCTGGCCGCGTCATGAGCCGCAAAAAGGCGAAGGAGACGTTCCGCTGGAGCCCGGTCAAGAAGGAACTGGCGAAGAAGCGCGTCAGGCTCATCAGCGCCGGAATCGACGAGGCGCCGATGGTCTATAAGGACATCGAGAGCGTCATGGCGGCCCAGGCCGATCTGGTCGATATCCGGGCCCGCTTCGATCCGCGGATCGTGAAGATGGCGGACGATGGATTTGTGGAGGATTGAACGCGGCGGCCGACTTCCACAAAGATAATTTAAAGAACCAAGGACGTGGACAATCGTTACCAGCTCTATTCCACCCTCGCCGACTGGTGGCACCTCATGTCGGACCCGGCGGACTACGCCGAGGAGGCGGCACACCATTGGCAGGTGCTGACAAAATACGCCGCCCGGCCGCTGAGGAGCATTCTCGAACTGGGCAGCGGCGGCGGCAACAATGCGTCACACCTGAAACGGCACGCCCGCATGACGCTGGTCGATCTCTCGCCGCAGATGCTGGCCGCCAGCCGCAGTCTGAACCCCGAGTGCGAGCACATCGAAGGCGACATGGCGTCGCTGCGCCTGCACGGTCGCGCAGGCCAGCCGGGTGCCGCCAGCGGACAATTGCGCGCATTCGACGCCGTCTTCGTCCACGATGCCATCATGTACATGCTCGACGAGGCGTCGCTCGGCAGGGTCATGCAGACGGCATTTACCCACTGTTCTCCCGGAGGCGTCGCCCTGTTCGTGCCGGACTGCACCCGCGAGACATTTGTACCCTCCACCGGCCACGGCGGACACGATGGCGCCGGCGGCCGTGCCATGCGCTATCTGAACTGGACGTACGACGATGACCCGGCGGACACGAAGTACTCGGTGGACATGGTCTTCCTGCTTCGCGAGGCCGACGGGCGGACGCGCGTGGAGCACGAGCGGCACCAATTCGGGCTCTTCCCCGAGGCGACATGGCTGCGCCTGCTCCGCGAAGCCGGCTTCACGCCGCACGTCGAGCCCTGCCGCTACCGCGAGGGAGAGGCGGCACGGAGTTTTGTGGGCGTCCGAACGTGAAGTTGTCCGGGGACGAACTACCGCGAGGGCTGCCCACAAAACTGATGCGATTCTGTGCGGCGGTTATTAGAATGGGAATATGGCCGATTCGGGAGATGCCGCTGTGACTCCGACACCGGAATTAATCGACGCCCTTTATCGGGACAAAGTTCAACAGGCGCGTGATACATCGCCCGAGGATAAGCTGCTCGATGGACCTCGTCTCTTTGACTATGCATGCAGGATCACAAAGGCTGGCATTCGCATGCAGCACCCCAATGCAAGCGAGGAGGATCTTGACCAAATGCTCATCAAACGACTGGAGCTTGCGCGCCGGCTGGAGGAATTATCGTGACCAGCGACGACGCAGTCATCGCGGTAATTCGGGCGCTGAATGCAATGGGCACGCCCTACATGGTCACCGGTTCTCTTGCCAGCAACTTGTTCGGCATCACCAGATCGACGAAGGACGCAGACTTCGTTCTGGAATCGGCATCGATTGACATCAGCCGATTGCAGTCCCTTCTGGGTACATCCCTGGTGGTCGATCGGCAAATGTCATTTGAGTCGGTTACGATGACCACTCGGCACATCATTCGAAAGCAATCCGGACCACCCTTCTCGATCGAGCTGTTCTTTCTCACCAGCGACGAGCACGATCGTTCGCGGTTTAATCGGCGACGTCAGGAACAGTTGTTTGGTGAACCGGTATTCGTGCCAACGCCGGAAGATGTCATTATAACCAAACTTCAATGGTCCAAACAGGGCCGACGATTGAAGGATGTTGACGATGCTCGAAACGTGCTGGCCGTCCAGGGCGACAAGCTCGATTTCGACTACATCCGCACCTGGACGGACAGGCACGGAACAACCGAGCTGCTCGAGGAGATTCGCCGTTCGATTCCGCCGGTTTGATCGCAACCGCGCCAGCGAAAGGCCCCCCGCGCGAATGCCGGCCGGCTGACGTCAGCCCGGCTACGATGCAAAATACGAGTCGCCCATGCCTACCATCGAACCACCTCCCGGCCTCCGCGATCTGGGTCTCGAACGCCAGCGCCTGATGCAGCGTCTCCAGAACGGCCGCAGGTACGACGCCGCCCTCCTTGGCGAACTGGGTCTGCTTCATTTCGACATGAAGGACCTGTTCCACGCCGGCCGCTGCTGGCTCTGGTCCGACCAGACGGGCGAGACGGTCGAGGCGGTCGTCGACTATTTCGCCGCGCGCTGTCACCGCAAACCGCACGGCATGCTCTCGCAGTCGCCGCCGCACGCGCTGCTGCGCAACACCGCCGATTACCCGCCGCCCGTTCAGCGCCGGCTCGAGCGCCTTGGCATCACCGCCGTGGAGATCGACCGCCGCATCAGCCCGCCGGCCGCCCCGGTGTCGAAATCGGGCATGTTGCTCAGCACCGCCATCATCGTTTACATCGTGTCGTGCCTCGTGCTCGGCATTGGTGTCTCCATTTGGGTGCTCTACCGATTGGTGGCATGGCTCGCAGCATGAGGTCGGCCGCGATCGGATTGTTTCAGGATAAACACACTTCGGTCCCCCGGCTCGGCGTGATGACACGCGTAACGTTGGCAAGACGTCCGTTCCGCCGCCATGGGGACAGCACAACGTCGCGGTCGCTTGACGCTCGCAGCCCCGCCCCGCATCATCCTTGCCCGCACGAGGCCGGTCGTGCATGGTGGAGGCCTGGCTCATGAAATCCGTTCGCATTGTTCTGGCCGCCGTGCTCGGCGGCGTCGTCGTTTTCATCTGGGGCTTCCTGGTCCATGGCGTGATTCTCAAGCACATGGCCATGGATACCATCCCGCAGGAATCCAGCGTCGTCGAGAAATTGAGCGTCCACATGGGCGACACGCCGGGCTTCTATCCCTTCCCCATGCCCGTCGAGGGCGCCACCGAGCAAATGCAGAAGGAGTGGGAGGATAAATTGCGGGCCGGTCCGCGCGGCGTCATCATCTACCAGCCCGAGGGTCTGCAATCGATGGGCAGCGTGCTGCTTCCGGAGTTTGCCTCAAACGTCGCCGGTGCCCTCATTGTCGCTCTCATTTTATCTTTGATATCCGCACCGCACGCGCGGCGCGCTTTGCTCGGCGGACTGATGGGCGTCTTTGCGTGGCTCTCCGTCGAAGTGTCCAACTGGATCTGGCACAGCTTCCCGCTGCTGTTTATCACCAAGTCCCTGTTCGAACAATTCGTCGGCTGGGCGCTTGCCGGCGCCGTCATCTCATTGGTCCTGGGACTTGCACGCCACGCCGACGCGACGGCTGCTCCCGCAAGTCATGCGGCCGGCGCCTAAGCGAATTGCGTCAGGCGCGCGGACCAGCATGACCGATCTGGAACCGGCCTGGCCGATCGCGCGTGCGGGCATCGCGACGCGTTCAGGGATTCGAAAAGTGAAACGGGTGAGCGACGGGGCTTGAACCCGCGACCCCTAGGACCACAACCTAGTGCTCTGCCAACTGAGCTACGCTCACCATCTTGCCGCCGGCTGCCACAGGAAGCCGCAGCAATGCACATCCGCCAAGCCATATAAACCTAGCCCCGTAAATTGTTTTTCGCAAGTTCGCGGACCAGATCTCGACGGAACCTGACTTCCCCATAACCGGCCCCGGCTCCTGTCGCCATCCCCTGCTTTATCGGAATCCCGCGGCCGTAGACACCGGCGGCGTTCCTGCGTTTCGCGACGTGAAGTGCCGGATGTAATGGCTCGATAATGAGTTCGGGCCCGTGGGCTCGAAGGCTCCGGTGAGTTTACCGGCCGGCTTGGGCACGCCTCTCGAGCGGGGGAATTGCGTGGCATCGACTCGTCGAGATCACAATCAGGGCCGCTTCGGTCTCCAGTTTCGCACCACCATGCTCCTGTCGGCGGTGGTGGTGCTGGCCACCGGTCTGACCGGAGCGACCTTCCTGCGCATGGCGTCGCGTAACGCGCTGGCTCAGACCAAGTCTCACGCAAGCGATCTGGCCCGTGCGCTCTCATATGCCTGCGCCGGGGCCGTCGAGAACGGCGATCGCGATACGCTGCTGCGGGCGGCCGAGCGGACGATGGCCAACAGCGATCTCAACTATCTCATCTTCACGGACATGAAGGGCGAGCCGCTGGTCAGCTTTCAGCGGGCCGCCGGCAACATTACTCATCTGATGTTCGACAATTTCCGGCGCGTCTCGGTCGAGCCGATCTATCATCCGCAGCTCGAGTTGTCGGGCGATGCCGGTCCCCGGATCGACGTCGTTTATCCGGTCGAGTCGGTCGTCTGGAAGGGACAGGCGAATCGAGTGGCGCCGACCATCGGTTATGTCCGGCTCGGTGTCAGCCTCGATGCCGCCAACCGCCGCCTGGCCACCATCCGGCGTGATGCCATCGCGCTGGCGGTGGCCGTCACGCTGCTGATGATACCGGTCGGCTATCAGGTGGTGCGAGGCGTGCTCCGTCCGATCGAGCAGCTGCGGCACGCGGCCCAGGCCTTCGCAACCGGCAAGCTCGAAGAGCGCGTCCCCATCGACCGCCGCGACGAACTCGGGCAACTCGCCGGTGCCTTCAACACCATGGCCGACCAGATTGCCGCGTCGCACGGCAAAATGATGAAGCTCAATGCCGAACTCGAGGACCGCGTACTCCAGCGCACGATGGCCCTGGAGCAGGCGAACAAGCGCCTGCGGGAGATGGCCTCGCGCGATTCGCTTACCGGCCTGTACAACCGGCGCCACTTCAACGACCTGCTGTCGCAGCTCTTCGCGGAGTCCACGCGCTATCGCACCGAGCTCACGTGCATGATGCTCGATCTGGACAACTTCAAGCGCGTCAACGACTCGCTCGGTCACCAGATCGGCGATCGCCTGCTGCGAATGACGGCGGGCGTCATTCAGCAGACGATCCGCGAATCCGACGTGGCGGTGCGTTACGGCGGCGACGAATTCGTGGTCCTGCTGCCGCAGACCTCGCAGGAGGAAGCGCGGTCATCCGCCGAGCGTATCCTGCGCCGCTTCCGCGACGAGCTGGCCCGCGAGCTGCCCGAGGCGAGCATCGCCTCGCTGTCCATCGGCCTGGCCAGCCGCGAGCCCGACCAGCCCTGCGAGCCCTCGCAACTGGTTCAGCTGTCCGACGAGGCGCTGTACCTGGCCAAGGCGGGCGGCAAGAACCGCATCACCGTTCTCCGCGCAATTGCCTCCAGCCGGGCAGGCGAGGGCATTTGAACCGTCCGCGCCTCTGCAAATTCGCATAGTTCGGCAATAGGAACGACCTTCCGGCTCCGGTCCGGGGTTCACTTGCCGTCGTGGGTGCGAAAACAACTGCGAAATCGTTCGCTGATCGTCCATCGCGTCCGTGCGCCGCCGCCGGCTGATCAACGAATTGTCAATCACTTCGGTCCGCAAGGCGAAGGCTGAATCAAGTCGATCTTGTTGCCGTACAGATCCTCGAATACTGCGACGGTGCCGTAGCTTTCGCGCCGCGGCGCTTCGAGGAATTGCACACCGGTCGCGGTGAAGCGGGCGTGGTCGCGGGCGAAGTCGTCGGTTTCGAGGAAAAGAAACACCCGCCTCCCGGTCTGATCGCCGACGCGGGCAAGCTGCTCGGGAGTGACCGCGCGGGCGAGAAGTAATTCGGCGCCGTCCGCGCTCATTGGCCGGACGCGGACCCAGCGCTTGCCGTCGCCGAGGTCGGTGTCTTCGACGAGTTCGAAGCCGAGCCTGTTGACATAGAAGCGAATGGCTTCGTCGTAGTCGCGAACGAGGAGGGTAACGAGGCCAATTCGGTAATGCAGGTTCATGAGTTAACGATTGAGTTCTAATCCCGCCATCTGCAATGATGCAGGGACGCGTGTTCACGCACCGCCAGCAGCCTTTTCCATGGACTCCGGCATTCGCACCGCCACGACCCGACCCCGGGCGCGTCGTTCGCCGCCGGCCGAGACCTCGATTTCGACGACCACCTTCCTCTCCTTAAGCTCCAGGATGCGGCCGCGGGCCACCAGCGGAACGCCCATCGGTGTCGGCCGCAGAAAATCCACGCTCAGCGACGCGGTCACGAATCGAAGCGGCGGCTCGGTGCCCGGCTCACGCCCCGCGGCGCGATAGGCGGCGAGCGACGCAGTGCCGGTGCCGTGACAATCCACCAACGAGGCGATCAGACCGCCGTACACGTAGCCCGGCACGGCCGTGTGATGGGCTCGCGGCGTGATCGTCGCGACCGTCTCGTCGCCCTCCCAGGCGCTGCGAATGTGCAGGCCATGTTCGTTCAGGCGGCCGCAGCCGTAACAGTGGGCGAGTTCGTCGGGGTAGTAGTCCTGGATTGCGGTCGAGTCCATATTCGGCTGCCTGATGAAACTCAATGTACGGACCACAGGTCGGGTACGCCGCTAATGATCAGATAGCCACCGTCTCATCCGCCCGGTGTCGTAGCGAATGGCTTCGTCGTAGTCGCTGACGAGAACTGTGCACAGGGCAATCTGCATGATGCACGCTTCAGGAGTGTCAGTGCCACGACTTCAAGGCACGTGCTTTCACGCGACCCGCTCGTTCGCGGCGTTTCCTCTGTTTTGCGATGCGGTTCTTGACCCTTGTGGCGTATACGTTCGGTTTGTTCGGTTTCGGAGATCGCGGTCTTCGGATCACGACCTGAATGTCATCCTGCCATAGAGGGAGGACTGGCAACCTTGTTTCGATGCGCAGAATGTCCACGCCTTCTCGCTGCAGGAGCACGCAAAGGCGTTCAGCCCTGCGGACATGTTCCACGGCGGATGCCTTGTACCAGGTGTAGGGAAACCTGTTGCGCGTATCGGAGTATGCTGTGCACGGCGGAGGATTCGTGTTGCCTCGAAGCCAGGTGAGAATCGATTCCATCTCTCGCGTTGCCCGAGTGCGGGACCGCAACCATCGAAAGCTGCCGGTGCAAAGGTCGAGAAAGTCGCTGGCAACCTGGAGAATGCCTTCGCCGTCGCTTGATTGAAAGCGAACGAGCGTCTCCGGCAGCTGCCCGGTGGATTTGAAATGTCCCTGCCTCATTTGGGCACAACTCGCGCCGATTCATTCGTAACTCTGTCGATGGGGGAAAGCCGGCTGCCCGTCAGAAAAGGCGTCGAACGGCATCGAGATCAAGCTCAAACCCCGGCAGCACGGTCGATTGAAATCGGTTGCTAACGGGCAACACTTCCTGATATCGACCATCCCGCAAGACCAAGAAGGTAAAGGTCTTTCGGATCGGATCGATGATCCAGTACTCGCGCACCCCGGCGGCCTCGTAATCGGCCCGCCTGGTCTGCGTGTCCATGCTGCGAGAATCCTGCGAGACGAGCTCGATGACGAGATCGGGCACTTCGGTGACGTGCGTCTTGCACCGCGCGGCCTTGTCTAAAGTCAGAAAGATCAGGTCCGGCCGAAGGACCAGATCGTCGCGAAGTTTCACATCGACTTCGACGGCGACATGGCCGATCGGGTTCAGCTCAAGGAAATCACCAAGGTAAAACGCAATCTTGGCAATAATCCTCTGGTACCCGAACGACGCGCTGGGGCTCATGCAGACGACTCCGTTTACGAGTTCGTAACGATAGCCCTGCTCTTCCGGCAGCGCGAGATACTCGTCTGCGGACATTCGCAGGCCGCGATAAGTCGATTCGCCGGTGTCGATGTCGGATGGCTGGATCATGATCAGTTCCGGGCGTCGACGGCGGGTCCGCGTCCGCAGCCGTCACATGTATTATATCACGTCCGCCATTGCGGTGTCGTCCTTTCAGCCTTGCGCAGTCGCCGCTTCCAGCCGATCGACGATGATGCGCAGCTCCCGCCGCGGCATGAACTGGCGAAGGGCTACCTTGCGCCGCTCCTGGATGTACATTTCTGCGAACTCGTCGCCGCTGTTCGGGTGCTTCTGCCGCATCTCTTCGATGAATTTCTTTTCTTCCTCGTCGAGGACGAGGTTGCCATGTTCGTCGAGCGAACTCGAACGCCTGACGGGGTCGGGCTTTTCGCCCAGCCGCGCCAGCCTTCGCCGGGCGTAGTCGAGCGCCGTCAGGCCGCTGTCGTCCGTCACATTCGGATCGGCGCCCGCGTCGAGCAGGGCATCGACGACGCCCGAATCGGGAATCAGCGCCCGGACCGCCCGGATGATCGCCGGCCGCCCACGCTTGTCGCGCACGTTGGCGTCGATGCCGAATTCGAGGATGTCGCGCACGCGTTCGATGTCTCCGACGCGGATGTTGTTGAAGAGACGCTTGATGTTGGCGGCGATGAGGTCCATCGACGAGTACCTCAAGGGGAGGACTGTTCGGCGTTACTCGGAATAGCTGGGTTTCACTTTGAACGCGATTTGCGTTTCTTGGTGCTTGAGCGTTTGTGCCTGGTAGCCGGCTGCTTCTTTGACTCATTCGACATCGTTCGAATGCGTACGATCTCGAGAAATCCGGCGACCGTGCCGCCGCCTTCCTTCCACATCTTCGCGCGGATTGTGCGGACCTCGTCTACAACCGGATCCTCGGGCCATTCGACGTCCTTGGGTTCCTTCATGGCGTTGCCTCCGGCATGAGGGTGAGCGGCGTCGTGACCAGCGGCACGTGCAAGCCGAGACGGCCGTTCAGTACTTCCAGATGTTGTATCTTATTCATGTTGGCGAGGTGCCTGCAATTCCAGGTCAGCAGGTAGTCGATCTTGTGCCACGACGCATATGCCAGATGGACCGCGTCACCGCCCGCTTCGGCGGGCATCAGATGATGCTCGATGTAATACTCCGCCACCTCCAGAATACCGTCCGCCTCTGGAAGCAATGAAATTCCGGCAAGCAGCGTCAGCGCGTCGTCAGCCTTATTTCTTGGAGCACCCATCAATTCCGCATGAACGGCCGCGGAGGTGACAAGCTGGTAATCATTGCGATACTTGTCCCACCAGACACGCGTGACATGCCGCCATGTCATCACCGCAGCCGACTGACGCGTGTCGAAATAGAAGCTCGGTATCGTCGTTTCGATGTAAACGGATGGCATGAATCACGACCTGACATTGAGTTGCACGTAGCGATTCTGAACCGCCTGCGCCTCCTCCGCATCCGCCACATTGTCCGAATGACACGCATGCTTGTGCCCCCGGTGCGCCAGCAGTTCAATCTGCTCCTGCGTCAGGCCCGGGCTCTTCGCCGCCTTCTTCACGGGAACAAATCCCTCCGCCTTGCCGCTCGCCCACTCGCTGATCTCCTTGCTGATCCGCATGCTGCACCAGTCATGACCGCACATGGCGCAGAAGTCGGTGTCGACATCGAGGTCCTCGTCGTGCAGCGCCCGGGCCGTCTCGCCGTCGAAGGCGATCTCAAACTGCTTCGGCCAGTTGAGCGCCGCCCGTGCCTTGCTCATGTCATCATCCCACTGCCGCGTGGCGACGATGCCGCGGGCGATGTCGCCGGCGTGCGCCGCGATCTTGTAGGCGATGCAGCGCTACTGCACGGCCTGCGCCTGCGGCAGGCGCACGGGTTCCTTGGGGAGAACGGAACGGAGGATAGGCG
>CAYOZN010000015.1:0-103821 GCA_964408455.1 uncultured Planctomycetaceae bacterium
AGATGCTCGAGGGGACCGTCTCCAACATCCCGCCGCAGGGCGGCCGCAAGCACCCGGAGCAGCAGTACATTCAGATGGACACTTCGCAGATCCTGTTCATCTGCGGCGGCACCTTCAGCGGCCTGGAGGAGATCATCAAGCGCCGCGTGGGCCGCAAGGCCGTCGGCTTTGCCAGCGAGAGCGCCGGCGAAGACACGGTGTCCGCACGGGGCGAGTTGCTGGCCCAGGTCACGCCTGAGGACCTGATCGAATTCGGCATGATCCCCGAATTCGTCGGCCGCCTGCCGGCGGTCGCTTCGCTGGCCCCGCTCGATGAGCGGGCGCTGGTCCAGGTGTTGACCGAGCCGCGGAATGCGCTGTGCCGGCAGTACCAGAAGATGTTTGAGCTGGCCGGCAGCGAGCTCGAATTCAACGAAGATGCCCTGCACGAAATCGCCCGCCGGGCACTGAAACGTGACACCGGCGCCCGGGCCCTGCGCGGCGTGGTGGAAGACCTGATGCTGGACATCATGTACTACCTGCCGGAGCAGGATCGCCAGGGCCGCTACATCGTGACCGATGCGATCGTGCGCGGCGAGGAGATCGCCAAGCCGGTTCGCGAGGAGCGGCGGAAGGAATCGGCATGACGGCAGGAATTGTGAATGGCGAATGCTGAATGGCGAATTCGCGGGACGGCTGGCTCATTCGCACCACTCGAGCCCCATTTTCCCTCGCTGATGCGTGCATTCTAAATTCCGGGTCCCGTAATCCCCGATGTATACGGCAAGGCACCGAGCGCGCCCGCATCGAGGGTACCGGCTACCGGCGCCAGGAGACCGCCGTGGACAGCGCCAATACCAACAACATGGTCATGCTGATGTGCCCGAACCTGAAGTGCCGGAAGGTGCTGCGCGTTCCGGAAGGCTGCCGCGGCAAATTCGTCCGCTGTCAGTTCTGCTCGACGACCTTCAAGGTGCCTCTGGCCCGCCCCGCTTCGGAGCCATCCGGCGAAAAGAAGTCATAACCGGCCAACGCCGCTTTTTTTACGCCTGAAGCAGAATACAGCCGCCCGCGGCGCATTTCTCACCGGGGCACCCGGGAAAAAGAGTTTAATAGTCGCGAATTCACGATACCGCGCCTTGCCTTCGCCTCATGCGGCGAGACACACCTATATTCCTCCGGCCGTAGCCGGGGCGCGTTCAGCGGATCGCCACGGCGGCGCCGCGCGGACGTCGGCCACCGCACGGTTGCAAACCACTTCCACGAGGAGCCAATCCCATGCGCTGGGGCGGTCTGCGGCGAAGTCAGAACGTGGAAGACCGGCGGCATCTGGGCGGCCGGCGCGTGGCCATCGGCGGCGGACTGGGCGGCATCGTCTTTCTGATATTCTATCTGATACTTGGCGGCGATCCGCAGGCGCTATTGGACGATCGCGGCGGAGGCGCGGGGTATGCGCCCTCCAACCGCGCGGCCGCGCCCGCCGACGACGAACAGACCGAGTTCGTCCGGGCCATTCTCGGCGCGACGGAGGATGTCTGGCGGCAGCAGTTCGCGAGCATGGAGCTGGCGTATCGCGAGCCGACGCTCGTGCTGTTTGCCGGCGCGACGGAATCATCCTGTGGCATGGGATCGGCGGCGATGGGGCCCTTCTACTGCCCTGCCGATCAGCAGGTGTACATCGATCTCTCGTTCTTCGACGAGCTGGACCGACGGTTCGGCGCGCCGGGGGACTTTGCGCAGGCGTATGTCATCGCCCACGAAGTCGGCCATCACGTGCAGCACCTGCTGGGTACCAGCCGCCGCGTGCAGGCGCAGCGCGGCCGCCTCAGCGAGCGCGAATACAACGATCTCTCCGTGCGGCTGGAACTGCAGGCGGATTTCTATGCGGGCGTGTGGGCGCATCACACGCAGCGCATGCGCGATGTCCTGGAGCGCGGTGACCTCGAGGAGGCACTGAGCGCCGCGGCGGCCATCGGCGACGATCGCCTTCAGAAACAGGCGCAGGGCTACGCCGTGCCCGACTCCTTCACCCACGGCACGTCGGCCCAGCGGGTCAAATGGTTCCGCCGCGGCTTTGAAACGGGCGATCTTTCGCAGGGCGACACGTTTAACATTTCCAGGCCCTGAGGCCCCCCACTTTCTTTAAACCGGACTGGCTCCCGAGGCCTGCTGTTGCCCGGCCACGTGCCCGGCGCCGAGTTGCCGTGACCGCGCGATTTTCCGGGGCGATGGCGCGAGCGACGACCTTTTTGTGGAATTCGATACCGATCAGAGTTACGCTGGTCAGCAAGTCGGGCGGCCCGGGCGGGTCCTGCTCTCAACTTCTGCCATGGGAGACTGCCATGAGTGTGACGCTGACGATCCGGGACGAGACGTCGTCGGGACAGACGCTGGGCGAACTGAGCCTCGACTTCCTGAACGAGCGCATCACCATTCGCGAACTGATCCGCAGCCGGGTGTATCAGGAGGTGCAGGACTACAACCTGCGGCGGGCGCAGAACGGCGTCTTTCACGGGCTGGTGCAGCCGGCGCAGGCGGAGCGCGAGTTGAATGGCCGTGGCGTGCGGCCGGGGCGGGAGATCGACTGGAAGAAGCAGTTTGATGTCGCGCTGGAGGCATTCGAGCGGAATGGGTTTCTGATCCTGGTGGACGATCATCAGGCGGCGGCGCTGGATGAGGAGATCGAGCTGACGCCGGCGACGCGGGTGTCGTTCTTGAAGCTGGTTCCACTGGTCGGCGGCTGAACAGGACATGACGCAGTCAACGAAGAAAGCCGGCAGGGCGAAGCAGTCATCCGTCAAGCCGTTGGTGGCGTCAACAGGCGCGGTCGGCGCCACCGCACTCGCCAAAAAGTGGTTCCAGGCCACGGTCGAATTAGCAAAGCAAATTGCATGGTGCAACAAGGATTCGGTGCGCGCTTCAAAAATTGGAAAAACCATCCTCAATGCCGATCGGCGGCAGCAAGCTGAGTTCGTTTTATTCGTCGTCGACAAGCTCGCGAAGACCAGCGAGCGATTTGGAAAGCCGGTTCCGGGTTTTGATTCAAACCGTGCGAACCTGCACCATTGCAAGTCCTACCCGGGTGTGGGTCTCTACATCGTTCGCGATCTTCTGCGAAAGACGCTTCCATTCACCGACGCTGAAATTGTCCAGCTTGCGCAGAGGTCGGCGGACGTAGGCTGCGCCTCGGAACTGACATTCCCGCACCTGTCAGGGCTGATCGGACTCTTTGAGAAACACTCGAAAACTAACGGCGGCACCTCGCCACAATTGGGAAGGCAGCTCGAGCGGTTTGCCAGAGCGATCGAGAATTGCGGCCGTGCGGCCGAGCTACGCTATGCCAGGCGATTGTTAATACTGACGACAGCATCGACTTCTCACGACGGCGACCAAGCTCGATCGCCTCACCCGTCAACCGCCATGTCTGCCCAAGCCACTTGCAGACCCGTGCGACCCGAAGCCGCCGGTCATTCCGCTGTACTTGATCAATTGAAGCGAAATATTGGTCTGACCGCAGTAGACGCGCCGGAGCCGCAGGCCACCAATCCCGGGCAATGGCATTTCGCGCCGCAAAGTGACTCGCCGCTGCGAAAGGAGCACGACCTGCTGACGCAATTGTTGACGGAGGCGGGCCGCATGCGAAACATTTACGAGATGCGGCTGGGAAAGCTGCCGACCGGCGATCGAATCAAGTCCATGTCGCCTGCCGCGCGCGGTCGCGTCCTGCTTGCCGCCTGCGAGCGTGTCTGTTCGTACGACCGCGCAGGGACCGATACGCTGGCGAACCAGTGGCAAAATTATTACGTCGCTACAAGCCTGGCATCGGAACTTGCACAGCTCAACGTGACGTTCGATCGCGCCGGTTTGTTCGACTATCTTTTGTTCGTTGCTACGCGCGAAGACCACGAACGACCGCCACTCGGTTTCATCAGCGATCTCATCGGCCACGTCGAGCGGGAGGCGGTGGATGCCGCGTTGTCGGAGGGTGAGCGTTACACACTGTTTCTTCTGCGGGCATCGTTGACCACCGGACCGCCGCTGGGCGTTCCCGACGAGAATTGCGCGCGATTGTCCAGGCTGATCGGCGACGGCAAGCAGGGCTTCCTCGTGCCGGGGGAGGCCTGGAGCGACGCGCTCAACGCGGAGCTTGCCGGGGCGGATGCCCGCGTGCGGGAGGGCTGGGTGGCTCTGCTCGCGCACCTGTTAAAGGCGACCACGTCGCGGCCGACGGCCAAATGGCTGTCGACGGCGGCGAAGCTGGTGGATGACATCGGTGGCGATCGCGTGCGGGACTCCATCGTCGCGTGGCTGCGGCAGGTTCCGTCCGGTCGCACGCGGCCCTGCAAATGCGGCAAGTGCGACAACATTCACGAGGAAAACGCAAACTGCCTCCGCGGCATGCTCTGGATATTGCCCACGCTGGGCCCGGACGCGGACATTGTCCGGGCAATCGCCGCCGCCGCTCAGTCGGCCTATCGGAAGTTGCCCGGCGTCGGGCCGCGCGCCGTCAAGGTCGGCAATGCGGCAGTGTATGCGCTGAGTCAGATCGCGTTTCCGGAGGCGGCCGGGCAGCTCGCGATGCTCAAGACGCGCGTCAAGTTCGGTACGGCGCAGAAGGAGATTGATAAGGCCTTCACGGTGGCGGCGGAGCGTGCGGGGCTGCCGCGCGACGAGATTGAGGAAATGGGCGTGCCGGCCTATGGCCTGGAGGAGGTCGGCCGCCGCCGCGAGACGTTCGGCGACTATGCGGCGGAGCTTATCGTCGTCGACTCGAGCACCGTCGAGATTCGCTGGACGCGAAATGACGGCAAGGCGATCAAGTCCCCGCCCGCCGCTGCGAAGAAGGAACATGCCGAGGAGGTGAAGGAACTCAGCCAGGCGGCGAAGGACATTCAGGCCATGCTGCCGGCGCAGCGGGAGCGCATCGATTCGCTGTTCTTGGCGCAGAAGTCGTGGCCGTTCGACAAATGGCGCGAGCGGTATCTCGATCATCCGCTGATCGGCGCGATCGCGCGCCGGCTCAT
Source organism: uncultured Planctomycetaceae bacterium (assembly GCA_964408455.1). Lineage (GTDB taxonomy): Bacteria > Planctomycetota > Phycisphaerae > UBA1845 > UTPLA1 > CAYOZN01. The sequence continues at coordinate 5,004 of CAYOZN010000015.1, forward strand.
CTGGCAATTTTCAGACGGAAAGCGCCGGGTGGATGGCATGTTTCTCGACGGCGCCATTGTCGACGTAAACGACAGGCCCATCGGCTGGTTGTCGACCGAGGCGCGCGTGGAGATGTGGCACCCGATCGGGCGGGAGACGGCCGACGTGGTCGCGTGGCGGTCGTGGCTGGAGCGGCACCAGGTGCGGCAACCGTTCAAACAGGCCCACCGCGAAATTTACGTTCTCACGGACGCGGAGCGGACCACGCGGGTCTATTCCAACCGGTTCGCGGCGCACGTGCTGCGGCAACACCAGTTCAACGCCCTGTGTGCCGCGCGTGGCTGGAAGAACAAGCTGCGGCTGGCGGTGGACGACGAGTACCCGCCGGCCACGCGCTCGCTGGCCGGCTGGAACCTGCGCGCCGAGTACTGGGTGGAGGGCATCGGCGAAGCCTACGGCGCCGATACCAATGACAGCGGCGTGTTCCACCGTCTGTCCACCGACCAGGTGCGGTTCTATGAACTGGGCGCCACCCAGGTTCGAGCGCACGCCTTTGGCGGCGGCGGCTATGGAGCGGGTCGCGAACCGCCGGCGGAGCCGCTGCCGCTGGAGCAGATTCCGCCGCTCGTCTTTTCGGAGATCATGCGCGACGTGGACCTGTTCGTCGGCGTCGCCAGCGTCGCCAACGATCCCACGTGGCAGGATGGCGGGCCGGACGGTCGATTCCGCGACTACTGGAGCGACTATGCCTTCGGCGGACTGGGCGAAGCGGCGAAGACGCGGCGCGAGGTGCTGGCGGGCCTGCTGCCGAGGTTGAAAATCGCCGATCGCTGCACGCTGACGGACAAGTTTCTCGTGGTGCGCGGCGATCTGCGGACGTACAAGATTCACCTCGGCAGCAGCAACATCCTCATGGAGCCCAACGACCAGTATCTGTGCATCGTGCCGGGGCGTGGCGCGGCCCGGGCCGGCGCCGACGGCGCCGTGTTTTTGCCGTTCGAGGGCGATGAACGGCTGGCGGTCATTCTTAGCAAGGCGCTACTACTGGCGGACGATCGCACGATCACGGATGAATCCATCAAGCGGCAGATCCTGTGACAGGGATCACTATCATTGCAGGGCCGTGATGACGCTTTACTGCCCAACCTGCGGCTACAACCTGACGGGGCTGGCGGACAATCGCTGTCCGGAGTGCGGCAAGGCGTTCGATCCGCGGCAGGTCGGCCTTCAGCAGGCCAGCCGCAGCCGGGTCGATCTGCCCGATGATGTCACCATGGTGGCAGTCGCGGCGTGGCTCTTTGTCTTGCCGATGCTGTACTGGGCCCTTGCTGCCGGGCTTGCGTGGTTGTGGGGAATCGATGCCGTGATGCTTCTGGTGCTGCTGCTGCTGGCCGCGCCCTTCATGCTGATGGTCGCGCGGCGTCTGTGCCGAAGGATTGCCTTCACGCGGGCGCTGGCCGACAACCGGCCGAGGGAGTGGGTCGTGGCGGGTGGGAGTGCCATGCGGCTGTCGACGGCGTTGTGGGCCATGCAGCTCTTTGCCGCCCTGGGCCCGGTGGTATTCGTCGTGGTTCTCGCAGGGTGATGCCGCTGGCTCGACCGTCCACGCACCCGCACTGCTCATAGAGCAGTGGCACCCGCAGAGGATCGCAAATTCACTACTCACAGAGCAGTGGCACCCGCAGATACACGTGATTGCACTGCACACAGAGCAGTGGCACCCGCAGACGATCGCAAATTCACTGCTCACAGAGCAGTGGCACCCGTCGTCTGCTATTACACATCACACCGCGGCTGCCGTCTTCAGCAGACGGTCGCGGTGCTCTTTCAGCAATGCGTCCAGGCGGCGTCCGAGACCCGGATGGGTGCCGTCGAAGGGCGTCGTCGCGGCACTCTCGGCGAGGGCGACGAACCACTTCACCAGGTTCAAGTAGTCATCGACATGCACCGACTCGGGCGCAATCTTCTTACCATCCATGTTGTGATAGTTGACCAGCGGCAGACAGATGCCCGTCGCGTCGTAGCCGTGATGGCAGTAGGCCGTGCTCTCGCAGGTGCCGCCGTCCATCAGCTTGCGCTGATAGCGAAACGACTTGTCCTTCTTCGCCTGCTCTTCGGCGACCACCTGGCAATAGGCGGTGGCCGCCGGGGTGAAGACGCTGGCCTTATCGCCGACGCGCAGGACCGGGCCGTCGCCCAGCGCGACGCCGGTGATGGCCTTGCTGCACTCCACCGCAACGACGAGTGCATCCTGCGGCACGGTCCTGGCACTGACCGCGGCGAGGGCGCCGGCAAAGCCAACTTCCTCGGCGCGGGTGAAGAAGGCGTAGGCGGGCACGCGCGATTTGCGGCGGCATAGTTCGTGCAGCATCGACAGGATTCCGGCAAGCCCGGCCAGGTCGTCACAGGCGCGGGCGAAGATCTGTCGCTTGCGGATGACGGCGTCGGACAGGGCCCACATGCCGGGGCTGCCGGGTGCAACGCTGCCGCCGGCGAGGCGCACGACGACAGCCGAGGGCGGGGCATCGGCGCCGAAGCTGCGCGCGCTGGTCGCCGCGCGCTGGGCAAGTTCCTTCTTGTTCATGCGGATGACGTCGGTGATGCGACCCTTCACCCAGGCCCCGGCCGAAAAGAACTGCACCCGCTCGCCGGCGAAATAGGGGTATTGCACCCATCCGCGCCAGTCGGCCCGCACGTGGCGGTCGTCGATCTGCTCGGTGGCGATAAAGCCGGGATGGTCCATGTGGGCCGCGAACAGGACCGGGCGGCCCTTCATCCGGAGTCGCTTCGGCGGCCGGTAGGTCACCAGGACGTTTCCGAACTGATCGCGCCGGATGGTCAGCGGCGGGCGCTTGGCGACAAAGCTCCCGATGTATTGCAGGACCTGCGTTTCGACGAATGGCGCCGTCGGCAGGTTGACGAGATCGACCAGAAACTGCGTGTGAACGGATGACACCGGGAATCCTCCAAACGCCTGAAAGTACGCCGGCTGCCTGCCGGCCGCGGAGCGACTATTGCATGCGGGGCCGCCGGGGCAATTGAAACATCGCGCCTGTTTGCGGCGGAATCGCGGGCGATCGGCGGGCAAATTCTGCTGGCAGCCGCCCCCACCGCCGCCGATACCTTAGTAGGAAACGCCGCCATGGCAACCGCCCTCGTCAACGCCGGCGCCCACGTCGCGAACCAGCCGGAGATTTCCTGCGTTGCCTGCGGCAAGGCTGTGGGCGCGAAGCGGCCCTTTGCAAGCCTGCCGGCGCACGCGAGCGGCATGCAGCTCTATCGATGCATTCACTGCCGGCTGGTGCAGCAGCATCCGCGCTATACGCCGGCGGAGCTGAAGGCGCTGTACGCCGGCGACTATTACGTCTTCTCGGAGCGGGAGGGCGAGCGCTGGGCGCGGGCGGTGCAGCAGTACGCGGTACACCTGCTGCCGCTGGAGTCTGGGCGCTGGCAGCGCCTGCTGGATGTGGGCTGCGCGCTGGGCCATCTGTCGGCGCTGGCCGCGGCGCGCGGCTGGCACGTCTGCGGCGTGGATGTCTCGGCGGAGGCGGTGAGCCGTGCATCGCGCGCTTTCGGCATCGATGCCCGTGCCGGAACGCTGGCATCGTACCGGACGACGTGGCCGCCGTTTGACGCCGTTTTCCTGGGCGATGTGATCGAGCACGTGCCCGATCCGGCGGCGCTGCTCCGCGAGGTGCGGTCGGTGCTGGCGCCGGGCGGCGTGGCGTGCATCGACACGCCCAACGTGGGCAGCCACTGGCGGATCGCCGGCGGCTCGCGCTGGCTGGGCTTCAACCGGTTTCATATCAACCTGTTTGACGCGGCGGCGCTGGCGTCGCTGCTGCACGACTGCGGGTTCGTCGACGTTCAGGTGGGCGCCTACACGCATTACCGTTACGAGGGGCTTGCCAACCGGCCGGAAGTGGACGGGTGGCTGAACAGGCTGCCGGCCGGTGCGGCGTGGCGATTGAAGGGCCTGCTGAAGAAGACCGGCCGCTTTGGCCGGTGGGCATCGCTGCGCATGCTGCCGCCCGACTCGCTCGATGCGGCCCGGCGACAGGTGGAACGGTTCAAGCGGCAGCCGGAAATGGCCCGCCGTCTGCGCGGCGACAATCTTGCTGCGCGGGCACGCCGCGGATGAGGGTGGATGCCATGAAACCTGGCGGCGGCGGTGCTGACCGGCATGCCGACGGCGACTATCATGCCCGGCATGTCTGAACCCCTGCGTTTCAAGCTCGTCGATGCCTTTGCGCGGTCCGCCTGCACCGGAAACGTGGCCGGGGTGGTTCTGGATGCCGACGGGCTCGACGAACAACAGATGCAGCTCATTGCGGCCGAATTCAATGCCAGCGAGACGGCATTCGTGCTCGATCCGTCGGTTCAGGCTGCGGCACTGCGCCTGCGGTGGTTTTCGCCCGGCTGCGAGGTGGATTTCTGCGGGCACGCGACGCTGGCGGCCGTGCACGCCCTGCTGGAGGAGGGCCGCTTCGCCAATGCGTTTCGCGAGCCGGGCACGATCCTTCCGATCGAGACACGCTCGGGCATCGTCACGGTGCGCGTGGAGCGCGGGGCCGCGGGACAGGCGCCGACGATCTGGCTGGACACGCCGCACAACGAGCCGAAGCCGAAGCAGGTGGTGCTGCCGCCGCTACTGCACCATCTGGGGCTCCCGACCGATGCCGTCGACCCGGCACTGAAGCCGATTTTAACGCACGACGACGACGTCATCTTCGCGGTGCGGAGCCTGCCGATCCTGCTGGACATCACGCCGGCCATGGGCGAATTGGCACGGCATTGCCGGCGCGAGGGCATCCGCGGCGTGATGGTGACGACAACGAATACGCCGACGCCGGCAGCAGTGACGCAGTCGCGGTTTTTTGCGCCGGCGGCCGGCATCGACGAGGACCCCGTCACCGGCAGCGCTCACGGGCCGCTGGGGCTGCACCTGGTACGGTCGGGGCTGGTCCCCGCCGTCGACGGGAGGGCCGATTTTCACTGCCTTCAGGCGCGGGCGGGCGGCCGGGCGGGGCTGGTCCGGGTGGTCGTGGCTCGGGACGGCGACGCATGGTCGGTCCGCGTCGGCGGGACGTGCGTGACGACGGCGAGTGGCAAATTGATGGCACTACCACGAAAGAGGGATTAAGGGACTGAGGGATCAAGGGGGTCAGGGGCTGCCGGTCTCGTCAGCGGCGGTATCGATGGCGTCGTTGATGCGCTTCATCATCTCGAGGTAGTCCGCCTGGTGACGCAGCATGTTCTTGAGCAAATCATTGGAGGCCATCCTGCCCTGGAGATCGGCGAGCAGCCGCTTGTCGTCGGGTTCGATCGGTTTACCCTCCATTTCGAGCATTTGCAGTTTCTGCGCCTGTTGCTGATAGCGCTTGAGCACGTCCTGGGCATTCTTGTCTTCGGCCACTGCCCGGGCTGCGGCGACAAAGCTCTTCATTCGCGGATGGGAGGCGATCTTCTTGCCCAGCGCGCGTGCTTCGGCGATGATGTCTTCCATAGTCACGAGTCCTTTATCTGAACCGGCGTCCGGAATTCCATTCGACACACATCGTCCCACCTTCCCGGCCCGCCGGCAAGCAACATTGGTTCAACATGCCCAAACGTTTTTCTGAACGAATCATCGAAGTCCTCAGCAGCCCCGGCTATCAACCGCTGCGGGCAAAAAAGCTCGCCCGGCAGATGGGCATCGCGGCCGCCGAAATGGGCGGTTTTCACGACGCCGTGGATGCGCTGCGCCGCGTCGGCCGCGTCGTCATCGGCACCGACAATGCCCTGATGCTGCCGCAGGCGGCCGGGCAGATGATCGGCACCCTGCGGGCGAATCCGCGGGGATTTGCGTTCGTGGTGCCCGACGAACCGACCGCCCACGGCGATCTGTTCATCGGGCCGGGTGACAGCCTGGATGCGGTGACGGGCGATCGCGTGCTCTGCCAGGTGATGCGGCGCGGGAAGCGCGACGGGAAGGACCGGCTGGGCGGCCGGGTGCTGCGCATCCTGGAGCGCGGCAACAGCCGGTTTGTCGGCCGGCTGCGGCGCGAAGAGGCGCTCTGGTACGTGCAGACCGACGGCAACACGCTGCACGCGCCGATCCTGATCGGCGATCCGGGGGCGAAGGGGGCAAAGGCGGACGACCAGGTGGTGGTGGAGATCACGCGCTATCCCAGCGACGGCGCGCCGGCACGCGGGGTGATCGTCGAGCGGCTCGGTGCGCACGACGAGGCGGGCATCGACGTGGAGAGCATCGTGCGGCAGTTTCATCTGCCGAGTGCCTTTCCGGAGGCAGTGTTGAACGAGGCGGGGGCGTTGGCGCGCAGTTACGCACCGGCCCGGGTGGCCGAAGATCGAGAAGACCTGTCCGATCGCATCATCATCACGGTCGACCCCGATGATGCGCGCGACTACGACGACGCGATTTCGCTGGTGCGGCTGGACGGCGGCGATGGATCGGCCGGCCGCGCGCGGAGTAATGGCCGTGGCCGGCGCTCGACCGCCGGCGGGCCGGCGTGGGAGCTGGGGGTGCACATTGCCGACGTGAGCACGTTCGTCACGCCGGGCTCGGCAATCGACGACGAGGCGGTGAAGCGCGGCACCAGTGTGTATCTGCCCGGCCGCGTGATCCCCATGCTGCCCGAGGTGCTGTCGAACGAGATATGCAGCCTTCAGGAGGGCGAGCCGCGGCTGACGAAGAGCGCGTTCATTCAATACGACGCCGAGGGCCACGTCGTCGGCACGCGGTTCGCGAACACGGTCATCCGTTCGCACAAGCGGCTGACGTATGGGCAGGCGACGGGCATTCTGGAAGGCCGGCGCGGCGGCTTCGACAAGCGCGTGATCGAGCTGGTGCAGAACATGGACGCGCTGGCGCGGGCGATTCAGAAGCGGCGGATTGCCGACGGCATGATCGAGTTGGACCTGCCGGCGGTCGATCTGATCCTCGACGAGGACGGCCGCGTGGTCGATGCGCGGCCGGAGGATACCAGCTTCAGCCACAAAATCATCGAAATGTTCATGGTCGAGGCCAACGAGGCGATTGCCCGACTGCTGCACAGCCACGAGGTGCCATTCATTCGCCGCGTTCACCCAGAGCCGGACGAAGAGTCGCTCGAGGGCATGGCACGGCTGGTGCGGGCCGGCGGGCTGAAGCTGCCTGCGCGGATCGAGCCGCGCGATTTGCAGAAGCTCTTGCACACGCTGCACGGCAAGCCGGGGGCGTATGCGGTGAACCTGGCGGTGCTGCGTTCGATGCAGATGGCGGAGTATTCGCCGAAGCGGATCGGGCATTTTGCGCTGGCGAGCGAGGATTATGCGCACTTTACCAGCCCGATCCGGCGCTATCCGGATTTGATGGTGCATCGACTGCTGGACGAGTTTCTGGGCGGCCAACTGGGCGAGGGCAGGCGCGGCCGCCGTGGCCGGACCGCAGCGAAGCGCGTCGGGCGAGGCGGCGACGGTCGTGCCAAGGGCCATGCGGGTGGCACTGGCGAAAAGGACCCGCTGGCGGAGATCGCGCGGCAGTTGTCGTACCTCTCGCGGCGGGCGGAGAGCGCCGAACGCGAACTGAAGACGGTCAAGGTGCTGTCGCTGCTGGAAAAGCAGGTGGGCGAGGAGTTTGAAGGCGTGGTGACGGGCGTCACCAACTTTGGCCTGTTCGTGCAGCACCCGAAGTACCTGATTGACGGGCTCCTGCGGCTGGAGGACCTGGGGGATGACTGGTGGGAGGTGGATGTGAAGGCCGGCCGCGTGATGGGCGAGCGGAGCCGTAAGACGTATGCCCTGGGCGCGACGGTGCACGTGCGCATCGCCGATGTTGATGTGCCGGGGCGGGAGCTGGAGCTGGCCCTGATCGGCGTAGAATCGCGGGGCCGCAAGGCTGGCTCGTCACGCAGGGGCCCTTCCGCGGCAAGACCTCAAGGGCGCGACGGCCGGACACGGGCGGGCACGCCATCCACGCGCCCTTCCGGCGCCGGGCCGCGCCGGCCAACCGGTGCGGGAAATCAGGGTCGCAGCCAGCCTTCGCGGCGAAAGGGCCACCGCAAGGGTGGGCGAAAGCGCCGCTAGAGTCGATTAGAAATGGAACCACGCGCCCGCATCGCCAATGCGCGCTGTCTCGGCTGCGGCTATCCACTGCGAAAGCTGAGCGAGCCGCGCTGCCGGGGTGCGCAGTTCGCCTTCTGAATTCCCCGTCCAACTTCCGTTGGCCCCCGCCCGTCAGGCCTGCTACCCTGTTCCCACAGATGAACCGCAGCCCCACGACAACCCTGTCCCGCCGGCCCGGCGTTCGCGAGATGCAGCGGGCCATGCTGGCCGCCGACGCCGAATATGACGGCATCTTCGTGACCGCCGTGAAGACGACGGGGATCTTCTGCCGGCCGTCGTGCCGGGCGAAGAAGCCTCGGCCGGAGAATGTCGAGTTCTTCCCCGAGCCGCGCGACGCCCTGCTGGCGGGATACCGGCCTTGCAAGCGGTGCCGCCCGATGGACACCAACGGCCGCCCGCCCGGATGGGTCGCCCGGCTGCTGGCGGCGGCCGACCAGCGCGTGGACGAGCGGCTGCGCGACCGCGACATTCGCGAACTCGGCGTCGAGCCTGTGCAGGCGCGGCGATATTTCAACACCCACTATGGCATGACGTTTCAGGCATACCATCGCGCCCGCCGCCTGGGCCGGGCAATGGCCGTCTTGCGACAAGGAGCACACGTGACCAGCACCGCACTTTCGACCGGCTACGCCAGCGAATCGGGCTTTCGCGAGGCGTTTGAGAAGCTCTTCGGCGATGTGCCCACGCGGCGGCGCGACAAGGGCGAGGCCTGCATCGTCGCCAGCATGATCGAAAGCCCCGTGGGGCCGCTGCTCGTCGGGGCCACGGAGACGGCACTGTGCCTGCTGGAATTCTGCGATCGGCGGGCGATTGAGAAGCAGATCAGGACGCTGCGCGGGCGATTTGGCGCACCCGTCGTGCCGGGTTCCAATCGCGTGCTGAAGCAGGCGATTGGCGAGTTGAACGAATATTTCGCGGGCGAGCGGACGGCGTTCGACGTGCCGCTGCACCATCCCGGCACGCCGTTTCAGGAAGAAGTGTGGCGGGCGCTGTTGAAGATTCCCTATGGACAGACGATCAGCTATGCCGAGCTGGCCCGCCGCGTCGGCAGGCCGGATGCGCAGCGGGCGGTCGGCACGGCCAACGGGTGCAACCGCATCGCCATCGTCATTCCGTGCCATCGCGTGGTGAACAAGGATGGCAAGCTCGGCGGCTATGGCGGGGGCCTGTGGCGCAAGCAGATTCTGCTGGATCTGGAGCGGGGGCAACGGCCACTGTCCCGATAGTGCTGACGAGCGGGAGCGGATGGCAGACGTGTCGACCGTGGTCCCGGGCAATCGCAAGGTCCGTTTGAGAAGGCAATCGCGTGCCGCGGGAACAACAGCGATCAGCCCGCGGGCACGACGACCGGCATCTTGCCCAGGACGGCGCCGAATGCCACGATGATGGCAACGAGGAGCGCATTCAGGCCGAGCCATGCCGTACGCCGCTGCCGCAGCTTTTCGAAGGCCTTCGCCCGGCCGGTCAGGGCGCTGCCGACGAAGAAGACGGCGAGGGCGAGGAGGATCTTGCCGCCCATCAAAGCGTGGTATTGGCCCTGGCCCTTGTGCTGCGGCATTTCGACGGTGATGTAATTGTAAAAGCCGGAGACCAATAGCGCGAGAATGCTCATGCCGAGCAGCATGGCGAAGCGTCGGCGCACGCGCTCGTGGATGTCGGCGCGCACGTCATCGGCGAGGCCGCGCAGAGCGGGTGACAGCGCCGCCAGGGCGAAAATGGTCCCGCCGGCGGCGACGATTGCACCCATGATGTGCAGCCAGCGCATGGCGACTTCGATCGGGTTCATAATTACGCCCTCGCGAGTACTCGCCGAGCAGGCTCGGCGGCCAAAATGATTACACATTGCTGACGCATGGTCGCCGCCGGCCTGTCAGCGTTCGATTCGAACGGCATAGCCGCGCAGCTCGTCTTCGAAACTCCGCAGCCGCATATCGAAAGCGGCTTCGACAGGGGCGGGATCGGCTGTCGAATCCTCCTGCGACATCCGAACCTGGGCATCGTTGAATCGCAGCATGCGTGGCAGGAGCGGCAGCTTCATCACCGTGGCGGCCATGGCCCGCGCCAGCGGAACGGGCATGCCGACCATCGGCTTCCAGCGTTTGGCATCGGGAATCAAGTCGCGGCAGATGCGATACATTTCCTTCCACGTCATGGCCCGCGGGCCGACCAGATCGTAGACCTGCCCGATCGTTTGCGGCCGGGACAGTGCGGCGACGAAGCAATATGCCACATCCCTGACATCGACCGGCTGGATGCGGGACTGACCGTCGCCGAAGTAGGGGATGACCGGGAAGGGCGAGGGGATGAAGCCGAGCAGCGGCACCATCGAGCGCGTGACGAAGATCTTCATCATGCGCATGAACTCGCCATCGGGGCCGTGGATGAGGCTGGGGCGGAAGATGGTCCAATCGAGGCCGCTGGCGCGGACGACGTTCTCGGCCTTCCACTTGGTGCGGTGGTATTCGCTGGCGGGGGCGGCCCGGGTGCCGAGGGCCGACATGTGGATGTAGCGCGTGATGCCGGCGGCAAGGCAGGCATCCACGACGCGCTGCGTGCCCTGGAAGTGGATGCGATCGAAGGTCTGCCCGCGGAGACGATCCTCGGCGATGATGCCGACCAGGTGGATGGCGGCCTCGGCGCCTTTCGCGGCCTCTGCCAGCGCCGCGGCATCGAACAGATCGCCGTGAACCACTTCGTAGCGATCGCCGGGTACCTGGTGCATTTCTGCGACGAAGCGGTGGCGATCGCGGACGAGGCAGACGGGCTTGTGCCCGCGGGCGACGAGTTCACGGACGACATGGCGGCCGACGAAGCCGGAGGCGCCGGTGACGAAGACGCGCGTCAGGAATGGCGGCCCGGCGGCGTTTAGGGAATTTTCCGTCTGACTAATCGGGGCTTGCCCCTCAGTGGAATTGACAGTTCCGGCCTCGACGCTCACACTCGTTTACTTCCTTTCCGCCAGGCATGCCGCACAGTACTGGTTCACCAACGGACTTCGCGCCCGAGGCTGGCGACGACGCGTGCGGCACCAGAGGCTGGAATAATAGCGACCACGGATGGCATGGTCGAGAAGCCGGCGCATATGAGAACTCAACGGAATTCTCTTACCTCCTCGGCAGGTGCGACGATGGCCGACGCGCACGAAGGACGGCTGCGATGCCTGCCGAGCATCGGCCTGTTGATTCTCATCAATTTGATTCCCCTGGCCGCCAGTCCCTCGCGCAGCGTCGTTGTGCCGCTCATGATTCTGTCGCTGATTTATACGGCCTGGCTCGTGCTGAGAATTCGCGATGCCTGCGGCGATTGCCACTCGCTGGGTGGGATCGAGCTCTGGCTGTTCAGATTCAGCGGGCTGATCTCCATCCTGATCCTGTTCACGACTTTTCTGGCTTCGTCGTTTGCGGCGGATGAGCCGTGGTCGCCAGAGACCCACGCCATCTTCATGCAGATCTTCATGGAGCTTGGCGTTTTCTTCAGCACGGCCTGCCTGCTGGCGCCTGTTGCGATCAGGCCCCTGCCGCCGGTTTTCGCATGGAAGGCAATCAACCTGCCACTCTGGATCATTTACGTGCTGCTGCTGACGCTCGGGACAATGGCTAACGCTCTGCGCGGCTACGAGGCCGGCTGGTAACATCTCGTTCGATTCATTCGAATGTCATCGGGACCGGGCCTGGTCGTCTCCCTCAATGTCGTCTGAATCGCTATAATCCGGGGTTTGATGGAATATTTGCCTTTGTTTTAACACGGAGTCGTTGACAATGCTCACGCCCTACCGACCCGAATCCTACGTCAACTTCGCCGACGCCGAACCGCGGCAGAAGATGCTCGACGCGCTCAGGCTCGTCGAGTCGCAGCTTGGCCGCACCTATTCGCTGCGCATCGGCGGGCGCCAGGTCGAAACGCCGCAGAAGATCACCTCCATCAACCCCGCGAAGAGCGACCAGGTGGTCGGCCACGTCGGCAAGGCCACGCGCGAGCATGCCCTGGCCGCCGTCGCCGCCGCGGATGAGGCATTCAAGAGCTGGTCGCGCGTGGACCCGGACGTGCGGGCGCGCTACCTGCTGCGCGCGGCCGCGACGATCAAGCGCCGCGTGTACGAATTCTCGGCTTGGATGGTGTACGAGGAGAGCAAGAGCTGGATTGAGGCCTATGCCGACACGTGCGAGTGCATCGACTTTCTGGAGTTCTATGCCCGCGAGATGATGCGCCTGGGCGGGCCGCAGCCGGTCACGCCGTTTGCCGGCGAGGAGAACGAGCTGCGCTACATCCCGCTCGGCGTCGGGGCCGTGATTCCGCCGTGGAACTTCCCGCTCGCCATCATGGCGGGCATGACGACGGCGGCGATCGTGACCGGCAACACGGTGGTGCTGAAGCCGGCGAGCACGGCGCCGGTGATTGCGGCGAAGTTTGTGGAGGTGCTGGAGGAGTGCATGCTGCCGCCGGGCGTGGTGAACTACTGCCCCGGCCCGGGCGGCGAGATGGGCGACACCATCGTCGACCATCCGCGGACACGGTTCATCGCGTTCACCGGCTCGCGGGATGTGGGGCTGCGCATCTTCGAGCGGGCCTCGAAGGTGCACCCCGGCCAGGTGTGGCTGAAGCGCACGATCCTGGAAATGGGCGGCAAGGACTGCATCGTCGTCTCGCAGCATGCGGACATCGAGGCGGCGGCAGAGGGTGTCGTGGCGTCGGCATTCGGTTTCCAGGGGCAGAAGTGCTCGGCGTGCAGCCGGCTGATCGCGGATGCGAAGATTCACGACGCGCTGGTGGCCAAGGTCGTGGAGCGTGCGAAGAAGCTGACCATCGGCAACCCGACGACGGCCGAGAACTTTCACATGGGGGCGGTCATCGATCAGGCCGCGTACGACAAGATTCGCGGCTACATCGACATCGGCCGGAAGGAGGGCAAGGCGGTTCTGGTCGACACGCCGGTGCCATCCGGCGGCACCTTCATCCCGCCGACGATCTTCACGGACATCAAGCGTGACGCGCGGCTGGCACAGGAGGAGATCTTCGGCCCCGTCCTCGCGATCATCAAGGGCAACGGCATCGACGAGCTGCTCGATATTGCGAACGGCACCGAATATGGCCTGACGGGGGCGATCTATTCAAACGATCGGGCGGAGCTGGAGCGGGCGCGGCACGAGTTCCACGTGGGGAACCTGTACCTGAATCGCAAGTGCACCGGGGCGTTGGTGGACGTGCAGCCGTTCGGCGGCTTCAACATGAGCGGGACGGACAGCAAGGCGGGGGGAAGGGACTATCTGCAGCTGTTCATGCAGGGAAAGAGCATCACCGAGCGGTTATAATCACGCAAGGCGACAGGTGCATGCATGGCGACGAGACCAGCTGAGCAAATCGAGAAGATTGACCACGAGGTCGACCTTAGTGATCCGGACAGGGAGACCTATGCTGGAATGCGTCTTACGGTTGACGAGTTGTTCGAGCTTCCGAACGACGGGCATAAGTACGAAGTCATCGATGGTGTCGTCATGATGTCACCGCGCGCGTCGGGACCTCACCAGCACACGGCCATCTCCATATTCCGGCAGCTTGACTCATATAACCTCGCGAATCCGATTGGCGAAGTTTTTCTTGATTTCGAAGTGCGGCTCGGGCAGCGAACGTCGGGCAGGGACATCCTATACGCGCCGGACGTTGTTTTCGTGCGCTCTGATCGGCAAATCGATACGAAAAAATACGTGGACGGCGCCCCCGATCTCGCCGTGGAAGTCATCTCCCCCGGCTCCCGCAGGATCGATACAGTGACCAAGCGCAACGACTACGAGCGATTTGGCGTGCGCGAATACTGGATCATCGACCCAGCTCGCAACGCGATGACATTCCTCCGGCTGATGGACGGCAAGTATGTCGAAGTCGCGCCGGACGGAGACAAGTTTGCGAGCGAGGCCGTGCCCGGTTTTGCGCTCGATCTGGTGCCCGTTCGCGCAACATTCAAACTGTGGTGATAGACCTGCGGCATGCATCGCAGATCCGCCTTCCAGAAGCGTTGGGTTGCCACTGAGCTTCCCATCATCGGTCACACGGTCGATCGCTGAGCAGGCGGAAAAAAACGGGGCACGCGGCGCCACTCCATTTTCCGGTGCTTGCCGCCTCCAAGTCATTCCCGTCGAGTTCGAGGCACGGCATTCTTGCCAGGGCACGCAGCGTTTGCATGGAGCCGACGGACTTCTGATATGATCCTGATGCTGGGGGCAGTTTGATTACACGAATGAAGAGGTGTCCCATGTCGCGTCGTCCAAGCCACTTAAAGCACCCTTCTAACTGGCTGCCGGTCGTCATCGCCGGCGGCATCGTCGGCGCCGCGGCGCTGGCACAGACGCGCCCTTCCGGCCCCTCCGGTCCCTCGGCGGCAGCCGGTTACGATTACGCCGGCGTCGGGGCGTCGCTGGTGCGCGTCGAGCGCGACACCGGCCGGGTTGAAATTCTCGAACAGCGCGACTCGCCGGGGCTGCCGCTGACGGTGGAAAACAATCGTGCGTGGACGTGGCGACGCGTTCGCGTGGACGAGCGGCCGGATCGCGTCGGGCGCGGCGCGGGGGAGCGTGAGACCGAACGGCCGCAGGGGTTTGGCGGGCGGTTTGGTGAGAGTGACGAGTGACGCATCGAGCCGTGGCTAGCGACCGTGGACGCGCTATTCGGCTGGCCAGGGTTCCGGCCGTGCGATCTTCTGCACGCCGACGACCACTACCACTGTTTCGCCGGGCACCGGAGAGGTCGCCAGTTTGGCACCATATTCTCCCACCGACATGCGGACGTCATCGGACGCGTACCACGGACCGGCGGCGCGTTCGCTTAACGGTTGTTCGACGCCCTGCATTGCAAACACCAACCGGCATGACTCGGCGTCAATTTCGATCGGCTTGCCCGCAAACACCAGACCGTGCAGCGTCTCCGTGCTTTCCAATTCGTAACTGGCTGAGCAGCCGCCGCATTCGTATGACCTGAACGTAATTCTCCTCCGATGCTTGTAAGAATCGGGCGTTTGCTCGATTGCGTGCATCAGGGCATCGCGCTCATTTGAATCGAGTTTCTTCAACGTGCCGGCGGAAAGGCTCTTCGCCAACTGTGCCAGGGCACTGTCATTGACTTCGGTGGCCGTAACGGGGCAGCTCATCAGATCGAAGTAGCAGGTCGTTTCGCGTTCGTACCGGGCCACGCTTTCCTGATAACTCTCGTAGGTCCACGGCGACGAATCCACAGTTCGCTTGCACAGCAATTCTTCGGGCACCTGCTCGTGATTAACCCACAGCGGGAATCCGAATTCCGACTCGGCCTCCGGGTTCAGTGACGCCGACTCCCGCGTTGCAACCCGCTGAACCGGCTGCGAACAGCCGGCCGCGAGCACGATCCCCGCCAGAATCCAGTGTCGCATGGAAAGGCCCTCGGAGGTATGGCGCCAAATGCTGTGCGCTGTATTTTACCCCGTCGGGCCGGAAGAATCGACGGAAGGCCGCGAGAAAACAGAGTGGCTGAGGACCGGCGACATGCCTTCGGCACCCGCCGGCCCCGCTGGCCACAACGCCCGCGCCGGGCGTGCGCACCGCAACGCACGCTGGCGCGACTCGCGCCGGGACACCTCGCTCATCCCGGCGCAAACGATCTTTGTTTCGTGTGTTCCCTGCCGTCGGACGCTGTCCGGGCAGGGGGCGGGCTTGCTCACGTTTGTGGGGCTTTCGCTGGGAACGTCGTCCGGGCTGAGGACAGCCCGGCTCTGACTTACCAGCCGTAGTCATTCGTCGACCAGGACACGCCGTCGCCGTAGTCGACGAAGTTGCCAAGGTGCGTCTCGACCGCATCGGAGGCCGAATAGCCGCTCTCATCCCATCCGGAGTCGTCCCAGCCGCTGGAATCATCCCAACCGCCGTAGCCATAGTCCTCCCAGCCGTACAACTCGCTATAGATCGCCGCCGACGTGGGGTCCTCGTCGCATCCCGTCAGCCCGGCTGCCACACCGCCCAGCAATGCCGCCACCGCCAGCACGCGACCGAGCCAGCCCATTCGAATTCGCATGGCCATCTGTGGCCTCCTGTCCTGGAGATCCAGCCGCAGTGCCCTCCGCACCTCTGCGTCGGGGAACGCCCGCGGCTTCATCCCTGACACGAATGGTGGCTATTGGCCGGACTGCGGATTCTTGAAATTTTCGGGTGCTGGCGAGTGGCTGCGGGGGCGGGGCGGGCCAAAAGTTGCGCGCAGGATTTCGGAAGCCCAGCCACGAGTTGCAAACCGGACCGTGTCGGTCCGGTGCCCACATGCGGACCGCGTGATTACCCATACACTGAAAGGTGGCGAGGTGTGTTTGTCCGGTATGAACGCCTGCTCCAGGCGAACAGGCGCCGGACCGTCCCGGCGCACCGGGACCGGCTCGCGATATGGAAGCGCGGGCGTTGAGCTAGGAAACCAGCCGGTCGACGGCGACGTACAGACCGAGCATGGCGATCGCGCAGGAGGCGGGGATGACGATGTGCGAACGGTACCAGTCGCGATGGCGGAACCAGCCGACCAGGGCGAAGGCGATGGCGATGACGGCGACCTGTCCGAGTTCGACGCCGACGTTGAAGCTGACCAGGGCGTTGACGTAGTGGCCCCTCGGGATGCGCAGCTCCATCAGCACGCTGGCGAAGCCGAGGCCGTGGATGAGACCGAACAGAAAGACGACCAGCGGCCGCCAGGGCTTGAGCCGCGTGGTGAAGATGTTCTCAATCGCGACGTAGGCGATGGACAGCGCGATGAACGGCTCGACGACGCCGGACATCCAGTCGGCGCCGACGCGCACGACACCCAGCGCCGCGAGCGACAGCGTAACGGAATGCGCGACCGTGAAGGCGGTCACCTGCCACAAGAGCGGCCGCCAGCGATGGCTGAGCAGGAACAGGCCCACGACGAAGGCGATGTGGTCCCAGCCCAGCGGCAGAATATGTTTGAAACCGAGGATGAGAAACATCCGCGTCACGCTCAGCGCCGAACCGGCCGCGCGGGATGCGTCGGGCGTGAATTCAAAGTCGCGGCTGCGGCCGCCGCGTTCTATGCGGATCATCTCCTCGGTGTCATCGGCGCGGCGCACGGTCAGCAGGACGTTGCCGAAGGTGCGAGACGTCTGAAGGACAAATTGCTTCGCGCCATCCGGCGCGAGGCCGAGCAGCTCGACACAGCGGCGCGGTCGGACCATGTCGGCGTGGGGAACTTCCCCTTCGGCGAACGGCCAGGGGGCATAGTCGATGTCGTAGTCGACCTTTTTGCCGTCGAAGCGGACCTTGATGAAGCGCTTGAGAAAGTCGATCAGCTCCGCGTCGCGCTTCAACTGCTCGGCGGCGGGCTGGCGCTTGTACTCATCCCAGGCGGCGGCATTCAGGTGTTCCGGCAGCGTGCCGGCGAGCCAGGCGTCGACGTCGTAGTACACGACGATGCGGAAAGCGCCGTCGCGCTCGAACGAGGCATCGACGCGGGTGATGTCGACGACGTGGGCACGTGCCGTGGAAACGGCAGCGGGCAGCGCCAGAAGGGACAGGGCGATTGCAAGGGGCCTGACTGTCATGGCGATCATTCTACCAGCGCGGTCCGTTCCTGCTCGGTGGGAAAGTTGATCAGGACCGCCCGTTTTCTGCCGTGGAAGACGAAAAGGCTGCCTGCCGCCACGGCCGCGGCCCCGGCGCGGAGACAATCGCGCAGGTGCTCGACGGCGCCCGCCCCGCCGCAGGCGATGACGGGGATGCGCACGGCCGAGGCCACGCGGCGGATCAGGTCGCTGTCGTATCCCTCGCCGGTGCCGTCGCGGTCGATGGACGTGAGCAGGATTTCTCCGGCGCCGAGCCGCTCGGCTTCGAGGGCCCAGGCGACGGGATCGAGAGCGGTTTTTTGCGTGCCGTTGCGAGCATGGACCTTTTCGCCGCCGAGCCAGGTGCGCTGGACGTCGATGGAGATGACGACGCTCTGGTTGCCGAAGGTCTCGGCGATGCGCGTGATGAGCGACGGATCGGCGAGGGCGGCGGTGTTGATGGTGACCTTTTCGGCGCCGGCCTTGAGCAGATCGCGGGCCTGTTCAACCGTGCGGATGCCGCCGCCGACGCCGAAAGGCATGTAGCACTCGTCGGCGAGGCGCTGCACCAGGTCGAGCGACGGGATGCGATTCTCGCTGGTGGCGGCGATGTCGAGAAAGAACAGCTCGTCCACTTCCTTTTCGTTGAAGATCTTGACGGCGTTGATGGGATCGCCGACGTACTTGAAGTCGCGGAACTTCGCGCCCTTGACGAGGCCGTCGCCGCGAAGCAGCAGCACCGGGATGACGCGCGGCAGGAGCATGGGTCAGTTCTGCTCCACGAAGCGGCGGATCAACTCGATGCCGCGGCGATGGCTCTTCTCGGGATGGAACTGGGTGCCAAAGATGTGGCCCTTCTGCACGATTGACACGAATTCGCCGCCGTAATTGGTGGTGGCGACGGCCTGTGCCGGGTCGTCGACCGAGACGCAGTAGGAGTGCGTGAAATAAAACCGCTGGCCTTCGGCGACGCCGGCGAGCATGGGACATTCGCGATTCTGTTTGATCAGGTTCCAACCGACGTGCGGGACGGGCAACTGCCGGGCGTCGTCGTCGAAGCGAAACCGGCGGGTCTGTCCGTCGATCCAGCCGAGGCCGGCCGCGTCGCCCTCCTCGCTGTGCTGCGTGAAGAGCTGCATGCCGAGGCAGATGCCCATGATGGGCGTGCCGCGCTGGAGGACGGCCTCGTTCAGGGCATCGGCAAGGCCGGCGCGGCGAAGATTGTCCATCGCCGTCGCAAAGTGCCCGACGCCGGGCAGGATGAGATGCGAGGCGGTCAGGACGGATGCGGGATCGGCCGAAATGGCCGCTTCGATCTTCAACTTCGCCAGCTTGTGACGAATGGAGCCGAGATTGCCCATGCCGTAGTCGACGATGATGACCATGCGATTTTTTGCACGTGCCGCCGCGATGAAAGGCGACGCTCCGCGAAGCAATCAGAGTAGCGCGGCGATACGCTCCGCCGCGCGACCATCCCACAACTCGCTTCCGCTCACGTTGCCCGCCGGCGGCGAAAACGGCCTGGCTATTTCCTCGCGTATTTTATGGACGTCGGCGCCGACGAGCACGTTCCATCCGGCGGCGACGGTTTCGACCCACTCGGTCTCTTCGCGGAGCGTGATGCATGGCACGCGGTGGAAGCACGCCTCCTTCTGCACGCCGCCGGAGTCGGTGAGCACTTTTTCCGCGTGCAGCAGCAGCGAGAGAAAATCGAGATAGGACAGCGGCTCGCTGAGGCGGACGGCCGCGGAGGCAGTAAGACGATCGAGCAAGCCGTTTTCCGCAAGGCACCTTCGCGTTCGCGGATGCAGGGGAAGGACGACGGGCCGGTCGGAGGATGTGAGGGCGTCCACGATGTTCGACAGTTTTGCGGGATCGTCGGTGTTGCCGGCGCGGTGAATGGTGGCCAAAAGGTAGGTCCGTGGCTGGACGCCGAAGCGCTCCAGGACGGCCACGTTATCGCGGGCAGCCGGAGTTGCGGCGCGGGCGACGTCGAACATGACATCGCCGACCAGGTGCACGCCGCTTGTCAGGCCTTCGCGACGGAGATTCTCCACGGCGGCGTGCGTGGGGCAGAACAGCCGGGCCGACAGGTGATCGGCGACGACGCGGTTGATCTCCTCGGGCATGGCGCGGTTGAAGCTGCGCAGGCCGGCTTCGACGTGGGCGACGGGGATGTTCAACTTGGCGGCCGCCAGTGCCCCGGCGAGCGTGGAATTGGTGTCGCCGTAGATCAGCACGAAATCGGGCAACTCGTCGAGCGCAATTCGCTCGATGCCGGTGAGCATGCGGGCGGTCTGGGCGGCGTGCGAACCGGAACCAACGTCGAGGTTGTGATCCGGCTCGGGCAACTGAAGGCCTTGAAAGAACACCTGCGACAACTGAAAGTCGTAATGCTGTCCGGTGTGAACGAGTATCTCGCGGTGCGCGCGGCGCAGTGCGCGCGACACGGGCGCGGCCTTGATGAACTGCGGGCGAGCGCCGACAACGGAGAGTATCTTCATGCGGCGTATCTTCCACGAAAACAAGCGCCGCGCGAAATGCCGGCGGGCCGCCAAGCTCTGCGTGTTGCTTAAGCCCGTGCAGTGGCCGCGGACGTGCCGATCCGGCCAGGATCGCTGTGAAATTCTCCGGCGGCCAGTGCCGCCGTGGACCACGCCTTTACCTCGGCGACCGTCTCTCCCTCCATCAGTCGGCGGGTAATCTCGAGAAACCAGGGCAGTGGATCGATCTTTTCCGAAAGCATTTTGCGGCGCCGCGCGGCGAAGACTTCGCGGCGATCGGCCCGGTCCAGCAGGCTTCGAAGCTCCGCGAGCAGTTCATCCTCCTGGCCGGGGCGATAGCCGTAGGCGATCCCGTATGCCTCGATGTCGCGCAGGACCGAGATAATGCCGGCGAAGGTGTTGAACTTGAAAGCGGGCGTGCCCAGCAGGGCTGCCTCCACGGTCATCGACTGGCTGTCGCCGAGGACGAACTCGGCGAAGGCCATGGCGTGGTGAATGCGCTCCAGCGGGATGGCCAGGCGGTGTGGCTCAAACTCGGGCGTGAGCGGGCGCTCGCTGGTGATGTAGAGCCGCAGGCGATCGCCGGCAAGATCGAATACGCGCCGCAGCAGGGCCTCGTTCACGCCGCGGGCGCCGGCATCGTGATGTGCCTGTAGCGAGCTGAGGCGAATGATGCCATATTGCTGACCCGCGTCGATGCCGAGTTCGTTCAGCACCGTGCGATCGGGCGTGAAGCGATTCGGGTGCAGGTAGAACAGCTTCTGGTAGGCCGGATACGTCAAATGGCGAACGCCGTAATTTTCGTATGCCAGCACGTCCGGCGCGACGATGGCCGTGGCGAGGGGATAGGCCAGCAGGCGGAAGAAAGGGATGTATCGGGCGTCATCCTCGCCCACGATGACTGACCGGGAACCAAAGAGCCGTGCGGCGCGGGCGGCGTTGGGGCTGGAGCCGGTGATGATGTCCGGCCGAAAGCGGCGCACCAGCCGGAACATGGCGGCTTCGCGGCGGGCGACTTCAGCAAACTGGCCCATTCGGCCGCGGCCGATCGGCGCGGGCACTTCGTAGTGGACGCCGTATCGCTCCAGCAGTGCCAGCGTGATGTCCTTGTCGCGGGCGAGAACGAGCACGTCGTGGCCATCCGCGCGCCAGGCTTCGAACATGTGGCGGAACAGGTGAACCTGGGCGGGATGCCAGATATCTACAACGATGCGCACGTATCAATCCGCCCTGCTTTTGCGGCGGGGACAACCAGAGCCGCGCGGTCGGCCGCGCAGAATCGAGCACGATCGCCCACCCGCCTGTTTAATGCCGCCAGGAACACCGCCGTCAGCCGCCCCACTCCAGCATGCACGTCGCCCACGAATAACCGACGCCGAATCCGCACAGCAGAATCTTGTCGCCCGGTGCAAACCTGCCCGCCTGCGATTGCCGCTCGAGGGCGAGCGGAATGGTCGTCGAGACGGTGTTGCCGACGTCCTCCATGTCGATCACGACCCTTTCCGGCGGCAGGCGGAGCTTGCTGGTCAGGTGTTCGAGCATGAAGCGGCTGGCCTGGTGGAAGACCACGTGGTTGACATCGTCGAGCGTCATACCCGCGGCATCGAGCGAGCGCTGAATGCTGCGCGGGACGGCCGCGATGGCGAAGGTGAAGATCTTCCGCCCGTCCATGTGGATGCAGCCCGGCCGCGGCGGGTGTTCCTCGCCGTGGGCGCGCAGCTCGTCATGCACGCGCTCGTCGGAGCGGCTGCCGCTGTCGGGCCGGATGAGGTCGAACTCGCCGCGGCCGTCGGTGCCAAAGTCGAAGGCGAACATTCGCGCACCGGGCGCATCGGCGGCGATGAGCGTCGCGCTGCCCGCGTCGCCGAACAGGGCGCGGGTGCTGCGGTCGTCGTCGTGAATGTAGCGCGAATAGGTGTCGGCGGTGAGGAGCAGCACGTTGCGGGCCTGGCCGGATTCCACCAGACCGCGGGCGAGCGAAAGCCCATATACGAAGCCGGAGCAGCCGAGGTTGAAGTCGAGTGCGCCGATGGTTCTGGACAGGCCGAGCCGCTGCTGGAGCAGGCAGGCACTGGTGGGAAGCGCATAGTCGGGCGACGACGTGCAGAACAGAAGATAATCGATCGCCTCCGGTGCGGCGCCAGCATTCTCGAACAGTCGCACCGCGGCGGCGGCGGCCAGGTCCGACGCGCATTGCCCGGGGCGCACGAGACGCCGGGCGAGTACTCCGGTCTTGGCCGCAATCTGGGCCATGTCCCAGTCGGGGTGTCGCCGCGCCAGTTCGGCGTTGGTCTCGGTGAATTCACCGAGTGCACAGGCGATGGCTCCCATTCTGGCTTTCATTGCGGGTTTCACCGTGGTTGGCGGTTCGCTCGATCGACAGCAGGCGCCGGACCGACAGGGTCCGGCTCGCAGGTGACGCGGGCGCCGGGCCGACACGGTCCGGCTCGCAAGATTACAGCGGCCCGCGAGCGTGCGTTCAGGACAGGACGCTCTTCGACTTCAAAAAGGCCACCACATCCGCCATGGACTTCGGCCGCGTCAGGGCATCATCCGACGCGTCGATGCCAAAATTTTCGTCGATGAAGGCGAGCAGTGACAGGTGCCCGACCGAGTCCCAGTCGGGCGTACCGTCAGGCGTATCGTCCAGGCGCAGGGGCCGATCCAGGCCGATGATCTCGCCTGCCGACTTGAGAAACTCTGCTTCCGTCATCTTTGCCCCAGCTCGTTGCGGGCCATTGTGGCAAACGCCCGGCCGGCAGCAAAGCCACCGGACGTACCTGCGACAGCGGCCTCACGTTTTGCAGCTATCGTCATCATCGGCAATCGGGGGCGGCACGAGCCTGAAATGCTCGCGCCAGCGGAAATCCGCAAAGCGCAGGCCCCAGGAATGCTGAAAGTATCGCATAGCCCGCCGCAGGACGCGACCCGCGTTGGAGGAGTGAAAGACGCGGAGAAAATCGAGCACCTGAACGCCGTCTTCGTTGAGCATGAAATCGTCGGAAAGGCCGGCTCCGAACAGCCATTTTTCCTGGAATGTGCCGCCATCGCGGGGCGGCGGCGAGGCCGACGTGCCGCAGGGAACGCGATCGATGGCCCAGCGAAAGCCGCTTCGCTCGAGCACGATGCGTTCGCCCTCCCGCGTCGTTCTCCATCCCGCCGGCTCCAGACACTCGGCACACAGGGCGTCGGTCAATTCGGACATGTGAGCATCCAGCCAGCGGCGCGTCAGGCGCTTCTGCAGCAGGTGAATGGAGAAGGACGTCCGCTTCAGCGAGGTGTCGTGAAGCAGGCACCGGGTGTCGACGTCGGCATTGATCACGCTGTTGGGCAGCACGACCACGCCGTCGGCGATCTTCACGCCCGCCGCGATCTTGCAGTTGTTGGTGATCCAGGCCAGGTTTCCGATCGTCACGGGGCCGATTTTGCGCCGAAAGCCCCAGGTGGATGGCAGAAAGATGCCGTGCGTCAGGATTGTCGTGCGCGGGCTGATGCCGCTGTGCTCGCCGATCGTCACCGGTGCATCGAGGTCCACCATGCAGCCGGGCCCCATGAACGAGCGCGGCCCCATTTCGAAGGAGGCCGGGCCGTTGATCACGCACAGATTGCTGATGCCGGCATAGGCGCCGAGCCGAAACCGCGCCGGGCCGACGATGGCGGTCAGCGGCTTGACTCGGGCCATGGGACCCAGCTCGATGTCGTCGGCGGCAAGCACGGCGAAGGGCGCGATGCGGGCGCCGGGGCCGATTCGTGCGCCCATGGCACGGTATGCCGGCACCTTGAGGAACGATGGCAGCGGCGTCAGCGCGAGTTGTGCGAGAGTCTTGAGCGTCACGCCATCGGCACCTCGGCCAGGCGGCCTGACGCTGCGCCGCGGCGACGGTTGGCGATGGCCTTCAGCAGGTTAACGAGGACGTCTGTAAACTGGGCCTGGACGAGGCCGGGCAGCGTGGAGGGCCACCGTTCGGGATGGCTGCTGAGGACGGCGAGCGGCTCGTTCGCAGGTTCGAGCCAGGCGGCAAGTTGTGTCGGCGACATCGGCCGCGTCAGGTTCCGCCCGTCGGACCAGTCGCGATAATTGTGACCGCTGCCGTAGGTGCCGCCGGTATCCGTGATGTAGAGTGTCCTGCTGAAATCGATGCTGACGGCAGGATCGCCCAGCAGGCCGAACTGCGCCAGGTCCAGCGAACGCGTGTAGCCCATGTTGGACAGCTTCGCCAGCGGGCTGCCGTGCGCCGTCGCGGTCTTGACCGGTGCGATGCGGCGCAGGGCGGCGAGTTCCTGATTAAAGCGTTCGAACACGTCGCCGGCGCGCCCCTTCATGCGGACGACCGTTTCGTAATGAAAGCCGATCTCGTGGCCGAGTTCGGCGGTGCGGCGAATCGCGCGTTCATCGAACCGCATGCGTGCGTCGCAGCGGAAGTAGTATGAGCCGTGCACGCCGAGGGCGGCTTCGGCCTCGGCCATGTCGACAGCGCGAAATGTCAGCCGATCGACGTCGTGGCGAAGAAACAGGTATGGCGGTTCAATGCCCGCGAAATAGTCGCGGACCGGGCCGGCGCGATAGCCCTTCTCGAGCAGGCGCTCGATCAACTTCGAATAGGCGACGAGCGGATGGGCCACTTTCAGGTTCCCTTCAGGTCTCGATTGGCTTCCATGTCGAAGAGCATGGCGAACAGGAGCGATTGCAGGCCCGAGACGAACATGAATGCCGCGAACAAGGCACTGGTGGCGGCGACGGGCGTGTCGGCCAGCCAGCGGACGCCGACCAGGTAGAGCCCAAGGGCCAGGCCGGGGACAAAGAGCGCGAAGCCGAAGGCGTAGAAAAAGATTAAGGGATGGAAGTCGCGGATGATGTATTTCTGGACCATGCGGCGGCCGAACAGCCGCAGCAGCAGGAATGAGAGCCGGAACACGGCCCGGCCGATGCGGATGCCGCTGCGTTCGCCGATGCCGTATACCGGCTTTACCAGCACATCCATCACGCGCATGTTGTAGATGTTGAGCGTCACCAGAAAGTCGTTCGGCATGCCATAGCGGGGATAAATATCCTCGAGCGGCAACAGGTGCAGCGCCCGCCGGTTCAGGGCAGTGTAACCGGTCTGCGAGTCGGTCACGTGCCAGTAGCCGCTGGCGATCTTGGTGAGCAGCGTCAGGGCCGAATTGCCGAGGTATCGCGAGTGGGGAATCTTCTTCCAGGCCTCGCCGGTCACCAGGCGATTACCCTTGGCGTAGTCGGCGCGGTCCTCCACCACCGGATCGAGCAGGGCGGGGAGGTCTTCCGGGTCCATCTGTCCGTCGCCGGCCATGACGACGGCGATATCAATGTCATTGTCGCGGCACCATACATAGCCCGTGGAAATGGCGCCGCCGACGCCGCAGTTGCGCTCGTGACGGATGAGGTGGACGCGGCCATCGACCGCGGCGACGCGTCGCACGACATCGGACGTGGCGTCGGCACTGGCGTCATCGACGACGACGATGCGATCGACGAAACCGGGCATGGTTCGCAGGGTGCGCTCGATCTGCGACTCTTCGTCGTGACAGGGAACCACGATGCCGATGCGTTTTTCGCGATACATGTCGTCGAGCGGCCCCTTCGGGCAGCGCCAACCAGCAACAGAAAACAAACCGAGATTACCGGCCGGCGAAATCAGGCGGGCGCCATGACGCCTCCGGTCAGCACGTATGCCAGCTTGCAGCGCGGGCAATCCACTCTGACTTCAAACTTCGGCAGAATCTCGCCGCATTCGCAGACCCATCCATGCTGCCGCGCCGGAACGCCCTTCATTAATGCGTAATCGGGTACGTCCCGGGTCACCACGGCGCCGGCGGCGATAAACGCGTGGCGTCCGATGGTGTGACCGCACACGATCGTGGCATTTGCGCCGATCGAGGCGCCCCGCTTCACGAGGGTGCGGTGATAGTGCTCTGCGCCGCGCTGCGGATACTTGCTGCGCGGATCCAGCACGTTCGTGAATACCATGGATGGCCCGCAAAAGACGTAATCTTCCAGCTCGACGCCCTCGTACACCGAGACATTATTCTGAATCTTGACGTAATCGCCGATGCGCACCCGATTGCCGACGTACACGTTCTGTCCCAGGGAGCAACCGGCGCCGATCGCGCATCCCGACTGAATGTGGCTGAAATGCCATATCTTCGTCCCGGCGCCGATGACGACGTTCTCGTCGACGAAGCTGGACGGGTGCACGTAGAAGGCACTCTGCGCGGGCCCGGCGGACCGCCCCTCGCTGCCGTTGTTTTTGCCGATCTTCACGGGCACACCATTCAGCAAACTCTCGGTAGCCTTTTCCAGTATTTCGAGGACTACTGCCGCGCCGGCGGCATCCGCCGTTTCGACCGGCGAACCGTCCAGCCGCGAGAGAAAGTACCGCAATTCCTCTGTCAGGGGCATTCCCTTGTCGCAGGCGATCTGCTCGGTCGGTCCGTCGCGCTTGATTGGCTCGCCGTGGATAAAGTCGAAGCCTTTTTCGTAGAAGTAGATGTTCTTGTTGTCCGAGGAGTCCTCGAATGACAACATGCCCTTGGAGCCGATGACCACCAGCCGGTGCTCCTTGAAGGGGTGCAGCCAGCTCACGAAGACATGGCCGACGACGTGGTTCGGATAGCTGAGCACCGTCATCGTCGTGTCGTGGATGTGCGGCTGGACGAAGGCGCCACCGCGGGAGACGACTTCGACCGGCATGGCGCCGATGAAATACTGGAAGATGGAGATGTCGTGCGGCGCGAAGCTCCAGAGGATGTTTTCCTCGGTGCGGACCGAGCCGAGATGGAGCCGGTTGCTGTAGAGATACTGCAACTTCCCGATCTTGCCCGAGTTCAGCAGTTCCTTGATCCTGCGGATGGCCGGATGAAACAGCAGCACGTGTCCGACCATGAGCGGAACGCCTTTGGCCTGTGCCAACCGGTTGAGCTCGTGTGCCTCTGCCGCCCGCAGGGCCAGCGGCTTTTCCACCAGGACGGGCTTTCCGCTTTCTATCACGCGCCGCGCCAGTTCGGCGTGCGTCTCGGCGGGCGTCGCGATGACGTAACCGTCGTATTGTGCCCGCAGGGCTTCCTCAAGATCAACGTGAATGGCGGTGGCGGGATACTGGCTGGCCATCTCCGATCGCGCGGATGCATCCCGGTCGGCGATGGCGGCGAGGGCGCCGAGCTGGTGCAGCGTCCGAACGTGGTTACGCCCCCATCGCCCGGTTCCAACCACGCATACGCGACTTGCCATGCTCTACAATCCAGGGTTCTCGCGCGCCGCCGCACACAAAGCCTTATCCGCAAACAAGTCGCCGGATGACAACTCGGCAGGAGAGACTTGTCAACTCGGACATGCCCGCAAACGCGACGCGCGGAGGGGCCTGATTCTACACATATCGTCGCGGACTGCGGGCCGCTGCTGCGAGCGAAACCAACAGTGGCCATGTCTAAAGCGCGGCAATCCGAAACGTGTATCCCGCCCGCCGAGACCGCTATGGTGCAGATTCCGGCGGCGCGGGGACCTGGAGCACGCCATTTGCCCCCGGCGTTTGCCCGACGCTCAACGCCGAATGGGTCTGGCCGATCGGGCACAACTTTCGCCAACGAAGAGTGTTCGCAGTAGAATCCACCGGCGGCGGTCGATTGCGACCGGACGGAATCGGGTATTTCATCGAACAGAAGGGTCCAGGCACAGTTCATGTCGAATCACGACCGGGTAGCCGATCTGTACTTCGGCAGGATCGACAGCGTAGACACACAGATCGCCTGTCGCGACCGGATCCACTGGCTGTGCAAGCGCGCGACCGGTCGGCGGGTGCTGGACATCGGATGCAGCCAGGGGGTTTGCGCCATCATCCTGGGGCGCGAAGGCCGCGACGTGCTGGGCGTCGACATCGAAGTGGAGGGCATCGAAGACGCGCGAGCGGCCCTGGCGCTGGAGCCGGACCTTCTGCGCGATCGCGTTCGCTTCGAACAGCTGGACATCTTCCGGGCCGACTTTCCGCATGGGTCATTTGACGCGATTGTCGTCGGCGAGGTGTTTGAACATCTCGTCGATCCGGGCATCCTGGTCAAGCGCATTTCGCAATGGCTGACGGGCGGAGGGCAGTTGGCCATTTCGGTGCCACTGGGCTATCACCCCTTCCACGATCACAAACAGACATTCTATCTCACGCAGCTGCTCGATCTGCTCTGCCCGAGCTTCAACATCGCGGAAGTCGAGATTCTGCACGCACGGTTTCTGTGCTGCCTGGCGGTCAAGCCGGCGACGACTGCCGAACTGGCGATGCCGACTGCCGAACAGATTCTCAAGTGGCAGGCCGGCTGCGATCTGGCGGTCGAAGACGTCCAGCGCCGCGCCCACAACGAGCGTACCGCGATACAAACGGTGCGCCAGAAACTCAACGAGAAGCTCGCGCTATTGCGCAACGAACTGGCGGCACTGGAGGCGATCAAGCTGGGCAGCCGCAACGCACAGAAGGAGCTTGCCGATGCAGCCATTCTGTGTCGTAAGGCCGAACGGCAGGCTGCCTACTACAAGAACCACTTCGAATCCACGCGCATGGAACTCGAAGTGCGGATGAACGAGGTGCGCTACAAGCTTGGCGATGCATTTGTCCGAGCCGCGACACCCTCAAAGGACACGCTTCTGCTGCCGTGGCGCGTGGCGAAGCTGCTTGCTGAGGGTGTTCGCAAAGCCCGGGCACGCCGGGCCGCGGAACGAGCGCTCCACGCCGCCGCGGCATCATCCGATGCGTCCCAGTCGACGACGGCGGCCGCCGCCTCAGACGGCATTCCGGCTCCAAAGATTCGCACGATTCCGGCCTGGTTGAAGGACTTGCAGCCGGTGCCGGAACTTGCCGGCTCCTTTACGCGGGCGCGCCCGGAATGGGTGAGACGGCCCGGGTTGAAGATCGCGGCCGTGTTGGACGAATTTTCCTGGCGGGCGTGGCAGTACGAAGCGGATCTGTACTCGTTCACGCCGGATAACTGGAAGAGGACGCTGGAGGCCCGTCCTCCCGACCTGCTGCTGGTGGAATCGACGTGGCACGGCATAAATGATGCATGGCACTACCAGCTTCGCGATCTGGGGCGGTTTACCGGCAAGGTTTCACATTACTGCATGCCGGACGTAATAGAGTGGTGTCGAAAGAAGCGCATTCCGTGCGTCTTTTACAACAAGGAAGATCCGCCCAATTTCGAGCACTTCATCGACTCGGCCATGCTGTTTGATTACGTGTTCACGTCGGATGCCAACTGCATCCCGGAGTACCGTGAGCGCGTCGGACACAAACGCGTCTATTCGATGCCATTTGCCGCGCAGCCGCGGATTCACAACCCCGTGTCGAGCGGGGAACGACGTGGAAACGTGTGCTTTGCCGGCACGTGGTACAACCACCGCCATGAATCGCGGCAGGAGGCGGCCGAAGCCATTCTGAGGCCGGCGGTCGATTTCGATCTCGTCATCTTCGATCGCATGGCGGCCAGCGACAGCAAGAATTACCGCTGGCCGGATGCATTCCAGAAGCACGTGTATAGCGCCCTGCCGTACGACAGGATGGTCTCCGCCTACAAGCGCTTCAAGCTGTTTCTCAATATCAACAGCGTGGCCGATTCACCGACGATGTTTGCCCGCCGCGTCTTCGAGCTGCTTGCCTGCGGCACGCCGGTCGTGAGTTCACGGTCGACGGGCATCGAGCGCATCCTCGGGCGGGACCTGGTGCCGATGAGCGATGATGAGGCGGAAACGCGGCAGATCCTGTCGCGCCTGCTCTACGATGATGACTATCGCGAACGCCTGGCGCTTCTGGGCCAGCGCCGCGTGTTCGCCCAGCATACGTACGGTCACCGGCTCGAACAGATCCTGTCCGCGACCGGGCAATCGTCCGGCGCGTTGCCGCCAGTGCATTTTGACGTGATCGCCTGCATCCGATCCGAAGCGGAAGTGGAGCCCGCCATTGAGAATTTCCTCAGGCAGGAACATCCAGCCAAGCGACTGTTTCTATGCAGCATCGACGCCGAGCATGAGCCATTCGCCCGGCGTATGGCCTCTCGGCATGAGTCCATTACCTTCATAGGGCGCTCCGAAAAGAGCTGGAGCCGCGTTATCCACGATGCGATCGAGGCTGCGCAGGGCCCGTACGTCGCCGTCATGAACCCCAGCGACTATTACGGTCCGCACTATCTGACAGACTACGCCCACGTCACGCTGTACATCACGAACATGGCCATTGGCAAGAGCCGGATGCGCGAGATTCAAAGCGACGGCGGCCTGGCGACGAC
Source organism: uncultured Planctomycetaceae bacterium (assembly GCA_964408455.1). Lineage (GTDB taxonomy): Bacteria > Planctomycetota > Phycisphaerae > UBA1845 > UTPLA1 > CAYOZN01. The sequence goes on from CAYOZN010000015.1 coordinate 35,428, forward strand.
CCTCGGCGGCCGCGATTACCACGTCGTGGAATCGGTCTGCCCCTGGACGCTCTGCATCGGCCGCCCGGACGCCCAGCGGATTGCGAATCAAGTCAGTGACGCGGTTTCGCCATTTAACTGGTGGGAGCGTGCGGCAGTCGCCTGCGGGCGCATCTATTCTTCCGACTCGTTCAACTATGTGCGGCGAGATCGGCCGGCCATGGTCGTCGAAGCCGAGGAGCGCCGGGCCGTGATCGAGCAACAGGAAAGCGTGCAGTTGTCTGCCGCCATCGTTTGATGCTTGCCCGGCAGCGAATGTGGTCTGCGCTGACACCGCAGGTTCAGGTGAATGTCGCCTCTTCCAAACCAAAGCCCCGCGCCGTCGCCTCGCATGAACGGCCGTGCCGCGTGGCGAATGCTGCGAGTCGCCTTTCCGATCGCCCTGCTCTACCTGGTCCTGCGGACGATTGACTGGCAGTCGATGGCGGACCGGCTTCGTTCCGCCGACGGGCTGCTTCTCGGCGTGGCCTTCGCACTATTCGTGGCATCGGTGGTGATTCAGGGGCACCGCTGGCACATACTGCTCGAGAGTGCGGGCGAAGCCTGGCCGCGGGCACGGGTGCAACTGGTCCACTTCGCGGCGATGCTTTTTGATCTTTTTCTCCCGGGCAAACTGGGAAGCGATGCATATCGCGTCGCGATGTTACGCCGGCCGGGCCGCCTGCGCCATATGATCGTCACGCTGGTGGCATTGCGCCTGCACGGCATGGCCGCCTGCCTCGTCGTTGCAATCGTAGCGTGCAGCCTGATTCTGGGGGCAAAGCACGGAAGCGGACGGGCAGCGATCGGCGGCATCGCCGTCAGCAGTCTTGCGGCGGGTGGCGTCGTGCTGGCAGACAGGCTGATGCTGCGCAGCGCTGGTTTGCTCCGCGGCGGGACGGGCATCTGGCACTTCATCGGTCGCCATTATGACGAGGCACGGGCGGCGTTCGTTTCGATGTTGCGCGACCGGTGGACCATGGCGCGATCGTCATTGTGGGTGGTGTTTTACCTCGCCGCCATCATCTGCTGCTACTGGGCGGCCGGCCGCGCATTCGGAATGAAGCTGCCCCTGTCCAGCTTTATTGCAGTCACGCCAATACTGCTGCTCATGGCCGCCATGCCCATCACCATTCAGGGGCGCGGACTCACGGAACTCATCGCGATTTTCGCCTGGGAAGGGGCCCGAGCCTCAAGGGAACAGATCGTCCTGACATGCTTCGCGGTCTATGCCATGGTCGTGCTGCAGGGCCTGCTGGGCGGACTGGTGGCAGTCTTCATCCGGGCTCGCGCGGAGGAGGCTGCGGCGGTCTCCGGCGAATTGCTGCCCCCCGCGGCCGCGCCGCCCGGCCGGGAGGCCCCGGCGCAAATGGATGCGCAGCGATTCTGATTGCGCGCGCCGAAGGCGCCGGGAAGACCGCGTGCCCGCGCGCGGCGGGGGCGTTAGACTTGGCATCCAGACATATGCAACGCGACCAGCCATTGTCCGCAGATCTTCAGTCCGGCGTGCCGCCGGAGCGCGAATCGCCCCATGCCGACCAACGGGAGCAGTTACGGCTCGCCTGCGAGGGCGCGGCCGTCACCATGGCAGGGCCGCCGCCGCTGCCATCGAATTCTGAGCGGCAGAATCCGACGTTTGGGGAATGGCTGGATGCGACGGGTACCGGCGACTACTGGCCGGACATACGCCAGATTCTTCCCAGCCCGACGTGGCAGGCGATCCGGCAGCACCTTCGTGAAATGACGGACGCCATCCGCGGCCTCGACGACGAAGCCGGGCACGAGCCGGATGAAAAAGCAGTGACGCAGCTTCGCCGCGTGCTCAAGTTCGGGCTGATCTATGCGCTGAATGCGGTGGACCCCAGGGACAATTTCAAGCCGCAGTATGCGTTGACGCCGGGCGAGAAGATCGCGCTTGTCGATGCATTGGTTCAGCCGCGGCCGGAAACGCCGGCAGGCGTCCTGGTGGACAAGGTCCTGCATGACACGTCGCTGACCGGCGGGCGCGTGGCGGGCCTCAAGTTCTTTCATACCCAGATCGAAGCGGCGTGCGGCTCAGACGCGTCCCCGCCCGCGGTGTCCGAACAAGTTGTCGCCCGCACTGAGCCATCGAAAAGCACTGCGCCGGGCACGGAGCCCGACGCGAGCCGGCGCCCTACGGTACATGCGCAATCGACGTGGGTGCGGTTCATGATCCGCTACCATCGGCGGGATGCCACCATTCGCGGCGCGCTGGTCAACCTGTTTCGGCGCGGCGGCGATCGGAAGCCTGCATTCGCCCGGCGATCGGAATTCTGGGCCCTGCGGGACATCAATCTGGCGGTCTATCCCGGGCAGGTGCTCGGGCTGGTGGGCCGCAATGGCGCCGGAAAGACCACGCTGCTGAAGACGCTGGCGGGAATCCTCGCTCCCGATCGCGGCCGCGTGGACGTGCGCGGGCGCGTGGGATGCCTGCTGAGCTTCGGCGTCGGGTTTAATCCCAATTTGAGCGGCCGCGAGAACATCTACCTGAACGGCAGCGTGCTGGGCCTCAGTGAGCGCGAGATCGATGCGCGGCTGGGCGAGATCGTCGCGTTTTGCGAGCTGGAGGAGTTCATCGACGCACCGGTGCGCACGTACTCGGCCGGCATGCGCGGGCGGCTGGGCTTCTCCATCGCCGTCCACATCGAGCCGGACGTGCTGATCCTCGACGAAGTGCTGACGGTCGGCGACGACTACTTCCGCGCCAAGGCGGGGACGATCGTCGACCGGTTTCGCGAGAGCGAGAAGACGGTCATCATCGCCAGCCACAGCATGACGCTGATCCGCGAGGTGTGCACGCATGCGATGTGGCTCGATCGCGGCGAGATACGGATGCTCGGCACGCCAACGGACGTGACGCGGGCGTACGTCGCCGACTGCCGCGAGCAACGCGAACGGGGGACAGCCAATTCCCAGTCATGACGAGCTGCACGAGTTGCAATGTTGGCATAGCCGCGACGTCGCATGAAAGTCTGGAACGAAAACTATCGGCTGAGGCGAATGGCGGAGCTGTGCCGGAATCGGCGGCGCGTGCTCGACATCGGCTGTACCGATCATCCGAACCCATACCTGCGAAATGAGCGCCTGGTTGGCTTTGACATCGCGAGGCGGGAATTGCCGGCGAACTATGCTGACTTCCAGACCGGCGACGTGATGAACCTGCCGCAACCGTTCGAACCCGGCTCGTTCGATGCCGTCGTCGCCGGCGAGATTCTCGAACATCTGGAGCGGCCGGTGGACTTCCTGCGCGGCTGCCTTGCGCTGCTCGAGTCGGGCGGTCTGCTCGTGCTCAGCACGCCGAATCCGAATTCGCCGATCGAGCGGCTGTTGACGCTGAACCTGTCGCGGCAATGGTTCTATGACGGCGGGCACTACGATCCGTACGATCACGTCTGCCTGTTCCCGCAGCGATGGCTGATCCGGATGATGGAAATCGCGGGCTTCGTTGATGTGCGGCTCTACTCGGGCGGATTCCTGTTCCCGTTCGCGGGGCTGATTCCCTGCCCGCGGCCGTGGTGCTATCAGACGATTGCGACGGGCGTGCGGCCGGCCGCGGAGTAGCAAACGGCGTAATCAGGCCTGCCGCCGCCAGTACTTTGGCATCGCGTTCACCGTCCGAATCACGCGATTGAATTCATCCCCCAGCCCGACGACGCTCAAATACCACTTGATGGATTCGTAGCGCGGTTTGTTTTCTTCCTCAACGAAGGCCAGCGCCTGCGCGCGGGTAATCATGCCTCGTCGCACCTGCTCGCTGCGAAAGGTGTCATTCTCCGTCAGGCCGGCCACCGTGTGATAGATGTAGTTATAAAAACTCGCGGTGCCATCGCCGATGCGCCAGGTCTGCTTCGTGTCGCCGGCCTGCTCCCAGTCGTATTCATCGCGCAGCGTGTTCATGATCTCGTCTTCATTCCACGGGAGGTAGCTGAAAAGGTAAATGTAATCGTGCGGAATGAGATAGTACGACCAGTAGGCACTGAGGGTGTCGAAGACGGACGTGTTCAGATAGGCCGGATTCTTCAAAAACTGGGCGCCATAGTATTTCAGCAGGCGCAGCTTGTGACCCGTCGTCTCCGATTCGTCGTCGAAGCCGCAGAAGAACCACTTGAAGTCGGCGCCTTCCAGCCAGCTTCCCGAGCACCAGATGACCAGGTCGATGCCGGTCTGCTTCGTCAGCCGGTTGGCGTGGTAGAAAAAGTGCTTGTCGCCGGCCATGAACAGCGGGATGACGCCGAGTTCCGGCCGCTTCAGCCAGGCGAGGATGTTCTTGCGGATGTTGGCTCGCTTGCGGTTAATGTCTGCCGAGACCAGCAGGTGCTCGACGCCGAGCTTGCCGCAGATGCGGCTGATGTTGCGGCGCGCCAAATCGGTCACCATGCCCCAGTCGTAGGTGTAGGCGACGGGGTTCATGCCGAGGACCTGTTTCATGTAATGCAGGCCGTAGGTGCTGTCGCGGCCGCCGCTGACGGCGACGAGGCAGTCGGGCCGGCCGTCGCGGCGGCGATGGCGCTCGATGGCGTGTGCCAACGCATCGGCACCATAGGGCACAAACGCCCTGTGATGCTGACATTGGCTGCACACGCCGTTCGCGTCAAACGTGAGGAATGGATAGCTCGCCGGCAGCACGCAGCGGGTGCATCGGCGCAGATTCTGTACGCCTGCGTGCCCTGCCTCCAGAAGGGAAGGATCATCCCGCTCGGTGGAAATCTCCGGCACGTAGGCGCGGACGCGGTGGCGGCGAAACTGCTCGTCGTACTGCTCGGAGAGGTCGACGATCGGCGCCCTGGATCGGCCGTTTACCAGAGTCGGGCCGTCCTCGGCTCGATCCACGTTCGATGCTGATGGCGACGCGCCTCCTGACGACGTCCGGGCTGAGGACAGCCCGGCTCTGATTGTCAGATCGAAGGTTCGGATCGACAGGTCCGCCAGGTTGATCCAGCAGCCCTTGCCGGGTTCGATCCGCTCCACCGCCGCCGCTGCAAACACGCGGGACAGTTCCCGCCGCCGGGCGAGCGCCGACAGGATGTACTCTTCAGAGGCGAAGACGAATATGCCGTGCGGCTTTGAATGCATGCGGTAGAGCGAGCCGTTGTTCGTCGCCAACAGAAGCTCATCCGCGTCGTCGAACAGGACGGCCACGGATGCGCAGCCCTGAATCTCAGAAAATGCCGCACGCACGGCATCCATTCGCGCCAGCCCCGCCGACTCGTGCCGCCGGATCAACCGCAACAGCACCTCGGTATCGACTTCGTATTCGCGCTTGAGGTCCGGATGGCGGCGCCATAGTGCTTCGTCGTTGGTGATGATGCCGTTGTGAATGCAGACCATGCCGCCGGCGATGACGGGCTGGTTGTTGGCATTATTCTCCTGCGCGCCGTTGGTCACGAGTCGCGAGTGACCGATGAATGCGCCGTGACCGGCGGCGGTGGCGCCATTGCGAAAGGCTGTCTGCATGATCTCGCGGAAGGCGCGCGAGCGGACCATGATGGAGGCGGGGATGGGCTGCTTCAGCACCTGGATCGGCCCGCCATTGCGCACCGCCAGGCCCGAGGACTCCCTGCCGCGGGCCTCGGACAGACGGAACAGCTCCCGGGCGGCACGCTGAACCAGGCGCGGCGTCGCCGTGGTTTGCTCAGCCAGCACGATGCCGAAGATGCCGCACATGACGGATCGACTCCAGGACGTACGAATTCATCGCCATAGCCTAACGCCGAACAGTCGCTTTGCGAACGCGAGCAGCAGCACGGCCTGAAGCACGTACGACAACGCCGTCGCCAGCGCGGCCCCGTTGATGCCCATCAGGGGAATCAGCAGCAGGTTGGCCGCCACGTTCGCCAGGACCGCGATCACCATCAGCCATGTGTGCCATTCCGGCCGGCCGCCCTGAAAGAGAATTCCGCCCATGGGCATGTACCCGGCGTGCAGCACGACGCCCGCGATCAGGATGCCGAAGACCGGCCAGCTCGGGGCGAATTCCTCGCCGGCGATCCAGATGACGACGGGATAGCACGCAGCAGCCACCACGGCCAGGGCCAGCATGGCCGGGTGCAGAACGCGGCGCGTTCTTCTGGCCATGGCTTCGATCCGCTCGCGATCGTTTGCCGCAAAGGCCTGACCCAGCAGCGGATTCACGTTTCGCTGCACGATGTAGGGCAGCTGGAAGAATCCCTCCGCCAGCGTCGCACCCATCGTGTATACGCCGGCGGGACCGTCGCCCAGAAAGTATCCCAACATCAACACATCGACACGCGTATTCAAATCGGAGATCAGGCCGCTGAACATGCCGCGCACGCCGAAGCTGAGGTGCTCCTTCAACCACGATGCCAGGTTTCGCGGCCAACGGAGCGGGTACAGGCGGATGGTGGTGTATGCGGCGAGGCCGATGGTCAGCGCCGCCTCGGCGGTGCTGAAGCTCAGTGCCAGCATGTGTTGCGGGACATCGAGCCGAATCAGGATCAGGATACCCAGGAGTATCAGCACGAAACGGAGCGCGAAGAATACGGCGTAGGCCCGCATGTTCCGCGCGGCGTTGACGACATTCAGAAACACCTTGTTCAGCGAAAAGAAGAATAAACCGGGGATAACGTAGACGATGCCGCCGATCACGCCATCGCTGTAATCGAGCAGGCGCAGAAGTTCCCGCCCCCACCACGCCGCGATGCAGCCGATCAGCGCCACGACGGCCGTCAGCAACAGCGCCGACGTCATGATCTGCGAGCATTTCTCGCGGTCATCCTGGATGTACGAAATGTGCTTGAGAACCGAAGAATGGACGCCGCCGACGGAGAGCTGCGACAGGATGATGTAGATGGCATAGACCTGGTTGAATATGCCCAGTGCGTTTTTGCCGTATGCGCGCCCGATGACGATATTGAGCACCACGCCCGCGATGCCTGCGACCGCCAGGCCGGCGACATTCCACAGCACATCGCGATTGAATCGCTGCCGCAGCGAAAGTGAATCCAGTATGGCCGCCCAGTTCATGCCGCCGATTGCCGCCTCACGTCGCATGTGCCGGCCTGCCGAGTGGCGATAGCCGCGCCGCACGGGCACATCTCACTGCCGGTGATTACGAAACGCCGGCGCGCGATTATCATGCTCGCCAGCCGGCATCCGCCGACCGGCGCCGTTGCAGAACGTTCAATGACAACCGCAGCACAGCCCATCCTGCCGCCTTCGCCGCCGGGGCCGCTCGACGCCCTGCGTCGGCTGTACGGGCGTCGCGAAACGGTGCGGTACCTGGTCGCGGGCAATCTTAAGGCCGACCATCGCGACAAGCTCCTGGGCCGATTGTGGAGCCTGCTCGATCCGCTGCTGTTCATGCTGGTGTACCTGGTGGTCTTCGGTTTTCTCTTCGATCAGGCCCGGGCCGGCACCCACGGGACAATTGAGTTCATTATCTACCTGCTGCCCGGCGTGCTTGCCTGGCGCTTTCTTGATGGCACCATCAACGCGGCCACGGGTTGCATCCGGTCCAATCGCGGCCTGGTCCACGAGATCAACTTTCCCAAGTCGGTCTTCCCATTGTCGCTGTGCCTGGCAAGGCTGTCGGACTTTATCTGGGGCATCGGCGTCATGCTGGCGCTGGTTGCCATCCTGAGTTTTCGGCACATCACGGTGTACCTGGCCTGGCTGCCGCTGATCGTACTCGTGCAGTGTGCGTTTGTACTCGGGCTCGCCTTTGTCGTCGCGTGGTTGGGGGCCTTTTTTGCCGATACCGCCAACATTGTCTCGGTTGTTCTGCGCATGTGGTTTTATGCCTCGCCAGTGTTCTACCGCATTTCCAAGGCCGAGGGCGGAATCGTCCCGCACGAGTACCTGCCGTATTACATGCTCAATCCGATCGCATGTTTTTTCGAGTGCTATCGCGACTGCACCCTGCGCATGCAGGCCCCCGACGCCACGTATCTCGGCTATGCCGCCGGCGTATCAGCGCTGGTGCTCGTGCTCGGCTTCAGCATGTTCAGCCGCGGCGAGGGCCAGTTTGCCAAGTACATCTGATCGCGCGACGCTTCACGACCGATGACGTCCTCCCATTCCAGCCCCGAACAGCCGCAACCGGTTTCGCTGGCCGCCGTATTGTGGAACTTTCCGCTCGTCGGGCGGACGCGCATGCTGACCAGCGCCTGGCGCGACGCCGGTCTCGATGCCCGGTTCATTGAACCCTGCCACTCCCATCGGAGCCGCCTCGCATCCCTGCTCGGGCGCGCGCAAGCCGCGCCGCCGTATGTTTGTCGCCCCCGGCCGACGCGATACCCGGTTCGGTGGTGGCCACGCATGTCGCCTGCAAGGCTGCGCCGGATGCTGATCGATGCCGGGCATGGCCTGCGCCGGATGCTCGATCGGCAAATCGACTGGTCCAGTTCCGCCGCCATCGTCATTTCGCCGGCATGGGCTGACTGGCTTGAGGCCCTGCCGTTTCGCACCATCCTATACGACTGCATCGACGATCTGTCCGTCCACGCGCCACGTGCCGACACGTTTAAACTTTTCCGGGCATGGGAGAGCCGACTGCTCGATCGTTGCCACGCCGTCGTCAGCACGGCCGAATCCCTTCGCGACGACATTGCAGGCAGGCGGGCGAGCCTGCGAAACTGCATCATCCGCAACGGCGTCGATGCCGCCGGCTTCCGACGCGACGCGGCAATGGCGTCACGGCCCGCCGATCTCCCGGCAGACGGGCGGCCGATCATCGGCTTCGTCGGCGCGTTGTACGAGTGGATCGACTGGCCGCTGCTGAATGCGGCCGCGGATGCGCTGCCGGATGCGCACTTCGTTTTCGTCGGGCCGAACAATCAGCCGGCCGAGATCGATCGCCTCGCACGCCACGCAAACGTCTACCTGTTGGGTCAAAAGCCCTACGACTTGGTGTCCGCCTACGTCGCGGCGTTCGATGTCTGCTGGGTCCCCTTTGCGGCCGGTCGCATCACGCGTGCAGCCAACCCGGTGAAGATCTACGAGTATCTCGCCCTGGGTAAACCCGTCGTTACCACGGCGATTGCCGATCCGCGAAGTTTCGACGGGCTCATCGAGGTCGGCGCGGAACCGGAATCCGTCGTACAATCCCTGCGGCGGGCGGTTGGCGAGCGCATCCGCGGCGCGAGTGCGGGGATGCCTGCCGAAGCACCGTCGGCCGAGTCACAGCGGCGGATGGCCTTTGCAGATGCAAATTCCTGGTCCGTCCGGGCGGCCGAGTACATGGCATTCCTGCGCAGCCTGAATTCGCCGGCGCAGGGTCCGGATAGCAATCGCCCCGCCGCACGAATCCTGTAGATCAGCCAATGAGCCCCACGGTTCCTACAGATCAGCCGTCCATGTCCCGGCCGACTGGCCTGCCGGCCCTCGTTCAGGCTGCTGGAACGTGGGCCGAGATGATCAAGCTCGCGCATTCCGTTTTCGCCCTGCCGTTCGCCGTCGCCGCCACGTTCTATGCCGCCGCGAATCAACCGGGCGGCCTGCCGACGCCGGTACAGCTCGCGCTGATCGTCGTCTGCATGGTGGCCGCCCGCAGCTTCGCCATGACATTCAATCGCCTGGCCGACGCCGCCATCGACGCTCGGAATCCGCGAACCAGCAATCGTCCGCTGGTCACCGGAGCGATCACGTCGCCGCAGGCGTGGGCGTTTCTGATCGCTGCTGCACTTTTCTTCGTTCTCGGATGCGGGGGCTTCCTCGTCTTCAACGAAAATCCGTGGCCGCTGTATCTGTCGATCCCCACGCTCGCCGCGCTGGCGGCATACTCCTACGCCAAGCGTCTCACGCGGCTTTCGCATTTCATCCTCGGCGCTGTGATTGCTTTCGCGCCCAGTGCCGCGTGGATCGCCATCCATCCGGCCAGCTTTGGCGCGGTCCCGCTGCTGTTCACCGGAACGGTTCTATTCTGGATTGCGGGTTTCGACATCATTTACGCATGCCAGGACGTTGACATCGACCGCCGCGACGGGCTCTTCTCGGTGCCGGCCGCGCTCGGTGTGGGAACGGCGCTCTGGGTTTCCCGCGCTTGCCACGTCATCACCGTGGCGCTGCTGATTGCGCTGGGCGCTGCCTGCCGGGTGGGTTGGATTTACTGGACCGGCTGTATGCTGACGGCCGTGCTGCTGGCGGCCGAGCAGTCGGTCGTTCGGCGGGATGATCTGTCCCGAGTCAACCTGGCGTTCTTCACGTTCAACGGGTTTATCAGCATCCTGATGGGGGCCGCCGCCGTCGCCGATCTGCTCATATTGGGACATCGCCCATAATCCGAGCCGGTTTCACTTTCAGTCCGCTTCCCTTCAGACCATCGCGCGCGAGAAAAAGGCACGGCCCTGCCATTTTTGCCGCTGCCGCAGGGTATTTTCCGCCGCTCGCCGGCGGCCCGGCGAGCGCCACATCCGCCCTTCCGGGGCACATTGAAAGCCGGCAAGATCGGCGGTATAGTCCTCCACCATGCCCTGTCCATTCAGGTTGATCATTTCGGGACTATTGCCCGCGGCCGCCGCGTTGTCGCTGGTCGTCGGGCCGAGCCCATCGGCCGTCTCGGCCGAATACCGGCACCGCGCGCAGGATCAGGGCATCGCGCACTCCCAGCCGGTCGACGCTGGTTCAACTCCGTCCAGCCCTTCGGACGAGGCGCAGGAGTTCGACATCTTCGTCGCGCCGGCGGCGGCCAAGCCTGCCGAAACCAAGCCGACTGTAGAGACGGCCTGCAACGCAAGTTACGACTGCGCATGTGAAACACGACCGATCATCGCGCGCATCGCCGACAGGATGCCGGCCCGGCCGGCCACTTCCCTCCATCGCCCGGCCTATCTGGCCACCGCTCCGCCGCGCTGCTGATTTCCCATCGACTTTGCCGCCGGACGAACGACTCACGCGCAACAGGATGCATGCTCTTTGTCCGGCGCCCTGCCGCATCGCGGCAATGCCACTTGTACGACACCGATTTTGATTGAAGGCGCCCGCCCCCTTTTCCAAGGAACGACTCCCATGCAAGAACGCGATCTCTGGTGGAAAATCGTCATCATCGCCGTGCTGTCGGCCATGGCCTTTGCGGCCGTGTATCCGCTCGAATCCAAGATCAAGCTCGGCATCGACCTGGCCGGCGGATACTCGCTTCTGTATGAAATCGACGACACCGGGTTGGAAGGCGAGGACCGCGAAAACCTGTCGCAGAACATCATGACGGTGCTCCAGCGACGCGTCGATCCCAAGGGCGTCTTCAACCTGGTCTGGCGGCCTGTCGGCCACAACCGGCTGGAAATACAGATGCCCACTCCCAGCCAGGAGGTGAAGGCCGCACGCCAGGAATTCGAACATGCCCAGGAAAAGCTGCGGGCGACCGTTATTCGCCGCAGCAACATCCTCGCGGCGCTGCTCAAACCGCAGGAGGCCAGGGCCGCCGAATTCGTGAAGCTGGCCGGGTCTGATCCCAGCCGCATTCCCCTGCTCGAGCAGGCCGCCGCGGCCTATGCCGAACTCGACGCGGCTCGCTCCGCCTACGAGAAGCGCCGCAGTGAAATCGCGGACGCCGCCCTGACGCAGGAGCAGATCATGGCGGCGCTGGAGCTGCCGGCCGACGCACGCCAGGGCGCCCTCGACGCCCTGGTTGGCCCGATACCCGCCCGAAAGGATCTGCTTGACCGGGCGGCCGAGGCCTACGACGCATGGAAGGCAGCCGATGCCGCTGCGGCCTCGGCCGATCCGGCGGCCAGCCAACCGGAAGCAAGCTCGCCCGCATTTCGCAAGGCAGAGCTCGAACTCGCCGTGCGCCGCGTCGTGGAGGCGAACATCGATCCGGCCGGCGAATTGGGCGGCGTGTCGGTCGACACGGTCGTCGCCCTCGAGGACAAGTTTGACGATGCCGTCGCCCGGGTTCTCGCCACCAACGTCGACCTGCGGCGGCTCCAGGTATATCTCGACATGGAGCGCGGCGATCCCGCCCGCGAGAAGGGCATCGAGGAAATCAAGAAGGAAAACCCCGGCGTCTCCGATCTGATCAACAGCCTGGTAGATGCCAACACGGTGCTGGACAAGCGCCGCCGCGGCAGCGAAGGCCGGCTGGAGGACCCGGCCGATCTTCAGCGCCTTCTTCGCGGCGCTGGCGTGCTTGAATTCCGGATCCTGCCGCTCAACAGCAACGACGCATCCTTCGATGAACAGCGCAGCAATCTCGCCAAGTTCGGTCCGCTGCCGCGTCCGAATGAGGATCGGTACCAGTGGTTTGAGATCGAGGATCCGGCAGACTTCCTCAATACGAAACTTGAGGCGCTTGCGACCGACTTCGATACGCGCAAGCAGGGCATGCGCTATGTCGTCGATCGCTTCGGCGATCGGTATTTCGTCCTCGCCCACATCGGCGAAGGCTACTCGATGACGCATGCCCGCAAGGGGCAGCGCGACTGGTCGCTCAAGAGCTCCTATCTCACGCGCGACGAGAACGGGCGGCCGGCCATCGGCTTCACAATCGATCAGATGGGCGGCATGAAGTTCGGCGCCCTCACCGGCAAGCACGTGCAGGAGCCGCTGGCCATTTTCCTCGACGACAAGGCCATCTCGGCGGCCAACATCAACTCGCGCATCACGACGCAGGGCATCATTCAGGGCAACTTCACCGTGCAGGAAGTGCAGGACATGGTGAAGAAGCTCAACGCCGGCAGCCTGCCGCAGAAGCTCAAGGACCCGCCGATCAGCATTCGAGCCATCGGTCCGTCGCTCGGCAAGGCCAACATCGACGCCGGCAAGCGCTCGGCCCTCTGGGGCGCCGTGGCGGTGGTGACCTTCATGCTGGTCATCTACCGCTACGCGGGCTTCGTGGCCCTGATCGCCATGGTCATCAACATGCTGTTCACGCTGGCGATGATGGCGGCGCTGGGGGCCACGCTGACGCTGCCCGGCCTGGCCGGTCTCGTGCTGGCCATGGCCATGGCCGTCGATGCCAACGTGCTTATCAACGAGCGCATCCGCGAAGAACTGGAGCGCGGCACGGCCCTGCGCATGGCGATCCGCCTGGGCTACGAGCGGGCCTTCTCGGCGATTCTCGATTCAAACCTGACGACCATTCTCACGTCGATCATTCTCTACTTCGTCGGCAGCGAAGCGGTCAAAGGATTCGGCTTCACCCTGGGCGTGGGCGTGTTCATTAACATCTTCACCGCCTACTTCATCACCCGCATTTTCTTCGAATACATGGGCATGATCAGCATTCCGCGCGAAGTCAATCGCTATCCGATCATCGCGGCGGCGGCGATTGCCGGCACGGGCGCGGTGATGTACGGGCTTGGCTACGCCTTCAATGATCCGGCGGAGCTCGCCACATCGTCGCTGGTCGGATTTGGCCGTGCGCTGTTGGAGTCCGGCGCGGCCGTCCTGGTGGTGCTGTTGATGATGTTCCTTCTGAGAAAGCTGCACGCCAATCGCAAGTCGATTCCGATGACGAAGCTCATCGGCGTGCCGACGATCGACTGGATCGGCAAGCGCAAGGTCTATTTCGCCGTCTCCGGCGCGGTGGCGCTGGCGGGACTGGCGGCCTTCTTCACCCTCGAACGGGACGATATCTACGATATCGAATTCCTCGGCGGTGTTTCGGCACAGATTGACTTGAACGCGCAGGGGGAAATCGCGGAGATGCCGCGCGACGACCAGCGGCAGACGGCCATCCTCGAGCGGCTCGACGAGGCGGGCGATCGCATCGCCAAGTATGGCGATGCCATCAGTGAGGCATCCTTCACCCGGCAGGATGGCGTCTATCGCATCGAGTCGGAACAGGTTCGCGCCGCCACGCTGGAACCATTCCTGCGGGCGGTTCTCGGCGACCAGCTCAGCCCGACGCGCGCCTTCGATTACGAGGATCCGAAGGCCAAAACCATCCTGCTCTATCCCGCCGAGGGCAGGACCATCGATCTCGACAGGTTGAAGACCGATCTCGTCGCCCGGTTCCGTTCGGCCGCCGAGTCCATCCGTAATGCCCAGGTGCAGTCGAACACGGCGTTCGAGGATCAGTCCCGCAAGGGCCGCTCGTACACCGTCGTCACGCGCGAGGCGTCGAAGGACATCGTCGTCCTTGCCCTTCTGGAAACGCTGGAGAACGAACTGGACATGAAGCCGCGGCTCAGCTTCAACCTGCAAACCAATGCCGAGCTGGGCGGCGTGCCCTACTTCCCGATTCGGGATGTCAATCCGCGGTCGCTGGGCGTCCCGATGTCCGACACCGAGGCCGCGGCCATCGACCTTCAGGGCTGGCAGGGCGGCGTGGCGATGGTGCTCGAGGAAATCGATCCTCCTCAGCAGTTGGAAGAACTCCAGAGCCGCCTGAGGGCCATGCGCCTTCAGCCCGGCTTCGAAAAGTACGGCTGGCGCGAGTCAAATGTCTTTTCGTTGGCATCGGACGAACGGGGCCGCACGACCAAGGCCATGGTCGTCACCACCGACGAGAACTACCCGATCGAAAGCGAGCAGGGCGGACTCTCGCCGATGTGGCAGTCCAGCGTGGCAGAGCCCGAAGTGGAGCTGTTGCGCGCCGCTCTCACGCGGCAGCAGTCGCTGGCCCAGATCACGCAGTTCGACACGCAGGTGTCCGAAGAGTCTCAGGTGCAGGCCTATCTTGCGCTCGTGCTGAGCTGGATCATGATCATCGTGTTCGTCTGGTTCCGCTTCGGAAACGTGCGTTGGGGACTGGCGGCCGTGGTCGCGCTGATTCACGACATCGTCATCGCCATGGGCTTTGTGGCGGCCACGTACTACATCTCCAGGTACACGCCGTTCCTCGGTGACATCCTGCTCATCGACAAGACGTTCCGCATCGATCTCGCCATGATCGCCGCCATCCTCACCGTCGTGGGTTACTCGGTAAACGACAAGATCGTCATCTTCGATCGTATCCGTGAAAATCGCGGGCGACTGACCGACATCTCGCCCCAGATCGTCAACGATTCGATCAGCCAGACGCTCTCACGCACCCTCTTGACCGGCTTGACCACTATTGTGACCATTCTTATCATGTACACGATTGGCGGGGACGGAATTCATGGCTTCAACTTCGTGCTGTTGATCGGCATTGTGATGGGTACCTACAGCTCCTTCGGAATCGCCAGTCAGTTGCTCGTGCGCCGCAGCCAGATTGCCCTGGCAAAGGCCTGAGCAACGATCCCGGCGCTGCTGTAGACATTGGTCAAGGAGGACCACCATGGGTACGGAAACCCGCATCGGCGTTGCGACCGGTCTGTTGCTGGTTGCGCTGTCCTCGGTTTACTTCTTCTGGAGCTCCGGCGGCGAAGAGGAAGACCTGCTGGTCGGCGGCAACGCCAAACCTGTTGCGGCCCTGAAAGGCAATGCGTCGGCGGCGCAGGCAGAAAAGCCGGCCGCTGCCGACCGGCGCACCGCGTCGGCCCAGCGCCCCCGTACCGCCGAAGCTCGCCGCCCGACCGCCAACTCAAATACCACGGCCGGCCAGGGCTCTCCGCGCATTCCTCCTTCAAGAACGCAGCCAGCCGGCCCCGCCGCCCCGCCGGCGGCGGTGGTCGCCCGGCAGCCTTCTGGCGCTTCGGGTAGTATAGCGAACCCGGCCGCGCGAACTCCGGCTGGAGCGGCAGCCGGCGGCGAGACGGCCGTGGCGCAGGGGCCGATGGGTCCGAGCGCGGCGCCATCCACGCCCCTGCGTTCGGAAGCGTCGCCCGGCCTGGTCGAGGCTACCCGGGAGAATCTTGCCCGCGATGCGAGTGCCGGCTCAAAGGACACGGCAGCGAATCCGGCAATGAAGCCCGATCCGTCGGATCTGGCGGCCGTTGGCGAGAACATCCGCCGGATGGCACGGGCCAACTCCGATGCGGCGAGTGGAACCGGCACGAATACGGCACTTCAGCAAGGCGAAGCACGGCCCACTGCGATGGCGGCTCGAAACACGCCGGTAAGTGCCGCGAACGCCAATCCGCGGCCCTCGCCGGTCTCATCCGGCACAGATTCGCCCACAAACCGCGTTGCACAGGCGGGTTCGGGCCCTGCTCCACGAATTCAGCCGATCGGCAGCAGTACTTCCGCCGGCAAGCTCGCTCCCGCCAGCGATGATTCCTGGCCGCGCCGCCACGTTATCGAACAGGGAGACACCCTGTCGGATATCTCTCTGACGTACTACGAGTCGACCCGCCACGTCGACCTGATCTTGAAGGCCAATCCGCACATCAAGGGTCCGCGCAGCTTGAAGATCGGCGACAGCCTGGCGATACCCCGGCTGGACGTCTCCGACCGGGCCGCCAACATCATCGCCAGGATCGACGCCGCACGGACGGCGGAGAAAGCACGCATAAAGCCCGTCACCCAGCGCACAACCGCTCCGCAACCAACCTCACCGGCAGCCGCCGGCGGCACAACAAATCCGCCGGCGATCGGACGGTCCGATGCCGCCGGCAGAACGGCATCGCCAAACAGCGTCCGGCCGGCCGGTGCAGCGCGTGCGGCGGCGGCAAGCTACACGGTGCGCGAGGGCGATACGTTCTACAGCATCGCCCGCAAAACGCTGGGCGATGAGCGACGTTGGAAGGAACTGTTTCAGAAGAATCGCACGATGGTCAAGGGCGATCCGAAGCGGCTGCGGGCGGGAATGGTCTTGATGCTGCCCGGTTGAGCAGCCTCCAGAACGAACGGGCCGCGCGACGCGAACGCCGCGCGGCCCTGAGTAGGGGGAGTAGAGCAAGGAAACGGCGGATAGAAGGAGAATGACCGTCGGACCTGAAGGGCGGCAGCCCGGCTGCCTGCCCACCACTCCCGCGGCCGACGCCCGCCGATCGCGAATTCATTTCATTTCCGGCGGCCGGGCCGAACAGAAACGCATCGCGACCGGCAGTCACCTCCGCCCCCCCAAGTCACCATGTCCCGTCGGGGACGGGTGTATTGCAGCATTCGGGCAAAGTTTCTGGATTGCGGTGCCTGCGCCTCGCAAGGCCGGCGAATGGGAAGCCGTTGAAGATGGCACGGAAGACGACCGGCCGTCCTCTGGCGCGGCATCGACCGGCCTTCCGGGCGTGTGAGCACGTTTGCGGTGTCCAGGCAGGCGGCGGCGGCGCCTTCGCCGTCAAAGGGCGTGGGCAGGCTTGGGCAGGTCGGCGTGGATCTTCTGCTGCTGGCTCTGCTCCCCATCGAAGCTGAAGAGCACCATTTCATCGTTGATCTGCGCCTGGAGATGGACGGGCCGGCGCCAGATGCGCTGCACGTTCTTCAGCGTCTCGACGGCGTACTTGATGTCGAGATCGACGCCATTATGCCGATGGGCGAGGTAAAGTTCTCCGCGGTTGGCATAGTTGCCATCGACCACGTAGATGTAGGGCTGCATGTGGTTGGTCAGCATGAACAGCAGTTGCTGCTTGATCTTGTCGAAATCGCGGTTGACGGCCACCATCCGGCGCGAGGCGGGGTCATAGCGATACTGATACATCTGAAAGCGCTCGACGAATTCGGGCGTCAGAAACTCATCGATGAAGGTGACGTCGTTGTGAATCTTGCGCACTTCAAAGATCTTCTGCAAGCCGAGGCCGAGTTTCTTATCCCACTTGCGGGCCTCTTCCATGCTGCCGCACTCGTCGTATTCCTTGCCGAAGCGGCCGCGATTCCAGCGATCTTCGATGTCGCGGAACAGCTCGAGCCCGATCTTGTAGGGGTTCAGGCGCCCCGGCTGCATGGCCACGGTGCCGCTGTGATGATCGGCATAGGTGATGATGTCTTCATCGCGCAGGATGCGCGTCGTCATGAGCCGGCTGTGCCAGAATGTCGCCCAGCCTTCGTTCATGATCTTGGTCTGCCCCTGCGGGGCGAAGTAGTAGGCCTCCTCCCGGACGATGGCGAGGATATCGGCCTCCCAGTCCTTCAGCGGCGCGTTTTCGAGCATGAACTTCAACACGTCGCGCAGGGGCTGTTCGGGGAAGGCCTTTCGCTTCTGGGCCTGCCGCGTCATCAGCGCTTCGCGCTGGCGGCGGGTCTCCGACGGCGGGTTGATCCACGATTCCATGTACGGTTTGGCCTTGTAGCGCACCACGTCGCGCTCGATCAACCGCTCGTTGGCCGTCTGCTCTTCCGGCTGCGGCTCGCCCGTGCGCCGCATGAACACAGAGTATGGATCGATGAGATTGTCCAGCGTCTGGCACACGTCGATAAAGCTCTCGACGCGGTCGAAACCGAAGCGGTCGATATGCCGGCGGACGCGCGTGGCATGGTTCGCCATTTCGTCCATCATCTTGCGGTTGGTCTTGCTGAACCAGTAGTTGTTCTTGAAGAAGTCGCAGTGGGCATAGACGTGGGCCATGACCAGTTTCTGGTCGGTCAGCGTGTTGTCGGCCACAAGGTACGCGTAGCACGGATTGTTGTTGATGACGAGTTCATAGATCTTGCCCAGGCCATAGACGTGCTGCTTGCGGAGCTTCTCGTACTCCATGCCGAATTGCCAGTGCGGATAGCGCTGCGGAAAACCGCCGTAGGCCGCGATCTGCTGCATGGTGTCGAAGTCGACCATCTCGAAGTGCGTTTCGTAGAAATCCAGCCCGTGCGCGGCCGCAATCTCGCCGATGTCTCTCGCGATGGCGTTCAGGTCCGGTCGGCTCGGTTCACGTTTCATGGAAACCTCAAAATGCGAGGGACAAAGGGTAAGGGGTAAGGGGTGGGAGATAAGAGTCCATTTGAACAAACACTCGTGAGTTAACCCCTGTCCCTTATCCCTGATCCTTACCGCCCTTGCCCGAAGAACGTCTTCAGCGAATCGTATATGTCGTCCTTCGTGTTCACCCGGCTGGTGACGACGTTCTTTTCCTGGTCCAGGTGCTCGTGGATGACGTTGATGAAGTTGCCGCTGCCGTAGGCGCTGGCCACCTGGCAGTAGCCGAACATGTTCACGTGCGGAAGCATGTAATCGCGGAGCAGCTTGCAGCACTCCCGCGAGTCGCTCTCGCTCGAATTGTCGCCGTCCGAAAAATGGAAGATGTAGACGTTCCACTCCGACGGGTTGTAGTGCGTTTCGAGTATGTTGCGGCAGAGGTTGAATGCACTGGAGATCTTCGTGCCGCCATCCTCGCGGATGCGGAAGAACGTCTGCCGGTCCACTTCGGCGGCGCGCACATCGTGCACGATGTAGCGGCTCTCGATGCCCTCGTAGTTGCGACGCAGCCACGCGTCAATCCAGAAGGCCTCCAGCCGCACCAGCTCCTTCTGCTCATCCCCCATCGAGCCCGACACGTCCATCATGTACACGATGACGGCGTTGCTCTGCGGCTTGAGAACCGTCTTCCAGCTTCGATAGCGGCGATCGGTACGGATCGGCACGATGACCGGGTTATCCGGATCGTACATGCCGGCGATGAGCTGCCGCCGCATGGCGGCACGAAAGGTGCGCTTGAAATGCCGCAGCGATTCGGGGCCGGTTGAGCGGATGCCGCTGTAGCGGTCCTTCTCGCTGGTGATGGTGTGCTTGCCCTTGGGCTTGATGCGCGGCAGCTTCAGCTCGTCGCCCAGGATGTCGGCCAGCTCGTCGAGGCTGACTTCCACTTCGAGAATGTGCTGCCCCGGCTGGGTGCCACCGGGGCCTTTGCCGGATTGATCGCCATCCATGGGATCGCCGCTCTTGCCATCCCCCACGCCGACGCCGGCATCGTTATTGTCGCCGTAGCGAAAGTGCGGCAGCTCGATCCCGCGGATCGGGATGCTGATCAGCTTTTCGCCCTCCTTGCCGAGCAGCTCTCCGCGGGTGAGGAATTTCCGCAAATCCTCGCGGATCTTCCCTTTCACGATCTGCCGGAAGCGCTGGTGGTCTTTCTCGATCTTTAGTGCCATGCCGGACGTTAACCGCCTTTCAACGCCATATTATAAGGTGCGGTGCCGCGACTTCATCGCCGCTCCCGGCGACACGCATCTTGAGCCAGACGGGTCCAGGAGGCAACGTCGCCGGCCACAGCGCGCGGAATGCCGGCACATGCCGAAGGCGATATCGGACAGTTTCGCAGGGGCCTGAAACCAGAACCGGCGCCCAATCGATCGCGAGCCAATATCGGAAGCAGCTATCGAGAACGCCTAAGGGCTCGGAGAAGTGGACAAGCTCAAGGCTGCGGCGGCACCACCCTGTCCAGCAACCGCGGCCCGTTCTGAAGCCCGAAGGGGAATATCGATACGTGCAGTTCGGCGGTCTTGAAGTCCTGATCCTCCAGCAGCGTGCTCGCAGAGCCGGTGCTGTCCATCAGGTCCGTCACATCCGACGTGTGGTTCAATCCCAGCAGGTGACCCGCCTCGTGGGCCGCGACGTTGGCGATGGCAGTCGCGATGCCCAGCGCGGTCGGCTGGACGGCGAAGGGCGTATCGAAGCTGTTGGTAAACACGATGCCGTCGTCGCACCGGTCGAAATTGCCGACGTCGACCGAATCGGCCACGCCGAATTTCGTCGGGCTGAACGCACCGAAGTGCATGGTGGTAAAGGTGCCGGGATCGAGTGCCGGATTATCGTCGCTTGATACGATCCTCAGGCCGGTGTCCTCGAAATTTTCGAGCATCACTTCGACGATCCGCGCCTTGATGAGGTCGGTCTGACCGGCGTAGGCCGCGTCGATGTCGGCCGAATCGAACGGGTCCACTTCAAAGGCGCCTTCGCTGGTGATCGTGACGGGGCCGCCCGCAAAGTTGAGCAGCAGCGTCTGCACCTCGGGCACCGGCACCTGACCGCCGCGTTCCACGCGCACGCTGCCCGTGTAATCGCCGCCGGCCGCGTCCAGAAAGAACTTGGCGATCGCAAGGTAGTAGTGGTCGATGTTCTCGACGACGATGAAGTCCACCCGCGAATTGAGATTGTTTGCACCCAGGTCGACGTCATCGTTGATCCAGATCAGCTCTTCGTTGCCGTCGAACACCGCCGCGGTGGGATCCAGCGTGCTGCCGGCCGCCGCGTTGACGGTGGCGATGATCCGATCGCCCGGCGAAAAGGGGCCCAGGTCATAGACCCGCGCTTCGTCGCCCGTAATGGTGCCGAAGATGTTCACCTCGGCCGCCTGCGAAAAGTCCAGCAGCGTGGCCGTCGCAATCGTCCTTCCGACATCG
The DNA here is from genome assembly GCA_964408455.1 of uncultured Planctomycetaceae bacterium. Taxonomy (GTDB): domain Bacteria; phylum Planctomycetota; class Phycisphaerae; order UBA1845; family UTPLA1; genus CAYOZN01. Next base: position 56,500 of record CAYOZN010000015.1, read on the forward strand.
CCCGGCGGCTGCGTGCCCGGCATGCTGACGCACATGCCGCCGCCGCCGGCCAGCACCACCACCATCAGCGCGAAAACGCTGAACCGCCGTCCCCTCCATGTCTGCTTTGGCTTTGGCAATAGATGGCTCCTGCGACGCGCCATTCCGATCCTGCCCGAGATGCGATGTCCACATCCCGCTCACTCATCGGCTGTTCACCGTAACCAAAGTATTGAGAGCGGCCGGTGGCCGGTCAACCGCTGTTATCGCGTGTCGGAAAACACAGCGGTCCTAAACCAGCGCATAATTGCGCACACTCGAGCTCACAAATGTGGATCTTTCCGGTCCTGAGGGTTTATCCTAACTCGTTAACCCCGGCCATCTTCCAGCCGATACGCCAATGGCAAAACGGGCGCCGCGTACGCGCAAGCGTTCGCGCGGCCGCCCGCTGCCAGAAGTGATGCCCGATGCAGAGACTGCCGGACCAAGCTTTCCGGTAGGGGAAATGGGCTACGAAACGGGCCAAGAGCGGCGCGGTGAAACCGGAGGCAACCGCGCCGCTCCGCCCGTCACGTTCAATTCGCAATTCTCGACGAAGAAATCCGAGCCGGATCGCCGGCGAGATGGATGCCGACGGCGATGTGGACGCCGACGAGCACGCCTTTTTCGTCGCCATCCTGATGAACCTGGAGTCTAACGCCGATTACGTGAGCCGCAGCGCTCTCAACGGCGACGGACTCGCGAATGGACAGGACATTCCTCATTTCACGGAAGCAATCCTTCTGCCGTAGCCGCTCATTCCGGCTGCCTGCCCATGTCGGGATGGACATGCGGGCGACGCTGCCCTGCAAATCGCCGCAATTCTCAACAATGGCGCTTCACAAACTCGCCTGCCGCGCGTCTAGATTAATGTGACCGTTGGCTGACGGGCGGCCGGCGGCGGCGAGGCGGGCGTGGAACAACTGCGGCAAAGCTTGTGCAGAATAGCGCTGCGGTTCCGCCTCAGCGCGCACGATGCCGAAGACATCGTGCAGGAGGCGATGCTCCGGCTCTGTGCGGCCCGCAGCAACGGTGCAGCCGTGCTGGACGATGCGGCATTTGCCCGGCGTACGGCCGCAAACCTCGCCATCGAACGCATCCGGAGGGAAAAGCGGCGCGCGGCCAGGCTCGATCAAATCGCCCGGTTCGCACAGCGGGACGGCGAAGACAACGCGACACCGGCGGACGTGCAGCGCCTGTACGACGCCATCGCGCGCCTGCCTGCCCGTCAGTCCGCGGTCATCACGCTGCGAAAACTTATGGAACTCGAGTACGCCGAGATCGGCGAGATACTCGGCATTTCCGAAGAGGCATGCCGAAGCCACTGCAAACTGGCCCTTGCGCGGCTGAAAAAACTGTTGCCGGAATAGATCAAGGAGCACGCGATGAGCAGTCAACCCGTAAGTAATGGAAGCTGCGACGTCGACGGACTCGACGCCCGGACCGCGTCCCGATTTGATGAGCTATTTCAATCGGCACGCCGTCTTCCGCCCACGTCTGATCAACTCGAGCACTTCCTGCGCGCCGTGCCGCGTTCCCCGCGGCACGGCGCGGGACAGGCACACTACCAAATCCGCCGCATCGTCTGGCGAATCTGCGGCGGCGCGGCGGCCATCGCCGCAATCATCGCGATCGTCGCCGGCATACTGGGCCCCGGTTCCACGCACCCGACTTTCGCCATGTCCATGGTCCTTCCCGCCATGCGCAACGTGGAAGTCATTCACGCCATTCACAACGGCGTCGAATGGTGGGAGATGCCCGGTGAGTTTTCGGCCTTGCGCTGGGCCGACGACAAGGAATCGGTTCACTACTTCAACATCCCGCTCGAGGAATATGCGACCTACAACGCTGTGCGCGGCTGCATCGTCCTGACCACCTGCGAGCCGACGCATGCCCACCTGGACGGTTTGCCCACGCTCAAGACGCTCGTGGCTGACCTGGAGGCAATCGGCGACCGCCTCGATCGTGACTGGACGCGTCGCGACGTCTATCGGGATGGCCGCGCGGTCGTCGAGTACACGCCGAATGCTCCACGAGACTGCGCCGCCATGGTGTTCGATGCAGCGAGCGGCCGTCTCATCGAGCGCAAGGATTCGAGCGGTTCAACCAGATTCGATTACCCGCCCGCCGGGCCGCGGAACATCTACGACATGGGCGTTCCGCGGGACGCGCCGCTCGTGGACGGGCGGGCATCGCAGGAGTTGCTGCAACTGCGGCTCACCGCACTGCAACACTGGGCGCCCACCTTTGGCCCCTATCTTTCCGTCGTCGTGACGTACGGCCAGCAGGCGTACCTCGTGCTGAGCGATGGTGAACGCCGGCGCATCGAGACGTATGACTTCCGCGACACTCCCGCGCAGTCTCTCGACGAGCAGGTGACCATTGCATCGCAGTTCCTCGCCGGAGAAGTGCGCGGCAGGTGCACCGAAGTCGAGATCGTCAACGGCGCGGTCGCGACGCGGGTTCGACTCGATGAACAGGGCCGGCCCGGGCCGCCCGCGAAATTCGATTCGCTGCTCGCACATTACGGCCTCGTGCTCGAAGAATCCGACGAATTCTTCAATTACGCCCCCGACCGGCTGTACGAATACCTGGGCATGAACGACGCGGGTTGGTTCGGATACCAGTCACTGAGCCAGCCGAATCTCAGCCTCTTTCACGATGACCGCCCGGTACTGGCGGAGATGTGGTTCGATCCGGCGCATAACTATCGCCAGTGCAGCATGACGGTGCTGCAGATTCACGAGTCGCAGTGGCAGCTCTGCGCCGACGGCGGCGACACATTCGAAAACGAACTGCACGGCGGGCGCGGCATCGGTCACGAATTCCGCGTCATCGAATGGGCCGAACTCCGGCCGGGACAATGGTATCCCGCGATCACCGAAACGCAGAGCATGGTTCGATCCTTTGATGCGAAAGCACCGACTCTTGAAGAGCTCGGCGAGGAAGCGAGTCCGCCCAACTACCAGGTCGTCGCCGCCATACCCCTGGAAGGAATTGATGACCACGAATTTGAGTTCTTTTTCGAGTGACTGATCTGCTACCCGCGGAGAACCCACCCCTTTCTTGCGGCGTGCGTCCACCCTACAACGCACGCCGCACATTTTTTTCCCGCTGGTGCAAGAATCCCCTCTCGCACCCCCTCCCACCGCGGCGGACGCCTCCACACATGCCGGCCTTCTCACGGAACCGTGAGCACACTTAATGGGTAGACGAGTCGATGGCGGTGCCAACGCAGCGCCGGCCGAGCGCACGGGGCGCGCCCCGGCTTGTCCCGGTTTGTCTCACCCATTTTTTTTGGTGAGGCGCCTCACGAGGACCCGACATGACGTGTTTGGTGCCATTTCCGGCGCCGTCAGGAAAAAAATACGGAGAATTTTTTCCGCCCATCAGGCTCGTAAATGCCGGGTGGTAACGACGAAGAACGCCGGGGAGTTCGCCGGCGTCTCGATGGATTCAACCCGAAAAAGCGCCGAGCCGCGCCAGCACCACGATGGCCATGGCCACGCCCGACGCCGGAAAGAGAATTGCCCACGTCGCCAGTGCCCGGCCGGTGGCATATCGCCGCTGCCCCACCACTTCGCAGATCACAATGACCAGAACCACCATGGCGAACTTGAAGATCAGCGTGCCGTAGAGATCGAACTTTTCAATGACGTATGCCGCGATGGCGTTGGCCTCGTAGCCGCCGCTGTGCAGCACGACCCACGTCATGAGCAGGTCCATCGTGGAGGCCAGCACGAACCACGTGTAATGATCGGGGAACAGCACGTGCCTGCCGAACAGCCCCGCGGGCTGCGCGTCTGCGGGTTGCGCGGCCGCCGGTGGCCCGGGCGACCGGGGGGCCGACTGCTGCTCGCCTGCGTTCATCGATTCGGCCACGAGTCCTGCCTTTGCCCGGTCCAGACTGCCACCAGTTCAAAACCCGCACACACCATCATATCCGCCATCGGGGGTAAATCGCGCCTGAATCCCCCATGCCGCCGAATCGCGCGTTCATGCCTCCGGCATTCCTCTTTTCGATTGCGACAAGCCCGCTCCCCGCGATATACTCGCACCGCCGCGACACAAGGCCCCGACAGCCGTGCCGCGGCCCGTGCAATGACCCCGGATGGTCGCGCGGTCAACTCAGCATCCGAAAGGAGTCGGACCGTGATTCTCCGCATCCCTTCGCGCCCGAACCGCAGTGTCTCGCGGACGCTCGCTCTCGTGATTACGGCTGCCGCCGCGCTTGTTGCCGGCTCCGCCTGCAACAAGCCCGAGCAGCCGCTGCCGCACGCCGCCATCGAGAAGAATTACGATCGCCCGCTGCCGCCGGGGCAGTTTGCCCTGCGAAAGATCGATCCCTCGCAATATCCCGACTTCGGCGCCGGCTGGTACCGGGCGAAGCGGATTGCCATGCGCGAGGCCATCCAGAACAGCATCGCCTACCTCAACGCGCCCAGCAGCAAGAAGTACTTTCCCATGGGGCCGATCACGCACGAGCGCGCGCTCGCCTCGCTGCACGCCTTTTACGAAGTACTCGACCAGGCCAGCACTCCGGAGGCGCTCAACCAGACCATCCGCGACAACTTCGACGTGTACATGTCCGTCGGGTGCGACGACGAAGGCACCGTGCTCTTCACCGGTTATTACTCGCCCATCTTCGACGGCAGCCTGACGCAGACTGACCACTTCCGTTACCCGCTGTACAAGATTCCGCCCGACATTCAGAAGGACGACGAGGGCAACGTGGTCGGCGGACCTTGGCGCACGCGGCAGGAAATCGAGGAACAGAACCTGCTGGCCGGCCAGGAACTCATCTGGCTCGGCGACCGTTTCGAGACCTACGTGGTCACGGTGCAGGGGAGCGGGTTCATCCGCCTTCCGGATGGCACGCTGCACGAAATCGGCTATGCCGGCAACAACGGCCACGACTACACGCCGATCGGCCGAATGCTGGTGGCCGACGGCAAGCTCGATCGCAATCGACTGTCGCTCGATGCCATGATCCGCCACTTCCGGCAGTATCCACAAGACATGGATCAATACCTCTACCAGAACAACCGCTACATCTTTTTCCAGAATTCGCAGGGCGGGCCCTACGGCTGCCTCGGCAAGCGCGTGACGCCCGAATACAGCATCGCCACCGACAAGGACATCTTCCCCCGCGCCTGCCTTGCCTTCGTCGATACCTACGCCCCGGCGGAGCAGAACAACGACATGCAGCGATTCCGCACGTTTGCCCTCGATCACGACCGCGGTGCCGCCATCCGCGCGCCCGGGCGGTGCGACCTGTACATGGGCGTCGGCGATCGCGCCGGCCAGCGGGCGGGCTATACCTATTCAGAGGGCAAGCTGTATTACCTGTTCCTGAAGGATGGCATCCAGTCGATCACGCCGGAGCCGGCCGAGATCGAGGCGACGGCGTCCGGTGCTGACGCCGGCTATGGCGCGACGGGCAATGTGCAGAGTGGCTACGAAGAGTAGTGCCACAATTGAGGCATTAATCGCCAGACCCGATGCCCCTTGCACTTTCACGAGGCGAGGGGGTCATCGCAGCGATTGATCGTACGGAATTTATCTGGAAAAACATCGGCTGGCAAAGCGCGATGGGATGCAACTCGGCCCCCGCAGGCCGCACACTGTCGACCAGCATACCATCGTGCGGTGCTGACGCCCGATTCTGTCACGGCGTTTACACCGGCGTTGGCCCGCTCTCATCCGGACCTCCCTATGCTCGTGCATCAGGTGGCTTGGTTCCGAGAGACGCGCATATGTCAATGCTCCTCAAAGGCAACAACGGCAACGAATTCGAACTCGCGCTCGTCGAGAGCACGCTGGCGGGCACGCATGAAGGGATCGGAGACATTCACGGCGCGACCATTAACTTCCGCGCCGCGACGGCGTCGGACTCATGGGAAGAGGATGCGCCCTGCATCAACCTGTTCGAGTTTGACTCACTGGCAGACTGGCTCGAAGCTGCGGGGGCCGGCAACCAGCAGCCCGGTCTCGGCGAAGTGCAACTTCTCCAGCCCGAGTTGAGCTTTGCCGTCAAGAAGCAATCGGGCGATTCGGTGACCATCCGGATCGGGTTTCACCTTGCCGATCGTCCGGAGGAATTCAATGTCGATGTACCGACCGATGAAGGCGAATTCGTCGACATCGCAGCACCGCGGCAGCACGTCCTGCTCGCGGCGGAGGAGCTTCGCCGAATGGTGCGCGACGTGAGCACGGCTAATCTGAAGCACGATCTGTCCGGTGAAGAGGAGCACGGTGTGCAGGGCAGACCGGACGACGATCGCGATCGGCTCGCTGATGTCTCCGAGGATCCCCCCGGGCTGAGCCGCTCCGCGGACGAGGGTTATATCGACAACGCGGAGGAGAGCCGGAGGAGGCGGCGTCCCTGAAGATACCATGCTGCAAAGTTGCGGCCGCCCGTCCGCGTGCGCCCGACCGTCCGCTGTCACCCGTCATTTTTTCGTGATGACCCAGATGGCATGAATGATGCCCGGGATGTAGCCCAGCAGCGTGAGCAGGATGTTGAGCCAGAAGTGCAGCCCGATGCCGACCTGGAGGAACACGCCCAGTGGCGGCAGCAGGATGGCAAGCAAAATTCGAACAACATCCATGGAAGGCATCCTCCGCTGATCCGATTTGTCGAGAATGCGGCCTGCCGATTCCCGTTAGCAGGACAGTCTACGCCGGCAGGATATCGACTGGTTGAACGGTGGATAACGCGCGCATACAAATCAGCAGCCAATGGCAGCGCCGCCAACGAGGCTGATCAGCATGACACTGCGGCGGCCCAGGTTGTCGGCCAGGTGACCGCCGGTAAAGGCGGCAATCATCGACCCGAGGCCGAAGACGCCCATGCACAGCGTGGCGTATCCCTCGGAATAGCCCAGGCGCTTGCTCAGATAGATCGTGAGGAAGATGACAAAGAACGAGCCCGCCCGGTTGACCAGCGTGCCCACGCACAGGATATAGACGGGTCGCGGCAGCTCGAAATAGGGTTTGAAGAGGCCCACTCTCGCGGACGGGTTTTCGGTAGTCACGAAGCGGAAATGTAGAAACGGACGGGGTTGACGTCAAAGCCGGAGAAGCGTGGCGTCAATTGGGCTGGTGCAGATTCGATGGATGGGTATGCAATGTCGCCGAACAAACGGCAAGCGCCTGATCCAATTCGCATTGTTGCACTACTTGTTCTTACTTTCCGCCATTGCGCTACGCGCCTGGGCAGCATGAGCAGAGTCGGGCGCCAGCTCGCACACGATCTGCCACGTGGCGTTGGCCCGGTCGATCAGCCCCATGCCCTGAAGCGCAAGTGCGAGATTTGCCTGAAAGTCCACGTTCTGTGCATTCCACTTCGCGGCCTGCTCGAACTGCTCCACCGCAAGCTCAAACTGGTAGCGCTGGGCAAAGAGCAGGCCCAGCTGATAGTGCAGATCGGCGTAGTCAGGCTTGACATCCACGGCGCGCCGAAGCACCTCGATGGCTTCGCCGGAGCGATTCACATCGCGCAGGGCAAGACCCAGTTTGATCAACGCCTTCATGTAACTCGGATTGATTTCGATCGCCGATCGGAAACACGCGATCGCCTCCTCCACCTGACCGCGGTTCTTGAGCAGCAGCCCAAGGCGATAGTGCAGGTCGGCATGGTTCGGGTTGCGGCTGATCGACTCGCGCAGCCGGTCGATCTGCCGCGTGATCAGGTCGGCCGGGCGCTGCGACTCCGAATCGGCATCGGCGAGCCCGCAGCCCTTCAAGTACTTCCTGGCGCTGGTTGCGGCATCGGCCTTTAACTGCATTCGTGCCACTTCGCTGAAGAGCAGCGTGCTGTTGGGTTCGATGTTGCGGGCCATCTCGAACGACGCCAGGGCCTCTTCCGTGCGGCCCTCGGCATGGTGTGCCACGCCGATGCCGACATAGGCCCCGAGCAGGCGGTCGTTGATCTCCAGCGCCTGGGAAAAACGCCGGGCCGCGTCGCGAAAGCGGCCCGCGCGCAGGTGCTGGGTGCCGGCCTTCACGTTTGCCTCCAGGTAATCGGGACTCAGTTCCAGGGCCCGCGAGTAGTGCGTCATGGCGGAGACATCATCTCCGAGACGGGCGTATAAATCGCCAAGGCGCAGGCGCGTATCGGGCTGGTCCTGCTCGGCGTCGATCAGCTTGTGCAGGTGTTCAATGGCCTCGCGGATGAGCCCTGCCTCTTCGTATGCCGAGACGACATCGTTGTGGACCTCCCAGTTGTCGGGCTCGAGGCCCAGGGCATGTTCGTATCGGCTGACCGCGTCCTCGAAGCGCCCCGCCTTGAGCAGCAGATTGGCCAGCGTGAGGTGCAGGTCGATCTGCTCGGCATCCAGTTCACATAGCCGCTCGTAGTGCTCGATGGCGGCGTGAATGCGGTTCTCATGCAGGTGAATGGCGGCGAGTCGCTCGTGGGCATTGCGAAGCGTGGGGCAGGCTGCCAGCGACTGCTGATAATATTCGATGGCCTGCCGGCTGTTTCGAAGGCGCTCATGACAGTAGCCGAGGCAAAACAGGATGGCCGGACTGGTGGGGTCCTGCTTCTGGGCGATTCGCATCTGCTCGAGAGAAATCTCGACCTGGTTCAGTTCGTCGAATGCGCAGCCCAGGCCGATGCGGGCGGGGAGCTTTTTTCGGTCAATCGCCAGCGCGCGCAGGAAAACCTCGCGGGCCAGCACGGGCTCATTGTCCCGCAGGTGCCGGCCGCCCAGTTTGATCATCGCATCCACGTCTGTGGGGTCTGCATCGATAATGGCCTGGAGGGTTGCGGCCGAGGCCTCGGTCTTGAAGCCCAGCATTTCGCCGAACGCGCCGCTCAGATGTGCGATGAGTCCGCGACCGAAGACTTCCAGCAGATGCGACATGTCGAAGGCACTCCCAGACAATGCAAAATGGAAAATGCTGAATGATGAATGCTGAATTGTTGCTAATCGCCTTGAACTAATGCTTCGTCCGCGTCAAACAGGATCGCAAATTACGATTTCCATTCTGCATTCAGCATTTTGCATTTCGCATTCAGCATTTTGCATTTATCATTCGTTCTACGCCGCGTTTAACATCTCCAGCGCCTCGCGCGCCGCCGCGTAGTCCTTATTCAATTCCAGCGCCCGCTCATACGCACACCGCGCCGCGTCGAGCCGCCGGTCGCGCCGATAGAGTTCGCCCAGCAGGTAGTGCACGTCGGGATAATCGCCGCCGCAGGCGATCGCGGCCCGCAGCCGTTGCGCCGCTTCCAGGCGCCGGTCCATCTGTGCGAATATGCGCCCGAGCTGGATGAGGGCCTGCACGTAGCGGGGATTGATCGACAGCGCTTCGTCCAGCCGGGTCACGGCCGCGTCGCGCCGGCCCATGCGCACGTACACGCGCGAGCAGTGATAGTGCAGGTCCGCGTATTCGGGATGGTGTTCCAGCGCCCGTTCGAGCGCCGCGGCCAGCATGGCAAAGATTTCCGCATCCACCGCCGTTGGCGGCAGTGCAAGAAACGCCTCCACCAGGTCCGGCTCCTGGGCGACCAGCTCGCCGAGCGCCGCGATCGATTTTTCGTCGGCCGTCTCGCCTGAGCCGAGTGTCACGTCAATGCCCAGCGCGAAGCAGTTCGTCTTTGCCGCGTCGATCGCCATCGTCAGCAGCAGGGCCAGGTGCCGGTCATGCGGCCGCAGCCGCTGTGCCATGGCCAGGTGCTCAACGGCTTCTGCCGCATCGCCGGCGGCCGCCAGGGCCAGCGCCAGCGAACGTCGCGCATCGATGTCGTACGGGGCGAGCTCGACTGCCTCGGTCAGGACGCAGACGGCATCCTCGTGCTCTTCCGCCGATGCGTATATCAAACCCAGCTGAAGCCGCAGATCGAGCCGGTGCGGCTCGCGGTCCATGGCGTCCACCAGCGTCTCGACGGCGCGGGTAATCTTGCCATCGCGGGCGAAGGCGTGTGCCAGTCGAATGACGCGGTCGGTATCGCCATCACCATCACACTTTTCCAGCTCCGCCGCGGCCCAGTCATAGCGACTCAGGCCGGCGTAGCAGGCCGCGAGATATCGAGACAATCCCGCCGACTGCGGGTTCAATTTTCTCGCCGTCGACAGATGTGCGATCGCGTCCGCGTGCCGCGCTGCCTGAAGCGCCGCGGCGCCCAGCCGCGCATGCGCCTCGCCGAGATAAAAGGACGCCAGCGTGCCGGTCAGCCCGGCGTCGTTCGCAATTTGTGAGAGGTGTTCGACGGCGCCGGCGTAGTCGCCATCTTCATACGCCGAGAGACCGCGCTCGTAGGTAGCGTTGGCCTCGGCCTGCTCGCAAGTGGAAGTTCCGAATAAACGTCGCATGCGCGCGCTCCTGGTCGTGAGCCCGGTCCGGAAGCGGCGGGCCGCATTTGCTATCGACCGGGAATGAGCGCGGGATTACGTGTGCGCGACGCGCGGTGCGAATGACGGCCGGCTGCCTTTCGGCGACGCACTCTTTGCGCGAGCGACGGGAAAATGCGCACTTATCGGAAGTGGCGGGTTGCGGTCACGGCGGAGTCGTGGCCGGGTCATACTCTTCCAGTTCCAGTATGCCCAACTCCAGCGTGTCATCGCGTTCCATCGACACCTCGAAAACGCTGCTTCTGAAGTACCTGGGGGGAAGACTGCGATGTTCGTAGTGCAGTCGGTAGATGCCCGGCGGCACATCGAGGAATCGAAACGAGTTCTCTTTGGTTAGTTCCGTTGCGTGACCGCTCGGGCGGCGGTTTGCCTCGCGGCCTTCGGGCGAATCTCTCCACGCTTTCTGCCACTTGCCCATCGCCTCGCGACCGGCTGCCATGATCTCTGGCGGCATGCCCAGCGCCCGTTTCAGCTCAACGCGGGCCCTGTACGACGGCGAACGGGGCTCGGAAATTGAATCCGGCCATTTGACGCTGCCACTGATAGTGTGCCCGTGCGAACCAAAATTACACGCAATGACCTCGGCCGGGGGGATGTCGTGCTTCCAGATGTTGTAACTGGTGTTCTGCAAGCCGTGGCGTAGTTGAATCCAGGCGAGATTACCCGGGGGCACGCGTTCGAATACGAAGCGGCCGGCGGCGTCGGGTGTGACTTCACCGAAGTGGGCAAGTCTATCGCCCTTGAGCGCGTACGAAGCAAGAAAGACGGACATCGGCGGGTCGTCGATCGTGACCAAGCCCTCGATTCGCGCCCATTCTTGTAAACGAATGACGGTATTGCGACGAAAGTGCTCGTCCTTTACCTGCGCATAGCCCTGTTCGTGCATGGCTACGATCGAGTATGTGTCACTTAACGGCTCAAATGAAAAGGCGCCATCCTCATTCGCGGTGTTCTCAAACACCGTTCGATGAGAACGTGATTCGTCGACGGCAGGTACGTCACCCTTAAAGTGCAGTTGCGCCGTACCCACGCATAGAAACACCTTCGCCGTTGCGGCCGGCCGACCGTCGGGAAACAGAACCGTTCCCTTCACTTCGTCCGCATGCAGCGCCAACGCCTCCTCGTTGAGCGGCAGCAAGTCTCGCAACGCGTCTCGCGCGCCTTCATATGTGAGGTTTGGTTTGATGATCTTTCCGTCCGGACCGATCAGCACGATGCGCGGGATTCCTCTTACACCATAACGGCCGGGGACGGGCGACTTTTTCGAAGGACCTACATGGCCGTGGGTCCAGGTCAACCCCTGTTCCTTTACGAAATCGCCCATGGCCTTCATCGTGTCGTCCAGACTCAGGCCAATCAGGGCGAAGCGTTTGTCGTTGCCGTAAATCTCCTGCAACTTCTTCAACCCCGGCATTTCTGCCCGGCACGGCCCACACCACGTCGCCCAGAAGTCGAGCAGCACGTAGCGGCCGCGATAGTCGGACAGGCGGATGAACTTGCCGTCCAGCCCCGGCACTTCGAAATCCGGGGCCACGTCGCCGGGTTTGAGTACGACAATGTCCTGCAACTCGCCTTCGGCAGAATCGCGCGCGGACTCTCTCGCCGGAGTCGTCGGTTGAACCTGTGCCGAAAAGGCGCGGATCACTGGTAGAACAGCGGTGCCACAGGTCAGACTGCCGTTCACCGGTTGAAAGCCGGAGCCACAGATCCCGGAGCCACAGATACCGGGGCCACAGATCAGCCCGGCGACGACGAGGAGATTGACCTGGCACATGACGACCAGCCCTCGCAGCAAATGGGATGTGAAAAGTTCGCCCGATCGAGCCGCGACCCGTTGCCCGATCGCAGGACAGCCCTCAGTTTATCCCCCCTTGTCGGGAATACGAGCGCAAAGCCGATAAAGTTCTGGAACGCCGACCGGCGCCCGCCGGCATTCTCGCCGCGCCACGGGGCTGCTATGATCCCCGCCTGTTAAACCGATTCAGCGAGGAGCCACGGATGGCGACAACCCAGGACACAAGCGCAGGACCGACACGCCGGGCCGCGAACGAATCCCAGATGCAGTTCGCCTTCGATGCCCAGTCGCTCATGCCCCAGATTCATCCCCCGGAGCCCGAGATGCCCAAGGCCGCCCGACGTAAGCCCGCCGGCAAGGCGGCGGCGAAGAAGCGAAGCGCCGACAGCGACGGCAAACGCACCGGCTCGGCCGGCCCGTCCGAATCCGATGCCGCGACATCTCCGCCCCGCGCGCGAAAGGGCCACAAATACGCCACTGCCGAGAGCATGTCCAAGGCCCAGCGCGAGATCTCGGTGTCCGAGTTCTTCGCCAAGAATCGCCACCTGCTCGGCTTCGACAACAAGCGCAAGGCCCTGTTGACCACGGTCAAGGAGGCGGTCGACAACTCCCTCGACGCATGCGAGGAGGCCGGCATCCTGCCCGACATCGTCGTCAAAATTGAGCAGAGCGACCAGGACCGCTTCCGCGTGACGGTGCGCGACAACGGCCCCGGCATCGTCAAGGCCCAGATTCCCAACGTCTTCGGCAAGCTGCTCTACGGCTCGAAGTTTCACCGGCTCAAGATGAGCCGCGGTCAGCAGGGCATCGGCATCTCGGCCGCCGGCATGTACGGCCTGCTCACCACCGGCAAGAGTGTGAAGATCACGTCGCGCACCGGTGCCAAGAGCGAGGCACACTACTACGAGCTCCAGATCGACACCAAGAAGAACGCCCCGCACATCGTCACCGACAAGACAATCAAGGTGGACTGGCCGCACGGCACCGAAGTGACGATCGAGCTGGAGTCGCAGTATCAGAAGGGCCGGGCCAGCGTCGACGAGTACCTTGAGCTCACGGCCATCGCCAATCCGCACGCCGCGTTCACCTTCATCGATCCCGCCGGCCAGGTCACCGAGCTGCCGCGGGCGACGACGGAGCTGCCGCATCCGACGGTCGAAATCAAGCCGCACCCCTACGGGATCGAGCTGGGCGTGCTGATCAAGATGCTCAAGGACAGCCGCGAAAAAACGCTCTCGCGTTTTCTGAGCAGCGAGTTCAGCAAGGTGAGCGCCGGTACGGCCAGCGCGATCTGCGACAAGGCCAAGCTCAGTTCCCGGGCCAATCCCACGCGCATCGGCACCCACGAGGCCGAAACGCTATACAAGGCCATGCAGGAATCGACCATCCGGCCACCCTCGACCGACTGCCTGTCCCCCATCGGCGAGAGGCAGATTCTCGCGGGGCTGCTCAAGGGCGTGAAGGCCGAGTTTTTCACGGCCGCCACGCGCTCGCCCGCGGTCTATCGCGGCAATCCGTTTCAGATCGAAGTCGGGCTTGCCTATGGCGGCGAGCTCGGGCCCGACCCATCGCAGGAACAGGAGAATGCCGAAGTCGCGGAAGTGAAGGTGCGGCGCGGCAAGGTGGTAGAAGCGCCGCGTGTCACCGTCCAGACACGCCTGATGCGATTCGCCAATCGCGTGCCGCTGCTCTATCAGATGTCGGGCTGCTGCATTTACAAGAGCATTCTGGACACAGACTGGCGCCGATACGGGCTGTCGCAGTCGTCGGGAAGCCTGCCGCAGGCGCCGCTCGCCGTCTTCGTTCACATGGCCAGCGTGTGGGTGCCGTTCACCAGCGAAGGCAAGGAGGCCATCGCCGACTACGACGAGATTCGCAAGGAGATCAAGCTTGCGGTGCAGGAATGCGGCCGCAAGCTACAGGCCTTTCTGAACCGCCGCAAGAAACAGAAGTATGAAACCGACCGGCGCAGCATCTTCAAGCGGTACATCGGCGAAGTGGTTGCAGCCTGCGGCAGCATCGCCACGATCAATGAAAAGGCGCTGTACGACGATCTCACTGCGCTGGCGCAGCGCATCACCGCGCGAGCCGACGAGGAGACCGAGCTGATTACCGCCGACGGTACCCGGATCAAGGGCAAGCGAGGAAAATCAGCGTCCGCGCGACAAGCATCCGGCACATCGAGCGAATACGGCGAGAACACCGTCGTCGTGGAGCGCAAGACTGACGAAGCCGGGCCGCTCTTCGAGGGTGCGGCGTAACACGGGGCACCGGCCCCGGCGCGCGGCCGTCGTGAAGTCGGCCGGCGCGCCATGAAGGTCCGATGCGCTCAGTCAATCAACAGCGTGTCGACAAACGTCTGAACGTCCAGCCCGTTCCGCTCGCCGTCGCCGTCCACATCGGCACGGGCGGGGTTGCACCCGGGAAACTGTGCCGCGTAGGCATCCGGATCGCCCAGCGCCAGTGCCAGTGGCACGGCGTCCTCAATGTCCAGCACGCCGTCGCAATTCATGTCTCCCGGCAACAGCGGCGTCAGGATTGCGATTGCCCGCGGAAAGCCGGTCGCGCCGATGACCGCCTCTGCGGCGATGACGCCGGCCTCGTTGATGGCGGTGGCCCGCGACACGTATAGAAACGGCGGCCCTCCGGGCGCGATGAAGTCATTCAGGTCGTACATCACGCCGTTTTCCCAGAGGAACGCATGCACCTCGAAGTCCGGGGTGTTGGCGGTGCCGACCACCTGCCCCGCGTCGTTCACGTCGAATGCCTCGCTGTAATTGCCGCCGGGCAGAAAGCCAAGGCCGGTGAGAAACGCGTCTTCGCCGCGCCAGTAAAACGCCTGAATTGTGAAGTCGAGAAACGATGATCGGCCGACGACGTCTCCCAGTTCGTTCATGCCGAGCCCTTCGCTGTTGAAGGCGCCCGGCAGAGGGCCGATCTGCACGGGATCCGCGGCAGGCGAATCCCACCTGGCCGCATAGAAGACACCTTCGATGCCGCCGCTCACCCCGGCGATCTGTCCCGCCTCGTTGATGGCCCAGGCGGAGCCGGACGTGACGCCGGGGATGACGCCGGCCAGCGTCACCGGGGCGGCAGCGCCCGAACTCCAGTAACAGTGCTGCGGACCAGAGAAGTCGCTGTCGCCATAGCTCCCGACAATCGCGCCGGCGTCGTTGATGTCGTGTCCCACGCCACTGAAGAACCCGTCCGGCACCGGCAGCGGCGCCGCGACACCAGCTTGGTATACGAAACCCTGTTGGCCGGACTGGCCGACGATGTCGCCGGCCGCGTTGATGCCATAGGGAAAGTTGAAGTTTGGATCGAGCAGCGCGAGTGAACCGATGCCCGTCATCGGGTCGACGACAACGCCGGTGGCGGAAGGATCGAAGGCATCGAAGGCGGTGTAGCCCACGACGCGCCCGGCCTCGTTCATTCCGAACGACGTGGTGAACTCATATGGCGGCAATGGTCCGAAGAGCTCCACTTCATAAAGCAGTGGCTGAGCGCCGACGCGACTCGCCATTGAGAGCAGGAATGCAGCGGCGACAAGGGCGAAGAGTCGAGAACGCCCGTTGCGATGCAAGGCACGAGAAAGCGGACAAGCAGATGACATATGTTTCTCCCGTTGAAAGATGGCTCTTTGATTTTCTTACCGGCATCAATGTCCTAACGCCTGCGGCGCAGCAGCAGGGCAGCCAGCACGGGCGTCCCCAATGTCAGCGTGCCGGGTTCGGGAATGCCGTAGATCGTGGTCACGGCGCGGATCTGCATCTCCGTCCAGTTTCCGTCTCCGTTGGGATCGCTGCCGGGGCTTTCGAGGCTGAGCGTCAATTCACGAACGACGCGCGTGATAGTCGCCCCGCACAAATCGGGGCATGTCTGGCCGAAGTCGTCCGGTGGCATCGGATCGGACAACGGCAGGCGCTGCGACTCGAGGCCGAGGAAGTTGGAAACGCTGCCGCTATCAAAACGCAAAGTGTCGTACAGAAACCAGTCGGCCCCGTCGCTCACCAGGGCTGCATACGTCTCAAAGTCGGGGTCATTGTCGAAACTGACTTCATCAACGCGCTCGGCACCGTCGACGAGCACGATGTCTTCAAAAAGTGTGCCGGCTCCTGAGCTGGCGGTATTGACTGGAGACAGAAACGTCTCGTGCGTCAGCGACGTGACGACGCCCAGGAAACCCTGATTGCGATCGATGATGTACTCGCCGAGGGCAATTTCGGCACGGGCGGGAGTCGTTAAGACAAGTGCAGCCAGACCGACACCAAGAGCAGGCAGGGCGCGAAGCCGCGACATGATACCGTTCCTTTCTTGAACTGGTTTTGATCGGCTCGCCCTGCTGAACTGGCGGTCAATGTAGCACGCGGCAAACGAGCACTTCAATAGTTTTGACAGGCGTCGATTCAACTTTCGTGTTTTGGCCGCCCGCCGCCGCCGGCCGGCCGCCGCCGGCCAAAAACGGGCGATCACATGCTGCAGAAACAGGCCTCATCCGCCACGCGCAATGATGCTCGCGTGCAGTGCCATCAGTACGCCGCGCACGCCAGGGGCCGGCGCGAACCAGCATTGAAGTGCCATATGAAAGGCACTTTCAGCCGACATCGGCACAAACCTGCACGCAGCATGGACGGCGCATGTCGTCGTGACCTGGCAAGCGCGAAGACGGGCCCGGATAGACGGACGCTGCGGTTTGAATGGGTGTAATCGTTATGGGTCGGAGTCAGACCGGCGGAACAAACGAAGTGCGGGGCCCGGCGTAAAAAACGGGCCGGCGGCTGAACCGGGGGATGACCTACCAATCAATACAGATCGTAAGCACCCCGATCCGCCGCCGGTACCACCCACTCCTTCCCTAAGGCACGGCCAGGATTCGTCGCTTCCCTACATAGCGACGCCCCTGCTCCCTACATTCCCGCGGAAAGTTCGCGCGGACGGTTACTCAGCCAGGTTGTCAAGTATCCACCGGGCATCGACGCCTGCGTGCGAGGCGGCATCGATTGTTTCGCGAGCGGGCAGCTGAAAAGTACGCAGTACTCAAACTTCTGACGGACGCCGACGGGATGGCTCGCGAATGGCGGCAGTCATGCTGGATTCAGCCCTGCCGCTTCATCTATTGCAAATAACGGATACAGCCCAAAATGTCAAGCAAATCACGCGGTTGCCCGGCCGATTTTAGCCTCCAACCGGCTGCCCACGGCCGATACGGCGCAGGCTTTTTTGTTGACCCTGCGTTTCGTGCAGTGATACACTTCAATTGCCGGGCGGGTCCGTTCAGCAGCCGGTCCCTCAGAACATGGGCGAGGGACAGGAGCCTGAAATCGGAACTGCTCGGCCGGCGGCGCGAACGTCGCGCCGATCAGCGGGTCCGATCCCGGCGACGGCCGGGCGGACGGGGCCAGGCCCGGGGACGCCGATCACTCTGAAAGCGGCCTCGGGGAACTTGCCCGTTCGTAAAGGAGGTGATCCATGCCGAGTGACCGTAGAAAGCTGCTGTAAGTGCAGCGACCGTGGCTGCACTTATTCAGCAGCCTGTATCGAACCGGCCCGCCGAGCGGCGTGATCGCCCCGGCGGGCCACTTTTTTTCCTGCACCTTCGTCCCTCTCCGATGTCGCACGATCCGCCCGTTTTTGACCGGGATGCCTGCCTTCGGTCGAGCGATGCCGCGCTGCTCGACCAATGCGAAGTGGATTGTTATCGCGCGTCCGGGCCCGGCGGGCAGAAACGAAACAAGACCAGCTCAGCCGTGCGCCTTCGGCATCGGCCCACCGGCATCCTCGCCATCGCAGAGGAGAGCCGCTCGCAGCACGAGAACAAGGCCCGGGCCCTTCGACGCCTTCGCATGCTGATCGCGGTTGAAATTCGAAAACCGGTTGCGACCGGTCCGATTCCGCGCGAATGGACGCAGGCCCGTAGCGCAGACGGGGCACTGGCGATCTCGCAGAAAAATCCGAGCTACCCGATGGCGGCGGCCGTGGCCCTCGACGCCCTGGCGGCCGCCGATGCCTCGGTGCGAGATGCGGCCGCCCTGCTCGGCGTGACCACGGCACAGCTTTCTCGATTCCTCACCGGCGATGGCCACCTGCTGGCAACGGCGAATTTGCTACGCCGTCAGCACGGCCACAAGCCACTGACAGGAGGATAAAGCTCGCGCTCGGTACCGGCCGAGCCGACGGGGCGCAAAAAAAAAGGCTGTGCGGACAATGCCGCACAGCCGCAGGTGATCAGTTTCGAGAGAGACGCGGGGCAGACGATCAGATGCCGCCGCCGCCACCGCCGCCACCACCCAGGCCATCGCTCTCATCCTGAGGATCCTCGGGTGCTCCGCCGCCGGGGAACAGGCCGCCATCGCCATTATCGAAGCTCCCGGCGTCGCCGCAGGCACCGGGTATCGTGCATCCGGGATCGGCCGCGAAATCCGGCGTATCAAGCAGCGGGAACAGGGCAATGAGTTGATCCTGGGGATCGCAGAAGGTCAGCACCGCGCCGCAGATGGGCAGGGATGCCAGCGTGTTGATACAGGTGCCCTGAAACACGGTGCCACCGGCGATCATGACCGTCACCGCGAGGGCCGACTTTCGATACAGCTTATACCTTTTCATTCCATTACCTTTCCGGAAAGCGGGATGCATTCACATCCGCGAGGGCTGCAGGTGGTCATTCAGCAACGACGATCGGCGTCGTTCAAGGCTCAACGATGATCTGGCGAACCGGGCAACCGAACATCAGGTCGTCATCCTGGTTGATGACGTCACCCGGCACGTTCTCGGCGACAATCTGCACATTTTCAACGCCGCAGACATTGAAGAGGCCGAACAGCCTGCCGGAGTTGTCGATCAGGAAGCCGGACTGGGCCCCAAACGCCGTGAAGGAACTGTTGCAGATGGTTCCGAACTGCGCGAGGAAGGCACCGGTTGAGAACATCGCCGCCCATTTGGCGAATCGAAGCTTACGCCGCATTTTTTCAACCTCCAATGTCCCCAGGCAGGCAGAGAAGGCGGGGATAGTCTGGCATGCTTGGCAAGCGCTGCTTGCGTTAACTCCATTCATGTTACCAGCCGGACAGGTGTCTTTCAAGGTTTTTGACCGGACTGGATTTGCCTCTATCCCGTTGAGTCTCAAAAGGATAAAGGCACGGTGCACCAGTATCGTAGATTATCGGCTGCGGCAGTCTCCTGCGTGGAGCCGTTGGAAAGACCCCTACCGGCTGCCCGCTCGGCCTCAACCGCCGGCGCCCCGGTCTGCCTTCTTCCTGGCAGCAGCCCGGATCGTCCGCTCGTTCACCGGATGGATGAAGGCCTGTTCCGTGATGATCCCGGTGATCAGTTTGGCCGGCGTGACGTCGAAGGCCGGGTTCCAGCAATCCACGCCATCCGGCACCGTCTGCCGGCCGCCGAACCGCCCTACTTCGGACGTGTCCCTCGCTTCGATCGGGATTTCGGAACCCGTGCGAACGTCCAAGTCGAATGTGGAACTGGGCGCCGCCACATAAAACGGCGCGTTGTGAGCAGCGGCGAGGACCGCCAATCCATACGTGCCGATCTTGTTCGCCACATCGCCGTTTGCCGCGATGCGATCGGCGCCGACCACGACGACCTGCACGGCGCGATCCCGCAGCAGGACCCCTGCCATGTTGTCGCATATCACTGTCGTGTTGATGCCTGCTCGTTTGAGCTCCCAGGCAGTGAGCCGCGCACCCTGGAGGAGCGGTCGCGTTTCGTCGACGAAGACGCGAAAGTGGCGGCCGTGCTCCAGGGCGGCATACATCACGGCCAGCGCCGTGCCGTATTCGCTGGTGGCCAGGGCGCCGGCATTGCAGTGCGTCAGCACGCCGGCGCCTTCCGGGATGAGGTGCTGTCCCTGCCGCCCGATCGCACGGCACATGGCCGCATCTTCGTTGCGAATGCGGTGGGCCTCTTCCAGCAGGGCCACTCTGGCCTGCGGCCACGGGATGCGCCCGAGCGAGGCAGCGAACTGGCGCATGCGATTCAGCGCCCAGAAGAGATTCACGGCCGTGGGCCGGCTGGTGGCGAGATAATCACAGCACTTGTTCGCCACTTCGGGCCAGACGTGATCTGCGGGCGAAAACTCGTTCAGACCGACGAGGACGCCGTAGGCCGATGCCACACCGATGGCAGGTGCCCCGCGCACCCGCAGGCTGCGAATCGCCTCAAACACTGATTCGAGCGTCGTGCAGCTCAGCGTGATCGTTTCGGTCGGCAGTCGAGTCTGGTCCAGCAGCTCCAGGGCACCGTTCGGCTGCACGTTCGGATTCCACCACAGCGGCCGGATGGTCGGCGGGGCAGGGGTACGCGGTGCGGGCGACATGGCCGTTCGCGACATCAGGCGTCCTCGCGGAATTCCACCATCAATTCAACTTCGACCGCGGCATTCAGCGGGAGTTCGCTGGCCCCGACGGCGGCGCGGGCATGGCGGCCCGCCTCGCCAAAGATCTCCACCATCAGATCGCTGGCGCCATTGGCCACCTTGGGCTGATCCGTGAAGCCCGGCGCGCTGTTGACGAAGACGCCGAGGCGCAGAATGCGGCTGATGCGGTCGATACCACCGGCGGCATGGGCGGCAATCGCGAGGCCGTTCAACGCGCACTTTCGTGCCGCCACTTTGGCATCCTCAAGCGACACATCCGTGCCCACTTTGCCGGCCGCGATCAGGGCGCCATTCTCCAGCGGTACCTGGCCGCTGACGAAATACAACCGGCCGCTGCGGACGCCCGGCACGTACGACCCCACCGGCCGCGGCGGCTCCGGCAGCGTCAAACCCATTTCCGCGAGCTTCTGCGAAGCCGTCATGGCGACTCCTCCCGGTCTGCGTTCGCCGTCTCCTGCTCGAACGCCTCGCTCTTCCGGAGGATGGCATCGATGTCGACATCCACCTTGATGTCATCGAGCTCGGAAAATCCCTCCAGTTCGTCGGGATCGAGTTCGACGGCCGGCGATGCGGCGCCTGCCTCGTCGTCGGGCCCGCCATCGCGATCGTGCTTGATGTTTTCAACATCCTGCTGCGTGACATTCAGATCGGTCGATGCGCTGTCAAGTGGCGAACCAGCCGCATCCAGCCCCAGCACGCTCTCGGCAAACGCCGGACCCCACTCATCGCCGACCGCGATCGGCTCGGCGGAAAGCAGGACGACAAAGATCGGCTGATCCACCGACTCCTGGCTCGCCGTCACGCGCTGCTGGCGCATCAGCTCGAGCAGGGCCAGAAACAGGCCGATCATCTCGACCTTGCGGCGGCCGACAAAGATCGCCTCGAAGGCGAGCCGGCCATCCTCACGTTGCAGGCGATCGACGATATCCGCCGCATGCAGCGGGATGGGCGTGTCGTCGAAGATGACGTCGTGCGTGACCTGCCCGGCCCCGACGCTGGCCAGCACCTTGTTGAAGGCGCCGACCAGGTCCCAGATCTGCACGTCGTCGAGATCGACCTCGACCAGGTCCTTCGGGCGAATCCGTGCCGGAACACGCGGCCAGCGCTGCGCCTGCACCTCGGCGGCACGCGTCAGCTCGAACGACGCATCCTTGAACTTTTTGTATTCGAGGAGCTGTCGAACCAGCTCCAGCCGCGGATCTGACAGGTCCTCCTGATCATCGCCCTCCTCGGCCGGCGGGCGGGGAAGCAGCATTCGGCTCTTGATCTCCATCAGGACGGCGGCCATCACCAGAAACTCTGCCGCGACGTCCGGGTCGATGACCTTGAGCGTCTCGACGTAATGTACGTACTGGCCGGTGATGCGGGAGACGGGGATGTCGTAGATGTCGATCTCATCGCGTTTGATGAGATAGAGGAGCAGGTCCATGGGACCGGAGTAGATGTCGGTCTGGACGCGGTAGTCGGTCATGCCAGGGGATGGTAACGCGCGTGAACCGGGGTGACTAGCAGGACGCGGCGAATGCAGGCAAACTGCTGTAGACTCCACGCAATGCGCGGGAAAGAGTCAGGAGTTGTAAGGTTTTGGATTCCGGTTTTACCACGTTACGACATTGCTTGACGAATCCACTTGCCAGGTGCTGGCCCGTGAAACCTGCAAACTCGGGAGGGATGGCATAGGTGCTGGCTTGCGTCACGTCGTCGGGCATTCGCCGATTCTTGCCGGCTTTTCAACGTGCAGCGCCGTGCACTCCGTCGTCGAGCCGATCCTCGGCCCGCGGGCATTCCTCGTTCGATCGGCGGCGAGGTACTCATCCACGCTCATGCGCACTTCCGGCAGAATATCAGGATTGAGAATGACCATTTACCAGGTCTCCTGACTCAATTTTACATCGCGCGCATCCGCCATTCACGAATTCGCCGTCACAATCCCGCAGGCCCTTCGCACGTCCGCCATCACGCTCTCGGCCACCGCCCGCGCCTTCTTTCCCCCCGCCGCCAGTACGCCTTCCACGTATGCCTCGTCATTCTCCATCGCCGCCCGCCGTTCCCGGGCCGGGCCGAATTTCTCCTCGAAAAGCTCCGCCAGCCGCTTCTTCGCCTCGCCATAGCCCATGCCGCCGGCCTGGTACCGTTCCCGCCACTGTGCCGTCTCGTCGGCACTTGCCATCAGCCGCAAGAGCGCGAACACGTTGCACGTATCCGGGTTCTTCGGCTCCTCCACCGGCGTCGAATCCGTCTTGATGCCCATGATCTTCTTTTTGGCGGACTTCGGTTCTTCAAAAAGATCAATCGTGTTGCCGTAGCTCTTGCTCATCTTCTCGCCATCCACCCCCGGCACCACCGCCGCCTCGTTCAGCTTCGGCTGGGGAATCACGAACACTTCGCAGTTGTAGGTGTTGTGAAAGTAGCCGGCCATGTCCGCCGTCATCTCGATGTGCTGTACCTGGTCCTTGCCGACCGGCACCAGGTCGCTGCGGTAGATCAGGATATCCGCCGCCTGGAGCACCGGATATGAAAACAGGCCCATGCTCGCCGGCAGCCCCTTGGCTATTTTGTCCTTGTAGCTGACCGCCCGCTCGAGCAGCCCCTTGCCCGTGACCGTGGAAAGGATCCACGCCAGCTCGGTCACTTCGGGCACGTCGCTCTGGCGAAAGAGGCACGCCTTGTCCGGATCGAGCCCCATCGCCAGATAGTCGATCGCTACGTCGCGCGTCAGCTCCCGCAGGCGCTTTGCGTCCTGAATCGTCGTCAAGGCGTGGTAGTTGGCGATGAAGATGAAGCTTTCGAATTCGAACTGTCCCTCGATGTGCTGCTTCATCGCCCCGAAATAGTTGCCCAGGTGCAGCTTTCCGGACGGCTGCACACCGCTGAGTACGCGTTTCATTTCAATCCCCTGCATTCTCTTGTCGCGTCAGCCGCGCGTTCATTCATAAAGCCGATTATGGAATACGACAAAATATCCCTTCAACATCACGTCCGACGGCAGCCCCAGCACATCCGTCACATGTTGCAGCATGAAAAAGAACGGAACCCATGCGCCGCTCCACGTCCACAGGACGAGGAACAGCACCGCGAAGGCCGCCAGCTGCGCCTGCGGATACATGAATTTTTCCTGCACCTCCCGCGGGAGTTTATGCTCGATGATGCGATAGCCATCCAGCGGCGGGCACGGAATCAGGTTGAACAACGTCGCGATGAAGTTCAGCACGGCCATCGCCCCGCAGAAATTCACCCAGTCGGGCTGGTACGTGGCAGCGGCATCGACGATCCCCAGCTTCGGATGCATGGGCGCCGCCAGCAGCAGAAAAATGAGAAAGTTGCTGGCCGGCCCTGCGGCCGCCACGTACACCCGCCAGGCGCGGCTGAGCGATAGGGTGTTGATGGGCACCGAGCCGCCGGGCAGCGGCAATCCGCCCATGAGCAGGACAATCGCCGGCACCAGCAGGCTGAAGATCGGATCAATGAATCGGAATGGATCGAGCGTCAGATATCCCCCGGAGCGGACAGAAGCGTCCCCGCCCAGGTAGGCGACGAGGGCATGCGAAAATTCGTGCAGGCAGACACACAATATCCAGGCCAGGAGCGCTGCAATCAAAGCAGGGGTAAATTCAATCTGCGCAAGAAGCTGCGTTGAAATCATGGACTCTCCGCGTCCGCGCGGGACGGGCCGGGACTTCAGCCAGCCTAAGACTATGAGCGGGGCATCGGCTGTCAAGCAATTGACCGGCATCACGCCGGAGAGCCATGTAAATCACGCAGAACCTGCGCCCGACTCATCAAAGCGCGGCGCGCACCGGACCGATATGAGTGATGATGGGCGCAGCGTTGCACCACCAGAACGAACCGCAGCGCATCCTTTCGATGGGTGAGAGGACCTATTCTGCTCCGATGATCGCCCCTGCCGGCGACGACCCAGCCGCAATGGCCATTCGGCGTCAGTGCTCAGAAATCGTCGTCCACCGCACCCACCTGGCACAGCAGCTCGGCCGTGGTGTATCGCTTGATGAGGCGGCAAGGGACTGGATCTCGCGCTTCGCCGCAGAGTGGCGCGTGAGGAATGGGTGCGAGTTCGCCGCGTCCAGCCGGTCCGCCGATCGGGCACAGGGATAATGCGCTTCCCGATCGGCCCGGCCTTTAGTCCTCACTTGTCGGTGTTTTTGCAATTCCCGTAGCCATCGACATCGCTGGCCACAAACTCGGCCGATTGTGCGTCCAGCCCCGTGATGTCGAAATCGCAGGTCACGTCGAATGTGTAGTACTGTTCTGGATCGGCTGGTGGAGAATCCTCGGCGCCGATAATGAGCTGCACGTCGGCCTCATCGGTGCAGCCGTCGTTGTTCACGTCGCCATGCAGACGAACTTCGATCGGAACAGACGCCGTTCCCACGTTGCCGAACTGGTCCCCCACGATCATGACCGTCACCAGGTATGGCGTATTGCTCGGGGAATACGCCGGGCGAACGGGCGCATAAAACGATTCAATCTCTGAATCCAGGCCGAAGGCGGGCTCGAAGGTGCCACCGGGCTGGTCTAACGGCGCCTCGACGAACCAGAAGAACGAGTAGGTGCTGTTCTCGCGTGGATCGCCTTCGATGCTGGCGGTGAAAAAGATCTGGCATTGACCGCTGCGCGGCTCGGCCAGACCGGGATCGTCCAGATCCACTTCCAGCCGCTCATAGAACCAGTCCCGCGAGGCAGTCATGGAGGCAGTAATCTGCGTATCGCAAGATCCCTGCTCGCACACGGAACCGGCGCCGAGTGAGGAGCCTCCCAATTTCTGACAGCCGTCCTCAGTCATATCGACGCAGAAATCCTGCCCCTCGATACTGATGCAACAGGCCACCAGCGGCGGGCACGGATCGTTATCGCAAGTGGTGCCGTCCCCATGATACTCACCTTCGGCAATCGAACATTCGAGTTCGCTGATATCGACGCAGCCCGACACGCCCAGGCAGCAGGCGCCCGTCGGCGGCGAACAGATCCCGCTTTCGCAGGACGTGCCATCGCCCTGATAGCTTCCCCCCTTCGACGCGTTGCATTCGTCGCTGGTCAGTTCGACGCATTCAACCCCGAAGCAGCATGCCCCCAGCGGCTGCGGACATTCCGCCAGTTCGCACAAGCTGAAATTGCCTTCGAAGCTACCCTCCAGCGATTCGCACTCGGCCGCGGTCACATCCATGCAGCCGCCATCCTCAAGGCAGCATGCGCCCGCCGGTTGCGGGCAACTCGTCTCCGAGCAGGTACTGAAATCGCCCTGATATTGGCCTTCGAGGAAGAAGCACTCATTGGCGGTGACATCCACGCAGGGTCCATCAAAAAGGCAGCAGGCTCCCGACGGTGTGCATTCAACCTCGTCGCAGGTTAACTCATCGCCCTGGTAGACCCCGTCGCCGGCCGTGCATTCATCGCTGGTCAACACCGCGCACACGTCGTCCGGCAGGCAGCACGCCCCGGTCGCCGCCGGCTGGCTGCACGCCACCTGGGTGCACGATGTATCATGTCCCTGGTAGCTGCCCTCTTCGCTGGAACAACCGGTCTCGGTCAGGACGCTGCACGAGCCATCGCTAAAGCAGCACGCGCCGGCTGGCTGCGGACATTCCGCCGCCACACAGGTCACGTCGTCGCCGGCATAAGCGCCTTCCGCATCGCCGCAGGCCGCCTCCGTCAATAGTTCGCAGGAGCCGTCGTGCATGCAGCAGGCGCCCGTCGGCGCGATGGCCTGGCAGTCGTTTACGCCCTGCTCGGGATTGAACAGATCGGGGCAGTTGTCGCACGCATCGATAATGCCGTCCTCGTCGGCGTCGGCTTCGCATTCATCGGGCACGGCGTTTTCGTTGCAATCGGTTGCAGTGCCATCGGCGATCTCGGCCTCATCCACGAGGCCATTTTCGTTGCAGTCGTTCCCTGGCGCGGGAATGATGATCTCAAGCGTGTCACCGCCCTCATAGTCGGTGCCCAGTACAAGATTGCGCTCGAGGAGCACGAAGCCCGGCTCCTCAAACGGTGATTTTGCTTCCAGCTCGGCAGCGACCCGTGCGACGACTTCGATGCGCTGCGCCGCCGTGCGGAGAATGGTCTCCACCGACTCCACGCCAGACACTTCCAGGCGTCGCGTGGTCCGGCGCACATCCTGAACCGAAAAGACAAAATTGGCGTCCACCAGCGCCGGAAGGCCCGACTCGTTTCGGAGCACCAGCAACACCGAATCCGACGGAATCGGAAAGCCGGTGCCGGCGTTGCCGAACAGTAGCTCCAGAAGTCCGCAGCCCGATCCGACAAGTCCCGCCGCCATCAACAGCGTGGCGATGCCGAACAGATGAACTCGCGTGCGCCGCATACGCGCAACCCTTTCTCAGTTCCTTGTTAATGCCCGAAGCTGCCAGGCTTGCCACACCGGGCGAGTGCCCCCGCTGCTTCCGCACGCCCGTCAAAGGCGCGGGCCCCTTGCCCGCCTGCCCTCCCGGCGCGGAACTCACTCGAAAGCTGAGTTGACGGCACCCATTCTATGCAGCTCGGGCGGGAAGTGAAACGTCTGCCTGAGAAACGTCAACGCGCGTGACCTGCCCCACGGCCGATAAGATCGGGCAATGATGCGGCCCGCAATCCCCTGCCGATTTGGGCGGCAGGGCCTTCGCTCAATCCGCCAGCAGTGCACCGACAAAACCCGGCACATCGGCGAGCCCAATACTGCCGTTGCCATCGAAGTCCGCCGAACATACGGCAACCGAATCGGTGGAGGCGGATTGGACGGCCAGCACGAATGACGCCACGTCGCGCCCGTTTGCCTGTCCGTCGCCATTCAGATCGGCTCCCAGCGGCAGTGCACAGACTTCGTTGCCGCAGGGCGTTGTCGCGCAGGCGGTACCGGTCCCGGCGAACGCCCCGCCAGCGCCCGCACAGGCATCGGGCGCAAGGTCCTGGCAGTCGTCGGCCCAGCAGCATGCACCCAGCCCCGTGCCAATCGCGGGACACGGACAGTCGATCCCGAGCGCGAATGACCCGGGCACCGATCCGATCCAGGAGCCGGGATTACCGACCATGAGCAAGTACGACGCGCCCGGCGTCAGGCCATCGGCACAGATGCGCGACTCCAGATCCATGCTCGAACCACAGCCGTCGTCGTCGCAGGCGATCTCAATGAGTTCGCCGCAGTTGCCGGCATACAGCGCCAGAATTGTGTCCCGGCCTGCGGGCGTGCCGCAGGTCCGGATGCGCACGCTGGTGTCGCTCGCCACGAAGGAATACCAGAGCGTATTGTGCACGGCGTCCGGCGTGCCGTTCCACTGGCAGCTCGGGCTCTCGGGCGGAAGCTCGGCATCGGCCGAATTCGACCCGGCGGGCGGCGTTGCAAGCGCGTTGCTGGCCTCAATCGTCACGCCGCATTCGACGGAGAATGCCGCCTGACAGGAATCGTTCGCCGGAACGATCCATCGGCAATCCGCCCCGCACGACTCGCCATCGGGCGGATCGCACTGTTCGGCCGATTCAATCACACCATTGCCGCAGAGACCCGCTTCTGCGCCGCACACGATCGTCAATGCACCGAAACCCGCATCCAACCCATAACCGCCGACGCGGATGAGGTAAGTCTGTCCCGCCGTCACCGGAAAGGAGACCTGCGATTGCAACGCCAAAAGACCGCAGTAATCATCTCCGCAGGCGATCAACCGGTCGTTGGTCGCCGGGCAGGCGCAGCCGGAATAGGCTGCCAGGCGCGTGTCATAGCTGCTGCCGCAGAGGCTGACGGTGGCAGTTCCGCTGCACATGGCCGCATAACAGAACCAGATGTCCTGCCCGAAAGACAGCCCGAAACCCTCGTCGCAGGCCGGCGGCAGGATCGGGCCATCCGTGGTGGCCAGAAAGGTGCTGAATGTCGTGGTGCCTTCCTCGATTGGCAGCGCGTTGGCGCACAGATTGTTGTCCTCGATCTGACAGGCCGCGTTGCAGCCGTCCCCGACATTCGTATTGCCGTCGTCGCATTCCTCGCCCGGCTCTGTGATGTTGTTGCCGCAGACGGGAGCCGGCGCGCAGGGCTGGTCATCGAGACAGGCGCGCGTGTTGCGATGGGCAATCATCGCCTCGATGCTGGCTGCGCTGAATTCGTTCGTACAGGTGATCGTCGCATTCATCGTGTGGCTCGGACAGGCGCAGTGCGTCGCCCCCCACAGATGCCCCAGTTCGTGCGCCATCAGGTCCGTCGCGCACGACAGGGACAAGCAGCAGTCGCTCTGCGACATGCAGAACGCGCCATCATCAAACGCGGGCGGCGGATTGCAGAACCCCTGCCGATCGCACACATCCCCGATCGTGGCGGCCTGCCCCACCGTGTTCTGATCGGGCATCGTGATATCGCGCCCGGTAAAAAGCTTGGCGAGGTCAAACGAGATCGCCTGCTGATTGTTCGTCCATTCGTTGATGAACTGGCAGAGCAGCGTGTCGCTGTTCGTGCTCCAGTATGGATCGGACGGCGTCGTGCGAACGACGACCGCCGTCAAAACGTGCCGGACGCCGACCTGCGATTCGAACTGCACGTTGACCAGATTGGTCAGCAGGTTGATGCGATCTTCGACGGCGAAGATGCTGCCGTAGTTCTCGTAAAATTCGAAATCCGAATCGCACGCAAGCTCGGCGCAGTACATGTCGTCCGCCGGCCCGCGCGGAAGTGGCGTGCCCCCGCTCTCTCCAGGCCAGGCAGTCGGTCCGGATGTGGCGCACACACCGGCCGCCGCCGCGCTACCGGCTTCATACTTGACGTATTCTTCTTCGCCGGCGCCGTCGACCCGTGTTCCGAGTGGCTCGAGCCAGTAGGCGGTCCCATCGCTGCGGCGGACCAGTAAATATAGACGGCCATCTACAAAGCCGCCGGCTGCCAGGCTGCCGTCATCCCCCTCCGCTATGCCGCGGACGGTGTTTACGGGCGTCATCGGCACTTCAATGAAATGTCCGTCATATAGATGGACGATCAAACGGTAACCGTCGTGGCGAACCGAGTGTCGCCACAGTCGCACCGCAAAGGATTCGTCGGCGGTAACAACGAGGACCCGCCACGTGTCGGCGCCGGCCTGGGCAATGGACAGCCGGCAGGCCGTCGCCTCGGCCAGTCGCAGCGCCGATTTCGCATCCTGCTCCAGGCCCAACGCGGGAACGTACGGCGGCTGACCACCCGCTGCGGTGCCCGCCAAACAGGCAAACACGGTCAAGCAGATGGCGATGCCGCAGCACGCGGCTCGTCCTGATCGTGATATGAATTGAAACACGCGCTGTGAGATCCCCGCATGGGCCGCCAGCCGAAAGCATGCCCAGTGTAGCCGATTCGCTCGCCGGCAACAAAAGACCGCAGCGTCTTTTTTGATGCGCGGACCGCAAGCGACGGCAAAGCGGGGCAGGGCCGTCCCGGCCCGGCCGTTCTACATTCCCGGCGACGGCTAACGCAGAAAACGCCGCCGCTCCTGTCTACGGCCAGTCAATTCGCCGGGGCCTCACGGAAGCGTTTGGAGAGGATGATGCAGCCCGCCCCCGCGAATAGAACGGCAAAGCCGGCCAGCACCATGCACGGTCGCAGCAAACCCATCAGCCCCTCGTGGCGGATCAGTGCGATGAAGCCGTCGTAGGACCACCCATTCAGCGTGAGGTTGCTCAGCTTCTGCATGAAGTTGGGCATCACGAAGCGCGGAACCATGCTGCCGCCGATCGCGCTCATCGCCAGAATGACCGTCGTGCCCAGCGCGTCGAGCTGCTCGACGCTGCCGCAAAGCGATGCCAGCAGCATGCCCAGCCCGGTCGCCGACAGGCACGTCATGAACGTCAGCAGAAACAGGCCCCAGCCGAACTGCCAGATGGCCACGTCGAATACAAGCCAGGCGTACGTGTACATCGAGTAGCACTGAAGCATGGCCAGCACCTGGGCACAGATCAACTGGCCGAGCAGAATCTGATACACCCGCACTGGCGCCGCCAGGATGCGCCGTACCTCGCCGCTCTGAAGCGCCGCCAGCAGCCCGCGCGCCGCGCCCGCCGCCCCGAACAGAACAAACATGGGAACCAGCGCGCCCAGGAAAACGTGCTTCGACGCGATCTGCTCCCGGTTGATGCCCACGTCCTGAAGGTCCACGTCGATCAGCAGATTCTCACCATTCGATCCCGCGCTCTCCCTGCTCAGATTCTCAAGGGCGCCAAAACGCTGAAAGAGCGCCCGCCCCGCCGCCATCTGAATCATGCCGATGGCAATTTCTGCTTCCCGCGGCTGCGTCAGGTCTGCAAACAGCTGCACGCCCTTGTGTGCGCCACTGGACATCCGGGTAGGCGCCTCGCCATAGCCCTCGGGAATGACGATTGCTACGCGAAACAGACCCTCGTCGCGGATGGACTGCCGCGCCGTCTTCACTGTCAGAGCAGGTCGCTCCGGATCATTCTCCTCGTGTGTCACCACGCTGACCTTGTTGGCCTCCAGCATCTCGATCAGCCGCTGCGATGCCTCGCTCTTGTCGAAATCGATGACCGCCACGTAGAACGGCCTGCCTGCCTGCCCTTCAAAGATCTTGGTGAAGACCGTGTACAGCACCGCCCCCGGAACGATCAGCACCAGCACGATGGCGCGCATCCGGGCCAGCATGAGCATCTGCCGTGCCGCCAGGAGTCCGATGATTCGCAGCGATCGCAGGAGTTTCATCTTGCGCTACTCGCCATCCACCGGTGCTTAATCGCGCAGGGCACGACCGGTCAATTCCAAAAACACAGTCTCGAGGTTGGGCTCGTCGAGCCGGACGGCCTTTAGCCGAATCCCCGCCTCTTCCGCCATGCGCGCCACTTCGCTCACCGAGAATTGGACGCTCCGCGGATTGAAGTGTGCCTCCTGGCCGTCGAGCCGAAATCGTGGATCGCCGCCCAGCCGTTCCGCCAGCGCCTGCACCTGTTCCTGCGCCAGGCCATCGCCCTGCACGACGAGGTCCACCGGCGTGCCGGCCTGCTGCGTCAGTTCCGCCAGCGTTCCGATCGCCAGAATCCGGCCGCGGTCGATGATGGCCGTTCGCCGGCACAGCCGCTCGGCTTCTTCCATGTAATGCGTGGTGTAAAGCACCGCCCGGCCGCTGTCCGCAAGGCGCTGCACGATCTCGAAAATAAAAGCACGCGACTGGGGATCGACCCCCGCCGTCGGTTCGTCCATCAGCAGTAGATCGGGTTCGTGCAGCAGGGCGCATGCAATGTTCAGCCGCCGCTTCATGCCGCCGGAAAACGTTGACACCAGGTCGCCGCCCCGATCGTGAAGGCCCAGGCTGCGCAGGGCCCTTTCGACGCGCCCGCGAAGATCGTCCCCCCCCAGGCCATACAGCCGGCCGAAGAACAGCAGGTTCTCGTTGGCCGTCAATCGCGGTGCCAGGCTGATCTCCTGAGGAATGTAGCCAATGCGCTGCTTGTATGCGTCCCGAGCAATCGACGTGTCGCCGTTGATGAGGACCTCGCCGTCATCGGGCTGAAGGATCGTCGCAATGATGTTGATCGTGGTCGATTTGCCTGCCCCGTTGGGGCCCAGCAGGCCGAACACGTCGCCCGCTTCAATATCGAAGCTGACGCCGTCCACGGCGCGGGTACTGCCATACACCTTCGTCAGATTTCGAACGCTGAGAACGGGCACAGAGCTGCCTCCAGGGACAGGCGGCATTCTAGGGGGAGGGCGGGCGGCGTCTATTGCGTTACGGCGATGTGGGCCGGCTGCTAAGTGCCTGTATCATGCCGGCCATGACCCGCAGACGAGTGCTCGCGCCTACAGCCGCCGCTCCGCTGGATGCCCTGCTGGCCGTTCGCACCGACTTTTCGCCGGCAGCCAGCCAATCCAAAAAACGCAGCCTGGCCGGCGCACACCTGTCGGATCTCACGGACGCCAGTGCGATTCGCGCCTGGCACGATCATCTCCTGTTCATGGTGGCCTATCCGGACGACGCGGAGCTTCTGCGGCTGGTCGCCATCCGGCTCCGCGAGCTGGCCGGCGCCGTGAAGTTGGCACGTCGCCGCGGCCGGGGCACACTCATGCGCCGGCTGACCGACAGCGGCATCGCTTACAGCGACACGTGCACCAGCTTCACGCTCCCCATGTGCCGGCACCTGCTGAATCGCTACGGCGCCGCCATCGATATCGACTGGCAGGATGGATCGGCCGGCGAAATGCTCGACGAGTCGCTGGCGGAACTGTCGTGCAGCGTGGAACGCGACGGACTGCTCAGTCCCGATCTGTCCACGCAGGAATGGTTCAACCTCTCGCAGGGATCCGATCGCCGCAGCGCCCTCGGCTGGCTGATCGATCGCTTCGAGGGCCTGCCGGGCACCGATTTCCTGCGCGACCAGGCCTTCGACCGGCTGGAGCTTCCACTGCGTTGGCGTCATGGCGGCGGCACGGACTCGCGCACGTTCAATCGCTTTTCCCCGCGCAGACCGTTCTATCAGCGCGAGCCGCTCGTGCGCCTCGTCGATACGCACGCGGCGGTGCTGGCGCCGATGCCGCGCGCCCGTCGCCTGCCCGTCGCGGGCGCGCGCCGCCTGCTTGATGTCTGCCGCGCGGCACTCTGCGTTCGCCGCAGGGAGACAGACCCGCTCACCTACGCCAGCGAACGCGACGTCGCCCTCCTGCGCATGGACCGCGGCATCGACGTCGCCATCTTCGGCATGCTGCCGTCCCGCCGCCTGCCCATCGAGAGCTACTTCGGCTTCGTCGCCGCCCGCAATCGCGTGCCCGTGGCCTACGGCGGCGCCTGGGTTCTGGGCGATCGGGCCGAAATCGGCGTCAACATTTTCGATGAATTTCGCGGCGGCGAGTCGGCCGTCGTGTTCGCGCAAATCATGCGGGCCTACCACCACGACCTGGGCCCCCGGCGCTTCTACGTCGATCCATTCCAGTTCGGTCAGGACAATCCCGAGGCCATTCGCAGCGGCGCCTTCTGGTTCTACTGGCGGCTCGGCTTCCGCCCGACGCAGCCCGTCGCCCGCAAACTCGCCGCCGAAGAGGCGGCGCACATCGCCGCCGACCGCACGTATCGCTCGCCGCCGGGCGTGCTGCGGCGCCTGGCGAAATCGCCCATCCTCTTCGATCTCGATCGCCCGGGCGCCGACACACCGCACCTCGAGGACGTAGACCTGCGCGCCCTCGGCCTCGCCGTAACGCGATGGATTGGAGAGAAATTCGATGGTGACAGATCGGCGGCACAGAAGTGGTGTCTTGCCCGCGCGCTGCGGCTTCTCACGCCGCCCGGCTTCGCGCGCCGCCCGTCCGCCGAGCGTCAGGCGTTCGAGAGCTTGAGCGTCCTGTTGGGCCCGATCCATGAACTTGAGAAATGGCCAAAACGAGATTACCGCGCTCTTGCCGAGCTTATGTTCGCCAAAGGCGGCCCATCTGAGCGCGACTATTCCACGCGCCATCGACGGCTGACGCGGCTTCAGGATTCACTTCGGCACCTGTCCTTGTCATGAAGGCAGGCAAGTGATGAATGGGTACGCGCAGGCCGGCCGAAGACTAGAATTCGATCTCGCTGCGCAACTGGCCGACAAAGGGCTGCACGAATTGAGAATGGACCCATCGTGATTGTGCGTGCAGGTCCGCGTCGCTCTCCTCGCCGCGCTCGACACGATCAAGTGCATCGATCAGGATACTTAGTAACCGCTGTGAATCTCCCCCTTCGGGCTTACATGCCTTAACTGCGTCTTTGATCCGTGCAAGTTTGTCGTCGATAAAACTGCCATTGCGGTCCAGCTTCTGAAGACACATCGCCAGCAGGATAATCAGGCAGCCATTCTGAATGAAAACTGATGGCTGCCGATCCAATTCGCCTTCCAACTCCCCTGGATTCAAGTATTCCCAATACGGAAGCGAATACACACTGCCCCAGTAAAGGTCACCCATGATGTAGTCGTAGTCCCGGATCTGGAGGAACAGAAAGACAATGTCCTTTTTCAGGAGTTGAATGATGTCCCAATTCGAATTCACGGTCTATCGCACGCCTTCGACGTGACGGACTCCGTCACTACGTGAATTTGCATTCTGCATTTGCCATTTTGCATTCTGCATTCCCCTTCACGCTTTCACCACCTTCTCCTTCCCCTTCCTCACCCTCGCCGTCGCATTCCGCGTATCCACCACCAGCCGGCTGTGCTGCACGATCGCGTCATAGTCATACGACGAGTGATCCGTCGAGATCAGCACCGCGTCGTACTTCTTCAAATTTGCCGGCGTCAGCGGCACGCTCTTCATGCCCAGATCGTGCTCCCGCCCCTTGTGCGTCCGCGGCACGTGCGGATCGTTGTAATCCACCTTCGCCCCGCGGTGCTGAAGCAGGTGAATCAACTCGATGCTCGGGCTCTCGCGGATGTCGTCGACGTCCTTCTTGTACGCCAGTCCCAGCACCAGGATGCGCGAGCCGTTGATCGGCTTCTTCCGCTCGTTCAGCGCCATGGCCAGACGGTTCACCACGTACTCCGGCATGTCGGTGTTGATCTCGCCCGCCAGCTCGATGAACCGCGTCGTCTCGCCGTACTGCCGCGCCTTCCACGTCAGGTAGAACGGATCGATCGGTATGCAGTGCCCCCCCA
This sequence comes from uncultured Planctomycetaceae bacterium, assembly GCA_964408455.1. Classification (GTDB taxonomy): domain Bacteria; phylum Planctomycetota; class Phycisphaerae; order UBA1845; family UTPLA1; genus CAYOZN01. Next base: position 91,640 of record CAYOZN010000015.1, read on the forward strand.
GGCCCGGCCCCGGATAAAACGCGGAGTAGCCGAACGGCTTGGTCTTCGCCGCCTCGATAACCTCCCACACGTCGATGTCCATCTTGTCGAACAGCACCTTCAGTTCGTTCACCATGGCGATGTTCACGCAGCGGTAGACGTTCTCCACGATCTTCGCCGCCTCGGCGATCTCGCAACTGTCCACCGGAATCACTTTGCTGATCGCGTTCGAGTAGAGCGCGACCGCCAGCCGCTTGCTGTGGGGATCGTGCCCGCCCACGACCTTGGGGATGGTCTCGGTCGAAAAGTCCTTGCGCCCGGGGTCCTCGCGCTCCGGGCTGTACGCCAGGAAAAAATCTTTGCCCGCCTTCAGACCGCTTTCGTTTTCCAGAATCGGCTTCACAAGTTCGCGCGTCGTGCCGGGATACGTGGTCGACTCCAGCGTGACGAGCTGCCCCTTGCGCAGCTTCTTTGCGATCGCGTGTGCCGTCTGTTCGACATACGTCATGTCCGGATCGCGCGATTTCGACAGCGGCGTGGGCACGCAGATGATGATCGCATCGGGCTTGTGCAACTGGCTGAAGTCGTTCGTGGCCGAAAAGCGCCCGGACGCGACAAGCTCCTTGATCTGCGAATCGGGGATGTGCTTGATGTAGCTCTTTCCCGCGTTGAGCATGCGGATCTTGTTGGGATCGATGTCGAAGCACAAGGTGCTGTAGCCCGCCTTGCCGAAGGTACGTGCCAGCGGCAGGCCCACGTAGCCCATGCCCATCAGTCCGACCAGCGCCTTGCGATCCTGTATCTTCTTCTCGAGCTTGCCGATATCCACCGCGTACTCCTTGGTGCCTGTTCCTTCCCGCGCGGGCCACGACGCTGACGCCGCCGAAAATCAACCGAGCCGCGCATTAGACTTTGCGATTTCCCCCCCGGCAAGCCCCCGCTTTTCATTGACCCCGGTGCCACTGCTCTGTGAGCAGTGCCTGCCTGCGTGCCCATGCTCTGCGTGCAGGGTGCCACCGGGTTATCCGAGCCCGACCGAAAATCCCCTCACCGCCGTGCCCCCGACAACACCATTATCCACCCGGCAAGACAATTCCTTTCTTACTTAAGCACCTCAACAGACCCTCCGATCCTGTCCGCAAAGGAGGAGGATTCTCATGAAGCGTTCATTCGTTTTTGTCGCCATCTGCATTGCGGTGCTCGTATTCGCCGGTCCCTACGGCTGCGAGACCGTCAACGTCAACACCAACAACAACACCAACAACAACGGCAGCGGGGCAGGCACATACTCCCTGAGCCCGGATGATTTCGCGGACGATACCGATCTCACGAACGAAAGCCCCCACGTCACGCTCTACACCGCGGGCGACGACAACCAGAATTTCACGTTGTTCGAGGTCACCGCGTCCGAGGATGGCCAGGGCAACGCCCCGACCGGCACCATGGTCTTCGGTCATGCCGGCATTCCGTTCTTCAATGACGTTCGGCGGCTGAAGATGGAATTTGAATACTACGCGTCCAACGTCACCATCACCTTCGGCGGCGGCACTTTCAGCACGCCCGAAATCGGCCGACTCGAAGTGTACGACGCAGATGACAACCTGCTCGCCCAGTACGTGACGCAGCCGCTGAATGCCGGAGAATCGGAAGTGATGAGCATCACGCAGGCGGGCATCGCCTGGGCCGTCGCCTACATCGCCGACGGCGAAGGCAGCTTCGGCCGCCTCGATGACCTGAGCTACACCGTCGGTGGCACGCTGGTCCCCACGACAACCTCGACGGCAAAGTCCAATCCGTAAGTCCTCTAGCGACATGATAGTGGCACCAGTATATCGCCGGTGCCACTATCATGTTCGCAGACATCCAGCCTGTCCGAGGGTGATGCCGTGGCCTGGGCACTGATCAAATCGATCGCCGGAGAAGTGCTCGGCATCCGAGCGTTGCTCGTCACCGCCTGTGCAGCCGTTGCGGGCGGCACCATCGTCGCGACTGCCGGTCTCGCCCTGCTGAACCCCACCATCGACGCCCTGCACATTCCCACCCAGGTCCACTCGACCATCCTGCTCCTCGCCGGCGCCGTCTATGCCCTTGCCGGTGCCTACGCCGCCGGGCAGATAGCGCTTGTCCACTCGATGCAGCGTGCCCTGGAAAACCTGCGGCCGACCGTTCGCTCCGTGGTCGAGCGAGTGACATCCACCATCATCGGCGATCAACCGCAGTCGGCCGGCGGCATCGACATCGCAGGCATCGAGGCCCTGCTCGACCGCCTCTTCGAGGCGATGGCGCAGTCCACCACCATCCCTATCCTCCGCCATTTCGCGCGCGGCGCCGCCGCCCTCGGACGCTGGCGCCTGCATCGGGAGATCGAACCGTGGCTGGCGACCATGCAGCGCGAAGGCAGGACCCACGTTTCTGCCGGCGATCTGCGTGCCCGCATCATCGACGCCGGCTGCCAGGCCCTCATCTCCCCCGCCGCGGATCAACTTGCCCGCCATCGCCTGTTCGCGTGGCTGGTTCCCGCCGCGCTTCTGGCCATTCCCGCGACACTGCTGATCTCGCGCGTCGCCCTCTAAGCGCAGGCTTCAGCACCTTGCCCGGCGATGCAGCGCCGTGAAGCCGCGGTGATCCTGTGCGCCCCGATCCAGCGGAAACAAAAACCCATCCAGCCGACCGCTTTGCACCGCGTTCATCAGCGGCGTCACCCCCTGAACCGAGTGCACGACGGTACCGGCGCGGGCACATTTCTTTTCCAGGGCAGGGATGTCCCGATCGCCTGAATGACGATAGATCAACCCACGATCGACCGTGAGCCGATCCGATCCCGGTCCGTTATATTCTTCAACCGTGGTTCGAGGTCCGACGTTTACAACCGACGATTGAGGAGAGATGAATGAACACAGCCCTGCTCTCGCCGCTGGTCTTTTGCCTGGCGGCCGCCCCCGCCGATTTCGCCAAACCCGAGCGCATCAAAGCCGGCGACGACTATATCCGCGTCGAAGCCCCCGGCTGGGCCTTCCCCTGCCTCCACGACGTCGACAAGGACGGCAAGGCCGATCTGGTCGTCGGTCAGTTCAAGGATGGCAGGATGAAGGTCTACAAGCGCACCGGCGCCATGGAATTTGCCGAAGGCCAGTGGCTCAAGGCCGGCGGCAAAATCGCCGAAGTGCCCGGCGTGTGGTGATGCACCAGCTCAACTCCACAGTTTGTGGATCTGGACGCTGATTCTCACATCGACATCCTCTCCGGTTCCTATTCGCGGCAGGAAGGCTCCATGGCCGGCCTCTTCCAGGTCCTCTGGGGCCAGAGCGATGGCACCTTCAAAAAGGCCGCCGTACTCAACGGCACCGACGACAAGCCGCTCGTCATTCCCAGTAAGGGCGAGAAGTTCGATGCCGAGCCGATCTGCACGCGCCCCTTCGCCGTCGACTGGGACCACGATGGCGATCTCGATCTCGTCGTCGGCAACATGACCGGCAAGTTCTACCTGTTCACCGGCAAGGGCAGGGGGAAATTCGCGCCCGAAGCGGTCGCCATCCAGATGGACGACGAACCTCTGAAAATCGAAGGCCAGCACGGCGATCCGTTTGTCATCGACTGGGATGGCGACGGCGATATCGATCTGCTCAGCGGCTCTTCCAACGGCGGCGTGCAGTGGGCCGAGAATATCGCCGGCCCGAAGAAGACGCCTGTCCTCAAGGCCTTCAAGGCCCTCATTCCCGTCCCGAAGGAGCCGGTCTACGAAGCCCGGCCGCACGAAGTGTCACAACCGGGACACTCCACCCGCGTCTTTGCCGCCGACGTGAATGGCGACGGAAAGCTCGATCTGCTCGTCGGCGACTGCATCTCGCTCGTGTCCCCCGCCAAAGGTCTCAGTGAAGACGATTACAAGAAGCGGCGTGCCGAATGGGAAAAAGAGCTTGAAGAATTGAGCAAGTCGACCGAAGGCGAAACGGACCCGGAGAAGATGCAGCCCGTCTGGGACAAGATCAGTAAGCACTACAAGGCACGCGAGTCCTTCATGTCCGAAGACCGCACCGGCTTTGTCTGGCTGTACTTGCAAGAATAAGTTTGGCCACCAGTGGCAGAGTGGCACTGCTGGCGCATCTTGATCTAAAACCCTTCCCGAAGACCCTGCTGAACCGGCTATTAGCCGGTTTCACACCAAACATTTGGATAGGCGCTTATGCGAGAGGTCGTTGTTCCATAACACTAGCATGCCCCTGCAGGCTAACTGGTGATTCATCGAGAAACAAGAGCAAATAGGAAGATGCGGCCATAAACAGTGTAAGTAAGAGCATAACAATGTGCAACTCCAGTGAGGAATGCGTAACTGTTACACCCAGGCATCCACATGGAACGACGGTTCCTGACCAAATCAGGAATCCATGAAGCCCGACGAAAGTGGTTGAAAGGAGTCCACTAAGGATGAGGAATCCTGATGCAGGGCGTAAACGCGTGGCGATTGCGAAGGCAAGCGCGATCTCAACTGCCGGAAAAAACCAAGCGAGCGGCGTAACAGACCAGTTGGGAAAGAAACCCATTGCCTGCAGAGACTTCTCAAATTCCCGAGGCCAGAAGAACTTGGCACCTGCGGACGACGCGAGCGTAACGGAAATAAACAGCCTCAATATCGTCCGAATGCGTGACATTATCGAGTAGCTCTTCTCTTCCACCATCGCCAATATGCAAATACGGCTATGGCAATTGTTGTAGAACCTGCCAACACAGCCATGAGCGCGAAACGCCGTTCAGCAATGATGCCCTTTGACTTCTCATACATGGCTACTGACGTTTGAATTGCGGCTCGATCCGCAGATCGCTGTTCAGGAGTCCACTGTTCGTGCTTTACGACGGCCCCGCTGCGATCTACCTCTCTATACTCAAGCGCGATCTCATCCAGTACTCTGGCATTTGAATCCGGGAAACTAGGTCGTAGATCGCCCGCAGTGAGCTCGTTTATTTGTTCTACGGAGACCATGACATAATGATACACTTGCCAATTATCTGCATTAACAGCCTCATTGGAAAGCGCAAGAATGGCTTCGCCAATTGCATGTGTTTCGTTGATGGCCACCGGTGCCAAGGTCTTAAGTTGCCACTTGATAGTGCCTCCTGAGTGCATTAACGATGCCGCCATCTCAGTTGGCAAGTAGTCGCGAGATTCGTCGAACACTGCGCTCAATCTCCAGTCAAATGGCCTTTCGTAGATCTTGTCCCCTGCAACGGAAATACTGTCCGCCTCTTGATGGACCACATGCAACTTACCACTCTTAAGCAAATCAAGTAAGCTATCGCGGATATCAAATACCTGCCACATCTCCAACGGCGTCATTACAGGAAGTGGCCCCGTTGTCAGCCATCGGTCGTTGTCGCGCGTGTATGACCACGAACCATCGTCTTCCAGTTGCTTTGAAATGAATTCCCCATCAACCCACGCACGCTGCACCCTCTTTTGATTTGCGAACGGACCACTGTAGGCTAGGCAATAGTGAGGTCTCAGAATGAGAGCTTCATAATGCAGCGTATGGGAAAAGTCATCGACCAGCCAGTTGTTCTTTTCGAACGGGTCCTTATCCAGCGGAACGCGACATTCGTACCAATCATACTGTATGCGCAGCCTGTCAAGTTTTTGATAGCGTCGTTCTAAAGCCGTAATGAGTTGTGGCGTGACTTCCTCTGCGAGAGATGTCGCAGCCACGGAAAGAAGGGCCAAAAGTAATAAGGCAGATCTCATCTGAAACTCTGACCTACTGGGTCACTGTCAATAGAGTTCAGCATTTCGGGCGCGTACAACCGGATGTCGGATTTGAAGCTCCAGTACAGGTGCCTCCGATGCAGGTCCCGGAATAGGTGGTTCCGCCGCAATTCGTGTCGCCATCGGAATCGCACTGATTGCCCACCGCGACAATGCATATCTGTCTGACGCTTGAACTGTTGCACCATTGACACGGCGCTCCCGCCGGCGCGCAAACTTGCGTGGCACCGGTCAATCATCATTGACGCATCGCATGTTGCCAATGATAGCGCCTCGGGCGATTGTAATTGACGCAGACAAAATGAATGCGCAAAGAACGAAAACAATTGACTGTTGTGTACTCATCTTCTGAACTCTCCAGTTCAGTTATTCCCGCCGACACCGGCGGGCGAGGCATGTCAGGCGGCCACCAACGCTGGCCGGACCACCTGACGGCGCGTCCATCGGTGAACGTTCCTGACTCAGCATGTCCGTCGCCGAATATGACGCCGTAGCTTTCGTTGTGCGGGCCCCACGTGGGCATCCAGAAGCTGACGAGCGGCATGGGATCGGCGGGCCACGCAGAGTATTCGTCTGATAGATCGGCAGCGGAAGGTTTCAGGGCGTGGGCATACATTCCATCCAGTAAGTTGTACTGAAGGTCATAGGCGAGCACCAGCCTGGCAGGTTCGCACCATAGGTTTCGCGGCACCACGTATCGCTGGCCACCATGCTCCGTGATGTCGACGCCAAGTGCTCGTGTGTTCCCAACGAAGGGCGTATTTTGTGTCGAGCATTGCCATATCGTGCGCGGGCCACTTTGACTGCCAAGCCAAATGCCGACAGTGAGGTCCCACCCAGACTGTGGCTCTGTATTCCAGTTCGTATCGCGCTGCCACAGGGCTGGGGCAGCGTGATCGTCGTTTGCTACGGCAAATGCGGCGATAGCGTCCCCGAGCGATCCAAGATTGGCTGAACAATGAACCGCGCGACTGCGGGCTTTGACAATTCTTAAGGATGGAACTAGAAGGGAAACAAGCAGCGATATCACTGCAAGCACCACGATGATCTCAAGCAGCGTGAATGCTCGCGAGCGAAACTCTGGAGATAGATTCTCTCGCCATTTCCGCATTCCAAGCCTCGCTGGTACTGCGATGGGCGATGGGCGATGGGCGATGGGCGATGGGCGGAGTAGCCGAACAAACTCCACCGAGTAGTAGAATATCACGGAGCTTTGAGAACGCAAGTGAAAACTTTGACCTTGAGGCATCATCATGGCAAGTTGCTGTTGCCGCTGGACTTGCCTTCGATAGCCGGATGCACCGATCAGTCTCAGGTGTACTTGCAGAATAGATCGTAGTGGTGGCTCGGGCGGCCCGACGCCGGCAAGTTTACCGAACAGGCCGCAGCAGCCAGCCGCTCACCCGAGTCGCCAGCCGCAGCGGCCCGATGCGCGCGCCGATCGCGCCAATCTTGTTCAGCAGCCCCGGGATGCACACCGCGCGCCCGCGGGCCAGCGCGCGAATGCCGGCCTCGGCGACCGCCTCCGCGGACATCGCCGTGCGCAGGAATGCCGCCTTCTGCGGGCCGAAGTTTCCTCGATCGAAGAATTCCGTCTCGATCGGCCCGGGGCACAGGCACGTCACGCGGATACCGTGCCGCCGCAACTCGTGCCACAGCGACAGCGACAGGCTCAGCACGAACGCCTTGCTCGCGCCGTAGGCGCCCATGTACGGCGTGGGCTGAAACGATGCCGTGCTGGCGACATTCAGAATGCCGCCGTGGCACCGGCCACCGGCCGCTGATTCCCTGTGGAACCGGTTTCCAACCGGTGAATCTGTGTGGCACCGGCCACCGGCCGCTGATTCCCTGTGGAACCGGTTTCCAACCGGTGAATCTGTGTGGCACCGGCTAACAGCCGGTGAATCCGCTGAATCCCTGTGGCACCGGTTTCCAACCGGTGAAGCGTGGTGACCAGCCAGTGAAGTCTGGTGACCAACCGGTGAAAACCGCTCGATCATCCCCGGCACCACCAGCCGCGTCAGCCGCGCCAGGGCAAGCACATTCAGCCGCAGCATGCCCTCCAGCGCTTCCGCATCGGCCGCCGCAAACTCGCCGTACTCGCCCACGCCGGCATTGTTGACCAGCACATCCACGTGCAGCCCCGCGGCCGCGACGCGTTCGACAATCCGCTCCGGCGCACCTTCCGCCCGCAGATCTTCCACGATCAGCAGACAGGCCTCCCCCCCTTGCCCCGGCGCGCCGGAAGAAGCATAGGCGGCCTGGTTCTGCGCCTGCGCGGCGGCGGACATCTCCGCTGCATGCGCCGCGCGCAGCTCCGCCGCCAGTGCCTCCAGCCTGTCACGACGCCGCGCAACCAGCACCAGCCGCGCCCCCTCCCGCGCAAAGCGCCGCGCCATCGCCGCCCCCAGACCGCTGGAGGCACCGGTGATCAGGATGGTTTGTCCGACGAACTTGCGCATGCCAGCTCGCTATCCTAGCAGCATCAGAATGCACGCTTCGGTTCATACCCAAAACGGAGCATGAGCTGCCGTTGGAGTACGCAGCAAATCTGGGTTCTTGTCAATGAGCTTGCGCGTGAATGCCCGTTCGGTCATGTTTGCGTCGAGCAAGAAGTCCCGTCAGTGCACATGCTACAGCAAACAAAGCAGCGGGCAGCCAAAGCGGAATCAGCACGGAAGTGTACGCCAATGGACCATTGGACGTGTCAATGACCGACTGAGCATCTGCTGGAGACGTGAACTCAACCCACTTCAACCCTTCGGTGGCCGATTCGACAGAGACGTTATTTCTCCACATCTGAACGGCTGACGCTCGCATCAACCTGCCTCGTTTAGACTTCGAAAGGATTTCCCAACGCTTGAAGCGCGAAAGTTCATCTGAGGGCGTCATGGACTCGGCAGTCCAGCCGAATCCAATTGCTCCGGCGTTGATCAAAACGAATCGTCGCTGGCCGCTGATCCACAGACCCCAAGAAATGCTGGACAACCACAAACACGCGGCCAGAATAAACCCGATCGAGCTGAGAGTGCGCAGAACTGAGGCAATTGTCCCGCGCGCGGTCACCGCGCCGTTGGTTGAACTGACCCCGCATTCGGGGCATCTGCCGCTGCTGTTGCCGGTAAGGTTGTAGCCGCATGAGTAGCAGTGGTCCTTTTTCAGCCGACTCCCCATACGCCGAACGCTCAAACCTCGAACAACCAATCCAATCAGAGAAATTGCCAGGCCATACAGCACGCTTTCGACCACGCTGTCTGCCAGGGCAACGCGAGGTTCGAAATCGCGGCGGAGCATCCTTCCCGATGTGCGGCCCGGAACCCGCCACTCGTAGATGGTACCACCGGGTACCCGCTCCTTATTCATATAACGCGAGTCGATCCTCTCAATGTCGGTGAAGAGATAGCCGTCCAAGTCCTTCCACTCGAGCCACTCATCTAAAAATGCTGCTGCACCGAGCAGAACGGTGCCGCCGGCGATAATGATGCAAAAAAAGAAAATCATGTCGAAGCGATTGCGCTTCCGGCCGGAACGATATGCAGCAAACACCACAACGATCAGCATTAATGATACAACGAAGAAAAATGCCATACTTTGTTGGCCCTGCTCTTAATACTTGCTCCGTTTCATAACTTCCATTTTACTCCTATTCTGAACTGGCGGGAGACCGCTTCTAGAACCAACACTAAGAAAAAATCCCCCGCCGCGCATCGCGCGCGGCGGGGGCGTCGGTTTGCCCATTCAATGTTGCGATCGGATCGTCACACCACCAGCGGCTCCGCCCTGGATGGCGACAGTGTCAACGGTCTTTTTCCATCGACGGAGGAACCCCCCCTGCCCCCCTTCGCAAGGAGGGGAGAGAGGCAGCCGCCGACAGACTAGACCATCGCGACCGGTCGATCGATGGGTGATGTCACAAACGTCGGAATCGACTTCTGGGCGATGCTCTTCAGCACCGCGTCGCCGGGGGCGAACTCGCGGTCTTCGCGTTCCCGCGTCGAGTCCACCGTCTGCGTCACGTGCTCGGCCAGGCACCAGAAGCGAACCCAGGCCCGCCGCGACGCGTCGAAGTCGATCGTCGCATCGAAGGCCAGCCGGATGCCCGCCAGCACGATCGGCGCGGCAATCGCCGTCTCGCCGATCGGCTTGACCCACGCAAACTTCTCGTCGTCGGCGATCGACTCGTCGCCCGCCAGCAGCAGGTCCTTCACCTTGGTCGCATTGCCCTGCTCGGCCGCGAGGAACGGCCCGATCACGTCCACCAGCCGCCCGCCGGCCAGCCGCTGGCAGGGGCTGAAGGCGACGACGCCGGCGATCGCGCGGCACTCGTTGATCAGCGTCATGATGATGGCGCCGCCGCGGGCCGCGATCTGGTTCGCATCGCCGCAGATCAACTGGATCTGGTCACGCAGCTCGCGCGCCTGATGCTCGAAGTTCGTATGGGCGAGCGTCTGGAGCATGATGTGCCAGCGCACGCATGCAGGCGGCGTCGCGGAATTGACGTCGCAGGCCATTGCCGTCGTGGGGTTCGAGCCCAGCAGCTCGACCATCGCCGACACGTAGGCCGGCCCGAGCTTCAGCGTGCCGAACACGTCGGCGAAGATGATCTCGTGCCACTTCGCCCACACCGGCGCCGTTTGCGGCGACACGCCGCTGCTGATGGCCTCGGTGCCCAGCTTGCTGGCCACTTCCCAGTTGAGTCCTATGTCGGAATAGACCGCCAGACCGACCTCGTGCGCGATCGCCGCCAGGTTCCACGGCTGCGCGAGCAGCGTGCGCGGCACCCCGATCAGCGAGATCGGCAGCGCCCGCCCCGTGTTCATCGACATGCGGGCATGCGTCCGCCAGGTGCACGCCCCGTCGATCGTGTCGGTCAGATAGGCGACGGGCGTGAGCGCCATCGTCTCCTTGGCCACCAGGCTGCGCTGGTGCGCCTGCTTCACGATCGGCAGGTACAGCTCGCGGATGACGGCGTCGATCGCCGCCAGCTTCTGGTGATATTCGTGGCTCGCGTACTGCCCGAACATGCGAAAGACGTAGCCGAGCGTGACTTCATTGGGAGCGATCATGCGGCGCTCGACGTCGTTGAGCACGTTGAGGCATTCCTGCGCCCGCCCCTGCGCCATCAGCGACTTCGCCGTCTCGATCTGCTCGGCGATCTTCTCGTGAACGTATTCATACCAGCGGCAAAGCGTCTTGAGCTGCACCGCGACCGGCCGCAGCCGATCTTTGACCAGTTCCTGGTCGGTGTCGAAGCTCGCCCGCTCGGCGGGCACCAGCCGCTCGCGCAGCTTCTTCTCGAAACTGGGCGGCACATCGTCGCAGTAGAGGGCCCATCGCTTGAGCCCGTCCTGCAAATCCGTCGCCCGGTTTTGCAGGGTCGCAAGTCGTTGTCGTACGAAGTTCATGGCCATTGCCTTTCTTTGACATCACCCGATTGCAGGGCAAACGCGTTGCACACTTTCTGGTTGCCATCGCCGCGGCATCGCCAGACCGCCGACACGGCCGCGCTGCCGCGCCCCGCCGGTTCCACCGGCCGGACTCCGCCGGCCGTCGCCCGATGGTGACGCGCTGCCGGCACTTCCGCCCTTCCAGAAAACGGTACCGATGGCCGTCGCGCCCCGCTTGGGAGGTGCGACGGCCATCAGGCCGGCGCCAGTGGCGCCATCGATCGTCAGCAGACGCCGCAGCATCCACCGAACAGCGTGTTCACGCCGGCGTTCGGCACCGGAAACAGGCCGGGGACCATGCCGGGAATGTTCGGCACGCCCAAGCCGCCGAAGATCGGCGAGATGCCGCCAAATCGATTCATGCCGGGCACGATCGACTCGATGCCGCCGCCCAGCATCGAAGCGATCGGCGAAATGCCGCAGGCCGCGGCGATGGTGTTCCACGGCGTCGTCGCAAGCGGGTTCACCAGCGGGTTCATCAGCGGGTTGATGCCGCCCCAGGCCAGCGTGGAGTTCAGCGCGGCCATCGGGTTCAACAGGCTGGTGATCGGGTTGACCAGGCTGTGGATGGGGTTCATTCCGTAAATGTGAGCCGGATTGACGAGGGGATTGGTGATGCCGCCGAGCCACGGATTCACGTTCCAGGCGCTCGAGACGTTATTCGCGACGGGATTGACACCGATACCGGGAATGCCGGCGACGGGTGCCGGCAACGTGGCAGTGGTGCTCCAGGGATTCACGCCGAAGGGGATCGTGTTCTGCGCGGTCCAGGGGTTGATCGTCGTCAGCGGGTTGATTCCGCCGAAGGGAACCTGCGACTGAATGCCAAACGGCATGCTGTTCGCGATGGTGAGGGCATTGATGGCACCCGGAATCGTGCCCGTCAGGGCCGCAATCGTCGCAGGATGGCCAAAAGGCGTCGCCGGATACGTCCCTGCGAAGCCATTGAGGCCGATCGTCGAATACGGCAGCGTGCCGTACATCGAAGCGAACGGCGAGAT
>CAYOZN010000015.1:103921-117146 GCA_964408455.1 uncultured Planctomycetaceae bacterium
TCGATGCGAACGGAATGCCGCCCGTCGGATACGTGTACGGCGTCGGGATGCCCGCGTACGGCGTTCCGAAGCAGTTGAACGAGGGGCTCAACATCGGGTTGATCAGCGGGTTCGACACGAACGGATTGTTCACGAACGGGTTGACCAGCGGGTGGTTCACGACTGGATTGTTGAATGGCGCGGTGTTCAGGCCGACCGGCGGAATCATGCCCGGTTGCACCGGCGCGACCGGCGTATTCCACATGGGCGCGATGTTCTGATAGGGCGCGACCTGCGGAACGGCGGTGTTGCAGAAGGGCGAGAGGTACAACGGCTGGTTGGCGGCGATCGTGCCGGGCGTCAGCGTGGCATAGCTGCCGACATTGCCGAATTCGGACAGCCGGCCGGTACCGTTCATCGGCCCGGTGGCCGTGTTTGGCACCATGGTTGGGGTTGAAGAGGCGTAGTTGAACATGCAATTCTCCTCGTTGTGAAAAATACCTGAGTTGGTCCGGCCAGTTCGCGACGCGCGACGCGGTCCCGGAAACCGCTGCCTGGCCCCGCTCTCGATCCCTTCGAACGGGTCTCGAGACCGGACGAACCCGGACTCGACCGATAAGTCAGCTGCCCGCTTCCATCGGCAAGCGCCCCAGCAACGGTTTCGCGAAATTGTGCAAAGATCGCGCGAGTTTCAGCCGGAATTTACGCGGCGACGGGCGGGTGAACGGATGGTGCAACCGCAGTACTTTGGCCGCTTTTCAGCATTGCGATCGCGGTCTTGCACGCGGCGTAATGCTGCCGATGCCGGTTGTTCGCAAGGCATCGCAGCACCGTTGCCAGCGTTGCGACACTGATCGAGGGGCGCGGATGCCGGGGGAAAAAAATTTTTGCATAACAATGCAGGAAGCGGCGGGCGGCCGAATGTGCACGGCGGAAGGTGCGGAGAATCCAAGCGAGCGATAGTGGAAATCCCCTATTTCACACTACTGATATCGCGAATGAATCCGGCTACCGATTCTGCGCAGACACGCGCGCGGCGACTTCCTGGATCAGTCGCGTTGGCAGCAATGAAATGCTAAATGGTTTCACCCGTTCGTTCGTAGCGCACGAGCGGGGTGAACCGCGGCCTGCCGAAGGACCGGGAACCCGCCGGTCCGTGGCGGAAAGCCGCTTACTCCTGCGCGAAATCCGCCACCGCCTGTACGAAGCGCCCCGGTTCCTCGTGCATCGGCAGGTGTCCGGAGTCTTCAAAGATTTCCAGCCGCGCGTTTGGCAGGTCTTCAGCAAGTGCCTCGCCCGTGGTCACCGGAAGAATCTCGTCGTACATCCCCCAGATGATGAGGGTGGGCGATGACACCCGCGCGGCCACAATTTCCGGTACCGGGGCCGAGCCCGCTTCTAGCAACCCGCGGAGCGCATCGGCGAGCCCTTCTGCCCGCAGCCGCTTCAGATATTCATCCACGAGTTCGTCCGTCACCACCGCGTCGTTCCAGGTGCTCTGCTCGAGGAAGCCGCGAACACCCGAGGGCGTCAGCGCCAACTGCTCCAGCGCGAACGCCAGCACATCCGACCAGCAGGCGGGCACCATAGGGCCAAGTGCCATGGGGGCGCCGGTGCCCGTGGCGGCGCGCCCGCCGTCCACCAGGACCAGCCGCCGAACACGTTCCGGTCGCTCCTGCGCCAGCAGCATGGCCACCGCCCCGCCGTAGGAATGCCCCACGATGTGCGCCTGCTCGACGGCCAGCGCGTCCAATACCTGCTCCACCAGCAACATCTGTCCGACCAGCGTGTACGGCTCGCTCGAACTCGGCCGCTGCGTGTAACCGAAGCCATTCAGATCCAGCGCAATAACGTCAAAGGATGCTGACAGGCCGTCGGCCACATCGTTCCACGAGTAAGTCGAGCCGCCGAAGCCGTGGATCAGCACCAGCGGATCTCCCGTCCCCTGGCGCTCGACGTAAACGCTCCGGCCGTCAATCATTAGAAAATTCGCCGCCGGTAGCCGAGCCAGCACCAGATCGTACGGTTCGAGGCGGCTGCAACTGGCGGCAGACAGCAAGACCAGCAGCAGGCATGTCTGTCTCCGGAAGGCACGCAAAGCGCCCATAAGCTCCTGCCTGTTCTCAAGCCGCCGTTGCCGAATAGAATGCCGCTGTTTCGCCGCTGGCGCGCAGCACGCAGCCCGACGCGCGCGGCGAAGACGTCCGAATTGCAATCAGAATCTCCGGAAGTATAGAGGCTTAGCGCAGGAATTCTCATGCCCATCCACCCCACCGCCATCATCGACCGACAGGCCCAGATCGCTTCCACCGCCGACATCGGCCCGTATGTCAATATCGAGGGCGCGGTGAAAATCGGCGAGCATGTGAAGGTCTATCCGAACGCCTACCTCTCCGGCTGGACCGAGATTGGCGATCGCTGTCAGATTCATCCCAACGCGATCGTTGGACATCTGCCGCAGGATTTTCACTTTTCCGGGGAGCGCTCCTACTGCAAAATCGGCGCCGGCACCATCATCCGCGAGTGCGCGTCCATTCACCGCGGCACGCAGCCGGAATCGACGACCGTCGTGGGCGAGAACTGCTTCATCCTCGCCTATTCGCACATCGGTCACAACTGCGAAGTGGGCAACAACGTCAAGCTTTACAACTGCGCGGCGCTCGCCGGACATGTGACCGTCGGCGACAACGTCATCATCAGCGGCTACGGCATGGTCCATCAGTTCGCGCGCATCGGCGAGTTCGTCATGATCGGGGCATGCACGCTGGTATCGAAGGATATTCCGCCCTACATGAAGGCCTGGTACCAGTCGCAGATCGTGGGCTACAACGCGATCGGTCTGCGGCGTTCGGGGCAATTCACGCCGGCCGAAGTGCTCGAAGTGCGCAATGCATACAAGGCGATCTTCCGGTCGGAGCGACCGCTCTCCAGTTCGATCGAGGAGTTTGCGCCCGGTGTCAAAGAGCGCACTGGCCGGCGGATCGTTGAGTTCCTGCGCGGTCCGTCGAAGCTGGGTTGTGCCAGTGGTCTGCCCTCGGGCCGCGGTCAGGCCGATCGTCCGGCCGCCGCCGACAGCGGCGACGACGAATGAAATTCGTCGGTCGATTCGATGATCCTCACTTGCCTCGAACTCCAATTTTTCCCTTAATCCCTCTCCTTCACGCTGACCTCGTCGACCCACAATTCGCCATCCAGCACCATCACGATCATGACCGCCGCGCTTCTGGCATTCGCCGGCACGTCGAATGTTCTGGAATACGCCTTCCAGCCGGACGTCCCTGAGATCCGGGTAATGTCCACGTCCTCCAGCAGCGTCTCGCCGTTTTCGTCGTAGATGAAGAACTTGAAAAACGCATTCTTCACCTCGCGCCCCTTCAGCTTCGCGGAGACCTCCACCTTTCCGCCCGCCGGCAGGACATCGATGTTGTAGCGCATCACGTCCATCGGCATGCCGCCGGTCTTTTCAATTTTCAAGCACTTGCCGGTGGCGCCCTTCGCCTTCTCCACGGACACATCGGCGCGGCCCGAGTTATTCAGGATCAGCCATCCCTCGGTTTCATCTTCAAAGTCGCCGTTGGCGACCAGATTCTCGACGGCGTCCTTTGCCGCCGTTTTCTTGCCGCTCTTTTTCTTTGCGCTGCCCCGCTTCTTTTCCGCAGTGTGGGCCTTACCCTTGTCGCCCTTACCACTGTCGGCCTTCACCCTGCCGGCGTTCTTTTCCAGCCATTTCAGTCCGGCGCGAACGTCGCCAAACACATTCCCGTGCCATCCGTGGCCGCCTTCATATTCCACCAGTTTTACGCCCGAGCCCGCGGCCTTGAGTGCCTTTCGCGCGGCTTTGGCGAAGCTCAGCCGGCAGACCTTGTCGTCCGGCGACTGGTACAGATAGAACGCGTGCCCCCTTGCGTGCTCCAGGTCAAGCTTCTTCGGATGAAACACCGACATCGCCACGAAGGAACCCGTGATCGGCGTCTTTTCGCGCAGGGCGGCCGCATAGGCCGCCGGCCCGCCGCTGGACCACGACAGCGTAAACACGCAACGCCCGTCCAGCTCGTGCTGCTTTTTCACGTCTTCGACCACCGCGTCAATGAATGCCTCGGTCGAAAACTTCATTCCGCTCCACGGGCTCCTTTCGGTCGGCCACACGAGCTGCTGCGCCTGCTTCTCGTCCCACTTTGGCGCGACGAGTTGGGCCGCGAGCCATCCGTGCGGCACTGACTTATCGAAGACGCGCTTGACGAATGGAAGAAACTCGGCGCTGCCATCCCCGCCCGGAAGCACCAGCAGCAGCTTCCAGCCCATCCCCGGCGCCTTCTCTCCCTCGTGCGGGCCGATGAGAAAGTACCGCTTCAATTCATCCCCGGCTGCCCGCAGGTCCTGCGAGCCGACGTGGGCCACGTCCTCCTGTGCCCGCGACACCACATTGCCTCCGACGCAGACGAACATTGCCGCAAGAATGAAGGGCCGGAATTCACGCATGTTTCTGCCTCCCGAGAATGGAACATCGGTGACGTCAACGAATCGGTCCGTGGCCACGTCCTTCCTGGCCGGGCGTTCACGAAGCCGGCGAACCAAAAAATTCTTCATGATTTTTCCCGCGGGCGTCGGGGGCATCGCATCGAAGACTCGCTTTCCGCGTCCGGGTGAGGCGCCTCACGGAAAAATACGTGAGGCAATCCGAGACAAACCGGGGCGCGCTGAGACGGGCGGTAGCCAACGTGACAGACAATGCCGCTCGCCACCGCAACGCCACGACTGCCGCTCTACCCATTAGATGTGCTCACCGTTCCGTCATGACGCCCGGTATCCCCCGAATCCGGGGAGTTCTCGAGGCTTCATCCGAAGTGGCATATACCAGCGATACTTTCAACGCCCCGCTGTCCGAACGTGCCTGATCCCGCCCTTTATTGGCCTTGCGGGGCGTTTTATTCGGGACTGGCGGCCACGCAGGACCCTGGGACCGCAGAACTTTCCCAAATCCAACCGGCAGATGGAACGCGTCGCCCGTACTGACGTCCAACTGCCAGGCCACACCGCAGGGGGACGGGCACGGCCTGGAACTCTGCGGATTCCGGCAAACAATCTCAACCCGCCGCCTGGCCGGCGCGTATATTGGTCGGGGGCGCCATCAGGGAGAGCACTATGGCCAAGTCGCTGAACCTGCTCCACAACGCCCGCATCGCGTCGCCGTGCCCGGCTCGCTGGGAAGAGATGAACGGCGACGACCGCGTTCGCTTCTGCGATCGCTGCGAGAAGCACGTATACAATCTCGTGGATATGGAGCCGGATGCCGCCGCCGCCCTGGTGCGGGAGAAGAATGGCGATCTGTGCGCCCGCGCCTATCAGCGCGCCGACGGGACGCTGCTGATGGGCAATTGTCCGGTTGGTCTGGCGGCGGTTCGGCGGCGGATTCGCTGGCTGATGGGCGGCATCGCGGCGGGGCTGGGGCTCGTCGTATCGGCGGGCGCGGCGCTGGGCATTCGGTTGCCTTCGCCGATTAACCGGAAGCTGAGCGGCATGGAGCCCTTCTCGCGTCTGGCCGCCTGGTTTGCACCGCCGCCTCCCGCGCCGGTTCCGATGCGCGGTCGAGTCATCATGGGTGATTTCGCGGCGCTGGGCTACGTCAGTCTGCCCAGCCCGCCGGACGCCCCGTCCGATCCATCGACCGCCGGTAACGCCGCGCGGCAAGCGCCTGCATGTGAGCCGAACGCTGGTCAGTAGATTTGACTTCACAGACCGGTTCGGACGCGGAAGCGTGTGGCCGGAGGACGTACACGTGGCACGCACGATCAACCTGCTCGACAAGCCGCGCATCGCCTCGCCGTGCCCGGTCGGCTGGGACACGATGGAGGGCAATGACCAGGTCCGATTCTGCCGCCAGTGCGAAAAGCACGTGTACAACGTCACCGCCATGACACCGGAAGAAGTCGGCGCGCTATACGAGAAAAACGGCGGCCTCTGCGTGCATGCATACCGCCGTGCGGACGGCACCATCCTGCTGGAGGATTGCCCGGTCGGCCTGGCGAGAGTGCGCCGGCGCGCGGCCCGCTTGTTGTGCGGCGTGGCCGCGACGATCGCCATCGTGAGCACCACCGGATCGCTGTTCGGCTGGCGACTGAATGGGCCGTGGAGTCGGAGGCTTACGTCGATGGAGCCGTTCTCGCGCATGGCAAACTGGGTCTATCCTCCCCCGCCGCCGCCGCCGCCGGTCTGGCTGGGCAGCCGGTCGGATGGCGTACTGGTACCTTGAGCGGGCAGGGAGTTGCAGCGTGGAACAGCCGCCGGAAGGAAGTCCGGCGAGCGAGGGTGCGAGAAGGGATTCTCGCACCAGCGGCCGCAGGGATTCCCGCACCAGCGGCCAGAACTGTAGACGTGCCCGCGTCGCCAGGCCACTGGTCCGAGTGACCAATTGCTTTTTGTGCAGGCGCCCGAAGGAGACGACACATGCTTCGCTTTGCCTTCGCCCAGTTCGTCGTGCTGCTTGCGATCCCTCTCCTGAACCATCGGGCATACCGGGGCACTTTCGTCCGGTATGTCGACGGCAATCTCCACTATTTCAGCGATACGGCCTGGCCTTTGCTCGCATCCGATCTCGTGCAACTCTGCCTGCTGCCGGCCGCGCTCGCCCTGCTGCTGGCCAACATCGCCCATTTCCGCCGACCGCGGCGGCTGTTCGGCGGCCATGCCGGGGGCGCGCGCATGTTCGCCGCGGGTGTCGCCGCCGGGGCACTGACCATAGTCCTGGCACTGCCTCTATCGCTGCTCACGTTGGACAACCTGGTGCCGGCGAAGTTCGTCGCCCCAGACTGGCTCGTCTTCCCCGTCGCTTCGCTCTTCGCCAACAGTCTCGTCCTCGCCTTCTGCCGGTCCACCCGGCCCGGTCTGTGCCCGAAGTGCGCCTACGATCTCCGCGCCTCGCTCGATGCCGGCCGCTGTCCGGAATGCGGCCTGGGCATGGCCGCGCTGATGGCGGGATGAGCACCGGGATTGAACCTGTCGCGGCACTCCCTTACCGTGCAAACAATGTGCGGCCGCGGGTTCGCCGTGGAGGCGGCTCCGGCATGTGCCTGCCTGCCGGGGAGTTTGGCGAATGATCCGCTATCGGTGCGATGGCTGCGGCATCGACCTGGCTCGAGACGGCTCGAACCACTTCATTCTCAAGATCGAGGCCTTTGCGGCGGCGGGCCGGCTGGAGATCACGCAGGAGGACCTCCAGCGCGACCACCAGGCCGAGATGCGCCGCCTCATCGACGAACTGTCGAAACGCTCGATGGACGAGATAGAGGACCAGGTGTTTCGGCAGATGCGGTTTGACCTGTGCCCCGGCTGCCATCGGTCGTTTCTAAAGAGCCCGCTCCAAGGTCTGAGGCAGGCGTGAGCGGGCACGGCAGGCTTGCGGCAGTTTTCAATGGCCTGTGAACGTGAAAAGAACCGGGCGGATCGACGTGCGATCCGCCCGGTTCTTCTTTGTTGACTTACCCGCAGCCATGCCTTTTGCGGGCACCGCATGCCCTCGCTGTGCTCAGGCATGGTACCCTTCCACAGCATCCGGCCCGGGTCAGAAGCCCATGCCGGCCGCGCGGTACTCGGTCAGCTCCGGCGCCAGCATGCGCTCGATGCGCGACTTGCACGCCGTCAGGTGTGCCTGCGTCGCGAAGTCGAGCCGGCTATCGCCCGAACCTTTGGCCGCGGCCAGCGTGGCGTCGATCTGGTCGCCAAGCTGCCGCACGGCATGCTGGACCATGGCGTGAATGTCCGCCGAGACGACGTTCCCCGGTGGCGTGCGCAGCAGCGGCTCGACCAGGCTCAGGTATTCGCGCTGGAGCGATCGCCGAATGCTCGACAGGTACGGCGATTCATCCGTCCATGTGCCGCTGCCCACGCGCTTGGCCGTGACATCATCCCAGCAACCCTTCTGCACGCGCTGGATGTACTCGGCCAGCGTGAACCTGTCGCTGCTGGTCGCCTTCAGCTCCGCGTCGTGAATGCGGCGCAGGGTGTAGGGGAACAGCCGGTCCGACAGGTTCCACCATTGCAGGATGCCGATCAGGTCGTGGATGGGATAGTCCACCACGTATGAGATGGAGGCGCCATCGTGCCACCAGCGCGGCGCCGCGAGGTGGTTCAACTGGTCGGGCGTAAAGTTGAAGAAGCGATCGTTGAACAGGCTGCTTTCGATGAACGCCAGGGCGTCGCGCTGCACCTTCGGATCGACCAGGCGCAGCGGCGGCTCGGCATTGGGATCGCCGCGATGGGTGCGGCTGGTGTGCTGACCGCCGATGTAGCGGCCGACATAATCCAGGACCGTCGCCTTCTCGAAGAGCAGGCTGATGAAGGACTGCCGCAGGTGATACCAGCTCTCCTGGTCGCGCACGGCCCAGTCGAGGATGCTGGCGAGGCGATGATCGATGAGATCGACGCGTGTCTTCGCCCAGTCGAGCGGATCGGCGCCCATGTCGAAGCGATTGGCCCTCGGATCTGCGCCGAGGATGGTCGTGTCCTCGTCGGTCGCATAGGCCAGTTCCGGCTCCGCCGCGCGAGAGGCGATTTCCTGGAGCATCTTGGCTTCGGCGGGATTGGCGCCGGCAAAGGCGCTGGCGGCCGATTTCTTGCCCGGCGTCGCTGGTGTCGCGCCGCCGGCACGGCCAAGCGTCGCGCCGCGGGCTTCGATCAGCTTGCGCACTTCGGGCGGGAGCTTGGCAAGAACGTCGGCGGGAATCTCCTCACTCGCTGCGGCCACGCCTGCGGCGGCCGGGGCGGCATCGGGCGTGCCGCCCGTATCGGCCGTCTTCGACGCCTCGGCGGCCGGCTCGGCATTCTTGCCGGGTTTCGATTCATACGAGCCATCCGCAGGCCGATAGCCGTATTCGATGGCCCAGTAATCGTACGGGCCAACGGTGGACGTCAGGAAATCGCCCTTGTGGGCATTGTCCTTGAAGAACAGCACCGGGTTGTAGTCCATGACCGAACCCGTCGTGGCCAGGCCCTCGGCACGGCGGCGCTGAATCTCCTCCAGCGACCAGACGCTGCTGGCCTTGAAGTTGTGCCGCAGGCCCAAAGTGTGGCCGACTTCGTGCATGACCACTTCCTTCACCACGTCGTAGAGGAAATCCTCGATGACTTCGGCCGGCTGGCCGGTCAGCAAGGCCCGGCCAAAGGCGACCTGGTGGCACATGCCGTGGGCATGATCGCACAGGTGGCGGCCGCGCTGCTGGAGGCGCTTGCGGACGGCCTCGCGCACCTGCTCGGATTCCCCGCTGTCGAAGTTAAAAGTGGTCCAGTCGCGCAGCGGCCTGCCGAACTGCGGAAAGCGCTCGATGAACGCCGACCGCGCGGGATCGGCGAGCTTCATCGACATCGCGGCCTCGGGAAGCAGGTTCGCCGCGCTCTGCTCGAAGTAGCGCACCATCGAATCGTCGAAGATGATGTCGGCATCGTATATCTGGCCGGTGAAGGGATTGGCACGGTGCGGCCCCATCGCGAAGCCGGCCCCCGTCACGATCCAGCGGAAGAACGCATACCGCATGTCTTCCGGATCGAGGTCCTTCCACTCGTTGTCGTGCGTCTGCTGGCGCACTTCGACGGCGTTCACGAAGCCGCACTTCTCGAAGGCCTTGTTCCATTCGAGGATGCCGTCGCGCACGGCGCGGCGGAAGCGGACCGGCACGGTCTTCTCGATGTAGAACACGATCGGCTTCTTCGGCTCGCACATCTTCAGGCTGGGATCGCGCTTCTCCAGCTGCCAGCGATCGATGTAGCGATTGAAGATGTCGCGGCTGTCGGTCGGCTTTGACCAGTCCTGGTTGGCGGTGAGGAAGTAGCCGACGCGATCGTCGGCAAGCCGCGGTTGGTAGCTGGTCTGCGGCAGCTTCCAGAAGCTGTAGTGGACGAGCTTCTTGTCGAATGAACCGGGCGGCGAGGCGCGGCCGATGGCCAGCTCGACGCCGATCTCGGTGTTGAGTTCGAAGGTCTTCTTCTTGGACCACTTGCTGAGCGCGGCGTTGATGCCGCCGCCGCCGCCCATGCCGGGCATGGCAAACGACATCCATCCGATGTCGGCAAAATCGCTCTTGAGCATGTTGCCGAGGTCAATGACCGGATCGCCGGACGGGCTCTTGGTCACGATCGGCACGGCAACGCGAATGCGATCGGGATAGGTGCGGCTGACCACGTCGCCGACGGTGTTCCTGTCCTGCACGACGAAGCGCGTCTCCGGCTCCACCAGCACGAGTTGCTTGTCCAGCAGCTCCCACTGCACGACGCGTTCTTCCAGCGGGAAACCGGTGAAGAAGCCGCCGCCGGAGAAGCTGATCGAGATCATGAACTTCTCGCCGAGGAAGGCGGCGGGAATCTGGGCGAGCAGCTTCTCCGAGTCCTTGTCCTTCGCTTCCGCTGGATAGGACCAGAGCGTGAAGAAGCCCTTTGTCGACGACATGTCCTTGGTCACGTCTTCAAACTTCGGCAGCGACGAGTCGGACGTGGCCACGGCGGGCGTGGCCCCCGCGGCCATTTTGATGACCTGCGACAGGTCGATGGACTCGGGTTGCGTGGGTGGATCGGCTGCCGCGCGGCCGCAGACCAGCGCGCTGATGACAGCGCCGAACAGAACACATCTGTGCATGGCGAACTCCTTTCCAGAGATGTAAAAAAGCGCCGGTCGCCACGATGGGGCCGGCGTGAAGTTGCGTATCCGCGAAGTTGCAAGTTGCCCGTTCGCGAGTATCGTGGCCTGCCCTGTCCGAAAAGGCAAGCCACGACGCACGCCAACAACCGGCCTCGCTTTCATGTAAAAAGCAGGTGAACTGGTGTTAACTTGGCATCGAAAAGGGCTAGTACCGGCGTTCGGACTCCAGATCGGGGTTAAGTGGTGCGGGCGTCCCTGCCCGTTCCGAGCGGGCGCGGAGTCACGCTCCATTCAAACCGTTACGAGGCAGCGGATCCCTCGTCACCCACCTCCCGATCACCGGATCGGCGAACCGCGCCCGGTGGTCGTTCAGCATCAGCTTGCCCGCCGTCGCGCTGGCCGCCGTGTCGATGGCGAAGTGCGGGCGGCCCTGGAACATGAAGGGGTTGTCCACGTCGCTGAAGGCCTGGGCGACGGTCGGCGCGCCGACGTAGTAGCCGATCTTGTCGGTCAGGACGTCGGTGTCATCATCATCGACGTCGCCATCATCGTCGCCATCCGCCCGCGGGTCCCAGATGGTCGCATTCTTGGCGCTGTTGTGCCGGGTATGTCCATGCTGGAGCTGCGGCCGAAGTCGACCATGTCGGCGCGGCCCACGACTCGCGAATGAGTCCCGGCGCGCCGGGACCGTAGGAGTCGTACGTCGCTATTGAGAAATTCAACCTGACACGTTTGAATTGTCCGTCACTGATGGGTGACTGGTGCGCGTCTGCGATTCGACAACCACCGCATTGGGAACCCGGGCGCGCATCGACGGTTGTGACGCTGGATGTTGACAAACAGGACGAACTCGTCAGAAAAGAAATTCGTCTATGGATATACTCTGCCCTTGACACGGGAGCGGCTAATGGGTGATACCTTATTCTCTTCCAAGATCCCGAGCGTACGCCGCCTTTTTTTATCCGGCAATCGTCAACGCAATTCGGTTATATCTCCCGAGCCGGCGTGGGCGGGCTTCAAAGACAACGCAACCACTATACCCATCAAGCCGGCGATGGTACCGAGACTTAGAGCCGTACCCGGAATGAATACTCCGACTCCCGTTGCAGTCCATAACAGCGCCAACCAGATAGCCGACGAAGCGATTGAACCTGCTAACAAGTAGCAGTAGCTGACGATAAAAAGACGGAGCCCGGTCGGAATGGTGATCAGCTTCGAGCAATTGGATTGCGGACGTATCAGTAGCACAGCCATTGCCATGGAAGTTGCCGCAAGCATCGCAACTGGACCACGCACCCAGTTAACTGTTGCTACACAGACTACACAGCCCAGCTGCAGAAGTGCAACAATAAGCCAAATTGATACGACAGGCAGTCGAACGTCACTTTTCATATTAAGCATGCCACTGCACTGGTACAAATCCAGGGACAGCTACCGGTTTCTTGACCCTCATCCTTCACCCGTGTACACTCCGCCGTCATGCCCCGCATCGCCCGTGTCGTCATTCCGAACGCCCCGCATCACATCACCCATCGCGGCAACAACCGCCAGGCCACGTTCTTCGTCGATGATGACCGCCGCGTCTATCTCGACACCCTCCGCGAACAATGCAGCCGTTTCGGCGTCGCCCTCGCCGGCTACTGCCTGATGACCAACCACGTCCACCTCGTGCTCATCCCGCGGAGCGCCGACGGCCTCGCCCGTGCCGTCGGGCAGGCACACCGCCGGCACAGCAACTACATCAATCGTCTCCGCCGCCGCTCCGGCCACCTGTGGGCCAACCGATTTTACTCCTGCCCGCTCGACGATGTCCATTTCTGGCGCACGATGGTGTATGTCGAGCGAAACCCGGTGCGGGCACGCCTGGTCCGGCGGGCCTGGCGATACCCGTGGTCGAGCGCGGCGGCACACGTGGGTGAGGACGAATCCGGCGGGGATGGCGGCGCGGGAATGCTGGAAATGGCGGCGTGGCGGCAGGCGGCGCGACGGCTGAACTGGCGAAATGAACTGACGCGGCCCGAGGATGAGGATGTGGTGCGGGCGATTCGCGCCTGCACCTGGGCGGGTCGCCCGCTCGGCACTGATAGTTTTGTGGCGAAAATCGAATCCCGCCTGGGCCGACGGCTGCGGGCCCTGCCGCCTGGGCGACCGCGGAAGAAGACAAAGAAGGCGCACAGAAACCGGTAGCTGTCCCGAATGGCATGGCGGCCGGCCATACGGGTCGTAGGCGTAGCGCTCGACGATGGCCCCGGCGCGATCGACGATCGAGCGGACGTTGTACATGCGGTCGATGGTGTAATAGAACGGCCGGTCGTCGTCGCCAACCTCGGGGTCGAACAGGTTCATCATCCTCGGCCGCTCGTCGATGTAACGATCCAACGTCACCAGTGTTCAAGACGGTCATCTCGTCCGAAGCTCTCGCGGTTGTTTCCCGGCGCGCCGGGATCGATGTAGCAGCCGCCGTGATCAATCATCCGCGAAACGTCCTCCGCTAGCACGCATGCTCAAGCGGAGTACCGCGAGAGCATGCCACCCGCCGCCGCCGCGCCGCCCCGCGTCCATCGGTTCCTGATAATCATCTAGCCAGGCCAATCTCCAGTCAGGGGTATCCTGTTGTCGTTT